>DAOTVP010000107.1:0-57963 GCA_034436155.1 Anaerolineae bacterium
GCGCGTATATCGTCCCTATATCATTTTTATTCGATATACACGGACGCGATTAATCGCGTAGCGCGTATGTCATCTTGTGGCTGACATACGAGGCTAAAGCCTCTAGTCAGCCATTACACCCTTCAAAACGAGGCTAAGTGTAATGGACGACTAGCGCGTAGCGCGTATGTCGTCCACCGCAATATCCTTATTGACTATTGAATCAACCCGTCGAGGATTTCTTTGGCTTGGTCGAGTGCTTCTTGGGCGCTGATTTCACCATCCACCACTTGCGTCAGGAGGGCATTAATGGCATCTTGCATCTCGTTTTGACGTTCAATCACGGGTGGGGTGACGGGGCTTTCGAGTGCCATGAACACCGCGGCACGATTGGCGGGTGGGGTTTGGGTTAAATAGGCTTCAAAATATTCAGGTTGGTTGAGCGCGGGCAATTCCCAACCACTCTCAACGCGGACAGTGGCAGCGGTTTCACTGGCGGTCAAGAATTCTGCCCACAACGCCGCAGCTTCGGGGTTGCTGGTGGTCGCAGATACAGCCACGCCGTTGGCAAAGAAGTGATGTGCTTTTTGGTTAATCGCAGGTTCAAGTTCGATATCCCACGCAAAATCGACATCGGCAAACGCGCCAAACATCCAAATACCTGTCACCAACATGCCCAATTTGCCACTGATGAATAATTCAGAATCAGACACGCCAGACAGTTGGGCGGCGGTGGGCATATAACCACTGGTCATAAAGCTGACCATCGTCTCTAATGTCGAGACACACGCTTCGGAATTGATGGTAGATTCAGTCATATCCTCATTGAAGAATTCACATTCACCATTTTGGGCGGCTTTTTTATAGAATTCCCAGAATTGGACGGGCGAATACAAGCCCCAAATATCATCACCCAACGCGCCAATCGCTTCGGCAGCGGCGGTTGCATCTGCCCATGTCCATTCGGCAGTGGGGTATTCGATGCCGGCTTGGTCGAACAAATCGGCATTATAGAACAGCAACACGGTCGAGAAGGTTTCTGGCAAAGCCAATTGTTCGCCATTATATTGGAAGGCTTCTAAGGCGCGGGGATAGTACGGCGCGTTGCCACTGAGATATTCATCAATGTTGAGGAGCGTGCCATTGGCGGCATAAGTGACAAAATTTTCGTAATTCAATTCAAATACATCAGGCGCATCACCACTGACAACATCGGCTTGGAGCAACGTAAAATAATCGGAGAATGGGGCGCTTGACACTTCAACCGTGATAGTCGGATTTTCGTCTTGGAACGCAGCGATAATTGTGTCGAGTTCATCTAAATAATCGGGCGCGGCGGAAAAGGTGAAATAACGAATGGTGACATTTTCTTGGGCGACAGTGTTGAGCATTAACGCAGACATCAACACCAACATCAGAATAAGGCTTAATTTACGATACATGATTTTATTTCCTCTCAAGTCAAACTATCTAATACGAAATTTACTTCAAACGCATTTCGTTGCGTCACGAAATACCTAACCTTTAATACCGCTAGAGACGAATCCCTGCACAAACCACCGTTGTGCGACCATATAAATCAGCAGTATTGGCAACACGGTGATGATTGCGCCCGCCATAATCATGTTCCATTCGGTGAGCGCACGCGGTCCTGCTTGCAAATTCGCCAAAACAACGGGAAGCGTCATCATTTCTTCACGGCGTGCAACGAACAGGGGCCAAAGGTACGAATTCCACAAGCCCATGAAGGCGAAAACCGCTAAGGTTGCCAATGCGGGTTTGACCAACGGCAAGTCTATCCGCCAAAAAATCACAAAATGATTTGCGCCATCCACAAATGCCGCTTCTTCAAAATCTTTGGGAATGGTCTTGAACGATTGGCGCAATAAAAATGTGCCAAACGCGCTGAATAAACTGGGAATGATAAGTGCGGTATAACTATTCATCCAACCAAATGAACGCACGAGGATGAATTGCGGGATGACCAACACAACGGCGGGTATCATCATAGTTGAAAGATATAATAAGAAGATGCTATCGCGTCCGTGCCATTCCATGCGCGAGAAGGCATACGCCGCCATTGCCGCCACGATAATCTGCCCTACTGTGCCAGTTACCGCCACAAATATGCTATTAAAGATAACCCGCGTTAAATCGATACGGTTGGCGAGTTTGGTATAACTCTCGAAGCTAATCGGTTCTGGGATGAGTTGCGGTGTCGCCGATAAAATGTATTGTTGTTCTTTGAGCGATGTACTCAGCATCCACACAAAGGGTAATACTGCCATCATCACTAGGAGAAGCATCATTAAATACGATGATATCAGCGAGAATAAATTAGTCCGTTTCATAATACACCCACCGTTTTTGTAAGCGCAGTTGGACGAATGTAATCACAAAAATAATGGCAAATAGCACCCACGACATAGCAGAGGCATAGCCCATACGGTTATAACGAAATGCGTTATTCACCACTTCGGTCACAACCACCTCTAATTGTCTATCTGCGGCGCTATCGCGCATGGGCATCAGCCAAACTTGCTCGAACATCTGAAAATAATTAATCAACAGGGTTATCAATACAAAGAACATGGTCGGCGAGAGCAACGGCAAGGTGATGTAACGGATGGATGCCCAACGGCTCGCACCATCAATCTCGGCGGCTTCATAATATGTCCGAGATATCCCCTGCAACCCGCCCAAATAGAGCAACGCTACATAACCGACATCTTTCCAGATGCTGGTGATAACCATCGCATACAAGGCGCTATTTGGCTCGAACAGCCATGCGGGTCCGTCTATCCCAATTGCACCTAGCCCAAAATTCACCAATCCATAAGCGGGGTTAAACAACCACTTCCAGATGAGCGAGACCACCACCCATGAGGCAACCACAGGCAAAAAGGTGGCAGTCCGCACGATTATCATACCGGGCAGTTTTTGGTTGAGGAAAATGGCTAATCCCAAACCCAACACAAAAATCGGCGGAACGTATAACATGATAAAAATCAACGTATAGCGCAAGGCGTTCCAAAATTTATCATCAGCAAAAAGTTCTTTGAAGTTATCCAATTCATTAAAAACAGGGGGTGATAGCAAATTCCAATCATGAAAGGCATACCACAGCGATGACAAAATGGGATACACAATGAAAATCATCAGCCCTAGCAGACTAGGAGCTAAGAAAAATATCACCCACCCCCATTTTGAACGCCGATTTAAGTATGACATGGTTAACATCTTTCACTCATTGAAAAAACAATCTCAAAAAAAATTATTGTTGTCGTTGGGCTTCGATAATCGGCGATTCAAACACTTTGCTAATCACCAAACTCGCTGCACCACGCGCCCATGCAGGGTCATTGGTCGGCTCAATAACGATAGATACGCCGTCCAGCAGTCCGTTAAACGTGTGCTTTTTTAGGCTATCGCGCATCGGTTGGAGTCGATAATCACCCGCCACCACGCCCTCTCCACTGATAATAATCATGCCCGGATTCAGTAAGTTGACCAAATTCGCCAAGCCCATACCAATATAATAACCGCTCAATGCGAGGACATGTTGGGCATTGGTATCGCCTGCGCCGGCTAATGAGACCACATCACGCAAGGTATTGACCGATTTTTTGCCACTTAGTTGACGTAAATGGGCAATCACGGCGGGGTCTGCAGCGATTTGTTCGAGGGTTTGCGATGTCGGAAAATCGCCTTCGGTCTGCGAATTGGCGATGACGATATGCCCAAATTCGCCCGCACCACCCCATTTTCCACGATAAATCTGGTTATTTAACACAATCCCAAGCCCAATCCCACGTCCGATAGTCATTACAACAAAATTATCGTGATGCCTGCCTGCGCCGAAGAGTTGCTCGGCAAGTGTGAGTGTATTGACATCATTTTCGATATAAACAGGGCGTTGGATTTTTTGCATGAGCATGTAGGCAAGGGGCAAATTGCGCCAGCCGAAATAGGGTGAATGTTGCACGATGCCTTCATCAGTGCGAATGATGCCCGCCAAACCGATGCCAACACCAAGTAATTGTTCAGGCTTGATGCTAAGCGTGTTGATGAGCGTGTCTATCACATTTTTCAGGGCAATAACTAATTGCGGTGGGGTGATGCTTGCTGGAATTGGCACTTCAAGATAATCTATAATGGTTGCCTCGAAATTGGTGATGGCGCAAACTACTTTCTCTTCCATCACTTTAATGCCAACAGCATAACCTGCATCAGGCGCAAGACGAATCATGGTTTGTCTACGCCCACCTGTGAAATCACCCTCCCCTGCTTCTAAAATCCAGCCATTATCAATCAGTTCGCCGACAATGCCCGATACTGAGCCAACACTTAAGCCCGAAATTTCAGTCAATTGCTTACGCGATAACTGACCCTCCCGCCGTATGATATTCAGCAGCAGGCTTCGGTTCATGGCTTTGACTAAATCTCGATTGCTACGGATAAATGCGTTCACAACGACCTTTTTTCAATAACTGAATTAAGTTTTTTCTAATATAGCGTGATTTTGGGAATATGTCAAGTGATTAAGCCCTTCAGATAACTCCCCAATTTTGGCAAGTTTGAGGGTGCAAGTGGTATAATCGTATCATCTTGGCACATTGTGTAATTTAAGGATAATAAAACATGGAATCGAAACATGATAGTTTGTGGGAATTGGCACAAGAACTCGCCACAAATGGCGCAATCGACCAAGCCAAAGAGACGCTCACGGAATTGGTCGCATCGGCGAAAAAGGCGAAGGATGATCATCACCACATCTTCGCCTTAAATCCATTGGGCAAAATCACACTCATGCACGATGGGGATATTATCGCCAGTTATAATTATCTGATCAGCGCCTCAAGGTAGCTAAAAAAATAGGGCGACGCATGGTTATTAACGAGTGTTTATCTGGAATTGGGCAATTATGGCATCTACACCCATGATTTTCGGTTAGCCACGCGCAATCTGAATAATGCAGTTAAATATGCCCGTCAAGCGGGTGATAATCAAAGGGTGTATTTGGCACTCTGCCGTTTATCTAATATCCGCATTTCACAAGATCGTTACGCCGAAGCGTGGAAGTACGCCCAAAGCGCGTATCAGACGGCAATAAACATCCCTAATGGACGCATGACCCTATTCAGCTTGTCATCGTTGGGGACTATCCTGTTGCATAAAGGCAAAATTGAACTCGCCCGCGATTATTTTTTGCAAGCAATCGCCATTGAAGATGATACTATCCAACCAAAAGATAAGATTAGCCCACAGAATTATTTGGCGCTAATTCATTATTTGCTGAACGAAACTACGCAAGCCTATCAGATGTGGCAGACGGCACTTAAAACAGGGATCGAATCTCAGAGCTTGTCTGAAGTCACGCGCTCGTTGGTGGGGTTGGTGGCGCTTCATCCCGATAAATCACGCCAAAAAGAACGATTAGCAACCATTGTGTTACATCCCGACTGCCATTGGGAAGCGGAAAACATGGCGTTATGGGTGATGAATGAATTGGGAGACAAGCCGATATTAAAACTACTATTCAAACAATCGACACCGACCACCACCTTACTCGACATCGCACATGAATTACTGGACAAATCATCATGACCGACCGTTATGATAAGTTGGTGTATGTGTTGGCGGAACAGGTCATAAATCGGTTGGGAATGATCTACTCGGTGTGGATAAGCCCCGATTCAGGCGCAACCACGCCAAACGATGTCAGCATATTGACCATCTGCGACTGATAAAACGCATCTACATCGCCGACAACGGTTTGCAGATGGTTGTATAATTCGAGGCTGATGATGCCGTGCAGTTGCGTCCAGCCCGATAAGCCCAAATACAACGCCATTGGGTCTACGGGATAACCATCTTCATCAATCATGCGCCGAATACAGGCTAACATTGATGCGGGGATGTGGTCATAAGGTGCTTTTGCGGTGTATTGTGGCGTTTGGATGAGAGCTTGGATTGCCCCGACAATCACGGCGAAACCGCGTATCACGGCGGGGACGGTGCGTTCTCGTGGGGCGACATAATTGGGAATCGGGTTGCCATACGTCAGTTGAAAATCGGTCGGATTTTGCACCGCCCAATTTCGATAGGCGTGTAAGATCGCCAATAATTGATGATAGGGGTGGTCATGTGCGTGCGCCCGTGCGGTTTGCTCTAACGATTGTGCCAGCGATGAAAACGCATCGACCAACAATTCGGTGATGAGCGCGTCTCGATTTTCAAAATAGCGATAAATAGCGGGCGCGGTCATCCGCATTTCAGTGGCGATTGCCCGTAGCGATAAACTGCCCGTGCCATTTTCGGTCATCTGTTGGCGGGCAATCGTTTTAATTTCGGCATATGTGGCTTCGCGCCGTTCTTCTCGGCGGGTTTTGGGCATGGTAAATTGTCCTTTTGTTAAGCTATTGTGGCTCTGAATCACCTTATAAAACAGTTTACACCGTTTACTTATTTTGTCAAGCACCGCTTTTGGATGCGCTCAACAAATGCGGGGCAATTGCTCACCACTGAACATCTCTAAAATGCGTTCCGCGCCGATAGGACTGGTGATAGTCGCCTGCCCCGCCCTACCCTGTGTCACCGCGCCGATGACGCACGCGCCAGCCGTGTGTTCGTGACCATGCAAAATATCCAACGCCAGAGCCACATCGTCAGGATGCACGAAGGCGATAAACCGCCCCTCATTGGCGATATACAACGGGTCTAATCCCAAAATTTCACACGCACCACGCACCTCATCCGCCACAGGAATCGTCGCTTCGGTCAGGTGAATATGCACCCCTGCCGATGTCGCAATTTCACACACGCCACTGGTCAAACCACCGCGTGTCAAATCGCGCAGACACCGCACGCGAATACCCGCCTCTATCAGCGCCAAAACAGGGGTATGCAACGGACACGAATCGCTGTGGATGGTCGTCTCGAATTGGATACCCTCGCGTTGTGCCATGATTGCGATGCCATGCCGACCGATATCACCACTCAGGATGACCACATCGCCCACTTGCACCGATGACGGCGCGATGGGCGCATCAGCTTGAACCACACCGATGCCTGTGGTGTTGATGAAAATGCCATCCCCCTTGCCCCTATCCACCACTTTGGTATCGCCTGTGATGATGCTCACACCGCAATGTTGCGCCGTCTGGGCGATAGATTGCACCACCGCCCATAGCGTCTCCATCGGCAACCCTTCTTCGAGTATCATGCCGATGGATAAATATTTGGGGATTGCCCCACACATCGCCAAATCGTTGACCGTGCCGTGTATCGCCAAACTGCCAATATCCCCGCCCGCGAAAAATAGGGGTTTGACCACATACGAATCGGTCGTCATGGCGATTTTGCCCGATAGCGCAATCACCGCGCCGTCATGGTCGGCGACATCCAGAAAACAGGCGCGGAACATCTTGCTGATGAGCATATTCATCAATTTGCCACCGCCACCATGCGCCAGTAGCACCTGCGGATACTCGCTAATCGGGATTGGACAGGCGAAATTATCGAAATCGGTCATGATGTGTATCCTTTCTGAGATGATTATAACGCATTCTGCTGATTGAATGGCAACAATCATTCAAAGATGTGTAAAAATAAAGACGCGCACAAGCGCGTCCGTACACATTTATAGATTGATAAAACAGGCTTATTACGGGGTGATAATCGGCACTTCGAGCGTGATTTCTGTGCCAGAAGCAAAAATCAGCGTTACGGGGATGGTCTCCCCTTCTACAAGATCGGCGGTGAGTTCCATCAGCATGATATGATACCCACCAGGGCGCAATTCGGCGACTGTCCCCGCAGGGATTTGCAACCCGCCCTCGATTTCACCCATCTGCGCGACTCCATCGGTGACGGTGGTCTGGTGAATTTGCACCATGTTTGAAATCGGACTCGCCGCGGCGATGAGCGTATCATCGCTATCGCCAATATTTTCGATGAACATATACATACCACTAACGCGCCCCATATTCATGTGACCCATATCATGACCACCCATTTGCATGGTTGCTTCTGCAGTGGCTTCTGCCATGTTATGACCACCCATATCCATGCTATGCGGTGTGGCTTGGGCGGTTGGACGAGCGAATGCACCGCGTATAATCAACGTATCGGTGCGGGCAGTCCCCAACGGTTGGGCATCTTCGGGCAAAACGATGAGATCGAAGGTGAAATCGGCGAGATCGCCAACGGCTACCACCGTAAAATAGCCATTATCCGAGCCAGCGAATACCAAGCTATCACTATACACCGCATCCATCATCATACCGCCCGCAGGGACGATACTGATTTCTGCCATATTGCCGTCAATGCTGATATAGCCCGATGTCGAGCCAAACGATAAACTGCGAATCGCCAACATGTCACCGACATACACATCCACACTCGGCGCTGTAGGCGACAAATGCGCCACGCGGATATGCACACCGTGATCATGTGCCGATGCCACGCCGACTATCATGACCATCAAACCGATTATTAGACTCAATATCAAACGACGCATATAATAATTTGCCTCCTCAAGATAGATGGATACTCTAAATAACTTGTGACATCTACAAGCTAAGGAAATGATACTACATCTCAATTAAAAAAAAAGTGATATTTGTCACAAATCCTTGTATGTGAGAACAGGGTTTATCGATACCCTATTCCCCTAAATATTCGATGCCGTCTATGATGATGGTTTGATACAAATCGCGCTGAATATCGGGGACGACCCCCTCAACCGAGAAAATCAACACACTTGTATCATCCCATTGTTGCGCCACGCCGATGCCCGTTTGGTCATCGAACATGAATTCAAACTCAAGCGCCTCATCGCCCATCAGGGTGATCGGGGTGAAGTCGCTGGTCAATGTCATGCTATACGCATCCAAGATATAGGCGATAGCATCCTCGACCGTTGCGACATCTGTGACCACATACACATAAAAATAGGTATCCTCATTCGGGCTGGCGCTGTAATAAAGTTCGTCAGAGGTCTGGAGCGCATACCAATCGGCAGGTAGGGTAATCGCAACGCGCCAGTCATCCAGCATATAGGTGGTCGGATCAATCTGATTCGGCGGCGAGAGGGTTTCTTCGGCGGTCTCGGGCATATTGACAGGTGGATAAATCAAAATGCCGTCTAAAAATGCGCCGATGAATAAATCCACGTTGTTCAACCGTCCGCGATAATTCACCCATTCAAAAATATAGGTCAAGCCGTCTGGATTTTGCAGATATACCACCACACCAAGCACCTGACCATCTTCGGCATCCCACACGTAATCATACAGTTGTGCTTGAATGTCATCCGATACGATCACCGTCTCGATCGGTGTGAGGGTGACATCGCTAAAATCGTACAATGCCGCCAGGAGCGCCTCACCATCGCCATCGGTGACATACAGGCTCAATTCGCTCTCGCCTGTCGGGCTATAGCCAACGGCGTAGCGGTCTTCGCCGAAGGTGTTATTGAAGGTGATGTTGCGCCAGGTGTTGGGATAGAGAAAATCGATGCCGATGCTGGGGTTTAAGATGTTGACCACGCCACGCGCATACGTGAACGTATCGGCATTGGGCAATTCGGGGGCAATGCCATACTGATGAAGGTTCATCAAAAAGTCGAATTCGAGGATATCCGCCACCAGATTCGTCCAGAACACCTGCAACACAATGCCGTGCGTGTTATCTGCTGATGTGGTCAAAAAGCCGTAACCCGAATACACATTGCCCAACTCATCCTCGAATTCGTAACTGAGCAACCAACCGTCTTTGCCGTTATAGGTGACGGGTTCGGGGTCTGATGTGCGCGTAAAGCCTCTAAAATTTTGCCATGCGTCGAGGATAGCATCATAATCGGCGGTATCGGCGAAGAAATCGACTATATAAATCGCGCCGTCTGGATTGCGGGCGATCAGATATTTGTGTCCTTCCTCTATCACCTCACTGAGATACCCAAATCGGCGCGGATAATTGAGCGTGAAGCCATACTCACCCAACGGGTAGGTGCGGAACGGCTTATTCACCGCCAGCGCGTCTACGATGGGTTCAAATACATTGACGAACAAATCGGGGGCAATATCGGCAGGGGCTTCTTGCCAAATCACGATCGCATTGCCGAATGTGCCGATGGTGGTATACAGCCGCCCGATTACGGCGACATCCTCGCGCATCCCGCTATAGCGTGCCACTTGCCATGTGTTGAATTGGGCATAGTAGACCCGCTTTTCGGTCATGGCGAAATCGCTCAGGTTGGGTTGGACATAATCGGCAAGCATCGCATCTAACAACGCGATGGGGTCGTATGCCTCGACTTGCGCCAAGCGCATGAAGACGTTAGGCGCATTTTGTGGGCGGGCGAGTATCCAAATGCCGTCTTCAGATAAATTATCGCGCCATGATTTGGGGATGTCATAATTTGCGCCAAAACCCGCGCCTGTCAGCGTGCCGACGGCGAATTTTTCCCACAGTGCGGTATCATTGTCGATGATGGTCTGCGGGTCGAATTGAACGAGGGTGGCTAAAATAGCCTGAGCCGTTTGGGATAACGCATCGAGGTCTGCATGTTCATCGTTGCTGGTTTCGACACCGATAAAAATCAGGTCGCCATCGGGTGTTGGATAGAGCGCCCCAATGCCGATAAAATCGCCATCACTATACGTATACAGGGTCTGATTTTCGCCGTTAATCTGTGCCGATTGCTGGTCTTGTATCTCGAAACCGTAACTCGCCAATAACACCTCTACGCTCGATTCCTCAATCACTTCATATTGATACACGCGCAGGCGTTTGGTCAAATCCAGATGCGAGGCTTCCTCATACCCCAAATCGGCGTAGAGCGTCGGCTCGTACCAAGTGTCATCTAAGACGAGGGTATAGCCCCATACCGTATCGGTATATCCGCGCAAATTGGGCGCGATATTGTCGTTATTCACCACAACGGGGACGCTAGTGATGCTCTCTGCCCCGCCATAGGTGGTGATTTTGAATCCGAGCTGATAATTTCCGCTTGGCGCGGGTACATACCAAATGGTTTGCAACTTCTCGGCGTGCCATGTGAAGGTCATCGTTTCATCGGGCGAAATTTGTTCTTTGCCATTTTCGGTGACGAGCGTCTGGAACACCTGAAATTGTGCGCCATCGGGGATATGCACCACCGCCAACGCATCCGATTCGGGATTTCTGGAGATCACCCGAATCGGCACACCGCGACCATCATTATCACTATCGGGGGCAAAAATCACAATCACCTCGTGCCAATCGGATGTTTCATCCAACCGATAGCGCCCCTCTAACGATGCGGTCGTGCTTTCGGCATCTGTCCGTAAATTGACAAAGCGGGTGATTTCACCATCGGTTAATTGCGAGAGGGTTACATTCCAATGAAAAACGGTGTTATAAACCCCACTGCCCCACTCGTTACTATACGTGAGGGTGCCTAATTCATCCAATGTAGCGGTCAGAATAGGCGAATCGGTCAGGCGTTCATATTCGCCCGATGGCAATTGATAATCGACGGTGAATGTGCCTTGCGCGATATTGCGCCCAATGACCTCCATATTCATCCGCAGGGGGTTAATCAGGCTCGGCACATCGGGATATTGGTTGGTGATTGCGACTTGTGGCGGGGTCGGCGCATGGAATAAATCGCCCTTTTTCCATTGTTTAGGGCTGAGCGAATTGTAATAGGCGCGGAGCATTTCGCCCCAATTGGTGAGCGGACTATGCAAGAAATAATCGTTATCAAAATCTTTGGCTTTCTCTGGAAAGTAAATATTCTGATACAACACCCGATTCGCCACACTATCGCCACCCGCACGATGCACCACCGCGTTTTCAAGCGCCACTAATACCGCCTGTGCGCGGGTGATGACCGATTCATCGCTAGAGAGCAAGATCACTTGGCGCATCAGATTGCCCAAATCGATGAGCGATGCCCCATTGCGAAAACCACTATAGGTATAGGCGTTATCTCGTGCTTCGCCCAACATGGCGCTATAGCGCAACGGGTCGGTGAGGATAATCTTGGCGAAATCATCAAGCGCCGTCTCGATGGGCGAAAATCGCGTCAGGTCGGTGACGGCGCTGGTCATATAACGCCAGTCGGGTAAATTTTGATTGCGTAAATCCACATTGATATATTTATCAATCAGCGCCCCACCAATGGCGGGGATATGATCAACATTCGGATTATCGCGCAAGCCGTTGGTAAAGAGCGTCATATCCAACGCGGGGTCTATCACAATTTCAGGCGATGCGAAAGAGATTTTGAAATACCGCGCCATGACCGCATGATATTCCACACTGCTCATCAAACAGGCATCATTAATCACGAGGTCAAACATGGTTGCGCCCAAATCGGTGTTGAGCGTCTTGAAAACGGTGTCTAATTCGCTCAGGTTGATGATGGTATGATCGGTATCATCGGTGATGACCCCTTGCCAGCCCGCGCCATGACTACCAAAGGCGAGGGCGTAGTGTTCGGCGGGATAATGGCGAATGCCCCACGCCAAAAATTGCGCCAATGTCGCACCATCGCCCATATCCAGCACGCCTAAATCGGCGATGAGCCTGCTTTGGATGATGGTATCGCCTTCGTTACTCAGCGTGACCTGATACAAGCGTCCGCCCGTCCAATTGTCGTCTATCTCAGAAAATTCGGGGGAACGGTCGAGCAGGGCGATGATGTTGATGGTCTCATCCGAGCCACCCGCCAATTGAAATTCGTTCAGGTCTTTGATGAGCGATTCTTCGAGGTTGGTATCGCCACCATAATACACCAAAATTGTCCAGTCGGTTGGCGCTTGCGGGTCTAAAATCGGATAGCCCGCCGAATTGAGCGCCTGTGGGGATATGTCGTATGGGGGCAACTCGGTGACGGTGGGTAATTGCGACAGGGTGAGTTCAAAATTGCCTGATGTGTTGCCCTTGTCCAAATCGTACCGCGCCAAAATCAGGGTATATGTCCCCGCCTTCGCCGATGGATATTCCAGATACGAATCGAGAACATCGCGTTGCCGATTATCATTTTGCGCGAGGATATTTTCGGCATCATCCAACAAATACACAATCGTATCGAGATCGCCCGATGTGGCTTTGGCATCGGCGATAATCGTTGTGCCATCTTCTGCGACCAAAATGGGATATTCGTAAAATGATTTTGCGTCATCCAGCGTGCCTGTGAAGGTGGTGCGTGCGCCCACTTGAGCATGGGTGGGGCTGATGAGGAACAAAATAAGGAAGACAAACAGTAATCGGTGCATGTAGGTTATCCTTTTGCCTATCAGGTTTTGATATTTATTATAACCGAATGTGATTGTGTTGGCTTGTAAAATTTGATTTATGAGTTCTGGGCGGATATACGCTCCGCTAATCCGCCCTTACACGCCGATTAGATTTGTAAGGGACGATTAGCGCACAGCGCATATATCGTCCCAATTGCAAAAATAACATGATGCCTCAATTGCCGAATCACCTATTTTGATATATTGTTATGGGGTGTCTATTTTAATCATCATTCGAGAAAATTTATCCCATGAATCTCATCACGAAAAATCTGACCATTGGCTATGCCCCACCACGCAAAGCGCCTATCACCATCGCACAGGGGTTAAATGTATCGCTCGGTGCGGGCGAATTGACCTGCCTCATCGGGCGCAACGGCGTGGGCAAATCCACCCTCATGCGGACACTCTCAGGCGTACAAAAACCGCTCGCGGGGTCTGTGTTATTAGGGGATACATCCATTCATCAATTATCTGTAGGCGAATTGGCGAAGCATGTCGCCATCGTCCTGACCGATCCCATCGCACCTAGCCAAATGACGGGGTATGATCTGGTGGGATTGGGCAGGCATCCGTATACCGATTGGGCGGGCAGATTATCTGACCACGATTTGGAGATGGTCGAATGGGCAATCCGTGCGGTGGATGCAACGCATCTGGCAAAATTGCCCATCACCGAGATGAGCGATGGGAGTCGTCAGCGCCTGCTGATTGCCCGCGCATTGGCACAAGAGACCGATGTAATTTTGTTGGATGAACCGACCGCTTTTTTGGATGTCACCAGTCGGGCAGAGATGATGAGCCTGTTGCGCCACCTCGCCAAAAGTGCCAACCGCGCCATTTTGCTCTCCACGCACGATCTCGATTTGGCGTTGCGCTTGGGCGATATGCTATGGGTGATGGATGACGGCGCGGTGCATATCGGCGCACCCGAAGATTTAGCCCTGTCGGGGGTGTTGGGGCGCGTGTTCAAATCGGGGCGGATGCGCTTTAACGCCAACACCATGCGCTTTGAATTTGTCGGCGATTCGCGCCCGATTCGGGTGGTCGGCGATGGTCTGATATATGACCTGACATGTCATGCGTTGGTGCGGGCGGGGTATGTGATTGGCGAGGCGGGTCAAACCGTGACAATCCGCGAACATGGCGATACACCCATCTGGCAGGTGGATGATCGGACATTCGATAGCCTATACGATCTGGTGCGGGGCATCGAAAAATAATAACAATCCCTACGTATCAGAGGGCGGATATACGCTACGCTAATCCGCCCGTACAAGCCTATTCACTTCGTAGGGAAGGATTAGCGCGTAGCGCGTATATCCTTCCTAAAATCCACATCAATTATGAGAGAAGCCATTCTACGCATCCAAAACATCTCAAGTTTAACTAATTATGAGCATATGATTAAAAACAGTAGCGCGATTTATTGCCGAGTGTTAATATGGTAAAACGATTTACTAAATCGTTTTACTAGCCCGATTGGGCATAAAACGATGAATAAATGGTATAACAAATAGTCGTTTTGAAGGGAGCAATAGATCATGAAACGTATGCTAGTGTTTGTCACATTATTGGCGATGGTATTCGCGCTGGTGGGTGGTGTCTTTGCCCAAAGCGATACCGTTAAACTGATTTTAGCGGGCTGGTCATCCAGCGAAGAAGAAACCGAAACGTTGAATGCGTTATTGGCACAATTCACAGAAGAAACGGGGATCGAAGTCGAATGGCAAATTTCGACCGACCATGTGGTGCAACTGCAAAACGCTTTTGCCAGTGGCGATTATCCCAACGTGTTCTACATCGATAGCTCCAAACTGCCCGATTGGGTCGCCGCGGATGTGGTGGCTGAAGGCGCAGATTACATCGAAGATGTCGAAGGCTTCTACCCCGCCCTGCTCGACATTTTCACCCAAGATGGCATCCTCTATTGCCCGCCCAAAGATTTCAGCACCATGGCGTTGCAATATAACAAAGACCTGTTCGATGCCGCGGGCTTAGAATACCCCACCACCGATTGGACATGGGACGATTTGTATGAAGCCGCCGCGGCTTTGACAGGCAATGGTGTATTGGGTTTGGTGACTCCCCCCAACTTTGAACGCTGGTTGCCATTTTTGTATCAAAATGGTGGCGCGATTTTCGATGATGTGACCGGTGAATTCGTGTTGAATAACGATGCCGCCCTCGAAGCACTCGAATTTTATGTCAGCTTCAGCCTCGATGGTATCGGTGGCACACCCGATAAAGTCGATGCGGGCTGGGGTGGCGAAGCCTTCGGTAAAGGCAGTGTTGCCATGGCGATGGAAGGCAACTGGGTCATCAACTTCTTGCTCGAAAATTACCCCGAATTGAATTGGGGCGTGGTCGAATTACCGATGGGTCCCGTCCAAAAAGCGACTATGGCGTTCACCGTGTGCTATGGTGTCGGCAAAGATAACGATTATCTCGAAGAAAGCTGGCAACTGGTCAATTTCTTGACCAACGAAGCGGGTCAATCTGCCACCAACAAAGTCAGCTTTGGTCCGATGCCCACCCGTCCAGCAGTCGCCGATGAATATGTTGAAATTTGGTTCCCCCGTGCCGAAGGCAAAGGGTTTGATGCCGCCGATGTGAACGCTTTCGTAGCTGGCGCAGAATATAGCTATCCGTGGAAATTGCCCGTGGGCTTCGGTCCCTTCGTGGATACGTTCAATGCCGAATTACAACGCGCCTTCGCGGGTGAAATCAGCGCCGCGGATGTGTTAGCCGCCGCCGAAGCCGTGGCGATGGAAATCATGGGTGGGGAATAATTTCCTCAGCGTTATAGAATAATGAACAGGGGCTTGTCATGGCAAGCCCCTACACCGAACAATCATGACGCACCTTAATCAATAAAAACGGTGTATAGGTATATAAATGAGGGACGATATACGCGCTTCGCGCTAATCGTCCCCTACAAACCCAATAGGCGCGTAGGGGCATATTAGCAAAGCGTATATCCGCCCAAAGAACACTTAACAACCCCCATCCCCAACCCTTCCCCCACGTTGTAGGGGAAGGGAGTAAAGCAAAAACAGGCTTTATTCCCCCTCTCCATTTGATGGGGAGGGGGCTAGGGGGTGGGGTCAGCAACATAACACACATCCATTTTATGTAAAAGGGGCTATCCAATGACCTCACAAGCGGGTGATATACCCATCCCCACCATTCGTACACAGAGCAAGTTGCAAAAACGGCTCGGTGAGAGTATCGCAGGGTATCTGTTTATGTTGCCCGCCATGCTCATCTTTTTGGTATTTTTAATCATCCCCATCGGCTTCGCCCTGTTCATCAGCCTGACCGATTGGAACGGCATCACCCCGTTAGGACAACAGGCACAAGCCGCCACAGGCGCGGTGATCTTCACCAACCAGACCGACCAAGCTGTGACCATCCCCGAAGGGACGGTGCTAGTCGGGGCAATCCAACCGCAAACGCGCACCCAAGACCAAACGGTCAAATTCGTCTTGACCGAAGCCTACACCATCGGCGCGGGCGAGAGCATCATCATCAACGCCAATCCCACGCGCCCAGAGCAATTAGGGCTACTCGACCAATTTCAAAATCCGCGCACGACTGTCCCCGATGAACGCCTCACCATCAATCTGCCTGTGAGCGACCCCACGCCCAACGAGACGGGCGGATACAGCATCACCGTGACCAATATCACCGAAAACGCGGTGGATATTTCGACACGGGTGGCGCTGATAGCGATAATCAACAAGGAAGAAGTGCGTATCCGCGCCAGCGAGCGCACCATCATCCCTCCCAACGAGACGGTGACGATGAACATCATCGCGCAAGATGACGCGCAAACCGATTTACTCGCCCTATTAGAGGCGTTGCCCATCCGCACCAGCACATCCCTACGCGATGTTTTGCAGGTAGATAACCCCGCGGGGGACGAAGTGAGCGGGTACGCCATCACCATCACCAATATTTCAGAGGATGAAATCACCATCCCCGAAGGGTTAGAATTGACCACCGTTGGCGATTACAGCATCGAATTTGTCACCCGCGAAGCGGTGACAATCCCCGCGGGTGTCGATTCGACCGCAGAAGCGCAAATTATCGCCCGCAACATCGAAGACGGCAACACGGGCAATTTGCCCGCAGGCGCAATCACCGCCCTACCGCCAGAATTTCAGGGTGTGGTGAGTGTGACGAATCCAGAACGGACGACAGGCGGCTTGAATCAAGATTTTAACATGGTTGGGTTACGCAATTACCAAGCCTTGTTAGCCAACCCAACTGGTGTCTCGCAACGCGACTTTTTTATCTCATTACGAAACACGATTTATTTCGTCTTGGGTGTTGTGCCAACACAAACATTATTGGCGTTAATTTTAGCCGTCATCCTCAATCAACGCTGGCTACGCGGGAAGGGATTTTTTCGGACGGCGTTCTATTTTCCGTCGATCACATCGTCCGTCGTGATTTCGATTATCTTCATGTGGATGTTCACCAAAGGCGGTTTAGTGAATATCATCATCGGGGCGCTATTCCCCAATTATCAAGCCATCACATGGCTGAACGACCCGAATGGCGTGTTGCATAACATTTTGGGCGTGTTCGGGGTGACTAAAAATACAGTTGGCGATTGGGCAAATACCAACATCGCGGGCTTGACGGCGTGGGAATGGTTGAGCGGACCGAGTGTAACCATGTTCACCATCATGATCCTGAACACATGGACGACCATCGGCACGATGATGGTGATTTTTTTGGCGGCGTTGCAAAACATCCCCAATTCGGTTTACGAAGCGGCTTCGATTGACGGCGCAACGGCGTGGCAAACCTTCCGTAGAATCACCGTACCGTTGCTCGCGCCAACGACATTTTTCGTGGTGACGCTGGGGCTAATCGGCACATTTCAGGTATTCGACCAAATTTACGTCATATCGAGTGGCGGTCCCGCCAAGACCACGTTGACGATTGCCTACATTGTGTATCAGAACGGGTTTAATAATTCGCAGATGGGGCTGGCGGCGGCGACGGCATTGGTGTTGTTCGTCATCATCTTTGTATTCACGATGATTCAACGCCTCTTCACCCGCGAAACGGCGGATGTATAAAGGAGGACGATATGACAACCGCAACCATAACACCGACCAAACCACCCGCAACCTTCAAAGCCATTCGCAGGCGCACCTTCGCCTTCATCGCCGTGAGCATCCTGATTGTATTGGCGCTCATCGAGACCGTGCCATTCGTCCTCACCGTTGCCAATTCGTTCAAATGTCTCTCAGTGGTGCAACAACGTCCACAGGTGTTCATACCCGTCCCGCCGTTTGGCGCGGAATGTCGGACGGCGAGCGGGAGCGCCCTGCCCACCGATGCCACATCCACCCTGTTCACCTTCAACCCCACGCTAGAGGGGTACGAAAATGTGTTTGAGTATAATTTGGGTTTGTGGATAACCAACACGGTTTATTATGCGTTGGCTATCACCGTGTTGCGTCTGATGTTCGATTCGTTGGCGGGGTATGCGCTGGCGCGGATAAAATTTGTGGGCAATCGGGTATTTTTCTTCATCATCCTCGGCACGATGATGATACCGGGCGTGGTGTTGCTCATCCCGCGCTTCATCATCCTCAAACAAATCGGCTTCATCAACACGTATCACGGCGTGGTGCTGATGTTGGCGGCGGATGCGTTTGGCGTGTTTTTGATGAAACAATTTTTTGAATCTGTCCCCAGAGAAATCGAAGAAGCGGCGATGGTAGACGGCGCGAATCGGTTTACCATGTTCTTCCGCGTGGTGTTGCCGATGGCGACCCCTGCGCTGACGGCATTGGCTATTTTCAGTTTTCAGGGGACGTGGAATAATTTTATGGATTTACTGATTGTGGTGGGTGGCGATGCGACCAAGCATAACCTGCCGTTGGGCTTGGCGCAATTGCGCGGGCAATTCGGCGAGACGCTGGAATGGAACACGTTCCTCGCGGGCGCGGTCATCACCACGTTGCCACTTGCACTTGTGTTTTTCTTCTTCCAGCGATACTTTGTGGAAGGCATTAGTTATAGCGGTCTGAAGGGATAACATGTTCGCATTTCGCGCCACATGGCGGGGCATCAAAGAGGTTTGGTACAAAGGATACACCTATATTTGGGCGAATGTCGCCTTTATTGCCACGTCCCTGCCGATTATCACCATCCCCGCCGCGTGGAGCGCGTTATGTAAGGTCTGTCATGAGGCACAAACCAGCCCATCTAATGCCGATATCGACCTGTTTTGGCAGACCTTCAAAGCCAATTTCTGGCGCTCGTTGCCGTGGGGATTGGCGCATTTTTTATTCGGGGTGATGAATATCACCAACCTGCTGACGTATCATGCGACAGACCCCGCCACCATCCTCTTACGGGCGACATGGTGGGGCTTAGGCTTTGTATGGATAGCGGTGTTCATCACCACCTGGACATTTTATTACGAAATGCAAGCGCCTACGTTGTGGGGTGCAACGCGCAACGCCCTCATTTTTGTTTTGCAAAATCCGTTACAATTGCTCATCATTCTGGTTATAATAAGTGTAATCGGTGTGATAAGTACGGTGCTAGTCGGGTTATGGTTTGTCTTGACCATCGCGCTGATTGTGGCAATTTACACATCCGCCGTGTTGATGGTGATCGAGGCGTATCGTAGCGGAGTGAATGAGGGATAATGTATGGCATCGATAAAAGAAGTGGCACAAATGGCGAATGTATCGCCCTCAACGGTGTCGTTGGTGTTGAATGATAAGGGGAATATCAGCCCAGAGACGCGCCAGCGCGTGTTGGATGTGGTGCAACAAATGGGCTACAAGCGCAATGTGCGGGCGCGGAATTTGCGCGACCAACAATCGCGTGTCATTGGGTATGCGCGTGCCAATACCCGCCCCGATTACAACCCGATCTTGGAGCAATTTACGCATTATCTGGTGCGCGAAATCGAAAAACAAGACCGCCATTTGTTGCTCTTCACATCGCCCAATGATACCGATACCACGCCCTACGCCAACCTCATCAACAGCCAGCATGTAGATGCGTTTGTGTTGTCGTACACCATCAAAGATGATGTGCGCTTCAAATTTTTGCATGATTCCGGTGTGCCATTTGTGGCGTTTGGGCGTAGCCTCTCGCCGATGGATGACCTTGTGCCATGGGTGGATGTGGATGGACGGGCGGGGATGTTCATGGCAACCGAACATCTCATCCAACAGGGACACACTCAAATCGCCATGATCGCGTGGGATGAAGCCTCTGCGAGCGGTCAAGAACGGGTGCAAGGATACGAGACGGCGTTGGTGCAATATGGCATTTCGCCCAATCCAGATTATCTCAATCGGCAACAAAATGGCGCAGATAATGGTTATTTGGCGACCGAGATGCTTATGCGCCTGCCTACCCCACCAACCGCGATTGTGTGCGTCAGTGATTTGATGGCGATGGGGGTGTTGCGCTGGATGGCGCATCATCAGCATAAATTGGCGGTGGTCGGGTTTGATGATAACCCCGCCTCGCAATTCGTCCACCCATCGTTGACAACGCTCCGTCAACCTGTCGAAAAAGTGGCGATTCGCATCGCCGAGATGCTGGCGCAACAATTGGATGGTGATGATGATGCCCCGATGAGCGCCATGTGTGACCTCATTGCACCCGAATTGGTGGTGCGGGAGAGCAGTGTGTAACCTCACGAGAGGCTCAAAGCCTCTCGCTATTCGACTTTGGAAGCCCACTAAAGGGGCTAATTTTAACAGATTTTGAGGTCAATCCAATTTTGAAAATTGTTCTTAGCGCCTTTAGTGCGCTTGGTGCGACTAGCTGAGGGTTTTGAACCCTCAGCGAAAACAATTGATGATACAACCAGTAGGCAGGCGAAACCGTCTGCCTAAAAAAAGCAGGTTTAGTAAAACGATTTATCGGACAAATGAACATCGCAAAAGGCAGTCTGGAGAATATGACAACACAATTTGAAACACGACAATGGCAAATCATAGAACGCCCTTTTCGCAAAGGGGATTTACCGCACACCGAGACCATCTATACTATCGGCAACGGGTTACTCGGTATTCGCGGTACATTTGAGGAGGGGTATCAGGGCGATAATTCCACGGCGCTCATGGCGGGTGTATTTAATCATAAGGCGGGTCAACTCGTCCCCGAATTGGTGGCGTTGCCCAACCCATTGGCGCTGAAAATTGGCATCAACGGCGAAATTTTCAATCTGGATAGTGGCATCATCATGGGGTATGAGCGCACGCTCGACCTGAGGACAGGGGTGCATCGGCGCGGGGTGTTGTGGCTATCGCCCAAAGGCACGCGCCTACGCCTACATTTTGAGCGATTCGCCAGCATGGATAACCCACATTTGCTGGTGATGCAAATCCTCATCCAACCCCTGAGCGAAGGCGACCATCATATCACCATCGAGAGTATGCTCGATGCAACCACCACCAACGCGCACGGTGTCGTGCATTGGGGCGACATCAAAACCCACGCCACCGATAAGCATGTCGAATTTATCGGCAAGACCGACCAAAGCGGGTACGAAGTGGCGATGGTGAGTCGGATACAAATCAGCACCGATGCCACCACCGTCGGCGATATGCACATCCCGCGTCAGCCTAGCCAACACGCCACATTTACACTGGGGCATAACGAAGTGGCGTATGTGACCAAATATGTGGCGATTCATAGCACCCGCGACAGCAAAAATCCGTATCAACACGCGCTGGATAGCGCCGATTCTGCCATGCAAGCGGGTTATGTGGCGCTCAAAAGGGCGCATAATGCCGTGTGGGAAAAACATTGGGGTCATATGGACATCCGTATAGACGGGGACGAGGTGGCGCAACGGGCGTATCGGTTCTGCATGTATCACCTGCTCATCGCCCTGCCCCAAGAGGAAAAAGTCAGCATCGGCGCGAAAACCTTGAGCGGGTATGGTTATAAGGGGCATGTGTTTTGGGATACCGAATTATTCATGCTCCCGCCGTTCAATGTGTCGTATCCCGAATATGGTAAGCGGTTGTTGATGTATCGCTATCATAACTTGCCAGGGGCGCGTGCCAAAGCCAAAGAAGCGGGGTATCTGGGCGCGATGTTCCCCTGGGAAAGCACCGATACAGGCGAGGAGACCACCCCACGTTGGACAGACCCGCATCCTGTGACGGGGGAACGGATTCGCATCTGGACGGGCGATAACGAACAACATATTTCATCCGACATCGCCTACTCGGTCATGCAATATTGGCGCTGGACGAATGATGAGGCGTGGTTTGTGAATTATGGCGCGGAAATCGTGGTGGATACCGCCGTGTTTTGGGGCAGTCGGGCAGAATATAATGCCGAAAAAGACCGCTATGAGCTGAAAATGCAAATCGGGCCCGATGAATATCACGAAAATGTCGATAACAGCGTGTTCACCAACAAACTCGTCCAGTGGCATCTCGTCACAGCGATCGATGTGTTGGCATGGCTTAAAAAATATCATCCCGACCATCACCAACGCCTCGTGACCGCGTTGGACATCACCGAGCAGATGACCGCGCAATGGAACACCATCGCCAAAAAGATGTTCATCCCCATGAGCGATGAAAACGGCGGGGTGTTCGAGCAATTCGAGGGCTTCTTCGATCGCCTCAAGCCGTTTAATCTGGCAGATTACACCCCGCGCACCAAAAATATCGATTGGATGTTGGGGCAACACAAAATGCAATCCACGCGGGTTATCAAACAAGCCGATGTCGTCATGCTGATGGCGCTCTTCGGCGATGGCTTGGGCGATAAAGACTTTTTAATGCGAAATTGGCAGACATATCTGCCTTTGGTCGATCATGGGTCATCGCTCAGTCCATCGATTCATGCGTGGGTGGCATCGCGCTTGGGTCTCATCGAAGAGGCATACGATTTGTTTATTTATAGCGCCACGATTGACCTCGAAGACCACAAAGGCAATGTGCATGACGGCATCCACGCCGCCTCGTGTGGCGGGGTATGGCAGGCGATTGTGTTCGGATTTTGTGGCTTAACCATCGAAAATGGTGTGCCAACCGTCAAGCCGAATTTGCCCAAACATTGGCGCGAGGTGCAATTCACCGTGTATCATCATGGCAAAGCATACCCGTTCATCATCAAAGGACAAGGCGCATGAAAGGTCTGATTTTCGATTTAGATGGCGTGATCACCGACACGGCAGAATATCATTTTCGGTCATGGCAACGCCTCGCCCAAGAGGAAGGCTTGACCTTCACCCGCGAGGATAACGAAGCCCTGCGCGGGGTATCCAGACGGGCGAGTTTAGAATTGTTGCTCAAGGGGGAGTTGCGCCCCGATGCCGAGATGGAGGCGCTGATGACGCGCAAAAATCAGTATTATCTGGATTACGTGCAAGAGATGACCCCCGCCGATTTGTTGCAGGGGGTCGGCGACTTTTTGCGGATTGCCCGCGAGATGGGCTTCAAAATCGGCATGGGGAGCGCCAGCAAAAACGCCCGTTTGGTGTGTGAACGGCTGAATGTGTTGGATTTATTCGATGTGATTGGCGATGGTTACAGCGTGGTCAATGGCAAACCCGCGCCCGATTTATTTGTGTGGGTGGCGGGCGGTTTGGGATTGCCCCCGTATGAATGTGCCGTGTTTGAGGATGCCGAAGCGGGCATCACGGCGGCGCTGGCGGGTGGATTTTACGCGGTGGGCATCGGTCCCGCCGAGCGCGTTGGAAGGGCGCATCGACTGATAGGCGGGTTACATGAGGTACATCCACGAGACTTTGTGTGATATGTGACATACTGGTTGGTGCTTTTTGATAAGAATGCCCACAAGCAACAATATCGGATTTCTGCGCGTCTATACAAACGGGAAATGTGATATATATGGGTGATATAGGGACACGATAGATACATCGTGTCCACATATATCCACCCGTGCAATCAACAAATACGCGGGTTATTCCCCATACGCATCTTTCAGGTACGCTGTCACCCACACCAATGGCGCATTCCAGTTGATGGTGACTTCGTTGGTAGACCAGCTCCCGCTCATATCCACATAACGACGGGCGGGACCCATCTCTAATTCGGCGTTTTGCAGGGCAGTCGGGTCGGATGGTTCAGCATTCGGTCCACCAGCCACCACACCGGGCGGTGGAGCGGGATAGCCACTGCCTGGGTTGTTGCTCCAAAAACGGTGATGCGGGTTGGTCATGGCACGAACACCATACCCCGAAATGAAGCTGAATGCCAACGCATTGCGTCCGAGCAGATAATCCATGCTTTCGGTCACGCCATGTAAATATTGAATATCCCCTGTAATATCATAGGCATAGGCGAGGATAATCGCATTATTCAACACGGCACTATTCGATCCCCACGGATATGCGCGAATCGGCACGCGATACCCCTCGGATTGGATTTTCGCCACGTATTCATCGGCAGTCGCCACCACTTGATCGCGCAGAGTTGCCACTTCTGCCAAATCGCTATTGTGCAAAATCAGCGAGAGCACCCCTAACGAAGCCACATCGCCCCAATACATGGCGCTATCTTTGCCAACACCACCGAATGTCGTCAGATACGGGGTTGTGAGCATGGCTTGGTAATATTGGTCATCGCCAGTGGTGATAAATAATTCCGTCGCCGCCCAGAATAATTCATCGGTGATGTTGGTATCGTCATAATTGCCACCGCCCGCGCCAGGGGTGTTGCCCGCGATGGCGATGGGGTTGTTCATGCCCGCATTGAAGGCGGTGATGGCGGCATTCAAACATCTCTCGGCGAAAGCATCATCAATCCCGCGCCAAATCCGCGCACATTGGGCGGCGGTGGCGGCGAGGTTATAAGTGGCGGCGGTGGATGGTGGAAATACATACCGTCCGTTGCCCTCGCTAAAATCGTTGTTATTATCAAATTCGGTGTGGGGCAGGCTAGGGAAGCCTTCCCATTGTAAATCGTGTAATTTATGATGCACCATGCCCGCTTGTGGATAGCCTTCGGGGACTTGCATAGACAGCATCCATTCCATTTGCCAACGCGCCTCATCCAAAATATCCGATACGCCGTTTCCGCTTTCGGGGATGTTCAGGCTACTATCGGGATAGGCTTCGGGCAGGCGTTCATACAGATTCAACAACGTCCACAGGCTGATACCTCCGTTGACGACATACTTGCCATAATCACCCGCATCATACCAACCGCCACGCGCATTCAGGGTATAATCGCACCCGTCCCATGTGATATTTTGCGCGTCTGTGCCACGATAACACGTCACATTATCATCGGTCAGATGACCTGCGGGGCGGGCATGATTTTCACCTGCAAATTCGGGCAATAACGCGATGCCGCTCCGATTAAGATAAAAATACCGCGCCGAATCGATTGCCAATTGGTCATAGAGATTATTACCAATGGTGAACGGATCGCTCATGATGCTGTTAATCATCAACCGATAGGTGCCAGGCGTGGTGAAGCGCGAAAAATCGGCGATATACACCAAATCACCCGATGCGTCATCTTGAATCGGCAACCCTGTTAAACCCGCATACACCATTTCGCCCGTTTGGGTATCAATCAGCGACCATGCAGTGGAATAATTGCCACGCGCCACCAACATGCCAAAATGTGGTGCATCCACGAAATAGCCGACTTGGTTCACCGCAACATCGGGTTCAACGATTGCCACAATCGGCGCTTCGCCCTCGCCGATGCTAGGTTGTGGGATTTCTGGATTGCCCATTTCGTAGAATAACCCTCTCCCAAACACAGACGGATTTTGATAACTGCTGTCGTTGGTATCTTTTAATGACCAAATCAATTTGACATCGCGTCCACCGCCCGATGACCCATTGGCGTGCGTCTGGACACCAATTTCTAAGCCATGCACCACTTCTATCCCCTCTGGAATGGGGACGAGCGCCTCGAAACCCCACCCGCCTTCAATCCGAAAGACATACGCCTCGAAGTTGGATTGTGAGGCATTCACGCCTGTATACACCAAGCCTTTGGGGTCGGTGTTGCCGATGTTGCCCGGATTCACATTGACCTGAAACACGCCATCGCCATAGCTGGTGCGCGACAAATCGCCACTGAAATTGATATAAAATTCCATCGAATCTTCATTCCAGAAGTCCGTGCCGTGTTCGCCTGTGACGATGGTCGCATCGGGCATGACCATGTAGATATACAGGTTATTTTCATCCGCCGCCAACGCCCATTGATAAAAGCCGTTTTCGGCGGGATTGGTGGAGGTCATCGTGCCTTTATCCACGACTTCAAACGGGATGCCGTTCCAATCGCTGAGGTCGCCATCGAGTGTAATCGGCACGGGGAACGGGATATACATCACTTGGCGCGAGATATGCGCCACCATATCGGCAGGATTAACCAACATATCCCCGCTAGAAGTAGGTAAAGCAATAACGGGAAAGTTCTCTTCTTCTGCCACCTCCAAAACAGGCGCACATTGGACGGATAATTCGAGCCACTTCGCCGATTCGCTCTTATCCGCATAACTCAGACCGTAACCGAATGGGAAGAGGGGCGCTTCGCAACCATCAGTGGGGATATTATCAAAATCAAACGGCAATTGCTCCATGTTGCGAAGCCATGTATACGATAATTTGCCCGTGAAATCGTTATCGCCGAATAAGACATCGGTGACACCCGCGCCTTCAGACCCTGGGAGCCACGCCGCCACAAACGCATCCGCCATATTCAGGGCGTTATCTATCACCATCGGACGACCAGAGAATAACACGATGATGAGCGTATCTACTTGGTCGCGCATTCGGGTGATGAGGCGCATATTTCTGCCACCGAGCGCCAAATTATCGGTATCGCCAAACCATTCGGCATACGGCTCTTCGCCAATGACCACGATACCCACATCGGCACGCATGGGGTCGCCATTATCATCATTAAATACACCTGCCACATCATAATGGATGGTGACATTTCTGCCAAACCCCGCTTCGAGGGCATCGCGCACGGTCGTCCCTGGCAGACCATTTTCGCCCACACCTTGCCATTCGATCGTCCAACCGCCCGCTTGGATGCCGATATTATCTGCACCTGCGCCCGCGATGAACACGGTTTGCTCTGCATCTCGCGCCAACGGCAAGGCATCATTTTCGTTCTTGAGCAACACGAGCGATTCGCTCACGGCTTGGCGTGCCACAGCGCGATGTTCATCCGAGCCGACATCATCCAACAAGTCGGGATCGCCATACGGACGTTCAAACAAGCCCATCTCGAATTTGACGCGCAAAATATTGGCAACGGCTTGGTCTACCCGCTCCATCGAAATATCGCCATTTTCGACCGCTTGTTTCATGGTGTTGATGAAACGGCGATAATCATATGGCACCATGTTCATATCCACGCCCGCGTTAATCGAGCCGACCACCGCGTCGTAATAATTGGACGCGACATCATCCACCCCTGCCCAATCGGAGACGATGAACCCCTCAAATCCGAGTTCGCCACGCAACACCTCTTGAATCAGGTAGGCTTGCCCGTGCATCCGCATTCCGCCCCAACTGGAATAGGAAATCATGATGTTGCGTGCGCCGTTCTTAATCGCCTCGATATACGGTGGCAGATGAACAGCGCGAAGTGTGGCTTCGTCAATATCGGTGATGCCTCTGTCGAGCAAGCCACCACTTTGTGGCGATGTGCCATAGGCTGTGCCACCATCGCCGATGAAGTGTTTGGGCGTGGCTAATACGCTATAGCCCTCACCGAGCGTTTCGCCTTGTAACCCGCGCAACATGGCGGATGACATCAGGGTGACGACATCGGTATCTTCGCTAAAACCCTCGTAGGTGCGCCCCCAGCGAATATCTTGAGGGATGCTGACGGCGGGCGAATAATTCCAGTAAATCCCAGTGGCAATCATCTCGCGGGCGGTGATACGCCCAATTTCTTCGACCAATTCGGGGTTACGAGTCGCACCCAAGCCGATATTATGCGGAAAAATCACCGCCCCATACACGTTGCTATGCCCATGCACCGCATCCACCCCGTAAATCATGGGGATTTGTAACGGTGTGGAGAGCGCCGCATCTTGATAGGCGTGTACCATCTCCATCCAACCTTCGGGCGTGTTGTTCCCTGTCGGATAGCCACCGCCCCCACTGAGGACTGCGCCGATATAATATTCGGCGACCGCTTGCGGGGTGATGCTATTTTTTTCGATGAGCGTCATCTGACCGATTTTTTCTTCGAGCGACATGCGCCCCAACAAATCCGCCACCCGTTCTTCAATCGGCAAATCGGGATTGAGGTAGGCGGGTGTCTCATCTTGTGCAATGACAACTGAAAACGTGAAAAATAACAATGTGAGTAACAATAGTCTGATTTTCATGTGTGTGTATCTCCTTTTATAAATTTATTTGTTTGTAATTGATAGGCGGTGAACCGCCTAACCTGTGAATTTACACAGGGCGGATATACGCTGGGCGGATATACGCTTCGCTAATCCGCCCCTACAACCATCAAATTGTATAGATGTGTAGATATACGCTGGGCGGATATACGCTTCGCTAATCCGCCCCTACAACCATCAAATTGTATAGATGTGTAGATGTGTAGGGGACGATTAGCGCGGAGCGCGTATATCGTCCCTATTTAACAGCCGTAAAATTTCTACAACGTCAACCCATGCCCATAGGGGAACAGGGGCTTCTCGCCACTGGCGACTAAATGGCTGAGTGGCAATTGCGACATCGAAGCAAACCACGTATACGATAATTTACCCGTGAACGGAACACGCCCCGTCAACACATCCGCCACCGCGTCCGCCTCGCTACCGGGTAACCACGCCGCCACAATCGCATCACATTGGTCAACGATGTTTGTGATGATGAGCGGACGACCTGAATAAATCACCAGCACCAATTTGTCGCATCTGGCGCGGACTTTGGCGATGAGCGCCTCATCTTCGGGCGAAATCGCCAAATTTTCGCGGTCGCCCTCGCCTTCGGCATACGGCGTTTCTGAGATCACCACCACCGCCGTATCCACCCGTTGGTCAAAATCGCCTGTGGCGCTATAGGCAATATCGCCCAATTGTGCCTCAAGCCCTTGCAAAAGCGTCGTCCCTGCGGTGATGGGACCCGTAGACCCTTGCCAGATGATCGTCCATCCGCCACACGCCAACCCAATGTCATTCGCGCCGACACCCGCCAAGCCGATATTGCGCTCCTCATCCAACGGGAGCGCCCCGTTTTCGTGTTTGAGCAACACCAGCGATTTATGTACCGCCTCGCGTGCCAACGCCAGATGGTCATCACTTCGCACGGTGGTTACGTGTGAGAAATCGGTCATCGGCTTATCGAATAATCCGAGCAAAAATTTCGCCCGCAAAATCCGCGAGACGGCATCATCAATCCGTTCTATGGCAATATCACCGTTCTTGACAGCTTCGGTGGTGGTGCTGATGAACGCCTTGTAATCAAACGGCACCATCACCATATCAATACCCGCGTTAATGCTGGTGACGAATGCCTCGTACAGGTTATCTGATAGGTGATTGACCGCCATCCAATCCGAGACGAGGAAACCCTTAAATCCCCATTCGCCTTTCAACACTTGGGTTAACAAATACTCATGGGCGTGCATTTTTAAGCCGTTCCAACTGGAAAATGACACCATAATATTGACCGCGCCCGCATCAATCGCGTGTTTATACGGCGCGAGGTGAATACGGCGCAAGGTGGCTTCGTCTACGCGGGTATCGCCTTGGTCAATGCGCCAATTGGGAGAGGCGGCTTGCCAATTATTGGCGACCAGATACGGCATATCTTTGCGCGAATTCCAGGTTGTGCCACCATCGCCGACAAAATGTTTGACCGATGCCAGCACCCACTCACCCGTCTCGGACGGGGTTTGTAACCCGCGCACATACGCCGCGCCCAATTCGGCAACGAGATCGGTATTTTCGCTATAACCCTCATAGGTGCGTCCCCAACGAATATCTTGCGGGACGCTAACCGCAGGCGCGAAATTCCAATGGACATTGGTCGCCAACATTTCACGCGCTGTCGCGTGGGCAATCCGTTCCACCAAATTGGCATCACGAGTCGCGCCTAAGCCGATGTTATGCGGAAAGATAGTCGCATTTTTCAGGTTGCCATGACCGTGTACGGCATCTACGCCGTAAATCATCGGGATGGCGAGGCGCGTCTTGAGCGAGGCGTTCATGTAGGCTTGCACCATATTGCGCCATTCTTGAACATTATTGATGGGGGGCGTTCCCCCGCCACCACTGAGGACAGAGCCGATAAAATACGTGGTGACATCTTCGGGCGGGATGCTGTTCTTCTCGACTTGCGTCATCTGACCAATTTTTTCGGCGAGCGTCATCTGGCTGAGGAGTGCTTGCACCCGTTCTTCGATTGTCTGTGTTGGGGTGTGTATCGCTTGCATAAAAACCTTCTTTCATGATGAAAATGATTTAAGAAACCGGTTTCTGTATTCTCTAAAAAAATAGATTACCGTGTTGTCCCTCTGATGATGAGTTGGGTCGGCAATATCACCTCTTGGCGCGGGCTATCGGGCGATTCGATGATGTGGGTTAATATCTCGACGGCGCGTTTGGTCTGTTCTTCGATGGGCTGGCGGATGGTCGTCAGGGGTGGGTCGGCATGGAGCGCCACGGGCAAGTCATCGTAACCGATAACGGCAACATCATCAGGCACGGTCAACCCGTGTTCACGGATACATCGCATCGCCCCAAGCGCCATCGTATCGGATATGACGAACACCGCATCCACATCGGCATCCAACAATTTTTTCATCGCTTCGTAGGCACTATCCATCGAAAAATCGCCAAATGTCACCCAATCGGGATTATACGCGATACCATTTTCACGCAAGGCGCTACAATATCCCTCATAGCGATATTCGCCCGCCCAATTCAGGTTGCATCCGATGATGCCAATGCGCTGATACCCCCTTTGGATGAGGTACTCGGTCGCCGTTTTGCCACCGCCAAAATTATCCACATCGACAAAATGGATTTTTTCGCCATTCATCGGACGACCCAAAAACACAAATGGGGTATGCGTGCGGATGAGCAAGGGCAACATGGCGTTATCTTTGCGATCGCCCGATAAAATCACGCCGTCCAATAACCCATTCAAGAGGATATTTTTGGTCGCGGAGATATTTTCTTGTTCGGTATAATACAACAACAACGACACCGTGAAGCCGTGTGCGTTACATGCTCTGGTGATATGTTCGGTCAAATGTGGAAAATAGGGATCTGAGAAAACCAAGTTTGCCCCACTAGGGATGATGAGACCAATCATATTCGAGCGCGAAGATGCCAACATCTGCGCCACATGATGACGCTGAAAGCCCGTCTCGTGAACCACTTTCATCACCCGTTCACGCATTGCATCGCTGATATGCGGATAATTATTCAAGACTTTCGAGACCGTGCCTTTGGATACATTGGCGAGTTTGGCAATCTCGTTGATGGTAATTTTTTTCATGACGATGATATTTTCGCGCTATGTGCATCTCAGAAACCGGTTTCTGATAACTATACCGCACGATGTGGGTTTTGTCAAAGGGGAAATGACGTAGTAGGGTATCAGCAAAGTCAATTAACAAAAAAGAGAAACCAAGTAACGTGGATTCATCAGAAAAAATATCCCCCATATACTGGGGGATACATTCGGCTTTATGACCGTAATTGTTTGATGACGCGCACGGCGTTCTGCACGCCTGTTTCGGCGCGGATACGTTCCCCAAATTGACGGGCGTTGTGCTGGATAGTCGGCTTGGATAGCGCCTCTAGCATCCGCGCCAGTCTATCCGATGTCAGTTTATGCCGATAAATAAATTTTGCACCCACGCCCAATTCGGCAACGCGCCTGCCCCAATACGGTTGGTCTGCCATGTGCGATATGACCCCTGATGGCACGCCCGCCCGCAAACCCGCGGCGGTTGTCCCTGCCCCACCGTGATGAATCACACCTGCCATACGCGGAAATAACCATTCGTGCGGTGCGCCTGTGGAGAGGAAAATCGTGTCGGGGATGTCATCATGATTTAACCCCGCCCAACCGCTATAAATCACCGCACGCACACCCGCTTTTTGCACCGCATCGAGGATGAGGCGCGTGGTGGCTTGTGGATCTTTGCTCGACATACTGCCAAATCCGATATAAAACGGGGCATCCCCCGCCTCTAAAAATTGAACGAGGTCGGATGGGGGCGCATAATCGGCGGGTAAGGGGTCTATCCAATACCCCGTGACGAAAATTTTATCGTGCCAACGCGGGTCACGCGGCATCACCAACGGACTCACGCCATATAAAACGGGGATGGTCGTCCATTCACGCAGATAATCCCGATACGTCCAATCGGATAAGCCCAATTCGCGCCGAAATGTATTGCCCGATTCGCGCCCCACCCAATAGGTGAAATACAACGCGATATACCCCGCCAGACGGTTGGTCGGGAATGTGAAGGGGGTCATCGGCTTCATGGTGCTGGCGGGGTGATTGCTCGGTGTGAGTGGCGAGAGCAACACCAGCCAATGTTGTTTGTTCAGTTTTTCGGCAATCGCCGCCACAAAAGCGAAGGTCGGTAAATTGCTGATGAGGACATCGGCATCGGCGCATATCCGTAACAAATCGCCCGCAATATCGGCGCTATATTTATCTAACATGCGCTTCATATTGCGCCCCTCTTGGATGGGCGTTTTGCTGTGATGAATCCACTCAATCCCTTCGGGGGTATTCATCATGGTCTGCATATTCATGTTCATCGGCGCAAACGGAATACCGCGCCCCTCTATCCAATCCTGAAAATCCAACCCCGCGCCAATCGTCACATCCATGCCCGCATGTTGCATCCCCGTAGCCAGCGCCACCAACGGTTGAACATCACCGCGTGTACCCATCCCAATCAATAAATATTTCATCGTTATCCCTCTCCGCTTGTGATGATTTTCACAGATGATTATATCACAAAATTATGATGAATGGCGGTAGTGCTTGGTGATGTATGACAGATTATGGATATGCTAATGCCTGTTATAATGAAGACAAATGGATGAATTTGAGAGGGATTTTTAATGTTGCGACAATTGATTTGTATCGTATTTGTAATCGCGCTGGTCGGATGCACCCCCGTGGAGACCATCATCATCACCGCCACACCGCAACCATTTGCCACACCCGCGCCTGCACGCATGGCAGAGGTGGATAATCATTCGTCTACGCCGTCATTTTATGCCAGCAATTTGCCGACGCGCACCCCTATCCCGACCATCCCACCCCTGCCGACACCGAATTATGATGGCATCAGCATTTACGACCCCGCTATCCCTATTGATGATTTTATGTTGACCAATCAAGATGGCGAGATGGTGCATTTATATGATTTTGCCGGGCGATATGTGTTACTTTCGTTTGGATACACCCACTGCCCCGATATTTGCCCGCTCACCCTCGCGCATTTCAAACGGATTAAGACGCTGTTGCGCGATGATGCCGAAAAAATCACGTTTGTATTCATCACGGTGGATATTGCCCGCGACACGCCAGAACGGATGAAAGAATATATCGGGCTATTTGATGAAAATTTTGTCGGATTAACCACCGATGATGACCTAATTTTACGCGATGTGACCAGCCAATATCGCGTCACCTACGAAGTTGAAAATCGTGGTGGCTTGCTCAAAGAATACCCTGTTATTCACAGCGCGGGCATGTATCTGATGAATCCACAAGGCGAATGGTCGCGTTTTTATGTGTATGGCACAGAACCAAACATCATCGCCCGCGATTTATCGGATGTGTTGAATGGGTAGGATTATGGTCTCGGCGTAAAGGTTGGCAGGTGTATGCGTGTTGGCGCAGGAGTCGCTGTATAGGCATCCGTTGCAGATAAATAACCGGATGTCTCTTCTGAGAGAACAGGCAACACATCTCGAATAAATACGTCATCGTCATGTGTATCTACAAAATTGATGCTGACCCAGCCGTAATAGGTTGTATCACTTGAGAACTGATAACGCACATATACCCAATCGGCATTACGATTGCGCCATGTCAAAATAATATCTGCGCCGTCAGGTAGATATGCCAACACATCGGCTTGCAAATTGGGATATTGGCGCAGATTCAGACCGCCGTTGCTGTTGACCCGTGCGCCGATTTCAACTGCCCCAACTGTTGGCGAGACAATCGGCGTAAATGTGGGATACCGTGTTCGCGTAGCCGTTGGGGTCAATGTCCACAGGGTAGCGGTGGCGGTTTGGTCGAGCGCGATTTGTGTGGCGATGCGGTCTAATGCCGCTTGCGTGGCTAATAAATCGGCGTTGGATTGCTGGGCGATGTTGCTCACCGCGTTCTGGGTGGCGGTTAGATCGGTCACGGCTTGGTCGGTGGCTTTTTGCGCCAGATTGGTGGCGATGCTCTCGGCGATTTGCTGGGTCGCCGTCCGATTCGCCATGATCGCATCTATGGTAGCCGTGAAATCGGTGGTCGGCGTGACCAATTGCGCCAGTGATGTCGCCGTCTGATTGAGTGGCGCTTGTGCGGTATTGGTCTCATCGATATATGCGATTGCCGTCAACACATCGGGCGTGGATGTTTCGGTGGATGTGGCGGACGGGGTTGGTGATAGCGTATCGGTTGGGGATAATTCAGCCGTTGGCGATGCCGTATCGGTGATGAGTATCACCACACTACGGTCTGTGCTGGTTGCGGATGGTTCGGCAATATCCTCATCACCACCACCTGATAATAATGCCAATAATCCGCCGATGAGCAACAGGGCGATCATCCCCACCACGCCGATGATTATCCCACGCCGATTTTGCGCGGGTGCTGGCATATTTGGCGGTGTCGCTATGGGTCTAGGTTGAACGGGGGTCGGCGATGTAGCTGGATTTGTAGCCACGAAGAAATTCGTCTGTGCGCCATATTCCCCACCCACCGCCACGCTATCCAACGTATGTGCAAATTGACTACACGAATTAAACCGTGCGGTCGCATCTTTCGCCAATGCTTGTAACAGGATATTCATCAAACTCGGTGGTAAATCGGCGCGATATTGTGATAGCGGGGTCGGATATTCATTCAGGTGCTTGTGCATCAACACGAAGGGTGTATCCCCTTCAAACGGCAATTTGCCCGTGAGGAGGTTATACACAATCACGCCAAGCGCATATTGGTCGGCGCTGGCGGTGATTGTATCCCCACGCCATTGTTCGGGAGGCATAAAATTGGGTGTCCCTATCGCCATACCCGTGCCTGTCAGACCCGTATTCGCCGTCACCAGTTTGGCGATGCCAAAATCCACCAGATACGGCGTGCCATTATCATCAAACATGATGTTACTGGGCTTCATATCGCGGTGGATAACCCCCTTGTTATGGGCATAATCCAACGCGCCCGCAATCTGTTTGACGATATGCACCACATCGGCGAGATTAGGCAGGCGCGTATCTGCCGATAATCGGTCAGATAGGCTACCACCCGTGAGCAGGCGCATCACCAAATACACATATCCGTCTTCTTGACCGTAATCATAAATCGGGACGATATTCGGATGTTCCAGCTTGGCGGATGTTTGCGCCTCGCGGTTGAAACGGTCTATAAAGCCTTTTTCTTTGGCGATATAGGGGTGCATGATTTTCACCGCGACAATACGGTCGAGGCTGATTTGTCTGGCACGATACACCGCGCCCATGCCACCTTCGCCGAGAATCGCCTCGATGACATATTCCCCGCGTAACGTCTTGCCGATGAGTGGGTCATGATTGGTCATGGATATTTTTCCTTATATGTCATCCACAATATTGCCCATAGACCTACTTTATATCATTCGCACTCAAAAAGTCACCAATATTATTAAACGCATTCAAAAATAGCGGTGTACCAGAAAATGACAGTGGCGAAACGGGACCGATCGTCATAAACGAATATTCTTTTGATTCAGCATCAAAAGCGGATTGTGGGTCTCTAAAAAGTTGATATAGACTCAGACTTTCTTTTTGACCACCGACCAATTCACGCAATTTTTGATATTCAGTCCCCATACTCAAGCCAAAACCAAAAAACATGACTCGGAGTTGTTGAATGATTTCATTATCTAAACTCGACAATGTTTGGCTGACAAACATCCACCCCAAACCATATTTGCGGGTGGTGCGAACACCATCTACAATTTCTTGTCGAGTTTTTTCAATCGTTGGGTTTTCAATTCGCCCACTTGGTACAAACCGATGTGCTTCATCAATCACAACAAGGCTATTGAGCGTTTGCTTGTCTTTATAACTTTTATCTGCACTACTAACGATTTCACCAACAAAACGCTTAATGAGTAGCGGCTTTATCTTATCATTCCATTCGGTTTGCGACATATTTTCGGGAGATTGTGACAAATCAATAATGACAATATCTCGATTCTGGTTTGCAAAAGCCGAATGAATAATTTTATTAGCCGTTCTTTTCGTATTTTGGTCATTTTGTGTAAATAAATTAGCAACGGAACTCCAAGATTTCTTCATGGCGCTCTTTAATAAATCTGATACTGTGTTCCGTAATCTTTTTTCACCTTCTCCTTGTACATAAATAATTGAGGAATTGTTATAAAGAATTGTCAATGCCTTTTTATAAGACTCTTCCTTATATAAATCTTCTAGTTTGATTTCCCCCTTTAACTTATCAGCTAAAATATCCCTTGCGATTTCTTGATTTTTAGATGCTCTAACACCCATATCATCAAAAAAACTAGATTCATTTAATAGCTCGAAAAAAATTTCCCATCTATCTAACTGTATTTGGTCAAGAGTATATACTGTGATTTTTTTACCAACCGCTCTTAATACCTCTCTCGAAAATACGCCTCTCATATCTGTTGGCTTATTATCTATTCCTTGTGCGAATTCCCCTTGTGGGTCAAGAATGAAAATACCCATATCTCGATGTTTGGCATAAGCAAGCAAAATCATTTTGGTGAGAACCGATTTGCCCGAACCAGTCTTACCAAAAACACCCAAATGGTAGGCTTCGTCTGCTCCATTTGTTCCAGAATCGAAATGTTTAAACCATAGTGGCATTAAAGGTGTTGAGCCATAAACGTTCCCTAAATAAAAGATTTGGTTTTGATAGGCTTGCAAAATTTCTTGTAATATATCATCTTTAATGAGATAAATTTCCGTACCTGTAGGCGGAACTGTGCCTAAAATAGAAGGTCTATAATTTTTGCCATCGGTCCTAAAAACAGCACTGATAATCATTTTACCTAAATGCGTGTCTTGTCGTTCACTCACAGCATCAACCCGCCCGCGTTGACGAATAAGGCTTCTCATGGTGGGGTCTTCATGCCATACATTACGCATGGCAATTTCGGTGATTTGCCCCATAGCCAAATGGACATAATTATCTTGATAAAAGCCAAACATTGCCAATTCACCAACCAGTTTTCGCGTGACGGCGGTTGCCATAATATCCAAAGAGAGTTCTGATGTGCTAGAAGGTGAACCAATCACTCCAATTCTTTCTGCGTTTGCCAAAAATTGTTCAATTTTCATACTAACCCCCTGATTCGGTTCTGTAGCCATTAAGATTGATAAAAATTTCGGATATGTCACCTTTGTAATCTTCGGAGACTTTTTGTGTGATAATTTGCCTGAATGTGGATATAGACCTGCCTAGAGATTTCGCCATTCTATCTGCCATATAGAGAGGATACGGTTCGAGCATCGCAGGCGAACTAGATTGATGTTTGACCGCGTGAATAATAGATGCTAATCGAGCAGGTGTTTTGGCAATGGGTTGGCTCACTTCTAATCTCAACGCAGGTGAAGATATAGTCGGCTTATAATAAATCACATGAATTTGATTGAGCAAGTGTTTAATTTCCTCTGTAATACTTTCTAATGTAGGTATTCGGTTAGTATTGATATGCCATTCATTTTGTTCAGATAAATCGAGTGGCTGAGGCTCTGTATATTCGCCTGCTTCGAGTAAATCAGTAAGCATCGCTCTATCATCATAACTATCTGACCAATTAAATTTTTTACCAAATTCTTTTTTGGTCGTGTATTTTGGTACGGCAACATAACCTCTATCAGAACGTTCTGATTTCAACACCGTGAGGTAATTGTGAAGGATACTTTCGATTTTATCCAACAATATTGTTGCAGTAGTGGTATATTTTTCGTTCATCGCATCTATTTTACTGAGTGCTTGATTGAAATAAATAAATGCTGTAGTCAATGAACCATCTAAGAAGATAACATCGTGAGGGGCTTGCGTAGCAAGACCATACTCCATACCCATCATCAAACCACGTAGAACATTTTCGGTATCGGAACTATGGGGTTCAATAGACACATGAGAATCATATTTAGGGTCAGCCCAATAGCGTGGTTCTGATGGCGGGGTTAGACCTTCCATTGCAACCGCAACGGTTGCAACCAAATCAAAAGCGAGTAATCGTTCTACACCATAAGCACCATCCACGCCACAGGATGTAGGCGTTGGTATGTTGGGTAAATTATTTTCACGTTTAATTACCCTTGCACTACTAAGTTGCTCACGAAATTTTTGACGGTTTAACCGAAGTTCTTCAAAACCAGCAACAACCTGTGCGCCTAATTCTTGCGATTTTTTTATAATTTCTTGTACCAGCGCCGCAGGTAAATCACTGAATGGGTTTTCGTTCATGAGCTAACCCCTCTACCATAATACTTTGTTCAATTCGCTCTTTTTTCCAAGTTTGCCAATCGGTCACGCGATTAGCCCGCTCTAGTAGCCACCGTTTTTTCCACCAAGAGGATAATTCCTCAAAAGATGCATCATAATATATAGGGGCGATTGATGGATCTTGAATATACGAGTTGAGATTTTCAAGTAGCGGAAATAAAAAGATTTCTCGTTGTACACCATGTTCCAAAAGATTATTTTTTACGCCTACCAATTGTGATGCTCGCCTGCTGTTGACCCAAACAGAGCGCGGTCCGTCACCATACCCATTCTTCAGTGTGTCATATTTTTTTAGAAAAGCCTTTATTTCATCATATATACTAAGAACGTGAAAACTGCCATAGCCCTTTGTAAAACCAAGCGATTGTGCGACTAATCTATCTTCAAATTTAAGGCGATTGTAGATACTACTACGCCCAAACGCACTCGTTGTTGTCAAAGCAATTAAATGCGGAGGTATCATCTGCTTTTGAAGGTGCGTTATTTTTTGGTCATATTTTTGTGCGTATAATGTTCTGATCTCGTTTGAAGCGGATGACAACGCGACCAGTTTGCCACCAAGTAAAATATTATAAGGTGGAATTGCACCAAGTGTAAAAATATCCATCATCTGGTTAACCAAAAGCACTTTTTGGTTTTTGGGAATCCCTAAAAAATCATCACGTACTTTGAAATCAATAGGTGGCGATTGCAAGCCAATGATACCTATTAATTTGTCATTATAATCATCCATAACGAGAAAACGCATCCGCCGACCATAACCACTTGAATATGGCAAAGACCACGTATATCGCGCAAGTCGAAAAATATTTGCTTGCCAGTCTTTGGTCACTTCAACGAGTTTGGGGCGTATTTTTTCAGGATGAATATCTTCTCCATTTGCAAAATACTGAGAATATTTCTTAAAATTTTTTGCTATCCAAATACTATCTTTAAGGAGGCGCTCACATACTGCATCTTGATGTAGTCTACGATAAGCAGATTTTTGCTCGATATCTAATTCATATATCATGCTACTCCGCGCATTTTCAATGAGTTCTCTTAATCTTTGAGCATCTTTTTCAAACTCATTCTCTACAAGCGAAATTTTTTCAGTTGGGTCATCAAGCAAAATATCTAAAACCATTATATTGTCTCAATTAACTAAAATTATGAGAAATCAATATAATGATTATACTTGAAAACCATATAAAAACAAAATTCGCAATCATTTAATCCAGCGTCATCAGATATGCCACCAAATCGGCGATTTCTTGCGCGGTGAATTGTTGCTCATACGTGGTGGGCATAATCCCCGCCTTGCCCCGTGTGGGGATGTAGGCGTTGGGGTATAAAATCGCGCCTATCAGATACTCTTCTGCCGAGAGGGGTGGTCGCATATACCCCGCACGCGAGGCGATGCTCTGTAATGACGGTCCGATGATGGTCTCGGCATCGGTGACACTATGACACAAGGAACATTCCCCTGCCCCATGAAACAACTTTTCGCCATTGGCGGGGTCGCCGATTTCATCCACGACATACATCGCGGTCGGTGTCGGTGTGATGCGTGGGTCGGGCGTGGGTGTGCCATAGACCTGATAGCCAAATAACACCCGTCGCGCTTCATCGGTGCTGATGATGCACAATGCCGTCGCCGTCAGGCTATACGGCGAGATTTGAGCCGCCTCATCTTCGTTGGCGACGATGATATATTGCGCCTCTCCTGCCCCACACGCGCTTAATAGGGTCATGCCGAAAATCGCTAAAATAATCCACATCATCCATTTCATATCAATCCCTCTCACATAATCTCACCCTCATTATAGCAAGGATAGCCCCACCGCACCGTGTGACCATCATCACGGATTGATACGACAAATGACATATTACAACGGCGGGAGGCAATCTTCGGGTTGGATATGCGCCAAACTCGGATACACCCGATGCGCCTCGCTCACCTGCGAGCCATCACCACCCAAACCGACCACCCAAAATCCACCCGCACGCGCTCCACGCACGCCTGCCGTGGCATCTTCAAATACCACGCAATCTTGTGGGGATATGCCCAACTGTCCCGCCACCCAAATGAAAATATCGGGCGCGGGTTTGTGATGGATGACCGTATGCCCATCGCCAATCGCCGAAAAATAATGCAGGATATTCAACCGTCCACACACCTCGCGGGCGCGTTTGGATGATGATGCCAAGCCCAAGCCGATGCCCATCGCCTGTGCGCGAGATAAAAATGACACCACCCCATCCAGCACATCATCGGGCGTGAGCTGATTCACCAATTCGAGGTAATACGTATCTTTGAGCGCCATCAGATAATGCCGATGTTCAGGTGTGGCGGGCTTGCCATCCAATAACAAGTCGAGGCATTTATGACGGGGCAAGCCTAAAAATGCCGTCTCGAATTCAGGCTTGAATATCACCTGCTCCAATTGTGCCACTTTACGCCACGCCTGAAATTGTAACGTGTTGGTATCTGCTAACACACCATCCAAATCGAAGATGAAACCGATGGGCATGAAATCTCCTTCGTGATAAATGTCGAGATAAAGTCTTGACAAGCCTTGATGCTCTGCTATAATCATACCATATTCAACTGGAGGCGTGGTGTAGCGGTTAACATGCCACCCTGTCAAGGTGGAGACCGCGGGTTCGAATCCCGTCGCTTCCGTCAGACATTTGTTCTAAAAGACCGGCGCAAAGCTGGTCTTTTGCATTATATGACCTGTCCAAGTTATCGCTAGATGCTCAAAGCATCTAGCTATGCACCGAAAAGCGCACTAAAGGCGCTAAAATCCACCTTCATAACACACATTCACCTCAAAATCGGATCAAAACCAGCCCCTTTAGTGGGCTTCCAAAACGTTAGCCTATGGCTTTGAGCCATAGGCGTGGCTTCCATAATTAGCAATTAGGATGATAAAATCGTCACATCTAACAATCGCGTCCACCATCTGTTACAATGTGGTGGAAAGTTACACCATTAACTAGCGTGATTTATGTATAAAAATCATACTTTTATTGTATGATAAAAATTCAAATATTGTCAATAGCGAGTTTTCGATATGTCTTTATGGCAATTATTCTACGACCAATTTGAAGCACACGGTTCGTTACCCAATCGGCTATCGGTGGGCATCGGCGAAAAAATCCGCCAAGCGCGTGAACACGCCAAGATGAGCCAAGATGAGGTGGCACGGGCGATTTATCGGCATCGCCCTGCCCTATCCGATATGGAACGGGGCAAGATGTATCCCGATATCGAGACGCTGATTTATCTGTCGGGTGTACTGGGCAAGCCGTTGCTGTATTTTCTGCCCGATTTCGCCTATCCATCGGCACAAACTGAGAGCGACCTAACCGAAGCTGAACAGACCTTGTTATTACAATTCAACAAATTAGATGAACGTGGCAAGCAATTGGCGTTGGAACTGCTCAAGACATTGGCGAATTTTGGCGGGTGAGCATTGTCACAAATTCAAATTGCCCGACTAAAGGTTTTATTGAATCATCAGCCGATACACCAGCACGACCTCATTCCATGTGTCGCGCTCGGCAATTTTTTCGACCCTTACCCCCGAATCGGCACACAACGCCAAAAATTGGGCGATATTCCCCTTGCTGGATAGCACCACCAACGCGCATCCCGCATCGGCGAGGTGTGATTTTAGCCCGTCTATAAAACGCGGGATCACATCCACCGAGCGCCACGCCCTATCGAGCATGGTTTGGGGTTCACCCGCAAAAAATGGCGGATTGAACAGGATGATGTCGAATGTTTCACCCGTGATAGGCGCGAATAAATCCCCGTGTCGCACATCCACCGAAACATCATTCAGCAGGGCATTGAGGGTAGCGCACTTCACCGCGTGCGGGTTAATATCCACCGCCATCACGGTTGCGCCCAATTTGGCACATGCCACCGCGCCATATCCGCTACCCGTCCCCATATCCAAGACGCGGTTTTTGGGGATGATGTATTTTTCGGCGCATTGAATCAACAATTCCCCCGTACGAAATAAGGCAGGGTTGAACACTTGTGGCAGGATGAGCAGGTTGATGTCGCCGATTTTTTCCAGGGATAGATTATCATACCGATGACGCTGAAATAACCAAAAGCGCCAATACAGGGCGTGCGTCCAAAATGTGCGCCAGAGGTTGGTCATGGGTGTGCCTTTCGGGTAGGTGGATACAACACACATCTATTATAATAGAGAAAAAAGGAGCGTGCGAAATGACAACACTCGAACAAGAATTAATCAATCGGTTTGCCCAATTGGATTTAGAGACCAAACAACGTCTCTTAGCACAGGTTGAGACGGAAGATGATGATGATTTTGAATTGCTGATGCAAGAGATGGATGAATTTCGGGATGGCTTGCTGGTCAAATATGGTGCGGGACATTTTATGTCTGTGGTAGATATGATGCGGGAAGTGCGAGAGGAACACGAGAATGACCTCATGGATTGTTGTTGATTCAAATATTTTTTTATCACTGGTTATTCCTGATGAAAACACATCCCAAGCCAACACAATTATTCGTTTTTGGCATAAAAATCAATTTCAATTAGCGGCACCCACGCTTTTCCAATATGAGCTAGTTGCTGTGATACGAAAACAACGTGGTCGAGGTAATATTACACCTGACGAATCCGAAAAAGCACTCAATTTTGTTTTGAGGCAAAAATTTTCATTTTTCATCTCGAAAGATTTGCACTATCGGGCATTTGAACTGGCGAATCAATTTGGGTTTCCTACAGCCTATGATTCCCAATATCTCGCAGTTGCAGAGCATTTGAAGTGTGAATTTTGGACAATCGACAAACAGATAGTTAATATTGTTAGCCCTACTTTTTCGTGGGTTAAACATTTGGGTGACTTTAGACCGTGATACACCTTGAACTAAACACCATCCCCTATACCATCCACCAAGCAGGCAACGGCGACCCCATCCTCACGCTACACGGATTTACGGGCGATGGTGCATCGTTCATCGAACACCTAGCGCCACTCGCCGATAAGTATCGCCTGATTGCGCCTGATTTGCTCGGTCACGGACAAACCGCATCCCCGTCCGATTCACACCGCTACACCATGCCTCATGCTATCGCCGATATACACGCGCTCCTCACGCAGTTGGGCATCGAAAAATGTGTCATGTTGGGGTATTCGATGGGCGGACGTTTGGCGCTCGGATTTGCCCTATCGTATCCAGAAACCGTATCGGCGCTCATCCTCGAAAGTAGCTCGGCGGGGTTAGCCACACCACAAGAACGCGAGGCGCGTATGCGTCGCGATGAAGCCTTAGCCACGCGCATTTTAACCGATGGCATCGAAAAATTTGTGGATGAATGGGAGCAGTTACCCCTGTGGGAGTCGCAACCCGCAACGCTGAAAACCCGTTTGCGGATGCACCGCCTCAAAAACAGCCCGCTCGGACTCGCCAACAGTCTACGCGGAATGGGGACAGGCGCACAACCGTATTTCGGCGATAGGTTATCAGAATTGACCATGCCTGTTCTGCTCATCACAGGCGAACACGACCCCAAATTCACGCGCATCGCGAGCGAAATGGCGAAAACCATCCCTCGCGTGACCATCCAAACGCTACGCGGGGCGGGTCATGCGGTGCATCTCGAAGCGCCAGACGCTTATATCGGTGCGATACGGACATTTTTACGCGAATTGGGGTTATAATTATCATAAAAGGACTCAATCATGATTGAATTACCACTCGAAAAAATTCGCCAATATTGTCAAACGCAACCCATCCAAACATTATCTCTATTTGGGTCTGCCTTGCGCGGTCAAATGACTGACCAATCGGATATTGATTTGCTGGTGAGATTTATCCCCAACACACCCGTCACCCTGTTTGATATGGTTGATATGGAAATCACATTAACGCAAATCACAGGGCAAAAAGTTGATTTACGCACACCGAATGAATTAAGCCGTTATTTTCGTGAAGATGTCATCCGCGAGGCGGTATTGGTTTATGAACGTGTCAAATGACCGCATTCGGTTACAGCATATTTTAGATGCCACTACAGAAATTATGCAATTCGTTGGTGATAAATCACAACAAGCCTTCAACGAGGATAGGCTACTTCAATTGGCAACCACACGTCTTATCGAAATTATCGGCGAGGCGGCGAATCACATCAGCGAAGATATTCGAGAGAACTATCGTCAAGTGAAATGGGTTCAAATTCGCGGGATGCGGAATCGCCTCACCCATGCTTATTTCGATGTGGATTTAGATTTGCTTTGGCACACCATCAAAAATTCTATTCCCGAACTTCAACAACAGATAAAAGATATTCTATCTGAATTATAATCATCCGCCTCTGCTGAGTACCAACAACACGCCGATTACCACTAGCGCCAGCGCCAAACCGATAATCAACAACCACAACAAGCGATTATCAGGCGCGGTGGTGACAGATGGCACCCGTGCGTCTGGATTTTGCAAATCTTTACTGGGTGGCGACCCACCGCCATTCACTTCGGATTTACGGGTATTGAGCGTGACCACCACGCGCTCATATCCCGCTACCGCCTTAGAGAACGCTTCGGCGAATGCCAGCGCGCTGGGGTAACGATTTTTAGGGTCTTTTTCGAGGATTTTGAGCAACACCGCGTCTAGCGCCTTCGGCAAATCGGGGTTGAGCGATGATGGTATGGGCGGTGTGGCGTTGAGATGTTGGTTGATAATCGCCAACGGCTCGCCACCAAAGGGCAAGCGTCCAACCGCCATCAGATAGGCAATCACGCCAAACGAATACAAATCCGAATAACGGTCGATGCGTTCCGCGCCACGCGCTTGTTCTGGCGACATATAATGCGGTGTACCGGGCATAATCCCGCCTTGTGTCAGGACGGTATGCTCCAACACACGGGCGATGCCGAAATCGGTCAACATGGCGAAATAATCGGTATCATCTCGGAGCAGAATGTTGCCCGGTTTCATATCTCGATGGATAATTTTTTTGTTATGGGCAAAATCGAGCGCCTCGGCGACTTGCCATAAAATTTGCGAACTGGTCTTGAGCGACATACCCCGTTCTTGGCGCAAACGGTCTGCGAGGCTACCGCCCGATAAATATTCCATGACGATATACGGGCGGCGGTTATACATGCCAAAATCATACAGGGGGATGATGTTGGGGTGTTGGAGTTTTTGCATGATGCGCCCCTCGCGCAAAAAGCGATACACCACTTCTTCATGCTCTGACCAACTGCTCTGTAAAATTTTAATCGCCACGGGCGGAATTGTATCGGGTTCGCCCACTTTGCGGGCTTTATACACCACCGCCACCCCACCCGCTTTGATATGGTCGGTGATGAGGTAACTATCAATTTGCTTGCCGACTAAATTTTCATTCTCCATCCGCCATAACTCCCTTAAAAAACGATACCGCCAACGCGCCCAATTCATCTACGGCATATCCGCCCTCTTGAATATAGGCAGTGGGCAGATTCATGGCGTTTATCATCCGTCCCAGTCGTTCATAACTCTCATGTGTTAGTCTAAACCGCCCCATCGGGTCTTGTATATAGGTATCAAATCCCAACGAGACGACCAGCGCCTTCGCCCCGAATTGCTGAATTGCATCGATTGCCCGATTCAGCGCCACACAATAGGCTTCTTCATCCGTGCCATGCGGTAGGGGGATATTCAAATTCGTCCCCACGCCCGCACCCGCCCCCATTTCATCGGCGTAGCCTGTGGTATGGGGATAATCTATGGTGGGGTCGGCGTGAATCGAGGCGAAGAAAACAGTTTCATCTTCATAAAAAATATCTTGCGTGCCGTTGGCGTGATGATAATCCACATCCAAAATTGCCACTTTTCCCAATTGGCGTAAGCGATGGGCGGCGATGGCGGCATTATTCAGATAACAATAGCCCCCGACAAAATCATACCCTGCGTGATGTCCGGGTGGGCGACAAATGGCATAGGCACGTTTTTGTTCACCATTGACGATTGCCGATGCGCTCCGATATGCCAATTGTGCCGATTGCACAATCGCCGTCCATGTCCCCTTGCCGATCGGACAGGTGCTATCGCTCAGATACAGCTTAGGCGGGTTATGCAGACTGGTCTTGGTGTTGGCTGGCGTATGAAAAATAGACTCGTAGTAATATTCATCCTCGCCGAGTTGGTCAGCTAATCCGTATACGGTATAATCGGCGCGGATGCGGGCTTGTGATTGGTCGGATAAGTCGCGCAGGTAGGTTATCATGGCGGGATCGTGAATGTGGTGGAGCATATCCACAACATCATTTGCATTCACATCACCCTCTATCACCTGAAATAAATCCGATTGGCGCACCGCATCATAAATATTTTCCACGCGCTTGGGCATCTCATAATAAGGAACAATCTGCCCGTGCAAAAATTCGCCACGCGGATTATGCAAGGCATGGGTTGGAGTATATAAGGTGAGCAAGGGCGTTTTGGTCATGCGCTGTTTTTTGCCTTTCGGGATGATACATTTCTCTTTGAATACTAGCATATCAAATTTGCATGAGTTCAAACAGACGATAATTCGATTTTCACCTACGATATGTTCTATTTTTTCGGCAATATTTAACAAACCCCATTCGTGTGCTTTATGCTTAAAGAACATGCTCTTGGCAATCTGGTCTAGCGTCCATACCTGCTTCATGAGTGGGTCTTAGTTTTTAGGCATCAAACACCCCTCCAACGCCACACATAGATACACTTACGAAGCACTTCCCGACCATAAGCGCCCATTTGTTGGCTACTATTGCCCTTGCCAGTGGGTAATACCCATATCACTTCAACATCAAAACCCGCCTGTTGAGCGATGTCAGATAAAATCAAATCCACGGGGATAGCCACACCACCATAACGCACATTATCATTCACCATCACAAACGGAGCATCTGGTTTGAGCAAACGCGCACATTCAAAAATGATGAGCGTCATCTCCCAGAAATAATTGCGTATCATTCGGGGAATACCCGCATTATTGAGCAATTTTGCCTCTTTTTGATTATCCAAATAGGTCAAAATCGCTTGTAATTCTGTTTGATTATCAAATGCTAAACGGGCTTGTTGGAAAATATCCAGAGAAAAATCGGCTTGGGCTAATTGCTTATCTCGATTTTCCACCGTACACGATAACATTGCCTGACGCAATTGGCGAATTTTTTCTTCATCTATACCCAGAAAAGCGAGTTCAAGGGCATAGGTGCGCGTATAATCATAACGATTGGCATAGGGTGGGGATGTAATGATGCCATCAAACGAATTATCGGGCAAAGTTGGCAGAATATCTAAACAAGATCCTCGCAGAAGGGTCAAATCACCAAATGATTTTGTGGATGAAAATAAATCCACATGCCCTAAATCATCGGCTATTTCCGCCAATTTTGAGATAATCGCTTGGTCAAAAGTAGGTATATCACCCTTATCAAACGGAACGCGCCCTGGTGTACGCCCAGAGCGATAATCCCACCGCAAATATTGACCATCTTTACGGGTATAACTGACATCTTCTAGCACACACATCAACGCAAATTGTAATATTTGTTGAATATTAGGCTGTTCATCCATTAAAGCCGTGCGGTATTGGCTGATTGATTTTTGTGTGTCATCAGAAAATGCGCCATCTGTGATTTTAAGATGTGCGAATGGGATGGTAGGATGCGATGAACGCCAAGGGGTCGTTTGAATCCAACGGTGAATTGCTTGTCGTAACGGATGTTTATCAACTCGTTGGATAACATCATAAATCTGTATGGTCTCATATCCCACAGGCAATAGTTCAATAGCAGTCGCATTTAATCCCCGTTCTAATGCGACAAATGCCGATGTGCCAACACCTGCAAACGGGTCTAAGATATGCCCGTATGATAAATTTAAGACATCTAGCACATAATGGACGAGCGCCTCAGAAAAGCCTTCTTTGTATCTAAACCAACGATAGCGCGGTTTATTTTTATTTGCCTGAAAACTCACCAGTTGCCGATTAAGGTGCGGATTCATAACCAGCTTATCATCAAAACGCGCCTCAAGTGTTGTGTGATTGGTTTGGAGGGTGGTAAGCATATCAAGCATAAGGTTCATTCTGAAATAGTAAAAGTGATATTTGAATTATAACCCCATTCGGCGCACATGAATAGGGGACTGGGTAAAAAACCGAAGGGTTTGTAATCTTGACAATAAGATACACATTAATCAATTGTGAATTTTTTATCAATTATTCTTTTCTCAATACTTTTTTAACGCATTATCCTTTATAATTCAATTAATTCGCAAGTTTGAATAAAGATTGAATGAGTCATGACATATACAATTCGTTGGGCAGTAGAAAAACGGGTGATTATCAGCACCTTTGTGGGTGATGTGACCAAAGAGGATTTGATTGAATATGTCAATCAGATGCACGAATGGGTCAAAGAAGCGGAACAACCCTTGTATCACATCAGTAACAGTTTAGAATTGAATAAAGTTCATCTCTCACTGGGAGCATTGCTTCAATTGGTGCGCTCGGTCGGTATTTTGGGGCATATCGCATGGCAAATTGATGTCAACCTCAACCCCACCAATAAAATGCTCGCCGCCCTGAGCAGTCAGGTGATGCGCTTGCGGACACGCACCGTTCCAAGCATGAATGATGCGGTGAATTTCATCAAAAGCATAGATGATTCGCTGGTCAACGCCACATGGAATATCCCCAATCGGTGTCAAGAAATGGATAATGTCGTCAATGGATAAAATCGCGCTCGTCACAGGTGGCACAGATGGCATCGGCAAGCAGGTCGCGCTTCGATTGGCACAATCGGGCGCGATGGTCATCATCGTTGGGCGCAATCCGCAAAAAGGCGCTCAGGCAGTCGCCGATATACAGACGGTTGTCCCCAACACCAATGTCACGTATCACCCCGCCGATTTATCTAAAATGCGCGAGGTGAATCGGTTAGCCGACCACATCCAAGCCACCTACCCCACGCTCAATTGGCTCATCCATAGCGCGGGCGTGATGCTCCCGCGCAAAACCATGACCGATGAAGGCTTAGAGACGGTATTCGCGGTGCAATATTTTGCGCGGTATCTGCTCAATAAACGCCTGCTTGATTATCTGCCCAACACGGCGCGGGTGATTAATATCTCGGCGGGCGGGACGATTCCGCTCAAGTTGCATATTGATAATCTGAATAGCGAAAAATTGTATCATGGGGTGTATACGCTGACGCACGAATCGGTCGCCAACGATGTGATGACGTTGCGCTTCATGCGCGTGCATCCGCAAATCGCATTTTATGGCTACGGTCCGTTTTATGTGAAGAGTAATTTATTCACCGATATGGGCTTGATGTTCAAAATCGCCACCAACACCATCGGACGGTTGATGGCGAGTACGCCAGAACGCGCCGCCGATGATGTCATCAAACTTGCCACGGGGGATTATGTGCCAGGGTTATATGCCCGAAATTGCAAACCTGTCAAGCCGAATAAGCACCGTAGCAATGTGGATTTGCAAGAGGCGCTCTATACCGCCACCGAAACGTACATCCAAAACGCGCTGGGATGAACAATCATCCGCGCAGGATATGACGATAGACACTCGTATGAAACGCGAATAAATCCTCGCTCATCGGCAAGATATGGTCTGATGCGACCCCTTCATGTTGCACCGACTCGGCTAAGGTTGGCGTGGTGACGATATGGTATTTGAATAACCCCGCCACCACGCGCCAATACTCGGCGGAACGGTCTTCTGGTAGGTCGTGTCGGGTGGATACCCGCGCTTCAACATGCGCCCACCGCGCCCCATATCCGCCAAAAAAATCGCCCGCCATCAGGTGGGTATGCACAATATCGGCATGGCGAGAGCTAATAAATTGCGCCACCTGCATGATGCTTTGGGGCGTGGTGGGGTGGATTAAATCGGCAAGATGGGGCAATTTTAGCCCATACATCGGCACGTTCCCACGTTTCATGCCCGCCATGAGGACGGGGGAGGGCGGATGTTGGGCGAATAAAACCAGCAATTCGGTTTTGACCCCGTGTTTTCGCAAATCGGGCAACAAGGTGAGCAGGTGATTTTGGACGATGACATCCAATGGAGCAATATGCAAGACGCGCATCTGATTTATTGCCCATTTGTTACCACAGGTTTGCCATCGGCTAAATCGAGGCGGATGACTTCTTCGCCATCGTCATAATCGATTAATTCAGCATACCGCCCCCAGTTGATTGCCACATCTAACTGGCGCTCGGCGATTTCATCTGGAAATTCGGGCAACAATGCCGTGTAAAATACCTTCCAGGGGAGTTCTTTATCGGGCGTGGCATTGAGCATCCGCATAATCCATTGAATCATCGGCAGGCGACGCGCTCGTTGGGCAAATAATTCTTTGCGGGTCAGAATCGATGCTTCGGCATAGGCTTGCCCCAACGGCGAGATGGTAATATCCCCTTCGTTAACGGTTGCAAAACCTAGAATTTCTGCCATTTCGATGACATGCACCAAATCGGACATCTCTAAACCGAGTTCACCATCCAGTTTATAAATATCTAGCGCGTGTGCTTCGGCATTCAGATGTTCTAATAACCCTGCCAATTGGTTGATAGTGGCTAGAGGCAAAATACGAGTGGGACCGGGCGCATCGGGCGCGGTACCGATCTCATTAATTTCAGGCAACGTGCGCCCAGCGATACTAGCATAAATCATATCGGTGAGTTGTTCAAAACGGGCATCTTTGCGATTGCGCGGATGGGGCAAATCAACCACAAATTCAGTGATGATATGTCCGGGTTCTTTGCCCATGACAACAATTCTATCCGCCATATGAAGCGCCTCTTCGATATTATGGCTGACCATGAGAATGGCTTTGGTGGGTAATAATCCACCCGTCCACAATTCCATCAATTCGCCCCGTAGCGACTCGGCGCTTAAAACATCCAGTGCGCTAAAGGGTTCATCAAGGCAAAGCAGTTCGGGTTCAACGGCTAAGGCACGGGCAAACCCCACCTTTTGGCGCATCCCACCCGATAATTCACGCGGATATGCCCCCTCGAAACCATCTAAACCGACCACATCGATTAGGCGTTCTGCCATCGGTTTGCGCTTATCCGATGGCACACCCCGCGCCTCTAATGCCAACGCCACATTATCTAAAACGCTCAGCCATGGATAGAGGGCAAAGGTCTGAAAAACAATGGTCGCGTATGGATTAACGCCCGTTATAGGCTGTCCTCGATAATAAATTGTCCCTGTGCTAGGGCGAATTAACCCTGTTATCATGCGTAAAAGGGTGCTTTTGCCACACCCACTCGGTCCCAGTAGTGCGACAAATTCGCCTTCGTTAATCGTCAGATTGATGTCTTTGACAGCCGTAAAACTGCGTGCGCCACGCCCATAAATTTTGCTCACATGCTCCACTTGGAGCAAACGGGTCTCTGCCATGATACTTTCCCTTTACTGATCCATGCGATAACGGTCTTTGGCGATGCGATACAATCTACGCCAGACGAAGCGATTAATCGAGACGACCATCACAATCATCGTCAACGTGGATGCCAACAATAAAGCATAATCACCATTGGCAGTTGATTCGGTGATAATCGCCCCCAAGCCAGTCACTTTGCTGGTTTCGCCACCAAAATGGGTATATTCGGCGACAATGCTGGCGTTCCACGCCCCGCCACTGGCGGTAATTAACCCCGTGATGATATACGGGAAGAGCGCGGGCAATATCAGCGTGCGCCATCGTCGCAACCCACGCAGGCGCATCAAGTCGCTGGTATATTGTAAATCTTGCGGGATAGCCGATGCCCCTGCGATAATGTTGAATAACAAATACCACTGCGTTCCTAATAACATCAACAACACGGCGGCGATATTCGCCCCTTGTGGCACGCTGAGTAATCCGAGCAATAACACAGGAAAGAGCGCCGTTGCGGGAATAGAAGCGGCGATTTGTACGAGGGGTTGCAAAAATGCCGCCACCCGTGCATTTGTGCCAATCAGCACCCCTAACGGAATTGTCCATATCAGGGCGATGCTGACCGCCGTCATAACCCGCAACAATGTCGCCAACGAGCCGATGAAAATATCACCCCAGACACTCAGAGGCAATGTCAAGAGCAACGATAAGGCTTGAAACACACCATAAATGATGGCTACGGCTATTATCACTATCACCAAATACCCCAACCATGACCGTTTGCTTCGCGTATCTTCATCTAAACTGGCGATTTGTTTTGGCGGGCGGTTCAAAGACCGATTAACGCGCTTCCATAGAGGGGCTATTAATCGGTTATGAAGTCCGCTCACCACGACAGAACGACGGAGGCTATCTAAAAACCACGAAGTTGGCGGGTTATCATCTTCGACTTGCGACACCTTAAAGCGTTCTGCCCACGCCAATAACGGTCGCCAGACCACTTGGTCGAGCAGAACAATGATGAATATTAAGGTCGCTAACCCTAGGATGAGGACATCGGTGTTGCCTTCATTGGCGGCGGTTTGTAAATATGCGCCTAATCCAGGCAGACGAAAATCGCGATCGCCGAGCGTAAAAATTTCTGCCGCCATCAAAAAGAACCATCCACCCGCCCACGACATCACGCTGTTCCAGAGTAAACCAATCGAAGCGAATGGGATTTCGAGGGTGCGAAAACGCAACCATCGGCTCAAGCGAAAGACGGCGGCGGCTTCACGCATTTCGATGGGGATGGTCGTCAGCGATTGATAAAAGCTAAAGGTCATATTCCAAACTTGGCTGGTAAAAATGAGGACGATGGCGGCAATTTCGACTGCCATCGCCTGTGGCAAAATCGCCGTCAGGCTCAATAAAACCACGGGTAGGAATGATAAAATCGGGACAGATTGCAGAATATCTAACAATGGGAGCATCCATCGCTCAGCAGATTTGCTATTGGCTAGCGCGTATCCATAAAATAACGAAAACGCCAGCGACAAAGCATACGCCCCCAACATGCGTCCTAACGAGAGCAACGCATAAAATGGTAATGCGCCTATACTCAGATTGATATCCGGACCGCGCACAACCTCGGGCGTGGCGAATGCCAATTGCACACCTAATGTCAGTATGACTACAATCAGTAGGAAAACAAGAATGTCACCCAAACCAATCCGGACAGTATCGCGGAGCGGTGTGCTAAATGCACGTTTTTGTGTCGTCATAATCCCCGCCCAATTCACTATCATTAGCAATTAGAGGAATGTTTGCGGTGATTATGCCTCATAACCTGATTAAAAGAAAAGGATGAATTTGCTAAAATTCAATATCCTTCCCCAACCGATACCCCACGCCGTACACCGTTTGGATATACACGGGTTCGCGCGGGTCGGGTTCGATTTTTTTGCGTAAATTTTTGATATGGCTATCCAAACTGCGCTCTAGGCTTTCGTATTCATAGCCCAAACTGCGTTCGATCAATTCGGAGCGCGTGAAGGCATAACCCGGATTTTCGAGCAAGGTTCGCAACAATTCAAATTCGGTGGGGGTTAAATCGATGACCACCCCATTGACTGTCACCTCGCGCCGATACAAATCCATCACCAACGCGCCCGCCGTGAGCAGGTTCTCTTTATGATTCGTGCCACTCGACACACGCCGTAACACCGAGCGCACTCGTGCCACCACTTCACGCGGATTAAATGGCTTGGTGACATAATCATCCGCGCCCAATTCTAACCCAACAATTTTGTCGCTATCTTCAACACGGGCGGTCAACATGATAATGGGCGTGTTGGCGAGGATGCTATCGGCGCGGATTTTTTTGGTGATATCCCACCCGTCCCTATCGGGCAACATCAGGTCGAGCAACACAAGGCTCGGGCGCTCCCTGCGGATGAGGTTGAAGGCAGTCTCGCCGTCATACGCGGTGAATACTATAAATCCCGCTTGTTCTAAATACGCCCGAAGCAAACGGACAATCTCTTTATCATCATCTACCACCAACAGGCGGGTCGGTGTTGTGGTGTGCATTGTCGGCATCCCCAATCTCTATAAACATCTCTTAATCTATATTTTAACGGCAAATTGTGGAGATATTATGGGGATCATTCAAATTCAAAAAAGGCAGGGGTAAATCCCTGCCGATGCGTTTTATAATCGTCTGCCGTCTTACCAAAATCGATACTCATGGGTTAACCTTTCTTGGGCATGATGGTGATTTGGCTATGCCCCGCTTGCGGATTGTTCCAGCGCAACATCTGACCATCCAGCGACCACTCGCCACTGCTGACCACCACCACGATCCCATTCGGATACCATATGTGTGGGACATAAATTTCGCTGATAGCCGATGGAGTCGCTGAAATCTCGGCGACGAACACGCCCGATTGCCAATCGAAGCGCATGGATAGCAAATCACCGCCTGCACGCACCACATACGGGCGCGAAAATCCTTTAATCGCCCGCCCGCCACTGTTGATGTCGGATGGGTCGATTTGTTGGTCACGGCTGAAGATGCTCAAATCTTCTTCGTTCCAATTATCACCCCAGCGATTGGTGTTATCGGGTGTGTAATTCCACAGGGTGGTGTGGGCGAGGTTGGCATCCATCGCATCGTAATACATAGAGAGCGCCAATTCGTGCATCGAAAAATCGCCCGTTTTGTAGGCATGTTTATCGTTCATATCAAACGCCAAGCCAAATTCGCCGATGAGTGTCGGCGCACCGCCCATCTGTTCCCGTGATAGGCGCGTATAATCGGCGATGGTCTCTTTGAACATCCGCGCCACATTATCACGCCCTTCGGCGAGGGTGGCATTTTTAATATCCAGCGCGATTTCGCCGTTGAATTGTTTGCTCATCAACATCATCACATCGTACCAATGACTGGCATTCACCACATCACCCCATTCTTTGGGGTCGAGTTGCAGGCTATGCACATCCATCGGGTCAGATTCGACAAACAAGATCGCGCCCGCATGGATAGACCGAATTTTGGTGATGAAATTTTTCATGAATGGCAACAAGCCATCGTGTAAAAATGAACTACCCTTAAAATAAAAATCGCGGGCGATATACGGATTGCCTTTTTTATCCACGTTATAAATGCCGACTTTGCGCCACACATCATGGTCGGGCGTTTTCCACGCAGAGATACCCATCGGGTTGACCACCACATCGTCATCGGTGGGCATGGTCATAAATCCTTGCGATTCGACCCGTTTGAGTGTGCGCGTGAAGCCACTGCCGATGAAGATGCTCTCGGCGGGGGTGAGTAGAAAATTCTGATGCGGAAATCCGCCGATGCTCTCCAGCGAATCTAGCCCCAAAAAGCCACCGCTCGGTTCATTCATCGCGCCGTAGCCCAACACATGGGGCATATCTTTGACGCGCATGGCGATTTGGGCAATCGAATTGATGAAGGCGTTTTGTAAAAAAGATTGTGCCGATGCGCCCGCGATTTTGATTTGCGGGGCGTATTTATCCCCCGCGAAAAACAACGTGAACATCGTCCGACACGCAAGGCGGTGATAGTTGTTCGTCCACACCATGCGCCCATAATCGGGGTAACGGCGTTGCATGGTGATCGCCGCTTCGCTCAGGTCGAGTTTGGAAATATCGAATCCAACGGCTTCTAGCGTCCAACCGGGCGCACCATCCCCGCCCGTCATGCGCGACCATACATCTTGATGCGGGTCGATGAACACATAAAAGCCATACTCGCCCGCCAATTTGACCATCTCGGCGAAATAATCGAGATATTCGGTGTCGTATTGACCGTATCCGGTGTGTTCAATCGCTTCCCATGTGGTCAGAAAACGCAGGCAGTTAAATCCCCAATGGCGCAGGCGCTCGAAATGTTCGTGTGCCTGTTCGCGTGGGAACGGGCGACCGACAAACGACACTTCGCGGTGACGGCTAAAAGTATTGGCAATCTGCGAGGGTTCATCGGGTGGGGTTTTGGTGCTACCACTGAGGTTGACCCCGCGCAACATCACCTCGCGCCCGTGTGAATCGACAAATTTGCCATTTCTGAGGGTTAGTTTATCCATGATGGGTCTCTCTTTTATTCATGCCATTTGAGGATGTGTTATAATCGACATGAATCAACATCCTTTCCAATTATCCCACTATTATAACACATGCAACGGGGATTAGGGGATTATAACGATACAATCTCAGCCAGCATATTCAAAAAATGTCACCCACCCCATAGTGGTAAACAAATACCTCAGTGAGGCACTTCCCAAACCCGTTCACCGTTGAAGATTTTTTCCATCCACAATGGGAACATTTGACCATCTATTGGCTTGCCCATAAAGCTATGAAATCCGGCTTTTTGTGCCATATTGACATGACTGGTATGGGTGGTGTATGCCACTACAGGAACATTCGCCAAGCGAGGTTGGCGTTGGATATACTCTAGCACACTATAACCATTGGATTGAGGCATTTCGAGGTCTAAAAAGATGACATCGGGGACAGGCACAGCTTGTAATTGGGCTTCCATGTCGTAATTATCATGAATAACGGTGCTGGTCACATCGACATATTTGAGCAATTGTACCATGACTTTAATGCTGGTTTCATCATCTTCAATAACGAGCGCGGTCTTACCTGTAAACTTTTTCATCCTATATTATCCTTCATATGACTGATATTCATGTTCACTAAAATCATCTCCCCAAACCTGTTGACCACCTATAATAGCGGCAATGATTTTGGCAAATGAATAATTGTTAATCGGTTTGGGAATATATCCTTGAAAACCACTGTCTCGCGCTTTGTTCATCTCGATAGTGGGGTCAGATGCGCTCACGACAACAGCAGGGATATTAGCAAATTGCGGCTCTTGGCGAATTTTCTCTATAATATTATATCCCGATTGTCCATTTGCAAGCATCAAATCCATGATGATCATAGGGCAATCGCATATCAAATCTTTATAAACAAACAATCTTCTCTAAATACTTGTTATCCCAACCTGCGCGTTGGCGTTT
>DAOTVP010000108.1:0-37158 GCA_034436155.1 Anaerolineae bacterium
CGCGTGGTGTTGTATATCACCGATGGATTAGGCTATTTTCGCTTGGGACATCTCATCGAACACGACCCCGAAGTCGCCGATTTAGTCCATCAATTGACCGATGGGCGTGGCGCGATTCCGCTCACATCCACCGCGCCTTCGACGACAGTCGCCGCCCTAAATACCCTGTGGACGGGTGCGACACCCGCCCAACATGGCGTGATGGGGACAGTTTTGTTTTTGCCTGAATTAGCGATGATGTGCAATGTATTGCACTTTAAGCCCCAAATGGGCAACTTGCCCAGTGGTATCCTCGAATCGTGGGGTATAGACCCAACCCACTTCACTGGTGTGCCGACATTGGCGCAACGCCTCGCTCAAAATGGTGTGCCGACGCATCTTTGCGCGTTGTATAGCTTAATCGGGAGTGGATTATCCAGAATGTTGCATACCGGTGTCGAGCATATCACAGAAAATTTAGGCTTTGATGATATGTGGGGGCAATTTCGCCATGTGTTGCATCAGACACGCGGACAAAAAGCCTACGTGAGCATGTATAACCACAACATAGACCAACTCTCACATTTTTATCATGCCATATCGCCACAAACATCCGCCGAAATCAAACATCAATTGCGCCGATTGCATCAGATCGTCACTGACCTCGAAATTGCCGATGGTCGTACCCTGTTTTTATGTGTGGCAGATCACGGACATCAAGACGCGCCGAATGCTATTCGGTTCAATGCGCCCGAAAATTTTGCATTTTATGACACATTTCGGATGTTCTTTGGTGGGGATGTGCGTTTTTCGTATGTGTATTTGCGCGATGGTCAACGTGAGAATGCTATGCGACTGAGTAAACAATTATTTGGTGATAATATTGCCCTGATTCCATCCGAGACGGCGTTAGATGCGGGGTTATTTGGGATAGGCGACCATCACCCAGAGGTGAAGCATCGCATTGGTGATTTAATCGCTATCCCGCGCCCGACGTATCGCCATGCCGATATTCCGCGTCCAGAGGATAAGGTTTTTAGCTTTCATGCAGGGTTATCGGCATGGGAAATGCTCGTGCCGTTGTTATGGAAGGTGATTTAACCGCATTCGTAGGCATATCACCCAATAATCCCCTTGCGATAACGGGTAATATTCGGTCATAATCGGGATATGAAAAATATCATGCGCTCTTCAAATAATCTCAAATCGATGTGGTTGCTTATCTCGCTCATCATCCTTGTCGCCTGTTCGCCTGCCACACCCAACAATAACAATGTGACCTTTGTTGTCGTGACCAACACCCCGCCTGTGGTGAGCGTTGCATCGGCGCAACCCCTCCAACCGACCTTCACCCCCACGCCCGATATGCCCCCCGAAATCGCGCTTCAGGTGGCGAATCGGTATTGGCTGGATGGCTATTTTGAAAATGCCGTTTATGCCTATCAAGCCCTGTTAGAACGCGCAAACACCATCCCATCCGAAATCCGCGCCGAAGCCGCCTATGGTATGGGACGCGCCGCCTTGCGCGAGGGCTTATTTAATTACGCCATAGACCCATTGACCATCCTCATCCGCGAATACCCCAACGATTTTCGGGGCGCACAAGCCTATTTCATGCGCGGGGATGCCTATATGGGGCTTTCGATGTGGCAAGAGGCGATTAACGATTATCAGCTTTACTTGCAAATTCGCCCTAATCTGATTGATAGTTATGTGTATGAACGCATTGGTGATGCTCAAGTGAATCTGGGGCAGACCGATGCCGCTTATGCCAGTTATATTCGTGCGGCAGAGACGGCACGCTACATCACATCGCAAGCGGCTTTGCATGAACGGGTGGCGCGGTTGCATTTGGCGCGGGGTGAAGTTGACCTCGCGGTGGCGGAATACGATAAAATTTTAGAGTTCGCCCAAAATACGGCGTATCGCGCACAAATCGCCTATGCCGCCGCCGAAGCCCTCATCAATTCGGGCGATATGGCGCGTGGGACAATTCGGATGACGCAAGTCTTTGACCAATATCCAGAAAGCCCACAAGCGTATCGCGCCATGCAAATCCTGACGCAAAATGGGCAACCGTTGAATAATTATCGGCGCGGGTTGGTCAATTATTTTAACGAAGACTACGAAAATGCGGTGATTGCTTTCAACACCTATACCACTGAAGCGCAATTGGCAGATATTCCCGCCGATTTGCACCTCTATTTGGGCATATCGTATCGGGCGTTGGGCAATTTTGAGGCGGCGAAGGTCGCGTTTCAGACCATCACGACCCAGTATCCTAACGATCCGCTTTTTGGCAACGGCTTGCTCGAACAGGGGCGCACCAAATTTATCGCTCAAGACATAGATGGTGCGATTGCCGAGTATTTGAGTATCGCGCAGAATTTTGGCTATTTATCAGAGACTGCCGCCGAAGCGTTGTGGCGGGCAGGATATTTGTATGCCACCACAGAGCGCCCATCCGAGGCGCGGGATGTCTTTTTGCGCCTCGCGGATGCGTATCCCAATACCACACAAGCCATTAGCGGGTTACAGATTGCCGCCAATGCTTTGCTGACGATCAACGATACCTTCGGCGCAGAGACAATTTTCGCCCGAATTGCCACCATCCCCACCGCCAGCGCCGATGATCGTGCCGATGCTTATCTACAAGTGGGGCGCTTAGCTTTTGCGCGGGGCGACCAAAATACGGCGCAAACCGCGTTTAATCAGGTGGTGAGTACATCTCCCAATTCATATTATGCGGCGCGTGCGCGAGATATTTTGGCGGGGCGTGCGCCATTTACCCCACCCGCGCAATATCAATTTGAATTTGATATTTTAGCCGATGTCACCCAAGCGGAAGATTGGCTTCGCTCTAGGTTTGGCATCACCCAACCCAGTCCGTTATGGGTGCTATCGCCACAATTAGAGCAAGACCCGCGTATTGTGCGTGGGCGTGAATTATGGGCGTTGGGAATTGTGGATGAAGCCCAAGACGAATTTGATGAGGTGATAAACGCCTATAGTACAGATGCGTTGGCATCGTATCAATTGGCGGTGTATATGAACATTTTGGGAGCGTATCGTCCCTCCATTTTTGCCGCCGCCAACGTCCTTATCACGGCAGGCGTGGCGACATTGGATGCGCCCGCCTATATCGCCCGCTTGCGTTTTCCTGTCTATTATCGAGATGTGGTGGTGAATACGGCGCAACGTTATAACTTCGATCCCCTGTTGATGTTTTCACTCATCCGACACGAAAGTTTCTTCGAGACGTATGCCACCGCCGCGGCGGGTGAAAAAGGTCTGACGCAAGTCATCCCACCGACAGGGGAGTATATCGCGCAACAACTGAACTGGCGCGATTATCAACACAGCGATTTATTCCGTCCGTATGCGGGCATCGAATTTGGGGCGTTTTATCTGGCAGAGCAATTGCGGTTATTTGATTACAATGTGTATGCGGCGCTTGGGGCATATAATGCCGGACCGGGTAGGGCGATGGCATGGCTTCAAATTGCAGGGAATGATCCCGACCGATTCATGTCTGCTATCACTATCAGCAGTACACAACTGTATATTCAACGCATTTACAACAATTATGCCATGTATCGGGAATTATATGGTGAGGGGTGAAGATGCAAACCGATGAAGGGCGCATAAAACGCGCCCTGATGCGGGCAAGGATAATCGTATCACAAAAAGTGACTGTATTAGCTTGGTACGCCTTCTAAAATGGCGCGGACTTTTGATACAAGGTCGTGGTGTAAAATAGGTTTGGGCAAATAATCATTTGCGCCTGCTTCCATCCCACGCATGACGCTTTCGGCATCGCCGCGTGCCGATAAAATCAAGACGGGGGTGTCGGCGGTCGTTTCGCGGTTGCGAATCACGCGACACAATTCGATACCATCCATACCGGGCATCATCACATCTAAAATAATCATATCGGGTGTGTTTTGATCTAAAACGGCTAAAGCGGTGGTCGCATCTTTGGCTTTTAATACACTGAATCCGCCACGTTCTAACATAATGCCAATGAGGGTTAATGCACCTATTTCGTCATCCACAACCAAAATATTACGTTTCATAATAAGTCCTCCCGATGCACGGGCGTGTATAATCAATTGTTTGAATGCTCTTTCATAGTGTACCACTTTTTTTAACATTTTCGCAACGGCAATAGAATTAATTTCGCCAGATTGATACGATAAAAACGAATTTCTAGCCATTTACCAACATTTGAAACGGTGCTTCATTTTGGGATAGGTATTTATGATGATTTGCGCTATCCTATAGCGGTGTTTTGACACATCAACTTGATGGAGAAAAATTATGCGCTTGACAAAAACAACTCTGTTTATTGTGATAATCATGCTCATGAGCATGGTCGGTGTGGTCATGGGACAAGAAGAAACCCCAGCACCCCCCCCAGAAATTCCTCAACTCGAATTTGTGACCCCCGAAGGGGTCGATTTAAGCCAAGTGGTGGCGACAATTGGCGAGACCGACATCACGCTTGGTGAGTATGCAACCCGTTTACGCTATGAGTATGTGCGTTATTATCGCGCCTTTGAGGGGTTAGTTGCTCAAGAGGGACCTGTCGTATTGGATTTACAATCCCCACAAAACCAGTATGCGATGGCGATTGTGAATGTCGTCAATCTTCTGGCAGATAAAAATCAATTCCCCGCCGAGATGTATCGGACGATGATTTTAGAAGAACTGTATCGCCAAGAAGCCACTGCCCGCAATATCGAAATCACCCAATGTGACCGGGATACGATGTGGGCGGGCATTTTGCAGATCGAACTGGCTGAAGAATGTGTTTTTCCAGATGATTTTGCCACTCAAAAAGCCAATTATGTGGCGTTTGTGATGGGGGCATCGGGCATCTCTGAGGCAACGCTCGAAAATATTGTGGTCGGGCGCGTTGCCTATAACAAAGTACAAGAGGCACTTAAGGCAGAATATATTGCCGAAGACCAACCCGCCGTCCGCACCCGTCATATCCGTGTGCGCGATGCAGAATTGGCGCAAGCTGTCATGGAACGCCTCAATAATGGCGAAGATTTCATGACCGTCCTCGCCGATGTGACTGTCGATAACAATGCGGCGGGCAATCGTGGCGATTTGGGCTTTGTCCGTCAGGGGCAATTTGTCCCCGAATTTGATAGCGCCATTTTTAATAACCCTGTTGGGTTAATTCAACAACCCATTCAGACCCAATTTGGCTATCATGTCATCCGCGTGAATGAAATTGGTGAGTTAACAGAACAAGTTCAATTACGCCAAATTTTACTTGCGACCGAAGAGGAAGCCAATATCGCGCTCCAATTGCTCAATGACGGCGCGGTATTCACCGATTTGGTCACACGGTTCTCGTTAGATACCGCCAGCAAACGCAACGGTGGGTTACTCAACCCGTTAGAGCGTCCTGCGGTTATCTCACAATTTGGTGAAGAGATTGCCACCATCCTTTTTAATACAGATGAGGGTGCGCTCGCTGGTCCCTTCGAGACCCCGCGGGGTTGGGTGGTGTTCCGTGTCGAATCGAAAACCGCATCGCCATCGCAAGTGAATTCGAGTCATATTTTGGTCAATACCCAAGCCGAAGCCGAAGCTATCATCCAACGCATCAACGATGGTGAAGATTTTGGCGCGTTGGCGTATGAACTCTCGATCGACCCGTCTGCGCGGGGATATGAAGGCGATACGTTAGCCATTTTTACTGATGGTCAATTACGTGGCTTATATATTGCTGAGGATGCTGTCCGCGCAGAGGTTGATGAAGCCGTTTTTGCCGAAGGGGTTGAGGTGGGCGATATTCTCGGTCCCATCGAAACACGGATTGGTTTTTATATCGTCCAAGTCGAAGAATTTGGCACTCGCGCTTATACACCGAACCAACTCGATTCAAAACAGACCGATTACATCACCAATTGGGAAATTGCCCAAGAGGAATCTGGGCGCGTGATTCGCACCGAACTTTGGCGTAATTTTACCCCTACCGATCCGCTTCCATCTGAGGTCTACCCCGATTTGGTACAACTGAACATATTGCTCAGTGATGCCCGTGAAAATATTCGCCGTAATCTGGAACAGACCAACATCATCAACACCTTGCGGAATTTGCAGGTGAAAGAATAGTCGTGTCTACCTCGCTAGGGGTTCAAAACCCCTAGCGAGTCGACTTTAGAAGTCCGCTAAACAAATCACGAGAATTTTGCATAGACTTGCCCTAAAAATACCGACCTATTTATAAAAAATGGATTCGTGGATATGACAGACGAAAAAAAGACGTTGGCGCTCATCGCCCATGATGGCAAAAAAGCCGATATGGTGGCGTTTGCCTTGCGCTTTAAGGATGTGTTGGAACGCTATGAACTGATCGCCACCAGCACCACAGGCTCACTTTTGGCGGATAAATGTGGATTAAAAGTGACGCGCATGTTATCGGGTCCGATTGGTGGCGATGCCCAAATTGCCGCCCAAGTGGCAGAAGGCAAAGTCGAGGCGGTATTCTTTTTCGTAGACCCCTTGGGTAAACATCCACACGACCCCGATATTCAAAGCCTGATGCGGATTTGCAACGCGCATAATGTGCCACTAGCGACCAATTCCGCCACCGCCATGTATATCATTTCAGAAAAGGCGCTTTAAGCCACGCCTATTCGAGTTGCTCTGCCCGTTTAATCGTCCATGCCACCAGCCTATCGGTCATAAATGCTTGGATGAAGACCATCGCCAATGCCCCTGCGCCCAAAAAGATGCCGTAGGGGATTTTTGCCCATACTATGCCTGCGAATAAGCCCAAATATAAAAAGGTCATGCCCCAATCGGCAAAGATGGCAAATCCCAATAATAATAACCATAATACCCATGGCGTGATATATTGTGAACTGTCTGTGGATAAAATTTGGTTCACCAGTTGCTCATCGCGGATGCTCAAAAATAAGATGGCGAATCCGCCCGCGATGATGGCTTGAATCATCACCAACAACGTTTGGAGTAAGGCGATATAAACCCGTTTTTTCACCCATGTCGAGAGCCATAATCCGAGCGCCGTGCTGATGCCAACCGATGTGAGGGGCATGAGCAAACTGGCGGTGATGCCCATCACCACCAACAATAACACAATTGGTTGGTCGAGTTTTGGCGTGATGTTGGCGGATAAACTGCTCAAATATTCGCCACCGAATCCTGTCAGGTCATAGAGCAACCCGCCAATCAAGATCACCCGTGCCACCCACAACAAAATCAACACAGGGCGTAGCCGATGGAATACGGCTACCGACCACCGCGCACGAATCAGCAGGGCGATGCCCTGATGCGTGGTGCGGATGCCATCCCATGTCTGTTTGGCTTTTTCTGTGGCGATAAAACTGATGGGTGGCAACAATGCCGCGATAGATAAACCCACCTGTAAAATCAATATACCCCAAAATAAAAATTCAAATATGAACATGCTAAACGGCAAATCAAATGGATTGCTCTGGAAGAAGGTGCTGGCGTTGGCGAATCCGAGTAACCCAAACACGCCAAAAATAATGAGCAAAGATACAAATCCGATGAGTCGTGCTACCCGACTCGGTTTGTGTTCGGCAGATGCCAAATAACGGACGTGTGGATGGCTTTTTTGCGCCCAATCGGGCAATGTGCCAATGAGTCGTTTTATCATCGTGGGTTATTGCTCCATGTTCAAAATTCGGTCTGTTAACGTGGTCGCCAATTCTGCTTGTAAAATCGGCGCGGATACCGTCACAATCTGATTATAACGGATATAATACAAATAAGCGTCTGGCAAAATGCCGATATGTTTTTCGACAGCATGGGCATAAATTGCCAATTGCAGATGATAGCGCGTGGCGTGTGCTTTATAATCGCCATTGGGGACGGTGCTGGTTTTATAATCGTAAACTGTCCAACCGTTCTCGGTTTGACACAACACATCAATCACACCATGAATGATATGCTCGCCCCAATGGAATACAAATGGCAATTCACGATAGATTGTGCTGGCGCTTTTAATCGCTGTATAAACCGGACTATTTTCAAATTGAGCCAATAATCCGAGTGCTTTTTCGATGACTGTTTCTACATTTTCTCGCACACCAAATCGCCACGCATAATTTTCGAGGATGAGGCGTAAATTCTCGTTTTGTGTGGTGCTGGGCAAATGACCATGACGTAAGGCTTCATGCACCACCTCGCCGATTTTGCGAGAACGGGTGCGGTCACTTTCAGTTGAAATGGGGTGAATCCGATTTGGCGCATCATGAAAAACCCGTTGGCGGAAGCGTTGGGCGAAGATGTCACGATGCTGATTTGCTTGTTCTGCGCCACCTAAATCGGCGAGGGTGGTCGCGGATAAATGTTTGGCAGGGGCGGTTGTTTCGATAATCACAGCGTCCAATAACGGCAATGGGGCAGGGGATACTCGGCTTAAATTGGGATTCCATAAATCGGTTTGGTGGGTGATTTGACGTGCGGGTGTTGGGCGATTTTGCGGTAGCATAATTTGCGTATCATCCACCATTTCAGAGGATGTATGCGCTCCTAACATGGCGTGGATGGTATCGGTCAGATTCAGCGTTTCGATGACCAATTTGAGCCACCCGCCCGCATATCCATAACTAATCCCGCCTTTTTTCTGATTCACCAACCCACTGATATATAAATAATCGCCTGCGCGGGTGGTCGCTACGTACAAGAGGCGCAACGATTCCGCTTTGGCGCGTTCTTTGTTCAATAAGTTCACCCATTGATAACCGAGTGTACTAACGGCTTCACCATTTATCATCAATTTACATCCGAATGTGCCACCCGCTTCGTAAATCACAGGCGTGTAATCGGCTTTATCGCCACTTTGCGCGTTGGGGATGAATACCACAGGGTATTCTAACCCCTTGCTGGCGTGGATGGTCATCAACGTGACCGCGTTGCCGATTTCGAGCGGTGCATCGCCTTCGCGCACCTCTTTATCGTTCAAGTTGCGCCAATAAGCCACAAATTCGCCTAGCGATAACGATGTGGCGGTACTGGCTTTTTCGATGAGTTTTTCGATATTCCCGCGCCGTCTATCGCCATCGGGCAGACTGCTCATTATTGCTAAATAATCCGTCTCGTATACAGCATGACGCAACACATCGCCCAATGTGCGCCTGCCAATTTGACCGCGTAATTCGGTGATGAGCGCATCGGCTTGGGCGAGGCGGCTCGCATCGGCGGGGGGGATATCGGGTATATCGGCGTGCCGTAAAAGCGCATCCCAAAACGCAATTTGATGCTCATCCGCGTACACGCGCATCATCAACAACGCATCATCACTGATATGAAATAGGGGTGAACGCAACACCGAGACCAGCGCCAAGTCGTCATACGGATTATATACCGCTTGGAGCAGATTGATTAAATCCCACACTTCTTGACGGTTATAATACCCTTTACCCGCCACCGTGATGAATGGCACGCCGAATACGCGCAACGCATCTTCGTAGGTGTTGATATGCGTCATGCTCCGATACAAAATGGCGATGTCGCGGTATTGCACAGGACGATAAGTTTTTGCCTCTTTATCCCACACAGGTAATCGTTGGGCGATAATTTCTTGGATTTCATCGGCGATCGCCATCGCTTCCCATTCACGGCGTTCATCGGATGATAATTTTGTCTCGGCATCGTCTACGGTGTGGTCGTTGATGAGTAGCATCCGCACAGGGAGATGGTCATACTGCGATTGCCGATTTGCCTCCATATTATCGCCATACCCAACCTGAAAATCGCGGATGAAGGCGGGCATATATGGATTGACGGTTAAAACTTGGCTAAAAAATCGGTTAAACCATTCGATGAGCGAGGATTGCGTCCGAAACGAAGTCGTCAGGGCGGGATTTTCGCCCTGTGCGCCGATAATTTTGGATTTGACGCGGTTGAATACGCTCACATCACCGCCGCGAAAGCCGTAAATGCTCTGTTTATCATCCCCGACCAAGAAGGTGATATGGGTGGCATCGCCACCACCAAGCGCCTCGATGATGCCCCATTGGGTCATGTTGGTATCCTGAAATTCATCCACCATCAGGTGCATAATCTCTCGATGCCGATAGCGCGTGATGATGTCTGGATTTTGCAGTAAGGCATGGGTGCGCGTCTCTAAATCGTCAAAATCCAACACGGCGAGGTCTGTTTTGAGCGATTCATACGCACTTTTTACCCGCCCGATCAGATTGAGCCATAAACGTTGTACACCTTGGGCTTCATCGTCATGAATCAGGCTATCTTGGAGTTTTTGCCAATCATCACGAAAATCTTTGGCGCTATCACGCATGGTCATCAGCATAGATTTGATAGTCGAATCTTTGATACGATTTTTTGTAAAATTCAAACTGGCTAAATCGTGTAGCTGGCGCATTTTTTCGTCATAATCTGTCCCGTTTTGTAGCGTATCAATGACGGTCATCAGCAAATCCCACCGTTCATCATCGCTATATTGATGATGCACGCCAAGTTTATCGGCTTGATCTAAGAAATGGGCGCTGTGAATATCTATCCACTGATGGATGATGGTATCGTTATCGTCAATCGGTTCGAGCATCATCGCCAACAAACTTGGATTGCGGATGGTCTCGAACACGTTGTTTTCGCCATATAATGCGAATAAATCCAATTCGGGCGCGGGCGGCTGTTCGGATTTGAGCGTCACCAGCGCCTTTTGAATGGCGCTATCGAGCAATAAACCCGCTTGAATTTCGTCTAAGACTTCAAATTCGGGGTCTAACCCCGCTTCGGCGAAGTTGGCGCGGAGCAAATTGGCGCATAAGCCGTGGATGGTGTCGATTTGTGCGCCGTCAATTTCGCCGAGCCACGATGCCCAACGGTCTGCCATATCGGGCTTATTTTCGGCGATGGCTTGGTGATAGCGACTTTCTAATTTTTGGCGCACCCTATCGCGCATTTCATCGGCGGCTTTGCGTGTGAAGGTGATAGCCACGATGTTATTCAAGTGCCATGATGGGTTATCTTCGAGCAAGGCTAAAAAGCGTTCCACGAGGACGTGCGTTTTGCCAGATCCTGCGCCTGCCGATACGATAACATTTTTTGTGTGTTCTTTAATGGCGATTGCCTGTGCGGGTGTGAATGTGAACATTATGCTTCATCCTCATCGGTGGTGCGGGCATGACGACACAATTTGCTAAATTCGCAATAACGGGTACACATCCCACCTTTTTGTGGTTTATTGGGATCTACGGCGAAATTACCCTCGCGGGATGCGCCGATTTGATGCGTCAAGTGGCGCATCCCGTCTTGGATGATGGTTTGCGTATTTTCATCACCCAAGTTCATCACCCCCTTGCCTTTCATATCGCCCAAATGCCAAAAAAATCCGCCCGCAACGGGATGATTTTGGGCGATAGCTTGCGCCGCCTTGAGGTAAATCAACATCTGATAATTGCGTCCATCGCTAATTTCTTGGGGCTTAATTTCGGCACTGCCCGATTTATAATCCATCACCACCAGCTTGTCGCCGATTTTATCGATGCGGTCAATGATACCGCGCACACGAATGTTGCCGATGTCAGCGCCTAGATTGAGCCAAAACGGATTATCATCAAACCCAAACCGCGCTTCGAGCCGATAGGGTGTGCGAATTCCTGATAAGCCCAATTTGTCGGCGAAAATATCTTTTTCTGGGGCGAAATCGGTCTCGATATAGCGATGTAATTTTTGCAAGATGTTGCGTTTTTCCTCTTCCCATAGGGGGGTAGGGGCAAATCCGAATTGTTGTGGGGCATCGTCTAAAATGGTCGTGCCGATGCCCTCTAATAATGCCTGCGCGGTGGGCAAGGTGTGGGGCGATATGCTGATGCCTAATTTTTTTAATTCGCCATAAACCGCTTCTAAAATGGCATGATACAACGACCCGCGTTGTAAGACATCCATGCCTGCTTGTGGTTCTTTGCGTTCTGATAATTTGAGCAGATGCTTGGCGAAAAATCGGAAACCACACACCCCTTGATCGCTCAGACGGGATGCGCTCCACACATAATTTTTGCCCAATAAATGTGTGATATAGGCGCGGTTGGGGTCAGATTGCAAAACGCCGTTATAGCGGTTTGGTTTTTTCTGTGCGCGATTCATCTCGATTTGCCGACTAGCAAATAAATGTTGCCACCCCTCTGGATGGTGTTGGATGAGCCACGCGCCCATCGGCAAAACCGATTCATCCCCTGTGTTTAAGCCGATGGCTAACGCGGTATACGCTTCATCCACCGTCACAGCGTGGGTGAGATTGACCGTTTTGCCAATCCCGATTTTATGCGTTTGGATATGCGATTCGGCGTTGGTATATAACGCGGTTGCGCCACGCCACAACGGACTGGGAAGCCATTCTTTGCCGTCTTTGAGCGTGGGACGGGTGAGGATGAGCGATTGCGTAGGCAAACAGATGAGTTCATAAAAGACACCTTCGTCATCTCGTGCTTCGGCTTGGGTTTTAATCGGGTTGTTGGGCAACGCGAGGTTTAACCGAATCCGTTCACTTTCCAGATACAACGGGTCTTGGGGAATCGGGGCGGGGAAGATGCCTTCGCTCAAGCCCAAAATCACCACATGGGCATGAGGCAATCCGCGACCACCAACAGCAGTCGTCACCAAAATGCGCCCTGTACGGCTCGGACGGGGCGCGGTGACGCTCCGCGCAAGGCTATCGGCGAATTGGGCATAAAAATCATCCCATGTGAGCGTATCATCCTGAGGGATGATACGGCGCATTTGAATATGGGCGAATAACAAATCGTGCAGACATCGCTTGACCGCATCCACCACCAATAAATCCCGCGCCAACCAATCGGGGCTACCCTGTCTGATACCCATCAGCATATTCAGGCTGTCGTCATCTGTAGCGGATACATCATCGGCTTCATCATCCACATCAGGTAAGTTATCCGCGCCAATGAGGTTTTCTATCCACGCGATATACGCTTCTAACGTTGCCGATTCGGGCGGGGTAATCATCCCAAAAAAGCGCGATAAGCGTGATTCTAGGTAAATCGCTTGGTCGGATGAAATGGTATACGGTGGTCGTGATTCATCATCCCATTCCGCCTCATCAGGTGGGGTATAAACCGCTTGGCGGATGGCGTTTAGCCATGCTTCATGCCCACCCAGCACCATCTGATGGTCGCTAATCGCTTCGAGCGCATCTATTTCTTGTGGAGATAACCCCGCGCCGTTGGTATACGGTGAGCGGAGCGCGTCTAGTACCCCTCTGCGCGGAAAATCGGCTTCGGATAATCCGAGTAGCGCCGTCAAGGTCATGACAAACGGGGTTTCTGCGAGGGGTTCATCGTGATGTAACACCAACGGCAAGCCATATTGTTCGGCATACGCCCGTAACGGTCGCCGATAGTGTTCCCAATCGCGCACGGTGATGAGGATGTCATCGGGCTTCGCGCCACCGAGCAATAATTTTTTGATATGCCGCAGGGCTTGGGCGGTTTCTTCGGTTTGGGTAGGGGCTTCTAAAAAGGTGATGCCCCCACTTAACGCCCGTTTGGGGCTGTTTTGTAAAAAGATATGGTGGATGAGGTGCGTTAAATCGGCGTGTTTCGATGTTGGCGGTGCGCCGATTTGTGAGGTGTGTAACGATGCGCCGATGCGCCCAAAGGCGCGTTCTAAATCGGCTTTTGCGCCAGAAAAACGCCTGCCGATGGTGGCTTCTCTGCCTGTGACTTGCGTCAGGGTGATGAGTGTTTGCGGGGTATGTTGTGCGAGTCGCGCCAATAAATCGGTTTGGGTGTGCGAAAATTGGTCGAATCCATCGGCGATGAGCGCATCTAAACCCGCTTTGCGGATGAGATCGGGGTGATTTTCCAGCGTTTCGACAGCCAGCCAACCTTGCCCCTCATCATCCATCAGGTTATAGGTGATGAGCGCGTGTTGATACGCCTGATACAATTCGGCGAGGTCGCGCTCTCGTGGCGCTTGCGCCACACGCTGATAATCATCAGGAAAAACGCGATTTTGCTTCAGCTCCCGAATCCAGTTGTCGAGAATGTGGATAAAGCCGTTGGTGTGTGCCACAGGCGCGAACACGTTCAGCGCAGTGGTTTGGATGATATGGCGCAACAAAATGCGTTTTTCGGTGGGTTTGATGAGCCGTTGTGGATTGCCCGCCATATCGAGGATGCGTTGATACAACCCCGAAAAATTGAAAAATTCGATGTTAAAATAGGCGCTGGTGGTATGATGCGAAAACAGGCGCTCGCGCAATGCCACCTCTTGGCGTTGAGTCGCTAGTAATATCCAAATGCGGGCGAATTTATTCATCTTGAATTGACGATGCAATTCGTTCAGCACAAATTCGGTTTTGCCCGCGCCGACAGGGGCGAGTAGCAAATGGGCGCTCACCATGGCAAATTCTTTCCACGATAATTCATATAATGCCCACTTTGGCGCATGGTCAGTCCATCAATCACTTTAATCACACCTGAGATTGAATCTTCAGGTGAAAGGGGCGCATTTTGCCCGCCCATATCCGTCCGCACCCAACCGGGGTCAAGCGCCAAGACGATGATGTTATACGGGGCTAAATCGGATGCTAATCCGCGTGAAATCATATTCAGGGCGGCTTTGCTGGCGCAATAGGCATGAGACCCGCCGTAAGTGCGATGTTCTAGCGATGCCATATCTGATGAGATGTTAATGATGCGCGGGTTGTGTCCCGATTTCAGAAACGGCAACAGGCTTTGTACGATGAGGGCAGGCGCAACGGTATTCACGCGCAACACCTGCAAAAAGCCCTCCATGCCCAAATTGCCGATGGTTTGCGTGTCATCTTTGGGGTTAATGGCGGCGTTGTTGATGAGAATATCTAACCCGTTTGTCTTGTTTTCGATATGTTTCGGGAGATTGTTGATGGATTGCTCATCCGAGACATCCAACGGCACGAGGTCGATGTGTGGGGCGTGTTGACGGGCAAGCGATTGTAAAGCGTGAGCATGATGTTCATCGCGGTAGGTGGCGAAAATATGCACATTATCTTGTTGGGCATATTGACGCACCATTTCTAACCCCAAACCACGAGTCCCCCCTGTGATAAATATGCGTTTCATGAATATATCCTTTGGTAAGATGCTACTTGGGTTTTTGAATCCCCTATTTCTACGTCTTATAAAACAATTTCACCACCGTATCCACAGTCTTAGGATTGGTGATGCGCTCTTTTGCCAAAAATCCTTCGCGCAGGCGCGGATATAATTCATGCAAATACACCACAGGCAGAACGGGGTCTTTGGTCTTGAATAACGCCTTGTCTTCGGGTTGTGTGAGGACGACAATGCCATACACAGGCACATCTTCGAGTTTATGTTTGACCAAATAATCGCGCACACTTTTGACATCATCGAGCGCGTCTTGGGTGGGGTTGGTCAGGTTGATACGCCATTGATTATTGGTGCGCTTGAGCCATTTGCTCCGTTCATTCAAAAATTTGCCGACCATATCGGTGATGCGGAACACCATCACACCGCCCGGTCCGACCAGTAACGCATCGACATAACCAACGGGGCGACTATTGATATTGCGGATAAATGTATATCTATCGTCAATTTGGTCGATGATGGTTTTGGCGGTCATCATAGCGAGATCGTTATCGGTTTTCCATGTCACGGCACGGATGACCATCCCCGCGCCGATGAGGAAGAGTGCCGCGCCACCGAGCAACATCATCAACCGCCCTAAATTGACGATGGGGTTAATTTCTTCACCCGCGCCCGATACAGGGATGGCATACAACGCCAATCCGACCACGCCTAAAAATATCCCACCTGTGATGAATACAAAGGCGAATTGCAGTAAAAGCTGTGAGCGTCTGAGCAACGCTTTGGCAGGAGACACATTTCGCATACAAGTCGCTCCTCAAATGATGAAAGACCAATGTTAAGGTGTTTTCGGCTGTGTTTCTGATGTTTGTGATGCCCGACGATTAGTAATGGTATCTTCGAGTAATTTTTGCAATTCGGCAAATTTGGGCAAGGGTTTATAAATCAGTTTATCGGCTTGGGTTCTATCTGTAATGGCTTTTTCTTCATCGGGTGTTAGTTTGTAGGCGGTGGCGAATACAATTGCCACATCTTTGAGCAATGGACTTTTGCGGATGCGTTCCCCAACATCGGGACCTTGAATTTGACCGGGCAGGCGAATATCCAACAAGGCTAATTCAGGCAATTCACCCTGAAAACGCTTATTATCCACATCTTCTATCCACGCCATCGCTTCTTCGCCATCGACAAAAGCGACACCATCTATGCCCCATATCCCAAACATCGCCATCAACACTTCGTAAATATCTGGCTCATCTTCTACAACCATCCAAGTAGACAAGAGGCTTCCTCACTTTTCCATGTTGTCCTACATAACTTGTACTATGATACAACAAAAAGTTTACCTTAATCAGGGAAATATGGCGAATTTTAAGAAATCTCAGAAAAAAACTTTTGGATTATGCCATGTTAGGGTTATAATAAAAATCAAATTATATCCAACAGGGAGCGACTCGACTTGAACTGGTTAATCGTCGAAGATGAAGCAGATATTCGCAGTCTGGTTTCCATGATGTGTCAGGTATGGGGCAACACCCCACTGGCATACGAAAGTGGACAGAAGGCGTGGGAATGGTTAGATGCGGTAGAATCGGGGCAATATACCAGCCCAATGCCCGATTTTGCGTTGATGGATATTCGGATGCCCGGTAAACGGGGCAATGAAATTGCGGCACGCATCCGCACAGTGGATAAACTGAAAGATATTCCGATTGTGCTGATGACCGCCTTCGTCATGAGCGAAGATGAGATGAATCAGATGAAAAAAGATTTTGGTGTCGATGCGGTGATTAACAAGCCACTGCCCGATTTTGACCGCTTGCGTACCGTGCTATATGACATTATCAATCGCAAGAAGGCAGAGGTTGCCGCCTCCGCGCCGACTATTCCAACATCCACACCACCACCAGCGCCGACACCCGTAGCACCACCGCCAGCGCCGACACCCGTATCACCACCACCAACATTGACACCTGTGGCATCACCGCCGCCAACGCTGACCACTGCCGAGGTGACACCCAAACCTGTCGATGCCACCGCCATTACGCGACCATCTAAACCCGATAAACTCGCTACGGATGAGACACCTAAAGCCGATACCACACCGCCCCCGTCCGTAGAAGAACCACCCAAAGATTCGTCTCAATCTTAGGCGATAGGTATGGGCGATAACACGCATGAGCAAGCCGAAGCCGTTGGAGGCGTTTTACGGCGCATCAATCAATTGGGTGCGGCGACAGAACGCCTCTTTAGTCGTTTGTTTACGAACATGAATCAACGTGCCAAAATCGAAAGTGAACGCGAAGCCCGCCTGCGCCGTAAAGCTGAATTAGAGGCGAAGATTGAGCGTGCGCGGTTGGCGCTGGTGCAAAATCGGCAACTCAAGGCGCGGATTCAGGTGCAACAACGCGATATACAACGGCTCGATGGCATCCTCGCCACCATCACCGAAGGCATTATCATGCAAGATCTCGATGGCAAAGTGGTCTTTATGAATAATGCCGCCCGTGAGTTGTTGGGCAAATATAAAAATTTCCGCGATACCGAATTGGGGCAATTATTCGACACCTACCGCCAATCCTCGGCGCTCGGTGGGGAAGTCGTGCCATTCACAGAGCGGAATACCGTGCAGGTCAACAACCGCATTTTGGGGGCGCGAGTGGCGGCGGTTGGCAACGACAAAGGCGAGCGTATCGGCACGGTGATTGTGTTGCGCGATGTCACCCAAGAGACGCTCACCGAGCGTTTACGCACGCAATTTGTCACGGCGCTCTCGCACGAACTCAAAACGCCCATGACGGCGATTAAAGGCATGGCAGATGTCCTCAAACATTTGCCAACCGATAACAAAGATGCCATGCAACGCCCCCTCGAAACCCTCATCCGCAATGTGGATGTGTTAGACCGCATGATTGTCGAATTGTTGGACGTATCCGAATTGGGCGCGGGGACGTTTGATATTCGCCATGATGAGGTCGAAATTGAGCCGTTATTGTGGTCGGTGGTGAATGGCACAAATCCCGATATCAAGCGTAAACGGGTCGAGGTGATGATGATGATACGCGATTCATCGGCGTTGCGTGTGAATGGAGATGAACAACGTCTGCGTTGGGCGTTTGGGCATTTGCTCCAGAACGCCGTGAATTATACCGAAAACGGCGGGCATGTGGTCATCATGGTGGGGATCGATGCACAAGATCATCGTTATATGCGTATTGATGTGATAGATGATGGGGTCGGGATTTCTAAAAAAGATTTGCCACATATCTTCGAGCAATTTTATCGAGGTGAACCGCGTAATTCTCAGGGTAAATTGATAGACCCGCGTGGCTTGGGGCAGGGGTTATTCATCGCCCGCAAAGTTGCCGAAGCGCATGGTGGGTATGTCAGTGTGTTAAAAACCGAAATTGGTGTTGGCACAACCATGACTTGCATTTTGCCGATTATCCAACCCGCTTAAAAGTTGCACCCCCCTCATATTAGCGTTACAATGGGTTCAAGTCGGTGACGACTGTTTAATCGAAAATAATTTATGAGGAGTTCTTCTTGTGAGTGCAATCGGACAATTTACATTTGTGCTACATAGTCATTTGCCTCATGTTCACCCGCACCGTTACTATGGCGCGACTTGGTTTTATGACACACTCGCAGATACCTATTTGCCCCTGCTGAATACTTTATATGACCTCAAAAATGATGCCATTCCCTATCGATTGGCGATTGGGTTTACATCGATCTTGCTCGAACAATTCGCCAATAACACATTATTAGACCATTTTGATAATTACCTCCAAGAAAAAATTCGCTTCGCAGAATATGATGTTGTCTATTTTGCAGAAAAATCGCCCGATGCCCACAGCAAATATCTGGCGGGGTGGTATAAAACATGGTATGAACGCCTGCGCGAATCGTTCAATACGCGCTTCAATCGTGATTTTATCGGCGCGTTTAAGACGTTGGCAGATGAAGGGTTTATCGAAATATTTACCAGCACCGCCACACACGGTTATTTGCCCTTATTAGACGAAAAAAGCATACGGGCGCAACTGCTTTATGCCATCCAAACGCATAAACGTCATTTTGGGAGCGCCCCGCGGGGTGTTTGGTTGCCCGAATGTGCCTATAAACCAGGCATGGATGCGATTTTAGCCGATATGGGGCTGGGTTATTTTTTCACCGAAGCCCATCCTATCACAGGGGGGCAACCGATAGGGGTGGCTTCTGGCGATGTATTGGGATTATACGGCGAGGCAAAACGCCGTTATATGACCCCCATCATGACGCAAATCCCACTCCGTAAACACGTTAAAACCTTGCGTCCATATTGGATCGGGGACGATGATAATCATCATTCGGGGGTTGCCGTCATTGGGCGCGATAACCGTACAGGGCAACAAGTTTGGAGCAATGACTGGGGCTACCCGGGCGATTTTGATTATCGGGAACTCCGCAAAAAATCCGGTACCGGTGGATTGCGTTATTGGCGGGTGACGGGCGCGAAAGTGGATTTAATCCATAAAGATTATTATCACCCCGAATGGGCATCGTATAAAGTAGACCAACATGCCGAACATTTTGTGCATATCATCGGCGATACCTTACGCGGATTTTATAACGAATCGAGCGAGGTGGGGTTGGTTGCATCGACATTTCCATCGGATTTGCTCGGTTATCGGTGGTTTGAAGGGGTGCAATGGTTGGGCAAGGTGATGCGTCATTTGGCAAATAATCCAGATGTGCAAATGACCACCCCTAGCGCGTATCTTGCCGAACATCCACCAAAATCGGCAATATCGCTCCCCGAAAGCTCATGGGGATATGGGGGCGCTCATTTCATGTGGCAAAATGGTGAAACCGCTTGGATGTGGCGTATGATTCATCAAGCCGAAGCGCGGATGAAAACGGCGGTTCAAGACTATCCCAATCCATCTGCCACGCAAGCCGAGACGCTCAAACGGATGGTGCGCCAATTGTTACATCTGCAAACATCTGACTGGTTGTTTCATGTCACCCTGATTCAAGAACGCGAATATGCCATTGGGCGTTTTTATGAATTTTATGAATTGTTCAACCAATTGGCAGATAGCCTCAAATCGGATGTGGTTGTGCCACTCAGCCCGAATGAAACATACGGCTTTGATGATGTCGATTATCGTTGGTTTGCAGAATAAGCGAGGGATCATGAATGTCTTATTTATTGCCGCAGAAGCCGCCCCTTTCGCTAAAGTCGGTGGTATGGCGGATGTTGTTGGGTCGTTGCCTGCCGCCCTGCGTGAAGCAGGCATAGATGCGCGGGTGGTGTTGCCAGGCTATGGCTTCATCAAACACGATAAATACAATATCACCCATTTATTTACCTATACCGTTGCCTTGCGTGAAGGTAATGCCGATGTAAAGGTGTTTAGCACCGTTTACGACAACATCCCCTTTTATTTTTTACAAGCCTATCCGTATTTTGGCAACGAACACACGGTTTATACCGATTGGAATTGGGATTCGCCTCGGTTTATCTTCTTCAATCAGATTGTGATGGGTTTCATGTGGGAGATGGATGTCCGTTTTGGCTGGTTTCCAGATGTGGCGCATGTCAACGATTGGCATACGGGATTAGTGCCATTTTTAATTTTCCAAAGTCGTCAAGAACAACGTTGGGCGCGGTTGGCGAGTGTGATCAGCATCCACAATTTAGCCTATCAGGGCGACCATGTGGGCGGTTGGATGTATCAGGCGGGTATACACGGCAGGCATCATCCCGATTTGGTCTATCAAAATTTGACCGATAATATGTTGGCGATTGCCATCGCCTATAGCGACATGCTATCAACGGTTAGCCCACGCTATGCCATCGAAATTCAATATCCATATATGGGGTATGGACTAGATGGTCTCATCCGCACGCGCATCCATGATTTATATGGTATCCTGAATGGGATAGATGTGAAATTGTGGAATCCCGCCACCGACCCCGATATTCAGTATCATTTTTCGGTGAACGATTTCGCCCATAAGCGCATCGATAATAAACGTTATTTGCAAGCCCAAATGGGTTTAGAAGTCCGTGATGATACCATGCTCGTTGGGATTGTCAGTCGCATGGTGTGGCAAAAAGGCATGGACTTGGCTGTGCCTGCACTCAGTCGCTTGCTCTCGCAATATGATATACAAGTGGTGGCGCTTGGCACAGGTGAGCCAGAGATCGAATCGCAATTGCGCCGATTAGAGCAGATGTTTGGGCGTAATGTGCGGTGTAAGCTGAGTTATGATGGGGCAATCGCCCAGCAAATTTATGCCGGTTGTGATGTATTCCTCATGCCGAGTCATTTCGAGCCGTGTGGTACGGGGCAGATGGTCGCCATGCGTTATGGTGCGTTGCCGTTGGTGCGCGAGACGGGTGGGCTTGCCGATACGGTCGAAAATTATGACGATGGCAACGCCGATAAGGGGACGGGGTTTGTTTTTCAGTGGGAAGAAGCCGAAGCGGTTTTCGGCACGTTACGCTGGGCATATACCACCTATCGGGAACGCCCACAAGCGTGGAAGCGGATGCAACAACGTGGTATGGAGCGCGATTTTAGCTGGGATACTAGCGCCCGCCAATACATCGAGATGTATAACAAGGCGAAAGCCAAGAAATTATCATGACTAGGGGCGTAATCAATCTCGCCTTTAGCAGATAGGATATATAACCAGAATTTTAGCGGTGGATTCTGTGGGTATGATGTTATCATGCTCGTATTTAGAGAAAAGGGATTCGTATGAAAATCAAAGCTGTCATTTTAGCTGGTGGTGAGGGGACGCGCTTGGCAACCCTCACCGCCAAACGCGCCAAGCCTGCCGTCCCATTTGGGGGCAAATATCGGATTATCGATTTCACCCTGAGCAATTGTGTCAATTCGGGTATTTTTGATGTCCTCATCCTCACACAATACCGCCCGCATAGCCTGATTGACCATATTGCACGCGGTCGTCCTTGGGATTTAGACCGTACTTTTACAGGTGGTGTTCAGATTTTACAACCCTATAAAGGCTATTTCGATACCGATTGGTACGCTGGTACAGCCGATGCTGTCACTCAGAACATGAATTTTGTCCGTCAGGGTCGTCCAGAATACGTCCTGATTTTATCTGGCGACCATATTTATCAGATGGATTATGATGTGCTGGTGCAATTCCACCGCGAAAAAGGCGCAGATTGTACCGTGTGTACAATCCGTGTGCCACTCGATGAAGCGCATCGCTTCGGGATTTTAGCCACAGACGAAAATTATCGTGTGACCGAATTTGTCGAGAAACCCAAAAACCCACCGGGCAACCTCGCTAGTATGGGTGTGTATGTTTTTAATTACAGCGTGCTAGAAGATTTACTCGAAAAAGATCGCCAAGATAGTGGGTCTAGCCATGATTTCGGCAAAGATATTATTCCCAACATGGTCACGAATGCCATGAATGTCTATGCCTATCCCTATGGTGGATATTGGATTGATGTTGGGACGATTGATGCCTATTGGGATGCACACATGGATTTGTTACAATCACCCCCATCGATGAACCTGAATGACCGCACATGGGTTATCCATACCAAAAGTGAGGAACGCCCACCTGTACGCATTCAAAATAATGCTACCATCCGCGATAGCTTGCTCACAGATGGCACCACCATCGGCGAAGGTGCGATTGTAGAACGATCGGTATTGTCTCCGGGTGTGTATGTCGGGCCGGGCGCTGTGGTGCGCGAATCTGTGTTGCTGAATGATGCCTACATCGAAGCGGGGGCGGTGGTAGAACGCTGTATCCTCGATAAAATCGCGGTGGTGCGACAAGGCGCACGGGTTGGTCGGATTGAAAATGGTGGCGATTTGGGGATTACGTGTGTCGGCAAAAATACACATGTGCCAGCAGGTTTCACGGTTGGGCGCAATGTGATTTTAGGTCCAGATTTGACCCATGCCCATTTCGCATCCTTCGAGAATAAGGTCATCCCCAACGGCACGCATGTGGGATATAAACGCAAATGATTTGGGACATGTCGGGACGGGATACATCCATCCCGTCCCGATAGGTGTTACTATGGTAACGCGATTATACGTTAGCAATCACCACCGAATTATCACCACTGAAGGGGTTCGCCACATATTTATCGGCTTCCCAATCGTTATGCCATTCGCCGTCAATCAGATAACGGAATTGATATTCTTTACCGGGTGCGAGTTTCACCGCAAGGCTAAAGCGACCATCCTTGAGTTTTTCCATTGGGTGAGATGTCTCATTCCAGTCGTTGAAATCACCGACTAAAAAGGCGGTGCTGGCTTCTTTGATGGCGTGCGTGTAAAACGTCACTTTGATAAACTTGCCTTTTTCGACACTTTGTTTTTTGAGCATCTTTTACTCCTTAATCTTGGGTTGACGATGTAGGAGACTGGTGTCAAATCCCCTCCTAACCTCATTGTATCAAGATAAACTTTGGCTTAAAAGAGAAATTTATCACAAATTATTCCACCAGTTGTCATGGTATTGGGTGTTGTTTAATCTTTATTAATATTAATGAGAAGGTAACATTATCTTAAAAGTGCCAAATATCATCGAAATTTGGGTATTTTGAACTAGCGTACATTGGCTAAACACGTTATGCTTGAGACGATTTTTGTGTGTATATATCCGCAAAAAGAAATGTTGAAAACAAAACAGGAGTTCCTTGTTCATGGTTAAACCGGTAGTAACCATTAATGTCGTGCCAGATATTCCCAAAAAATTGGCGCGACTTCAAGAATTGGCGTATAACCTACGCTGGTCATGGGATTACGAAACGGCACGTTTATTCGCACGCATTGATAACGATTTATGGCTGTCTGTGGGGCGCAACCCTGTGCGGATGCTCGGCTTGGTGAGTCAAGAACGGTTGGATGCCGTCCAAAAAGACGCGGCATTCATGGCGAATTATAATCGGGTATTAGCGGCTTTCGATGAATACATGGGGTCGAAAAACACATGGTTTGATAAATGGTACGAAAAGAATTATAAAAATACGCCTCGTCCTATTTTCGCCTATTTTTCGATGGAATTTGGTCTGACCGAATGTTTGCAAAATTATTCGGGTGGGTTGGGTGTCTTGAGTGGCGACCACCTCAAGAGCGCCAGCGATTTGGGGATTCCGTTGGTCGGTGTTGGATTGCTGTATCAGGAGGGGTATTTTCAACAATATCTCAATGCCGATGGGTATCAACAAGAGTTATACCCGATTAACGATTTTTCGACACTCCCCATCACACTCCAACGCGATGGCGAAGGCAACCCGATAAAAATCAATGTGCAACTGCCCGGTCGCCAATTGTATGCTCAAATTTGGAAGGTGCAAGTCGGACGCATCGCGTTGTATTTGCTCGATACCAATATTGATGATAACCCCCGTATCGAAGACCGCAACCTCACTGACCGCTTGTATGGTGGCGATAAACGCACGCGCATTCGCCAAGAAATTTTGATGGGCATCGGTGGGATTCGCGCCCTAGATGCGCTCGGATTACGACCAACGGTCTGCCACATGAACGAGGGTCACTCGGCATTTTTGGCGCTGGAACGGGTGCGCCAATTGATGACCGAACATGGCTTAAACTTTTGGCAGGCAAAAGAAATCGCCAAACTGTCGAATGTGTTCACCACGCATACCCCCGTGCCTGCGGGTTTGGAACGCTTCGGCTTTGATTTGATAGATGAACATTTCACCGACCTCATGCGCCAATTGGGTCTCACCCGTGAGCAATTCATTGACTTAGGGCGCGAAGATATGGGGACATATCAACTGTTTTCGATGGCTCTTTTGGCGCTCCATTTTTCATCAAGCGCGAATGGTGTGGCGCAATTACACGGGCGCGTCTCGCGGGAGATGTGGAATTATGTCTATCCTGATGTGCCAGAAAAAGAAGTCCCGATTGATGCCATCACCAACGGTGTTCACATGCTCACATGGGTGAGTGGTGAAATGGCGGGTTTATTCGACCGTTATCTATCTCCCGAATGGCGCACCAACGAATCCGATCCCGCGATTTGGGAAGGTGTCGAACACATTCCCGATGGTGAATTGTGGCGCACCCATGAACGCCGCCGTGAACGGTTGGTGGCATTCACCCGTCAACGCCTGCGCCAACAATTGATTAAACGGGGCACACCGCAATCGGAAATTGAGATGGCAGAAGAAGTCCTCAATCCTGATACGCTCACCATCGGTTTTGCGCGTCGTTTTGCCACCTATAAACGCGCAACACTCATTTTTGAAGATTTAGACCGCTTTAGCCGTATCGTCAATAATACCGAGTATCCAGTGCAATTTATCTTTGCGGGCAAGGCGCATCCGCATGATGAACCGGGCAAGGCATTCATCCGTGAAATTGTTCGCATCGCCCACATGCCCGAATTCCGCCATAAAATTGTGTTCCTCGAAAATTACGATATGCTCATCGCCCGTTATCTGGTGCAAGGGGTGGATGTATGGCTGAATAATCCACGTCGCCCCAAAGAAGCCAGTGGCACCAGTGGCATGAAGGTCATTTATAACGGTGGGTTGAATTTTAGCATCCTTGATGGCTGGTGGGCAGAAGCCTACGAAAAATATGGGTCATCTGTCGGTTGGGCAATCGGCAACGGTGAAGAATATGATGAGGAAGATTGGGAACATCAAGACCGCATTGAGGCACAAGCCCTATTGAATGTGTTAGAAAATGACCTCATCCCCACCTTCTATAATCGTGGACGCGATAGCCTGCCCCGCGAATGGATTGGCAAAATTAAGCAATCGATGATTCACCTCGCCCCATTCTTCACCACCCGCCGTATGGTGCAAGAATATACCGAAAAATATTATATGCCCCTCTTCGACCTGACGCGCAAAATGAAATCGCCAGATGATGAAGTTGCCAAACAATATACCGAATGGCGCTTAAGCCTGAGCAAACTCTGGACGAAGATTAAGGTCAATTCCGTCACCATTTCTAGCCAAGAGGTGAAGGTCGATGAGACTATCGAAGTGAGCGCAACGGTCAATTTAGGCGAACTCACACCCGATAGTGTGCGTGTGGAATTGTACTATGGTGCGCTCAATTTACGCGGTGAAATCAACGATGCCACCAGCGAAGCGGTCGAGATGAAGCCGAATGGCAAGTCGGAGGGGTCTGTCTATACCTTCTCGGCGCAAATCAAAGCGAATGCCAGTGGTGATAGAGGGATCTCGGTGCGTGTGTTGCCTAAGCACGAATTGCTCACCACACCGTTCCAACCGAATTTGATTACCTGGGCGTAGGATTTTTAGATACGCACAAACACATTTTTCCAGATATATTTATGGGCGGATATACGCTTCGTTAATCCGCCCATACACTTCCATTGAATGCGTAGGGAAAGATTAGCGCATAGCGCGTATGTCCTTCCTAAACGCTTCATTGTCTTCATTGGGTCAAATCTACTTGCCAAACACCAGACGCGGAATATCGCGCAATTTGAAGCCTGCGCCCGCCAATAACGTATGTTGGCGGAACAACCGCGCCGCAAACCACAACATACCCACCACCGCCACTGACAAAATACCAATACTCAACACGATTTCACTCAATGGCACATCGGTAATACTCGTCCGCATGACCATTGCGATTGGAGAGGTGACGGGGAACAGGCTCATAAATACCGCAATACCCCCATTTGGATCTTGTGCGAATGTACCTGAAATGATGAGTGGTATCATGGCGGGCAAAATAAATACCGTTGCTAAGGCGGGTCCTTCGGTGATGGATGTGGATAATGCCCCGACCGCGCCGAATGCCGCGGCAAAGAACAAGTATCCTAGCACGAAGTAGATCACCAGAATGATAATCGTCTCAGTTGAGAGGTTCATGGCGCTCAGAAAACTCAGATCGCCACCATATAATCGCACACCGACCAACAATACCCCGACATACACCATCAATTGAAGCAATCCCAATACGCCTAATGCCAAAATTTTGCCCGTCAACAATGCCAATGGGGTCAGCGATGAGAGTAAAATTTCGATGAGGCGTGTCTCTTTTTCTTCGATGACCGTTTGCATGAGGTAGCCATTCGTCCCAAATAATGCAAATACAAAGATGAGCGCGAATATGGTCACGGCAGACGTATTATCATCTTCATTGACCAAACGCGCATCGGCTTCGGTTTGGAGTTTTGTCACCTGAAAATTCGGCTGAACACCCAACACATTTAAATCTTCTGGAGTTGGTACTTGCTCTCCGACTTGGCTAAAAAATAACAAGCGCATGGGTGCAGAACCGATACTCGACATCGAAAAACTGGGTAACACACTCTGGACATCACCTGTTTCGGCGTAATCGGCGGGGATGATGTAATACACGGTGATTTCACCCGCATCCAACGCGGCGCGGGCTTGGGCTTCGTCTTCGTAACGGGTCAGATAATCCTGTGCGAGTGCGCCCGTTTGTGGGAACAAGCCTGAATAATCCACATACCCTGCATCATTGATGCCCCCAGTATCTACTGCAAATTCCATGAGTTGTTGCGCCACATCGCCCGTGTTGATGGTGCGTTGCAAAACGGCGACCACCACCAAGCCCAAAATCGGCAAGCCGAACATGCTGAACAAAAAGGCTTTTTTGCTCAGGGTGCGGATGATTTCGTATTTGAACACACTCCAAAATGACCGTCCTAGTTCCATAAAATTACGCCTCGCTTCCTGTCGGTTGGCTGATAGAGGTATTGATGGTCACTTTGCGCGACATCACCACGCGCAACAATTCGCCTAGTCGGATTTTTTTGCCATAGAGCAACAAGCCCCAACGGAAAATTTTGCCCGATGCCCATCCAACGAGTATGGTGGAGACGATGAGCAAGCCCAAACTGAGCGCAATTTGTTCCATTGGCACAGCGCCAAAGCTAATCCGCAAGATCATCGAAAACGGCGCGGTGATGGGGATCATCGAAAGTAGGGTGGCGATGGGTCCGTTGGAATTGCTGAGAAATTCGACAATCAAAAAGACGGGTGGCAGATAACCGGGCAACGAAATGAACGCACTATATTGATTGCTTTGTTGCTCGCTCCCCGCCAAAACGCCGACCATCGCCAGCAAGCCCGCATTGAACAAGTAGCCCATGCCAAAAAACGCGAACCCAAAGATGATGAGGTCAGGGGGTAGTTGAACATTTCTCAGACCATCCAAAAAGCTGATCTGCGGACCAAACGTGAGCGCAAGGAACGCCACCCCCAACCAAACAAGCACTTGTGTTATACCCAACATGCCCAAGCCCAAAATTTTGCCGATGAGCAATTGACTCGGTGTGACTGTCGTCACCAAGACCTCGATAATCCGATTTTTCTTCTCCTCAACCAACCCATTCATCAAGAAATTGCCCGTTGTTTGCATGGCAATCCAGAATAGAATCGAGAATAAAAACGGCGCTAAAAAGGCGATTATCAATCCATTGCTATTCAGTTCGCGCCCTGTATCGAGGATGAGGACGGTGTTATCATTCACCGGTTCTAAAATGCGATCAATCGGTAAATCGAGACCGACCTGTGCGCTCACATTGGCGACAATCAGACGGCGTATATCGGTTTGAAAATCACTGGGTAAATCGACATAACTATAAATGGGCAACCTGCCAAATTGTCGATAATCTTCTGGGATGACGAAATAGGCTTGAATTTGTTCATCATCCAAACTTTGACGGGCGCTCGCCTCATCGGAGTAGGGGATAGGGGTAAAATCGATATTGTCTACGGCTAAATCGGGGTTGATGATGCCCGCTAAATCGACCATGCCGACTTGGGTCAGGGGGGCACGTTCTGGCTCGTTGCCGAATACGGCGAATATCAATATCCATGTGAAGATGATGATGGCGGGCGTGCCGAATGCGGTGAACAAAAATGACGGTTTGCGAATGTTATAGCTATATTCGCGGATGGCAATTTTGATGATATTAGGCATTGCTACCTACCTTTTGTTTATATTCTTCTTCGACATCTTCGGGGCGTTCACCCGCCACACGGATGAATATATCGTATAGGCTGGGGACAGCTTGCTCAAATTTGGTGATATGATAGGCGCTATTCTGTGCGATTTCGGCGAGTACCGCATCAATTTGAGTATTGCGGTTGAGGTGCAATAATATCCCGTTACGGCTATTCGTGGCGGGTTCGACTTTTTCGACACCGGGCAGACGCGACCAATCACCAGACCCCTCCACGATGATGCCGTGCGTGGCGTAGCGATTGCGGACTTCATCCACTTCGCCATACAATGCCAATTTGCCCCGATTAATCATCAACAGGCGGTCTGCCATCTCTTCGACTTGGAACATCTCATGAGAACTCATCACCACCGCCGTCCCTTTTTGGCGCAAATCTTTGACCATGTTCTTGAGCAATTGGGTGTTCACGGGGTCTAACCCGCTAAACGGCTCGTCCACGATGATTAAATCGGGTTCGTGGATGATGGTCACAGCGAATTGCACCTTTTGTTGCATCCCCTTGCTGAATTCTTTGACCTTTTTCTTGGCTTTATCGGCGAGGTCGAGTTGCTCTAATAATGCCATCGCCCGTTTTTTGGCTTGTGGACGGCTAAGTCCTTTGAGCGTCCCCAAATAAACCATGATATCAATCACAGGCACTTCACGATACAACCCCCGTTCTTCAGGCAAATAACCGATGCGATGTTTGATGGCTTCGCTCATCTTCTCGCCGAATACAGCGATTTTGCCCGTATCGGGGCGCAAAATATCCAGAATCATGCGGATGGTGGTCGATTTTCCCGCGCCGTTAGGTCCGAGCATGGCGAAAATCTCGCCCCGATTTACCTCAAATGATATGTTATCAACCGCTTTGAATGTCCCGTATGTTTTTGAAACACGCTCCACAGAAATCGCTGATTGTCCCATTCAGAACTCCTTATGTGTTGTAGCAATAAAAAATTTTCGTGCCATTGAAATTAATTCAAATATATATTTATTATGCACCCGAATTGTGGATATTTCATGAAGATTGTGTGAGTCCCCCAATTTTTGGGGTGATAATCGCTTCTTCAACTGATGATAACTACGTGATAGTGCCATTTTTTGGTGCATAACGATAGATTTTTGTTACACCAATTTGCATTTGGGTGTAAAATGGGGAATATGCGACATATAATCCGATTTTTCAACAAACACAAACTGATTTTGCCCCTTGCGCTCGGTTTTATCATCCTGATCGCGTTGGCGATGTATGTCATCAGCCAAACCGCCAACCCCGCCGATGAGCGCACCGTCTCGTTAAATCGCACACCGATTATTTACGAATTTCCTGCGACAATCCCCGCGTATTATGCCGTCAATCCTGCTATCGAAGCGTATCTGCTCGCGCCACCCAACCCGATGAGGATGAATCGCTTACAACCGTTGGGGATGTATTTACCCCGCGCCGTGAACACCACACCCCAAACAGGCGTATTGCCAACGCCGTTGCCCTATCCAACATCGCCACCGTTGCCGTTGCCGTATAACCCGTCTGTGCCGTTGCCGACTGTCTCACCATTCAATAACGATGGCACACCGCGCACCTTGCCATTTGTGGCGACTGGTAGCGATTGTGCGCCTGCGGGCAACCCTGTCGATGGCATCCTCACACAACGGTTTCATCCGTATCATAGCGGGATAGATATCGCTATCCCGTTGGGGTCGGCGGTGTATGCCACCCACAGCGGACAAATCACCTTCGCCGATTGGAACACGTTTGGATATGGCTATTTGGTCATCGTCCAGAGTGGCGCATTCATCACCTATTACGCCCATAATACCTCGTTTAATGTGAATGTGGGGCAATATGTCGGGAAGGGCAGTATTATCGCGTGGAGCGGTAGCACAGGCAACAGTAGCGGTCCGCATGTGCATTACGAAGTCCGCATAAACGATATACCCGTAGACCCGTTGACATTTGAAAGTCGCGGATATGGCAGTTGTTAGATTAAAGGATGGTTTTTATGATAACCGATAAACCCAATTTACGTGAAGGCATGTCGTTAGATGATTTTTTACGCCTCAGCCATGAACAACCTTTTGAACTGATTGACGGGGAGAGGATAGACAGAATGCCACCAGGGTTAAAACATCAGGTCATTTTACGTGCTATTTTCCGCTTATTAGACGCATTTGTGATACAAAATAATTTAGGAGAAGTTTTCCTCGAAAACCCATTCATCATCGAAGCGCGTCGCAATTGGGTCAAAGGGTCACGCACGCCCGACATCAGTTTTTATGTTAAATCGCGCATCGAACAACACATGGCGGATATGCCCTGTGTTGTGCCAATCGTCCCCGATTTGATTATCGAAATTATCTCGCCAACCGATAGGTATGATGATATCCAATTGCGGACACTATTTGATTTGGATAATGGCGCGAAGGTTATCTGGATTATAGACCCAGAAAGTCGGAGCGCGTGGGTGTATACATCCGATACAACCCGCCCACAACGCTTTGGTGAAGATGGTGTGTTATCTGCGCCCGATATTCTGCCCAATTTTTCGCTTGAATTAAGCAAGGTTTGGGCATAGGTAGGAGATTTTTTGATGAGTGAACAACCCTCTAATCCTCAATTTTTTTCGGTGCGGTGGCAATTTTTATCGCCATTTTTTGTGATTTTGCTCATTGTGGCGATGGTCGGGGCGTTTTTTTTGTCGCGCAATTTGGTCGGCGGGATACAAATTTCGCAAGATAATTTGTTGCTCCAAAGCAGTCGTGCCGTATTAGACCGCGCCGATGAGTTGTATCAGACACAACGTTTTGTCGCGCTCCAAACCGCATTTTTAGAGGGGTTGCCTCAAGCCGTACAAGACAGAGATATGACGGCGCTCCAACCGATGCTTGAATCTGTTCTGCAATCGTATCGGCAGGATAGCCTCATCATTGTAGATACCACAGGCAGAGAATTAATCGGCATATCGCAAGCGCGATTAGGTGATAATTCGCAAATCATCATCAGCGCCGATGCCGATATGAGCGCCTTAGCGATGGTCAACATGCTATTTTCGCCGACTGCCGATAGCGCCAGTGGGTTTATCACCACGCCACAGGGGTTACAATTATTCACAGGTGTGCCGATTCGCGCCGATGATGCGGTGATTGGCGCGGTGCTGGTGGGGATAGATGCTATCACCGCGCTCGAATCGCTCAAAGGGAGCGCGATTGCCGAATTGGGCTTGTATGGCGAAGGGGATTTATTATCCACCACATTCACAGGCGATATTACTCCTAGTGATTTTCGGTTGACCGAAGCCGAATATGGTCAGGCGCTCACCGCCACCGACCAAATTCCGTTACGTGATGTGTCGCTGAATAATCAGATTTTTAACGCCGCCTATGTGCCATTGCGTTTTGGCGCGGATAATATCGGCGTGGTCGGGGTATTTTTGGCGGATGACGCGCCGTTCATCACAGAGACGGGCAAACAAATTTCTGCCATCCTCATTTCGCTGATGACTGGCGCGATTATCGTGGTTGGATACATCGGCATTAGCCGTTTTGTCGGGCGCGTGGAACAGATCTCGGATACGGTGGATGAATTGGCACGCGGGAAACATATCCGCACGCGCCTAAAAGCCAAAGATGAAATCGGCAGGTTAGGGCAAGCGATAGACCAATATGCCGATGCGGTGCAAATCCAACAAGATGCACTCCAAACGGCATTGCGTCAAAAACGGCGCGAATTGAGTCATCTGACCGCTGTGATCAGCAATTTGCCACAAGGGGTTGTGGTACAAGATTTAGACGGGCGCGTGTTGTTGATGAACGACATCGCCCGTGAATTGTTGGGGTCACAACGTGCATTTCGGTCATCGGGCGTGGCGGATATTGCCTCATTCGTCCCGCAGGTGTTGGGCGCGAATTTAGCGCCCGGATTGTATGCGCTCGGCGACCCGCAACGGGTTTCGGTGGATGAGCGCCTCCTCAGCGCACAGGCGGGGGCGATCGTCTTGGCGGATGGGCATCGCATCGGCACGGTGATTTTATTGCGCGATATGAGCGAAGAAGTGCGCGCCGAACAAGAACGGGCAGAGGCGCTCAAACGGCTCTCGCAAGAAATCCAACAACCACTCGCCAATCTCGGGCGGATGGCGAGCGGGCAAGATTCCGATATGATGCGTTCGTTTGCGCGGGAAGTCACACGCCAATCGGTGGCGCTCCAACGCATGATTTTAGAATTGCGCGAGATGTCCGATAGCAACATCGCCCAAATCAAACGCAACCAACGCCCGATTCGACTCGAAACATTATTATGGGCGGTGGCGAATGAATGGCGACAAGTGGCGATCGCCAATAACCTGACGCTTCATATCATCATGCAACGGCAAGGCGAATATATTTTAGGCGATGAAAAACGGCTTCGTTGGGCGTTGGGGAATATTGTGGATAATGCCATCAAATACACGCCCGCAGGCGGTGATTTAACGCTCGAAATTCAAGATGAGGGTGATGATGGATTCGCCCATTTGCGCGTGCGCGATAACGGGGTAGGCATCAGCAAAGACGATATGGCGCATATTTTTACGCGGTTTTATCGGGGAACGCCGAAAACGGCTGATGGCGACATCATCCGCGTGCCAGGCATGGGGCAGGGATTAGCCACCGCGCAACACATCATCGAGGCGCACGGCGGGACGATTAAAATCAAGAGTAATATCGGCGTGGGTACGGCGGTGTATGTCACCTTGCCGTTAACGGTTGTCGAGGGGATGACACTCACAGAACCGCCTCTGGGTGATGGTGATACAGTGGCGCTGAATATCAAGATGCGCCAAGATGTACCGCGCAAATCGTGATATGATGAACAATATGAGTTAAATGAGGTGTAAATCATGATTTCTGATAACCCCAAAGCAGTTACACGCATAGGCATGTCTTTAGAAGATTATCTGCGTGAAGCCAACGAAAAGCCGTTTGAAATTATCAATGGTGAGAGAGTGTATAAAATGCCGAATTTGATATTACACACACGCATATTGAAGGCAGTATTGTTTGCGCTGGAGTCATTTGTTGTTCAGAATAGTTTGGGTGAATCTTTCCCTGAAGGTACATATGTTTTGCCAGAAAGGTATAATACCCATTGGGTAACAGCTTCCCGTGTTCCTGACATTATGTTTTATACACGTCCTCGATTAGATGATTATTTCAGTAATCATGCCGATTGGGAATCTAAGCCGATGTTGATTGTACCCGATTTGATTATCGAAATTTTATCGCCAAACGATACATTCAGCCTAATAGATGAAAAAGTGAGCTATGATTTAGCCAATGGGGTGAAAGTCGTATGGCTGATAGACCCGAATCGGCGTAAAGCATGGGTATATACCCCTGACGGGGATAGTCCTGTCGTATTTGGGGCAGACAGCATTTTGAGAGAAGAGACGTTATTACCAAATTTTGCGTTGGAATTGGCGAAAATTTGGGTGTAATTTATAGAAAATAAACCCCTGATATGGGGGGTAGCAAAAACACATTTGCTACCCGCATCTTATATTATTTGTTCAGCGATAATACATACGCCGCCACATCATAAATATCTTGTGGGGTAAAAATTTCGCTGTAGCCGATAGGCATCAGATTTTCTGGATACCCACTCACAATATGTTGCGCGGGGATGGTAATCGAATAATAGACATACAATTCGGCTGGCATACCCGGAATACGTCCGCCTGCGCGGTCACTGAGGCTATATAACCCCGGTCCAACACCCGCCACATCGCTATCTACGGCGTGGCAAGTGGCGCAACGCCATTCTGCCAGACCGCTCGCTGTATTCACTTCGTAGGTTGTATTGAAAATTTCTTGCCCTCTGGGGATGCTCCCAAATTCTTGGATGAAGATGATGTGTTGTTCTTCTTCGACAGATAGTTGCATGGCGGGGACTTCGACCATCGCTTCAGTCGGGGTTTGTGTGGGGGCTTCGGTGATTTCTGGTGTTGGCTCGATGGTTGGTTCTTCGATTGGTGTTGCTGATGGCACAGTTGTAGGCGTTGCTGTGGCGATATTTTGCGCCACTTCGATCACTCCTGTGGGTTCTTCGACCACTTCTGAATGTTGATTTCGTGCTTCGAGCGTTTCTAAATTGGGGACGGGCGTGGCGATTGTGCCACATGCCACAAGCGAGATACTCATGACCAATATCATTGCCATAAAAAATTTATTCCGCATGGCAAAAACAGCCTTTCTTAATTTACCGTTTGTGAATACGAGTACAATATCGCTTAATTGTAACGCATGGGGCAAAAATGGGCTATTGCCAACATAAACCGATATGTGGGGTTTATCAAACTATTTTGATGAAACGCAAGATGATGCTATAGTTATGGCATGATGAATTTTTGCATCAATATGGAGGCATATTTTGGCGACGATTATTTCTGTTCATAGTTATCGTGGTGGGACGGGTAAATCCAATACATCAGCAAATTTGGCGGCGGTGATGGCGGCATCGGGTCGGCGGGTGGGCATCATCGACACCGATATTCAATCACCCGGTATTCACATCCTGTTTGGCATCAAGGGCGAAAATATCAACAAATCGCTCAACGACTATTTATTGCACGATGCCAAAATCGAAGATGCGGTGGTGGATGTCACCCCCCATTTGGGCTTGCCTGTGAAAGGGAAGGTGTATCTTGTCCCATCGAGCATTCATCCCACCGAATTGGCATTGGTACTGCGTGACGGCTACGATGTAGACCGCCTGACTGAAGGGTTTAAGACTTTCATCGAAGCCTATAAATTGGATGTGTTGGTCGTAGATACGCATCCTGGGTTAAACGAAGAGACATTGCTCTCGTTCACCATTTCGGACGCGCTGGCGATTGTCATGCGCCCCGATCAACAAGATTACGAAGGCACAGGGGTGACGCTCAAAATCGCCCAGATGATGGATGTGCCACGCATAAAATTGGTCGTGAATAAAGTCCCGCCGTTGATGGATATGGAAGCGGTCAAATCGCAAATTGAAGAGGCATATTCGTGCGAAGTGGCGGCATTATTGCCTCATTCTAACGAGATGATGATGTTAGCCAGTGGGGGGGTGTTCTCGATGCGTTATCCCGAACATCCGATGACGAAAGAATACAAAGAATTGGCGGCGAATTTATTGCGTCAATTGAGTTTGTGAGGCGTTTTTAGGGGATAGGTTTTATAAACTATCCCCTTGTTTTAAGTCCAAATCTATAATCATCATTTCAATGGTTTTAGATAAAGGCGGAATATCATTCTCATGAGACAACCGTGATTGCTAGTTGCTCTGTTTTGCCTAGCCTATGGCTCAAAGCCATAGGCTAATCATTTTGGAAGCCCACTAAAGGGGCTGGTTTTTACCCGATTTTGAGGTGATTGTGTGTTATGAAAGTGGATTTTAGCGCCTTTAGTGCGCTTTTTCGGTGCGTAGCTAGATGCTTTGAGCATCTAACGCGAACTAGCAATCAAGGTACGTTGAATATCGAGTAGGTAGTCTCTTATTCTGCTCATAACTCTATCAAGTCTTCAAGAATTTCATCTAAGATGTGTGGATAGATACTTTTTTCTTGCACAACATCTACAGGATGTCCCAATAAATCCTCTAATTCACGCGAAAAGCGAATTCTATCTAGCAAAGAGTGTGGATGAAAATTGACTAAAAAATCAATATCGCTATTTGGTGTATCTTTTTGGTGGACGACACTACCAAATATACGAATATGATAAGCACCATATTTTTGTGCTAACTCTAAAATATGATGTTTATTTTGAAAAATTTTCGCCAATGTTGAATTGTCTTTGCTTATTTTATCAGACAATTTATTCCCCCTTCACCCGATTGCGGAGTTGATTTTTCATGTCGGCGAGGCGCTTGAAATAATCGCTCTCGGTCACTTCTCGCACTTGTTCATCAATGGTGCTTTTATTCATCTGGATTTGTAAATTTTGCATCTGGACTTGCACATGGGCGAAATCATCAATCACCTGTTCAAATTTACGGGCGTTGTTGATGGCGATTGCCGCTTGGTTGGCGAATGTCGAGAGGATCGACAACGTTTGCTCATCGAAAATCCAGCGTTGCGATTTG
>DAOTVP010000109.1:0-19619 GCA_034436155.1 Anaerolineae bacterium
TTATCATTGAGGAAGCTCGTTCTGAGCAACGCCGATTGGCTCACAGACGACTCAGGAAACGTTGAGGTCACGATGTCTCTGAACATCCCCCGTTCACGATGTCAGTGAACAATACACACATCGTCAAATAGGGTGGCGGATATACGGCTTCGCCTAATCCGCCTCTACAAACTCAAAATTTTCGTGACCTGTACGGGACGATTAGCGCGGAGCGCGTATATCGTCCCAAATCAATCATCAGGATGAGAGAAAATAGTTACGCTTCATCCTCAACGGAACGGGTCAACCAGTCGGCATCATCCCAACCGAGCAAATCGCTCATCATCACTGCGCCCATATTGGCATGGGGTAATTTATTCAGATAGCGTTCCGTCACAGCGACATTGGCATGGCGCAATAATTGGCTGATTTTTTCGATAGGCACTTCGGCATTATACAACGCGCCCGCCACAGAACGGCGTAAATCGTGCGGGGCAACGTGTTCGATGCCCGCATATTTGGCGCATTCGCCTACGATGAACCAAATGCCATCGGCGGATAACCCATTTTTTGAGATCGCGCCACCCTTCCAGATGCGCCGAATAATCGGCGTGTTTTTATCTGGCGATTTACATAATTTGTTCCACGTTTCGAGCGTCTGAATGACGGAACGCGGCAAATCGATGGTGGCGGATTTTTTGCCCTTGCCATGTACGCGCAAAATATGACGATTATTTTGGATGCTCAAATCGCCCCATTTGGCGACCGATAATTCTTCGCGGCGTAAGGCGAGGGTGCAGAGCATGGTCATGATGACGATATTGCGCTGGGCTTGTTGTTCGCTGGTGGCGATGCTCCTGCTGGCGTTGACCATCGCGTGCAATTCTTCAAGCGAAAGCCACCTGCCCGGACGTTGCCCCTCTTCTGCGCGGGGGACGCGCACCCGACTGAGCGAGGCAACGGTGTAATCATCGATCCAACCCGCTTCTGCCAACAAATCGGCGAGGGTGATAATCGCCGCCCGCGCTTGACCAAGCGCCTGTTTATGCTGGTCGCTATTGACCAACATTCCCAACCACGCCCGCACCTGGGGCGGGGTCAGGGCTTTTTGCAACACAGGCACGGGGAGCGCCATCATGCGTTGGATGCGGGCATCGCCCCGTGTGGGGTTCATCCCCGCCACTTTGACCAAAAACGTATCGACCCACCGGTAATACGCCCGTTGGGTGTGTGGACTGCTGGCGCGACCGGGCAATGCCAACACAAAATTAAATGTGAGGTCTATCTGCTCGGCGAGGGATGAATTCGGGCTTGGGATGATATTGGTCATGCGTTACTCGTCAATGGTCAATGTCAATGTTTCAGTTGGTGTGACTGTCCATGTGGCGGGACCGGGATAACCAAAATGGACTTCACCACTGGCAGATAGCGATATTTGTATCACATCGGGCGCGTTGGCGACAAAAGTGAATACCGCTTCCCATTGATTATAGGTGGTCATGCTCGATAGGGTCAAGCTATCTAAATCCGATTCGTATGTGAAATCGGATGGCTCGGCGGGGTTATATCGCATAACCATCTCGTGCGCTTCGCCGTTGGTAATGAGCGCCAGATATATAGGCAACCTCATATCTATCGTCCGGACGTGGATATGCCATTCATCACCGACCCGAATATCGGTATCGCTGACGCAATAGGCGAGATTAACATCCATCGGCGTGCCGACTTGTTGCGTATTGATGGCGCTCGGCATCCGCGTTGGCGCATCGGGCGCGGGTTGACGCACAATAATCTCGCACGGTCTATCGTTATTTGCGGATGGGGTGGGGGTGAATGTCGGCATATCCAGATTCAACGTGGGTGATGGTGTTGGCGATACTCGTATATCGGGTGTTGGTGTGTAAGTCGGTGATGGATAGATGGTGACGGGTGTCGGTATAGGGTCTTGAGGTGGCGGAAATTCGAGAAAACTACTGCATCCTTCAAGTAGCAACAGAAACAGAATAATAATGGTGATCATATTTTAACTCCTACTGTCTACCGCGCCGTAGCACCGCCCATACAAAGCGGGGCAGGCGGGTCATACGACCGATGCGTGATGGTTGCAGATACAACCGATATAACCATTCTAATCCAGAATTTCGCATCCAAATGGGCGCTCTGGGTACGATTCCCGCGATAAAGTCGAAAGACCCACCCACACCCATCGCCATTTTACAGCGTAGGCGGGGTAGATTGCGGGCTATCCACAAATCTTGTTTGGGCGCACCATACGCCACCAACAAAATATCTGCCCCGCTATCGTTGATCATCTGTACGATGCTATCTTCTTCTTCTGGCGCGGGACTACCACCATATACGCCGACAATCTGTACATTCGGATACTGCGTTTTTAACACATCGGCGGCTTTTTGCGCGATGCCTTCGCCTGCGCCTAGAAAAAACAATTTCCAACCGCGCTCATGCGATTCTTGCGCGATGCGTGGCACACCATCCGAGCCTGTCACACGCTCTGGCAACGGTTCGCCGAGTCGTTTGGATGCCCATAGCAACCCGACTCCATCAGGGACACAAATCGAAGCTCGTTTGAGGACGTTGGCGAAAATGCTATCTTTTTGGGCAATCATCATAAATTCGGGATTCACTGTACACACATGATGACATCCATCCCCCGATTGTACCCACCTGTCGATAGTCGCCATCCACTGGTCATATGTCAGACCATCCACAGGCAAGCCTAAAATCTGTTGGCGTTGCCATGTGCGTTCTGTGAAGGGTGTGGGATTATCATTTTTGATGATCAAATCAGGCTTATCAACCTCAGAAAAAAGCGTTTTTACCGCCTCTAAAACGTGTTGTGGGGTGATGAGTTTCATGCACGTCCGGGCGATGCACCCCTCGCGTGCGCCGATGCCATGCCCGACATAACTACACGGGCTACATTCAACCGCGCTCCGTAAGATCATCATCCGTCCGTTGGGCGACCATGTTCCCCATGCGTGATGATTGCTCGGTCCGAATAGTGCCACCATCGGCACGCCGATAGCCCCTGCGAGGTGCATCACCCCGCTATCCGCGCCGATATATAAATCGGCATCGGCAATCACGCCCGCCAATTCTGCCAACGTGGTCTGACCTGTCAGATTGACACACGGCGCGGTCATACAGGCTTCAACGGCGAGTCCATCATCATTTTTGCCACCGACCAGCACAATCTGAGGCTCGTCATATTGGGCATACAATTCATCCGCAACTTGGGCGAAATGTTCGGCATCCCAACGGCGTGCGAGGCTATAGCCACCACTGCCCGCATGAATCACAATGCGTTTTTTGCCCGTTGGTTTGGGCAAAATAGACGGCGCTTGTGCCACTTTCGCGGGATATATGTTATTTTTCGCGCCGACCAATCCGACCACATCCAGCCAATACTGGGCTTCGTGCTTCGCGCCGAATCCCATATCGGGGATGCTATCGGTCAAAAACCAACCGTTGCCGTTTTGTAGACCAATTCGTTTTTTGGCACGACTGGCGAAGGCGATGAGCGCGAATTTTATCGTCCCCAATTTGAGTGTGAAATGCCGAAAAAACAGCACCGCATCATAATTATTTTTCCGCAAGCCCCATATCAGGCGTAAATTTTGTGGCTTGAAAAATGCCGTTGTGCGGTTGAATTGCGCCGAATCAAACGGGATAATTTCATCCACCAAGCCCGTGTTCATCACCACAGGCGCGGCGTGTGAAGGGGTCATGAGGGTGATATGCCCGTCTGGATGCGCCTCGCGCAAGGCGGACAGGGCAGGTGTCGAGACGATGAGGTCGCCAATATCGCCTGTTTGGATGATGAGAAAGCGGTTCATGATGATGTACCCCACATAATAAGCCTCGCTAGAGGCTCAAAGCCTCTAGCTATTCGACTTAGAAGCCCACTAAAGGGGCTAATTCTGACTAAATTTAAGGTAAATGTTATTTTTTGAGCGCCTTTAGTGCGCTTGGTGCGACTAGCTGAGGGTTCAAAACCCTCAGCGAAAACAGATAAATTCAGATACATGATTCTCCCCCCACCTGCTCGAAAATCGCCAAAACCTGCCTCGCCGCCGTATCCCACGAAAATTTTTGATATTGGTCAAACCCTTGTTGGCGTAAATTATCGCGCAAGGCTTCATCTTCATGGATACGCTGGAGCGCCGTCACCAATTCAGATATATTTTCTGGATTGACCAACAGCGCCGCATCACCCGCCACTTCGGGGCAACTGGATGTCGTGCTGGTGATGACGGGCGTGCCACATCCCATCGCCTCTAAAATCGGAAATCCGAATCCTTCATACAACGATGGAAACACCAACGCCTTCGCATGGGCATACAACGCGCCTTTATCGGCTTCATCGATATATCCGAGCCAATATATGCCGTCACCTGCTAACCACGATTCATCGAATAACCACCCCTTCGCGCCTGCGAAGATTAAATTCGGTGGATTTTTCGCCGTCTGGCGAAATTGCCGATAGGCTTCGCTGATGCGGGCGATATTTTTACGTGGTTGCAACGTGCCGATGAATAAAAAATACGGGTCTTGTAGGGCGGGGTGGTCTGGCAACGCGCCAACGGTCAACTTTTCGATGGCGGGATAGACCACGCTGATTTTTTGCGGGGATGTGCCGTAAAAGTGGGTTAAATCATCGGCGGTGGCACGGCTATCGGCTAAGATATGCCTCGCCCGCCACGCGCTATACCGAGTGGTCATATCCAGATACAAGCGCCCTTTGGATGGATGTGCTTGTGGAAAATGTTTATACCCCAAATCATGTACCGTCACAATTGCCCGTTTGGGGAAGAAAAACGGCAAGGTATGGGCAGGCACAAAGGTCACATCGGGGCGTGACCGCCACAATTCCCACGCGAAACGGATATGCGTCCAGACGCGCCGAAATGGGATGACATGATAGTGTACCAATGGGTTACGGGGGAATAAATCGGCGGGTGGCGCATCCCGAAAATACAGGTGTAATTCGTGTTGAGTGTTGATGGTGATTAACGCCCGAATCAGCGCACGCGCATAATATTCTGTGCCTGTCGTCTTGTGGATGGTCGTCTTGCTGGCATCAATCGCTATGCGGAGCGCCATAATTTAACCGCGCCGTTTGAAAATCGCAGGGATGAATAACAACACACCCGCCACCGCCACCATCATTAATCCATATTGCTGAAAGATGTTGAAAATTGGGGCGGGCAATAATCCACTGGTGAACACAAATCCAGTCGCGCCGATGACGATGAGCAACACCCCCACGAAAAAGCCTTGCGCTGTATTTTTGGGGGATAACCACCCACTCACGATGACCGATGCGCCCCATCCACAGAGTAACAACGGGATGCCCGATGCGCCAAGCGGGGTTTGTGGCAAAATGGCGATGATCCCCGCCGTTGTCGCGGTGATGAGCGCCAAAAACAACGCGCCTCGCGCCCATCTGCCACTGGCGAGCCATATCAGCAGGAACAATAAACATATCCCGCCCACGGCTAATAGCCCCACCATATCCATGTTGACCGATTCCGCCCCAGAGATGAGCAAAAAGGTTAACCCCGCGCCGATTGCCATCAGCGCCAACGCAGGGATGACGGAAGGCATTTGTCCGCGTCCGAGTGTCAGTAGGGGCGGGTGTGGAAAATCGGATTCGTAAAAGGCGGGTGGGTTGATTTTCGGCGCGGATTTTGGCGTTTGCCCCACCTGTACCATCTCGGTGGTGTCGGTGATGACGGCGCTCAGATTTGCCACCGAAGCCAATGCCGATTCGATGTCTAAATCACCGCCGATATAATCATCCACATCAGCATCACCCGATATGGGTTCATCATGAGCATCGCTATCATCGGCAGGGGATACATCCATATCGGCATCGGATAGGGTCTCATTTTCAGACACTTCATCCGTTGCAGATTTGGGCATATCATCTATTTTATCCACCGATTCATCATCGGTGGGCATATTGTCGGGTTGGATATTTTTTTCGTCTGTCATGCTGTCTATTGTGGCGATTTTTGGGCATTTGTGCAAGTAGCGAGATGGTTTTTTGCCGATAAAATTTGCTACTTGCGAGACTGATAAATTTTTCATATACTAGAAATCAATGGCGACGTAGCCAAGTGGTAAGGCAGAGCTCTGCAAAAGCTTTATTCACCGGTTCGAATCCGGTCGTCGCCTCATCATTATCCCCACAAGCGCACCTCAGACGTGCGTTTTTTCTTTCATGCAGGATTTGTTGATGGATAAAAAACAGACCCCTATCCAAAATCCCACCAAAACACCATCCCAACCACCCATTCCGCCGTTGCCGAATTACACCTTGTCGAGTGTATGCCCCAATTGCACCGCGCCGACCATCCGCCGTGCCTGTAAGGTGCGTTGTGAACGGTGTGGTTTTATGTGGGATTGTAGCGAATTATAATTTGCTCTTGGCGGCGTGTTGTACCATATTGACGATACCCATTAGCCCCTGACCTTTGCCCATCGCCACTTCGCGCCCAAATAATGTGAAGACAATATCGGGCATGACTTGGGCAACGGCTTCGTTGGGTTGACCACTCAGCGTCTCGCTCAAGACCACACTCAACGCCATTGCCGATAACCCTTGTGGATTTAACACATCAAAATAAAATTTTTGCGTGCCGTCTTCTTGCGGAATCGCCCAGACATAGGCATCCGATTCGCACATCTGCACATGATTTTCTTCGGGATGGGGACGGGTCGAAATTTCGGCAGGGACGCGCACCGCGTTAAATCGGTCGGCGATTTCGATGAGGTATTCGGCGCGTTCATGACGGTCGGTGATGGCGGAAAAATCATCGAGGATGCTTTGTAATTTGGCGGGTATTTGACTCATCGTTTTTATCCTTCTATCACTTAAACACAAGGGCGCAAATTGTTGCGCCCTCAGAGAATTTTATAATTGAATTATCATGCAATATAGGGCGGATATATGCTCCGCTAATCCGCCCGTACACCCCTAGATTCTTAGACATTCTTTTCGATAGGGACACCCACCGAATTGCCCCATTCTGTCCAACTGCCGTCATAATTGCGGACATTGGGGTATCCTAACAAATAGGTCAGCACAAACCAGCTATGGCTACTGCGTTCACCGATACGGCAATAGGCGATGATGTCATCGCTAGGTTTTAAGCCTTTTTCGCCTTCATAAATGGCGCGGAGTTCATCGCTGGTCTTGAATGTGCCGTCATCTGGGTTCACAGCACGTGCCCACGGCACACTTTGCGCCCCTGGGATATGACCACCGCGTAATGTCCCTTCTTGAGGATAATTGGGCATGTGGAGCAATTCGCCTGTATATTCTTGTGGGCTACGAACATCCACCAGTGGTTTTTGGGCTTTGATGTGTTCTAACACTTGAGCGCGGAAAGCGCGGATTTTGGTATCATCGCGCTCTGGTGCGACATAGCTGGTGGGTGGATATTGCGGGACTTCACGGGTGAGTTCGCGCCCTTCTTTTTCCCATTTTAAGCGACCCCCGTCCATGATTTTGGCGTTGGTATGCCCAAACAATTGGAATACCCAGAAGGCATAAGTCGCCCACCAATTATTTTTATCGCCATAAAACACCACTGTCGTGTCTTTGGTCACGCCGATGCGCGACATGAGTGCCTCGAATTGCGGTTTTTGGATGTAATCCCGCAACACGGGGTCATTGAGGTCTTGTGTCCAATCCACTTGTACCGCGCCAGGGATATGTCCACTGGGGTAGAGCAGGGGGTCTTCATTCGATTCGACAATCCGCACGTTGGGATTATTCAGATTTGCCGCCACCCAATCGGTAGAGACCAACACATCGGGCTTGGCATAACCACGTTCTGCAATATCGGACATTCTTCGCTCCTGTTATATGACTTATTGAATAGGAAAACTTCACTCCATAAACGATAACATACACCTATGACTATCGTCAAGACAGGTTCTATATGAGTTGTGTTAAAAATGGAATTTGGGGATATAATGAAATCACAATATGCTGGAGCGAAAAATGTCAACTGTTTCTATCCCTATTTACGAAGACGTGTATCAATTCCTTATTTCTTCGCACATCAATAGGACGAGTAACAGAATTTTTGCTTCGTTTGAATAGTGAGGCTCGCAGGGTGCGCCGTAAAGAACTCATTCTGTTCGGGCGCTACCCTTGCAAGTAGAATGTTATAATTGCACGTAACTATTTTCTGCCAAGATGAAGCGATGCGTGGATGGGATGATATGATTCGCCGATGTGACGATGCTATTATCGGCTATCAGGCTCGAATCTATCCGTCCGGGTATGCCACGAATCGTACATTCTTTCATGATGATGCTGGCTTCAATTTCGCTATTTTCGACCGTGACGTTATCGCCAATCGATGTGTAGGGTCCGATATAGCTATTTTTGATGACCACATTATCGCCCAAAATCACGGGACCGCGAATCACACTATCGATAATTTGGGTGTTCATCCCCAAAATCACACGGCTCGATACCTCCGATTTTTCGGTGATATGCGCCCCTTCTGGGCGTGGCGTGAAGGGAATATCGCCCAACACGAATTGATTGGCTTCGATGATGGCATTCGGTTTGCCCGCATCAATCCACCAGCCATTGACCTTGTAGGGCATGACTTTTTTATTTTCGTTTAGCAACACCTGAATGGCATCGGTAATTTCGTATTCGCCTCGTTTGGATGGTTGAATTTTGCCGATGGCATCGAAAATCGATTTACGGAACAAATACACGCCACAAATGGCTAAATTCGAGGGTGGGTCTTTGGGTTTTTCGACCACGCGCAAAATCTTATCGTCTTTGATTTCGGCAATGCCAAAGCGTGTTGGGTCTGCCACCTCGCCCAAGCCAAGCGCCGCTTCTGCATCGGACGACTCGAATTTTTCGAGTAGATTTTGCATTTTATCCTGAAAAATATTATCGCCCAAAAACACACAGAACGGTTCATCACCGACAAAATCACGGCAAATGGCGGTGGCGTGTGCCAGACCTTTTTGTTCCTCTTGGACGATATAACTCAGCTTGACCCCGTATTTTTCGCCCGATTCGAGGGTTTGCACAATCGGCGATGTGAGGCTATTCACCACGATGCCGATGTCGGTGATGCCTGCATTGCGTAACACCTCAATAGCATACACAATCAGAAATTTGTTGGCGACAGGCACGAGTGACTTGGGCATGGTGAGCGTCACAGGGCGGAGGCGCGTGCCGTGACCTGCGGCGAGGATGACTGCTTTCATAGTATAAACTCCATTCGATAAATATATTTAGTTATACACCTCACCTTTCAGTTTACCCTAAAACGGGGATGATGTTCATCCTTGTTTTAGGGATACATGACTCTGATGATAAATTGTGAATCATGTGTATAATTGAACGTGTGTTTTATTCATCACCACAGGAGCAGTTACCTCATGGCAAAAGTCGCTTTTGTCTCGTTTACGCATACCATCCCATCATCACAGCTCACTGGTTTTTGGGCGGAGCAAGCCAAAATCGCTGAAGAATCGGGCGAGATGACCTACATCAGCGAAGATTTCAAATTGATTTCGGCGCAAACGGCGCTGCGAGAAGAAACAGGTATCCAGTTAGAGAATGTCGGTTGGAATGACCCCACGATTCATTGGGAAGATTATTCGGCGATTGTGATACGCTCTACATGGGATTATTTCCGCCCCGATAATTATCCCAAATTTTTGGCTTGGTTTGACCGCATCGAAACATTGCCCGTGTGGAATTCTGTGCCGATGATGCGCTGGAATAGCGACAAACACTACTTACGCGAATTAGCCCAAATGGGCGTGCGGATTCCGCCTTCGGTGTGGGTCGAAAAAGGTGAACAGGCGAATATCGCCCAAATCATGCGCCAACAAGGTTGGTCGAGCGCCATCGTCAAGCCATGTGTGGCAGGTGGGGCTGAGGGGTTATTGCGTTACGATACCATCGAACAAGCCGAAGCGGGACAAGCCGAATTTGCCCAAGCCATATCGGAACGGGCGATGATTGTCCAGCAATTGGTGCGCCAAATCACCACCGATGGCGAATGGTCATATCTGTTTTTCATGGGCGCAGATGGCAAACCGACTTTTAGCCATGCCGTACAAAAAATCCCGCAAACGGGCGATATTCGTGTGCAAGGTGGGCAAAATATCCCTATGATTCCAACCGATGAGCATATCCAACAGGCGCACGATATGATATTGGCGGCGCAAAGTTTGTTCCCGACACCGATTTTATATGCCCGTGTGGATGTTGTGCCAAGAGATGGCACGTTGGTACTCATGGAATTGGAATTGATTGAACCCTACTTTTTCTTTTTGGAGATGAATAACCCCGCGCCCATAGAACGCTTCATCCGCGCCTTGCAGGTCGTTTTGGGATAGGTGGTATAAAGTTTTAGTGGGCAGGGGTGAAAATATCGCGCAGGACGATTTTTAAGTTGGGGAATAAATCTGATGTAACGATGTCGTCTATGCCATATCGAAACGCATTGCCATCGGGTTTATGTTGATAGAACAAATTCTGGTCGGGATGAATGAGCCACCCTTCATCTGAACCTGCTTCTAAATAACGCCCAATTTTTGAGAGTTGATGGGCATACGACTGTCCACGAGAAATCACCTCAACCGCCAAATTCGGTGCGCCGATAAAATCACCTTGCCAATCAAAATCATCTGGAATCCGACCTTTGCGAATAAATGAAAAATCGGGTTTATAAGCTCTTTGGATACCTTGTGTAGATTGGGCTAAGATGTATCTTGCGCCATCTATAAAAACATCGCCAATTGGATTTTCTTGAAGATATGCGTGAAAGTACAAAAATAATATCTGGATAATTTTTGTATGTAAAAATCCCATCCCCTGCTCCACAAATATAATTTCACCATTATCTACTTCGATGTGTTGATTATCATTTTGCCCATCAAGTGCCAACAAATCATCTTGGGTAATGCCTTTTGTCACAATTGCATCAGTCATCAGATTATACCTCTATCCACTTTTTCATTATTATACCCTACTTTTTTCGGACAAGTGCAAATGCTCCCATATCCCTTCGGCGATGTGGAATGCCGCTTCGGGCTGAGCGATTTTTTGGGCATTTTGCGCGTAGGTTTGCCAGATGGTGCTATCGGCTAACCATTGCTCTAAAATATCCGCCACTTTTTTCGGGCGATTCGCATACACCCCCGCTTGGTTATCCACCACATGCCACACATTGCCGTCTTCCTGACCGGGTACTTTGCCACTGAGGATGATAGGCAACCCAACGATACACGCCTCGCTGATGGTGGCGGGCCCCGCTTTCGTGACTAAAATATCCACCCCGCGCATTTTGACCTGCATATCATCCACGCGCCCGTAAATATGAGTCGGTTGATTCCACTGGATAGCATCGAGTATGGCTTTGCGTTCCTCATTTTTGCCCGCGATGATGACCAACTGACACTTCAGACGCTTGTCGTTAATCGCGTGGGCGGTCTCAATTAATTTGCCCATGCCATCCCCGCCGAACACCAGCATGACGGTGGTCAAATCTTCATCCCAGCCGTGTTCACGGCGCACCGTGAGTTGATCTTTGGGCGAATCGGTGAAACGCGGATGTACAGGCAAGCCCGTCATGCTCATTTTATGGCGTTGCAAACCCAATTTTATCCCACGTTCTAATGCGCGTTGCGTTGGTAAATAGGTGTGATGAGCGCGTTTTTCGTACCAGAAACGCGGTGTCGAGACCAAATCGGTCACGACGACTAAAAACGGGATGGTCATCTTTTGTGCCAAGAACGCATACATACTCGGCGGGGTTATCACCGAATGGACGCTGACGACCACATCATAATCGTTTTCGGTGTAAATACGTTGCAGGCGTTCCCGATTCATGGCATACAACAATCGGCGCACAATCGGCGCGATGAACGGCAGGTTGGCGAAATAATACCCCAATCCCCACAGCCACGGGGTTTTATTCACCATTTCGGGGTACATTTCGGGTTGGATGTTCATGGGATAGCGCATTCTGCGATACACATCCACTTGGGTGAACTCAAATTTATCGCGTCCATATTTGCGACATAAGGCTTTGCTGATGGCATCGGCGGCGGCACGATGCCCCCCACCCGTATCCGACATGAGAAAGAGGATTTTATACATGCAAATTCATCCTAAAAAATGTGTTTCGATGATATACAAACCTTATTATCCGATATAATTGATGAGAAGGATATGCTCATTGGAGAGAATTTTCTATGGATAAAGATGATTGGCAGGGGATGCAAGCAGATAAACAGTTGCGTGATTTATTAGGTCAATTACGCGACCAATATCCTCATTTGAAAGCGAAAGTGCATGTATTTGGTGGGGGTGTTTCGTTAATCCTGACTCAACCAACGGGCGCGGATGTGGCGAAAATCATCTACGAAAAGAATCAATATACACTCACCCTTGCGGGTCAAGCGCCCAAGCGGGTCACATTTGACCAAGCCGAGAAACTGCTTGAAGAAACATTAGCAACATTATCATAGAGGGTGATAACTATCATACATTAGACCAACTGCGCGATGAACTGAAAGAACAGTATCCCCAATTGAGGGTAAATCGTGATAGCGGTCACCCTGGTGAGTATTTGTTGATTTATGAGGGGGATAAAAAACTTGCCCAATTGGAAATCACGAATCAGCGTGGCGATATTCGCTTAACTTTCACTATAGAAAGTCCTAAACCAGAAACATTTTCGGCATTTCCGAAAGCCAAAAAAACGCCTGAAGGATTGGCTGAGTAAGCAATTCCCCTCGTGATTATGCAGGTTAATAAATAACTGTGGACGACATATGCCCTGCGGGCTAGTCGTCCATTACATATTACCTAATTTTAGAGGTGGTGTAATGGCGGACTAGAGGCTTCAGCCTCGTATGTCCGCCACAAAAATATACACCCACATTATTACGAAAAAGAGGGGCAATATCTGCCCCTCGTGCTTATGAATTGGGGATGCGTTCAAACGTGAGGACGGTTGCGTTATCTGCATACAGGATGAGCGTATCACCTGTGATGAGGATATGATTCGCCGATTCTAACGCAGAGAAAAACGCCGTTTCTTGGCTCATCACCGTATCGGCACAAGCCATTCGCGTGCTGACCACCGCCGTGAATGAGATTTGACCCCCTGCGAGTGTATACTGGGTATTGTAACGGTTGCATCCACCCGACCCCGATGCGCTCATATCCGCGCCAAATTCTAATGTGAGGTCGCCTTGTACGGTGCTATTGACACCTTGTACCGATTGCGCGACCAATTTCCACGCGGTATTTTCGACAATATAGCGCCGTTCAAACACCAATTGTTGATTCTCGCCATAGCCGATGATTAAGCTATCGGCACTTTGGGCGATGATGCCTGTCACGGTGGCTAATGCGCCCAGATAGGCGCTCTCTTGTGCCATCACACCGTCTTCGATACATGCCATTTCCGTCTGATACACACTGCTAAATGTAATCTGATTCGCATCTGGAAGTGTGCCGATGGTGTAATATCCGCCATAGGTATTGCATCCCGTAGACCCTGTGACTGTGCTATTTTCATCGAATTGGGCGGTGATAGGATTCGTGCCGACAGGCGTAATCGGGTTATTCACATCGCCATAGCTGATTAGTTCCCACGCGGTATCGGCTAATATCAGCGCCATGAATATCATCTGCCCGCCATCGTAATTCAGGATGAGCCGATTATCGCGCACTTCGTACGTGGTGACGGCTTGCAAGGTCTGGAAAAAGAATAATTCCTGATTCATCACATCATCGCGCAGGCACGCCATGAGCGTACTCATGGGCGTATCAAAGCGGATATTCGCCTCATCCACGCTGTAGTTGATGCTATAACCATTGCAACCTCCGAAACCCGTTGCATTTCTAATGCCGCCAAAATCGATTGTGACATTCACACCACCAATGGCGGGGATTTGCGAATCGGATGCGCCATACGAGAGCAATTGCCAGCGCGTGCCGAATAGGGGGGGATGGTATAAAGTTTGTGCCGATGCCATGCCTACACCTACTATCATCAGGAAACCAAAAATCAAGTATGTTGCTAATTTCATGTGTTTTACTCCATTATCGTCTCAGTAAGATACGCCTAAGACGATAATGGGCAAGGTTTTGTTCCCAAAATGATAATTTATGAACAAATGTGTTGTTACAATAACCTGACAATTTATGGCAATTCGAGTCATTCCACGTTATAATCTAAAATCATATCTGAATCTAGTAAATAAGGTTTATCCCCATGAAACCATTATGGACACAAATACCACTCTCTAAAATAACGAAAAAATCAGTTGCTGAGACGTTTGTTATGAGAGGGTGGGTTGCAAAAATTGAAGATATTCACATTGAGTTAACCGATGAGCAAAAAAAGTATCGGGTTAAACTTGACAAACAATTAGAAGCAAACCCATATCGCCGAACTTTTCTGTGGACTAAAGTTCCACTTTCGCCTAAGATCGAAAACATATCACTTTATAATTAAAATCATGTGAGGGGGCATGATGACTTATCTACCGCCTGTGTTAAAACGTCTAGAAACGCTGATTCGTGCTAACGAAGTCGATGGTGTTAGTTGTAATCAGATTGAAGATGGGCTTCATATCACCGATAGAAATGCTGGCTTGATGTCTCTATCCGCTGAGTTGGCAAACACCACAGATATTCTACTGGCTTTAGCTGTTACACCTCAATTGCCACTTGAGGTACAGGATGATGTACGAAAATATTTAGATAAATTTGCAAATCAGTATAAACTAATTCTTTTAACTCATATTTTTTCAGATACCAATACTGTTCAATTTGCATTCGCAACATGCTTTTTAGGAAGACAAAATGAGACTGAGTTAAGACGAGTTTTTACGCATGAAGAAACAAAATTGGCGCAATTTTATAATAAACACATGGACGAAATAAATGATTGGTTGCAGGGGTTAGAATGAATAAAGTGACTACCAAGCGTATTTTTATCAGTCATGCAACACAGGATAAGCCCTTAGCTGATTGGCTAAAGGAAAAAATTGATGCCATATTTGCACATGGTGTCGAAATTTTCGTTGCTACAATCCCATCAGGGAACGATTGGTTTGAAGAAATTCTTAAATACACCCAATCGTGTGATATTTTTATTGTATTATGGACTCCATCAGCAAATCGATATTGGGTTGGTTTTGAAACAGCTTCTGCTTGGAATAGAAACGAAAGACCCAAATTCTATCCGCTTGCTATAGGGGTATCTATTAAAGACATGCCAGAACCTTTGACACGTTTTCAGACACGGTTGTTAAACAAACAATCAGATATAAAACTCTTTTTTAATGAATTGTGTGATTTTGTTGGATTTGGCGACAGAGCAAAAATCCAACCGAAAAAACTGTTAAACTTAATTAATGAAATATATAACTCTGTGTATCCACCTGTGTTGTCACCATCGGATATTAGACAATATCAAGATAACCTCAAAGAGTTTATTGAAACCCTCATCTATGATAGAAAGATAGATGCTACAGATATTACACTGCTGAGTGAGTATGCCTTGCTCATGCCAAATCAACTTGTAGAGCTACGCGAGTTTGCGTTAAACATCATCTCTAAAAAATCATGAGTCTATTGGTTTCATGACTTCATCTTGCCACCATTTAATAAAATGATTCTGGTGAAGCACGCCTGTTGGTTCAAATCCTTTTGTCACCACAAGGCTATGAACGCCGTTTGATGTCATCTCTCTCAAGGCTTGTAACATGATAATATCTTCACGAACACAAACAATGTGGTCGTAGTCTGTCATAATATCTTCTGCAAGACCTGTTGTTAAATTGGGAGAACGTATATCGTTTGTCAGTTGTTTTAGTATATCGGAGAGGGTGATTATCCCTTTTATTCGCATATTAACGCCACAAACTGCGACAATACGAATATTTTTTTCAATCATCAGTTTTACAATATCTATACAAGGCGTATCTAGTGTCACGATCTCAATGCTGTCCATGTAATTTGCGACTGTTTTAGACATAGTAGAACTATCTCCATCTCAATATTTATTTTGTATTATATCAAAAACTTGATGAAATGACCCAATCTCTAGCCCAAATTTGCAAGTGCGGTTATAATGTAACCATTAGAAATACAAACTTAAAATTGGCAAAGCATATATAAAGGTTGCCCTTATGACCACAGAAACACCCAAACTCACCCCCCAGCACATGCAAACATTATATGAAATCACGGGGCAGATGATTTCATCGCTCAATTTTGAAGATGCGCTCAATAACGTTATGGATTCGGTGATGCACATCACCAAAGCGCAACGCGGTTTCTTGATGATGGCGGATGATGATGGTGAATTGCGGACATTGGTCGTCAAGGGTGTGGATGAAGATACGCTCAACCAAGAGGGGTATAGCACCACCATCGTGCGCGAGGTGGTGAGTTCCAGAAAAGTATTATTGACCAACAACGCCCAATTCGATGCGCGTTTTCAGGCGGGTCAGAGCATCATCATGCGTGGGCTACGGGCGATTTTATGTGCGCCGATGATTGTCAAAAATCGGCTCATGGGTATTTTGTATGTCGATACATCCATGAAATCGGGCAACTTTACGCAAGCCGATTCTGACCTGTTGAGCGCCGTAGCGGGTCAGGCGGCTATCGCATTAGAAAATGCGCGATTGTATACGGTTGCTGTCGAAAAAGGGCGCATGGAACGCGAATTACAAATGGCGAGCGAAATCCAACAAGCCCTCTTGCCCCAAACCATGCCCAATATTGGTGGTTACGATATCGTCCCGTTTTGGCAAGCCGCCCGTGAAATGGCGGGCGATTTTTACGATGCCTTCAAATTGGCGGATGATAAATTTGGTGTGGTTATCGCCGATGTATCGGACAAGGGGGCAGGGGCGGCGTTATTGATGGCGGTCTCGCGCACGATGATTCGTGCCAACGCCAATGCGGGGTTATCTCCACGAGAAACGATACGACGTGCCAACGATTTGATTGTCGAAGATGTTCAAAGTGGCATGTTTGTCACGGTGTATCATAGCGTTTTTTACCGCGATGGTCGCAGTATCCATGTGAACGCGGGGCATAATCCGCCCCTTTTTTATCATCAACGCAATCATACCATCGAAATGCTCCCTAGAGGTGGACGGGCGCTTGGTTGGGAAGTGGATAACCCCGTTCAAGAAATGCCCATCCAAATGCAAGCGGGCGATATGATGATTTATTACACCGATGGTCTGACCGAAGCCGAAAATGGGCAGGGCGAACCGTATGGTGAAGCACGACTCAAGCAAATTGTTTTGGCGAATGCCCAACAACCTGCTCAGACAATTATGAATAAGATTGTCGAAGATGTCGAATGGTTTTGCGCGGGTGTCCCCCCATTTGATGACATGACATTGATGATTGTACGCTACAAAGGATAAACCACGATGCTCAATCGGATACGTGATTTTTGGGATAATGTCAGACGGATTTTCTTTTTAATCGTGATGTTAATTGCGATTGCGGTCGTGAGCATCGTCTTATTAGACCCAACCAGCATCGTCAATTTTGTCAATGGTATCAGCGCCGTTTTACGATTGTTATTCTTAGTCGCGCTGTATGGCGGTTTTGGATTTTATGCCTATACCGTCTTGAGTGGTCGCCGAGAAGAAAAAGGCATCGATGGGCTTGTCTCACGCAAAGGTGGGAATGTAACGGGCGTGAGTGTGGATATTGTCCAATCGCAGTTGCATAAAGCCATCCATGAAATTGGTGGCATCAAGCATTTAGATGTGGATGTATCGGAACGGCGGGGCAAAGCAGATATTCGTGTGTCGGTGATATTTGAACAACAAAATATCAATATCGTCCAAAAACAAACCGAGATTCGGCGTAGGGTAGACCACGTAGTTCGCAAACAATTGGGCATTAGTTATTTAGACGAGCCGATTATCTCGCTCAATGCACAAGGTGGGAGTGCGCCAAAATCACAACCGAAGCCCGAACAAAAAACGCCGACACCGCCACCATCTACAACTACCAGTGACGATGATGATAACAATCCTGAATGGCAGGCGATTATGCGTGCCGCTCAACAACCCAGCGACAAATCAGAGGGTCGTTAACCGATTATTTCGCACACCTGTGATAGAACTCGATGACGAAACCACCTACGACAACCATACCTAGCTTCAATAGTTCGCGTTGGATTTGGATTGCACTTGGATTATCGCTAGTCGGCTTTGTGTTGTGGAATATCCGCAACATCATGCTATATGGGCTAGGGGCAATCATCCTTGTCATCCTCATCACCATGCCTGTACGCTTTTTGGAGCGATATAAAATTAAACGCACTCCCGCCATTATCCTCAGTTTATTAGCGGGGGTGGTTGCCGTATATATCGTGACCGCGTTACTGCTCCCCGCATTTGTCGAGCAATTTGTCCGTTTGGGCGATACCATCACCGAAGGCGTTGACCGTGTGGTCGAGTGGTGGAATAACGGCGAATTTCAAGAGAGTTTTCCGTTTTTGGTGAATTTACCTCGCATCAGCGCCCCGCAACCAACCATCTTATCGCTCGAAAATTTGCGCGTGAATCCATTCACCTATCAGGTATCGGTGGTGAATTTTGATACACAATCTGTTCAGATCGATGCCGAAACGGTACGTAGTTTGGGCGAACAGGCGCTCAACGCAGTCGGGCAGTTGGGCGGTACAGTGTTGCCATTCATCACAGGATTGGCGAATACGCTCCTGACGATTCTCATCGTCCTATTTTTGACGATGTTCTTCTTGGCAGAACCCGATAAATATACCAAAGGTTTTATCACCATATTCCCGTTGTGGTATCGTCATCGTGTGGAATACATTTTGCATCGGATAGATTATTTGTTGCGTCGATGGATTGTCTCGCAGATGATAGGGATGGGTATCACCTTTATTGGGACATATATCGGACTCGCCATTTTAGGAATTCAACAGGCAGTTGCCCTAGCTATTTTGACGGCGCTTTTTTCGCTTGTGCCGAATTTTGGTCAGCTATTGGCGGTGTTGGTCGCGGTTTTAGTGGCATCTGTCCAAGCACCAGATAGCCTTATTCTGATTGTTGTGATTATTTACGGGGTATCGTTTATACAAGGTCAAATCCTCGCGCCGATACTCACATCGGGCGCGGTGAATATCCCGCCTGTGTTATTTTTGTTGGGGCAAATTATCATCGCGGGCTTTTTTGGTGTGTTGGGGATCATCCTCACGGGTCCGATGTTGGTGATATTGATGGTGATTGTTCAAGAGGTTTATATCAAAGATATATTAGGGGATAAAGGCGAAAAATCGGACGAAGTGATAGAATCGATGGAGAAAACCCCGTCAAAACAAGATGATCCCGACCTTGTAGTGGCGATAGAGTAAAAATTGGGCTGAATTTAGTCAGAAATTGGCTAAAATTGCCCTTGACCATGAGTATAGTGAGTGGTATATTTCTGCACGCTGTCGCAAACAAACCCTGCTAAACGAGAAATAAACAGGGAGTTGACAAAGCGAGAGGAGTGGTGCTAGTATAGGCACTATGGAAAGATTAACAAATCA
>DAOTVP010000110.1:0-74737 GCA_034436155.1 Anaerolineae bacterium
GCTTCGCGCTAATCGTCCCGTACAGTCACGGAAATTTTTAAGCCTGTACGGGCGGATTAGCACCTTCGGGTGCGTATATCCGCCCTATAATGCGCTAAAATGGCATATTTACGAACAAAAGAATTACGGACAATCCTTTTTGCGCGTCCCCCAAATACCCATAAATAACCCTTCATGACCGCCAAAATTATCCTCAATCATCATCACATCACCGAAATGCTTTGCAAGCGCGTGGGTACATTGTGTATATCTAATTGGTGATGAGCCGTCCCAACAAACCTGTAAACCGTTCCGCCACTTTGTTATTGCGGACAGCCATCGCCACCGCCTGACGCATCCCCACCAACACGACAATTTCTTTGGCGCGGGTGATTGCCGTATACAACAGGTTACGCTGGAGCATCATGTAGTGTTGGGTCAAAATCGGCATCACCACAACGGGATATTCCGAGCCTTGTGAACGGTGTGTACTGATGCAATAAGCGTGAATTAATTCTTCCGCCATCGCAAATTCGTATTCAATAATGCGCTTATCCATGCTGATTTCCATGAGGTTATCATCAAAATCTATCCCGCGAATATAGCCAATATCGCCATTAAAGACCTCGAAATCATAATTATTCTTGGTCTGCATGACCTTATCGCCAACGCGGAAAGTCCGCCCGCCGATGATTTTTTCGGCTTTGCGATAACTGCCATTCAACGCACTTTGTAAGGCTTTATTCAGCGCCAGAACACCCGCCGCCCCGCGATACATCGGTGCGATGACCTGCACATCGGTGAGCGGGTCGAATCCAAATTTGGTCGGGATGCGATTTTGCACAATATCCACAATCAAATCAGCACATTGAAAGGGGTCTTCTTCGCCGAAGAAATAAAAATCGGAACTTTGGTTATCTAAAAACGGAATTTCACCCTGATTAATGCGATGCGCGTTGACGATGATGTGGCTATCTTTATCTTGCCGAAAAATTGTCTTGAGGCGCGTCACGGCGATGGGGAATTTGCCCTTCTCGCTGGCGTTGATGGTATCGTTCAACACATTGCCCGCGCCAACACTGGGGAGCTGGTCAACATCGCCGACCAACATCAGGTGAGTTGTAGGCGATAACCCGCCCAACACGCCATGAAATAACAAAATATCGATCATCGAGGCTTCGTCAATGATGAGCATATCCACTTTGAGCGGATTATCTTGATTGATATGATACCCCTCGCCCGGTTTGAATTTGAACAAACGGTGAATCGTTTGCGCCTCGCGTCCTGTGGCTTCTGCCAAGCGTTTGGCGGCGCGTCCGGTTGGCGATGCGAGCGCGTATTGACATTCCAGCGCCTCTAATGCGTGAATCACCATGCGGAGCGTGGTCGTTTTACCTGTCCCCGGTCCGCCTGTGAGGATAGACACCTTGCCACTCAATGCCGATTTGACCGCCCCTTGTTGTTGTGGCGATAACGACACGGCGTTATTCTTGGCGAGTTGTGATAAAAATGCATCCCAATTCAGTTTCGCCGTCTTTTCGAGGATGAGCGATGGCGTGACGACCATCCGCTTAAGATAATCGCTGACGGCGCGTTCTGCGCGATGATACATGGGCAGATACACACATTCCGTCAACATACGGTTGATGCTAATCACTTCGGTATACAGATTTTCATCTCGAATTTCGCGTTCTAAAATACCTGTGAGCGCCGAAATTTCATCCACACCGAGCAATTCTTGAGCGGTTTTAATCAACACATGGCGCGGGGCGCATACATGCCCTTCCATCGCCAGATGATTGAGCGCGTAGAATAACCCCGCCCGTAAGCGTTCTGGTGAATTCACCGCCAAGCCCATCCGTTGGGCGATTTGGTCGGCACGCACGAAGCCGATACCTATCACCTCATCCGCCAAGACATACGGATCGGCTCTGACACGCGGGATCGTCCCCGCGCCGAGCGTCTGATAAATACGCTTCGCCATCAGGCTGGTCACGCCGTAGGTCTGTAAGAAAATCATGGCATCGCGTGCGCCGATGCTACTTTTCCATTCTTCGATGAGCGCATCCACTTTGCTGGCGGGTATGCCAGGGACTTCTTTCAGACGTTCTGGTTCTGTGTTCAACACGTCTAATGTCTTTTTGCCGAAATAATCGACAATCATCTCGGCACGGCGCGGACCAATACCCTTCACAAACCCACTGCCCAAATAGCGTTTTAACCCCTCGATGCTGGTGGGGACAATCGGCGAGACCATCTCGGCACGAAATTGCGTGCCATATTTGGGGTCTTCTATCCACGAACCGATAAATTTGACCTCTTCGCCGATGCCCAATTCGGGCATTGTGCCAACGACCGTGACCGTACCATCGCGGGCGCTAATGCCAGAAATGCGTTTTTCGGGCATGATTTTCAGCACGCTATAGCCATTTTCTTCGTTATAAAAGGTGATTCGTTCCACCGTCCCAACAATAAATTCTTCTTCCATCATCACCTCTAAGTCCGTTTTTTTATATAATAACACCATTACGCCATTTTGACCGCACAAAACGGGTGAATTGGGTCAAATCGTGTCGGTGTAACCACAAAACGCTCATCAAGACGGGCAACAGCATCAGATCGCGGTTGTCGCGGGGGATATTATCGGGAATCGAGACGACCACCAAGCGCAACGGCGTGGGGACGAATACCAACACAAATATCGCCAATGTCATACCTGCTATCCAGCGCCTGCGGTTATCCAACGGGGTAATATCATCCAACGGGACGGCGTGCAAATTGCCGATGAGCAAAATCAGCAAGGCAAAAACCAACAATTCGGGCGCAATTGTCAGGGTTATCAGCAGAAGCCCGCCCACAATCGGATAATAAAACAGACCACTGCGCCGCCCCAACAGCGCATACAACACATGCCCACCATCGAGTTGCCCGACAGGGATAAGGTTCAAGCCTGTGATAAGCAAGCCCGTCCACCCCGCCCACGCCAATTGATTGAGATACACATCCACTTGACCATCGGGCAAAAAACGCCCAAAAACGACTGTTTTGGCGAGGGCATACATGAACGAATTGCCTTCGACATACCCCGTAGAGATCACATCCACTTGCGAAGTCGCCAAGCCGATGAGGACAATCGGTATGGCGAACACAAGCCCCATCAACGGACCCGCCGCGCCAATATCCAGCAATACTTTGCGATTCCGCATCGGTTCACGTAGGCGAATTGCCGCGCCAAATGTGCCGAAAATGCCAAACGGAAACGGCAAAAAATAGGGCAACGAGGCGGCAGTTTTATGAAACCGCGCCGCGAAATAATGCCCCAATTCATGCGCCCCTAAGATCAACAATAATGCCCCTGCATACGGGATACCCCGCCATAAATTCATCCATAAATTATTATTGACTTGGATCGCCAATGCCATATTTTCGCTGGCGATTTCGTTGACCGCCGAGAGTGTGCCGACATACAACACACTCATCACTGTCAACACGAATAAGATGAGGCTGAGGGCATTCCCCCCTTTTGGCGGGGTTGCACGTCCTTGTAACACATGCACCACCTGTACCATCTCATCGGAGGTGGCGGTGCGTTTTTCTAATCGAAAAATGGGCAATAAGCCATACGATGCGAACGCGGCATCCACTTGGGCATATGCCGACTCAGATGGTTGGGTTAATTTGCCCCGAAACGACATCAACCAACGGGTATCGGGCGAAATGGCGATCAGTTGCAAGCGTTGCGGTGTGTTTTTTTCATCGATGCTAAAAATTTCCTCTTCGATGGTCATCACTGCTTCGACCGTGCTACGAATCGTCTGGTAACGCGGGTCTTGTTGCGGGCTATTATCCGTTTCGGGCGGGGTGATTTTGCGCGAGATAATACGGTCGTCATCAAATGACGATGCGGGTTCATTAAACATAGCCAATCCTATGGGATTTATCCACAAAAAAGGGGATGTGAAAAAATCCACATGCCCCTCTTTATTTTACACCGAATTATGCCTCATGGCGCGGTGATAATTTGCCAATCACTACCCGTACCGAGTAGACGCAATACTGTGGCATCGGTACTGCTGATATACAGGCTCGGCACATTGTTGAAGGTGAACGCCGTTTGTATGAAACCATCAAAGCTAATCTGGACGTTGGTCGCCAATTGCAAGCGATTGCGTACCGTGTCGTTTCCACGCCATACAAAGCCCAATATACCAATCGGTTGATACAAATTGGGGGGCGGGACGAAATTTTCTTGGCTTTCGGGATGAATTTCGGGATTATACCGATTTTCAAATTGCAACCATTTGGGCGTGCCACCATCGTTAAATAACACATACACCGTATTGGTATTGCCGATGTAAATCATGCGCCCACTTTGGAATTGTTGCTCGATGATGAGTGTTTGTTCGGCTTCCTCTTCGGGACATTCTTCGGGCGGTGGACCAAAAAACCACTGCACAGGACACGCCAACGGGATGCTCAGAGTTTGTTCTGCGGTAAGCGTGTTATTGCTGGCGCTGATTAAAAATGTCACCTGTCCCCGATCACGCGCCCGCGTGGTGATGGTCAGGTTGCCCGCCGTGTCGACATTCCATAGGCGTTCCCGTTCCCCTGTTCGGCTGAGTTGATAAATCACCACCGCGCTGGCATTTCTGGCAGACCAGAATAATGTCACCGATTCGCCAGGGGCAACCGCCACCGAATCGGACGTGAAAAATTCGATGCGCGGGTCGTTGGGATTGAGCGCACGAGTGGGTGTCGGCGCATCGGGCGCGGGTGTGCGCGTGGGTCCGAAGAGCGGTGTGGGGGTCGCACCGCCCAACGGGGTCGGGCGCGGGGTGCTGGTGGATGTCATTATCACACTCGGCGTATCAGTCGGTTCAACCGTGAATGTCGGCGTGACGGTGGGCGGGTCGGTGGGAATAATTTGAGCGGTGGTGGCGACGCATCCACTGGCTATCATCCCCAATACCAACCAACACAAAGCAATGATATATTTCATAATGCCCCTTTGGTCAATGATCCAACGTAGATACACGTCTCCCAGGGGATAGCCACATCTTCGACATCGATGCGTTCATCGGTCATAATGACCCCGCTATTCCGCACAATGGCAATCGGGCGGGCTTCGGCGGTCTCGCCCATGACCATTTGAGCGCAGGCACAAATTTGGTCGGCAATGCCACGTTGTGTCACCATCATCGGATTGCCGAATAAATCGGGCTTCCCGCGTTCATCTTGTATCGGATGAAAACCAGCTGTCGAAATAGCCACCCCTGTTGTCCCCCAACGTCCGGGCATGAGCCAGCTATCGGTCAAAATCACCCCCACCATCACGCCCAAGCGGGCGTAAATTTCTTTGCGAATCTGTTCGGCGAGGGCATACGGTTCACTAGGCAATAATACCACCTGCCCGCTCGGGATGTTCGAGCGGTCTAAACCAGCATTGGGCGAAATCACCCCATTTTTATGCGTGAGCAAAAATCCCACCGTCACCCCGTTAAATTCGTGGGTGATCCCGCCAAAAATATGGTCGGCTTCTTGAATGACCAATTGGGTAAGTTGCGGATTCATGTGGTAGCGCGTAGCAATATCTTGCGCCTGTGGGCTGATTTGCACCGCATCCAACATGACAATCCGCCCCTGACTGATGGCGGCGTATTTACTGCTAATCGCCAACACATCGCCCGTTTGGAGCGATTCTGATTCGTCAGCAATCGCCGAGAGGATGGTCTCGATGAGGTCGAATGGTGCTTGTTGCACGGGTGCCGAGACAGGGATAACGACAAGGGATTTTTGATTCACGTTTTTTCTCCGAAAAATAATTCGATTATAAAACCAATTCCGCCATCATACGCACAATGTTGATATCCAATGCGGGGATATTCAAAGTGGTGATGGGGCTTTCTTTCCACATCTGTAAACGGTCTTTGATGCGGTCTCGTGTACCACACAACGCAACATCATCCACCAATTCATTCGGGACAGCCATCATCGCTTCGCCTTTATCGCCCGCCAGATATAAATCTTGAATTTTGACGGCGGCTTCTTCGTAGCCATAGCGACAAGCGAGGTCGAAGTAAAAATTCTTCCCGCGTGCGCCCATCCCGCCGATATACAGCGCCAGCATTGGCTTGACCTGATTATACGCTGTTTCGAGGTCATCATCCACCACCACAGGGACGGTTGGGGCAATATCGAAATTGGCGATGCTCTTACCATTGCCCGCCAACGCGAATCCTTCTTCGAGATAGGGTTTATACACACTGTCGTATGATTTGGGCGAGAAGAAAATCGGCAACCAACCATCGGCGATCTCGGCGGTGAGCGTCACATTTTTCGGTCCGATGGATGCCAGATAGATAGGTAAATCTGCCCTGCCATGAATGATGCTCTTGAGCGGTTTGCCCAAGCCCGTGGCATCCTCACCCGCGTAGGGGATGCGATAATGTTCGCCTTCGTGAACAAGCGGTTCTTTGCGTTCAAAGATTTTGCGGACAATCGCCACATATTCGCGGGTTTTGACCAATGGCTTGCCATACGATACGCCGTGCCACCCTTCGACCACTTGCGGACCGCTCAGACCTAAGCCGAGCAACATGCGCCCGCCCGATAGTTGGTCGAGCGTCATGGCGGTCATGGCAGTATTGGCGGGCGTGCGACCGGGCATTTGCATAATTGCCGTGCCTAAGTGAATATTTTTGGTCAACGCGCCAATCCACGCCAACGGCGTGACGGCATCCGAGCCATACGCTTCGGCAGACCACACGGCATAATAACCCAATTTATCAGCTTCGTGGATGATGTCCATCGGTAATTCGATTCGTGCGCCAGAATAATTTAAGTTCAAACCTAAACGCATATTTTTCTGCTCCTGAATAAATATTATTTTCACCATGCGCTATTATATATCGTCTTGCATAAAATATGGATGTAAGATAGCACCTATCATACTCTTCTAAAGAAAATACATATACAACAAGAGATATATTTTATGGCACAAGTCGCCATGATCCGCGCCGAATTTTTAATCAATGGGTTGTTATTGGGCAGGATCGGTATGTTCAAGCCGACGGTGATTCGGTTGAGCGGTGGTTCAGATAAGAGAATTAGGTCATTTTTGATATGACGCGATATTTGCTACAATAGCCATATCAATTCAACCAATTCAATAAAGGACACCTATGGAACTGTTACGCAAACTCACACTCGACCAATTGATTATCGGTTTTATCATTCTGGTGGTGGTCATTGTGGTCGCAGTCATCGCCACGCGCAACACCAATCAAGAAGTGGTGATAGATTATGACCTCACCACGCCAACACCATTCCTCAATTTTGATAATACGCCGATTGTCCGCCCGCTCAGCATCACCGAACAACCCTAATCATGGCGTGGGTGTATCACTGTTTAGGGCGGTTTTTTAGGTCTAAAAAACTGCCCACAGCACCAAAACGTATCCTCATCCTCAAACCGTGTTGCATCGGCGATGTGGTCATGACGACCCCGTTACTCATGGCGATTCGGCGGGCATATCCGCAGGCACATCTGATTTTCGCCGTTGGAACGTGGTCTATCGGCGCGTTAGACGGTCAACCCGCTATAGACACGCTGTTGGATATTGGCGTAGGGGCGAACCCCGCCAAAAGTATCGGCGGATTGTGGCGCTTGGCGCGTTTATTACGGGCGCAACAGTGTGATATGGTGTTCGTCCCCGATAGGTCGCCGTTATTGGCGCTTGCCACATGGCTGGCACGCATCCCGCATCGAATCGGGTTGGATAGCGACGGGCGTGGATTCGCCTATACCATCCGTGCGCGGGTATCACCCGATGAAGAAATCAACGAAGCCGAAATTTATTTGCGTTTGGCGAGCGCAGTCCGTATTCCCAGCTCTGATCATACGCATATTGACATTCCCGATTATGTCCAGACGCATATCGAAACAATCATCGCCGAAAAAAATATCGCCCTACCGTATATTGTGATTCACCCTGCGGGCGGGGCGAATCCGGGCATGGTGATGAGCAGTAAACGCTGGCTACCCCACTATTTCACGCAACTGGCGACATGGTTACATCAGACGTATGGGGCGACTATCATCTTCATCGGCGCGAAAAGTGATACGCCGATCATCCAAGCTGTGACGCAACACCTGACCATCCCCTACCACGACCTGACGGGCGAATTGACCCTGATGCAAATTGGCGCGTTGGGCAAACATGCCCTGCTTTACATCGGCAACGATACAGGATTAACGCATTTAGTGGCGGCGACAGGCGCAAAAACGGCGATGATTTTGGGTCCGTCATCGCCAAAACGCTACGCGCCTTATCACCCCAATGCGTTGGCGTTGTGGAAGCCTGTCAATTTACCAACGGGTGGCGTGGCGCAATTGCTCGAAAATTGGGATTGGGAACGCGATGGCATCGGCGTGGATGCGGTTATCTCTGCCATCGCGCTGTTTGTATCAGGGCGTGCAACTGGTGGGGAATTGTAAAGCGGCAACCACCGCCTCTTGGGTGATAATGTCGATGGTCTCGACCCCTGTAATCGGCAACAACCCCAAAAATGCCTCTAGGGTGGTCTGTGCCTCATCATTGGCACGGACTAAAATCCCCTCATCAATGGCTAACCCCCGAAAATGCACCAATGCCGTCTTTCTGGCTTCACTCTCAATATTTGGCGCGGGGCTGGCGAATACGCCCGTATCGCGTGAGATAACACCACTCGCGCCTTCATCGATAAAACAATCCTGAAGGGCGGGTGGCGGTAAAATAATCGTCAGGGTTGTGCCATCGATAATCACGTCTTCGGGCTGAATGGCGCTCAGATTCACACCTGCTTGGATGCGCCCAACGGCAAAATAGACCAACCTATCGGAATACAGGGCTTGTAAAAGCGGCGGTAATTCGCGCTCTGATGTGATAATTTGCGAAAAATTATATTCTACCGTTGTTAAATCGGAGAGTTGGCGCACACTTTCTAATACAGCTTGTTGCGATACCGTCTCGTAAACCGATGGCGGGTTAAAAATCTGCCCGATGCCGTTAAAGATATTGCCGATGAGATTCGCCCCACCGATTAACACGAATAAAATCACACCAACGGGGATACCCAAACATCCGACCAAGCCGACCAATCCCCACGCACAACCCGAACACCCGCGTTCTTCGGTCACATCCTCATATTCATATTCATCATCATCATCTCGGTTGGCACGGCGCACACGGTCATCTACTACAATCGGTTTATCCGTCATGGTCACATCCCTCGAATTTTTCATCTTGTACACATCAATATTTGCTATAGTGATGATTATAACGAACTTTGTGAGAATAGGTAAGCGATGTTAACAGCACTCTACGATGGTCATTGTGTGATATGCAACACCACCCGCCGTCTGGTACGGGCATTGGATTGGTTTAAGCGAGTGGAATTTTTAGATTTGCATCAGCCCGAAGCACAAACGCGCTATCCGCATATTGACCACGCCAAAGCGATGGGTGAAATTCATGTGATAGACCCGTCTGGACGAATTTTCGCGGGATTTTATGGCACACGGCGCATGTTCCGCGCCTTGCCGTTGGGCTTGCCCGTGTGGGCGATTTTACGCCTGCCCATCATCGGCGATTGGCTGGGCGTGCGCGTGTATCGCTTCATCGCCAAACATCGCTATGCGATTAATCGACTACTCGGTGTGGATTTGGCAAAAATCCAAGCCGAAGAAGCCTTATGCGATGATGCAGGTGTGTGCAAAATCCCCTAAAAAATGTTATGCCCTCGCCAATGCCACCAGCCATTCATTTCGCAAATTTAAGGCGCGATTCCGCACATCCGCCCATGTCGCATGATGGGCGATGGCTTTTTCGAGCCATGTAAGCGCCGTGCGTTTATCGCCACTATCCGCCAAAATCCGCGCCAATGTCACCCAATTGCGCGTTTGGAACATGATCGATTGGCATTTGTCGGCTTCGATGATGGCGGTATCTATCCAGTCTTGTGCCGTGATAAAATCACCCCGCGAACACGCGATTTCGGCGCGGATGTTATCGACCATCACCATACCCCATAGCCGATGGGCATCATTTTCAAAAGAATTCATCGCCCGAATGACGAGCGATTCGGCTTCATCTATATTTCCAAGTAAAAATTGATGCCACGCCCAACCGATGAGCGTCCACGCCATGCCCCGTTTGTTATTGAGCGCCGTATGGTCATTCATCGTTTGGGCGAACATCGCATTCGCTTGTTCTGCTTGCCCGCGAACACGATGCAATTCTGCCGAAATCAGACGTTGCCATGCCAAAGCGTTGCTATTGCCCAAATCACGGAGCAGGACGATACACCGTTCATTGACCAGTTCGCAATCTTCATATTTGCCCAAGCGGAACAAAATCGTCGCCAGAAAACTCATCCCATTGGCGAATCCGCCACGATCGCCGACCTGTTCGCTGAGCAGAATGCCTTCGTATGTCATCTGTTCGGCGAGGGGATATTCCCCCAATGTATAGGCGACTTCTGCTAATGAGCGAATATTTTCGCTTTCATTCCATGTATCTTGATGCAAGCGCGAGAGGTCGTATGCTTGCTGAAAGATGCGTTTCGATTCGGCGTATTGAATCCGTTCATGCACCACCCACCCCAAACCGCGCAACGCCATAATTTTGCCGAAGGTATCGCCTGTGGCATCAAAAATGGCTTGAGCGCGTTTTATCCAATATTCGCCGAGTGTCGTATTCGCCATCGGATAATGCGATAGATTTTGTAGCAACACAAAAATCGCGCCTAAATCGGGCAAATCGGGTACCGCCCTAAAGTAATCCATGAGCGATTTTAACCACTCTGGTGTGATATTATTTGGGTTGCAGTCAAATAGGATGAGCGCCGATAGCACCTGCATTTTTCGGTAGAGCAATTGTGTGTCTGGATTATTGGGCGAGATATATCGCAACGATTCTTCACTCAATTCGCGCACATCGTTCATCCGTGAGCGCACCAGAAAATAAATCAGAAGCGTATTGAGCAGATGATTCAGGTTTTGGATATGCCCCTGCTGACAAGCCCACGACCATGCAATCCGAATATTGCCCAAATCGCGTTCTAGCCTGTTCAAGGTTTGGACTTGATGTTCTCCTTTGAGGGCGATATTCAACGATTCGAGATACTCGGCATAATAGGTGCTATGGCGGGTGCGTGCCGTGTGGTAGGCGGATGAATCGGCATGTAATTTTTCTTCTGCGAATTGGCGCAACAATTCGTGCATATCGTAGCGCCCGTCTTGTACACGGCGGATGAGCGATTTATTCACCAATGCCAGTAAAATTGGCAAATCGGCATCGGCGATAGCACGCGCCGCGGGGCGGTCGAATCCACCCCTAAAAATGGCTAATCGGCATAACGTATGCGCTTCTTCGGGGGTTAATCGTTCCCATGACGACTCGAATACCGCCCGCATACTGCGATGACGGGGTGGCAGGTTGCGAAATGATGAGCTGAGAAAATCGTAGGATTTCTGGATTTCTTGGGCGATTTCTTCAACAGACAACATTTGTAACCAACTCGCCGCCAATTCAATACCCAACGGCATCCCCTCGACCAATTGGCAAATGCGGATGATATGCGTGGTATTGGCTTGGGATAGGGCGAAATCGGGTTGGATTTGCTTGGCAGATTGGGCGAATAGCGCCACCGCGCCATATTTTTCGAGGTCAGCGAGGGGTATATCTGCTGATGGATATGCCAAACCATCCACCTCATAAATCCATTCTTGGCGCAAATTGAGGCGCTCCCGCGAGGTGATGAGGATTTTTGAACACGGCGAGGCATCATATATCTCGCTGACCAATTCGGCGTGGTCGAGCAATTGCTCAAAATTATCGAGGATGAGCAACACCTCTTTTTGGCGTACATAATCGAGCGTATCCGAGCGCAAATTGCCATCCATACAATCAAAACGCAAGGCTTCGGCGATTGCCCACCAAAAGGCTTCGGCGGATGTGGTAGGTGTGAGCGAGACGAAATACACGCCATCGGCAAACTCACCGCGCAACATTTCGCCCATCTGAATCGAGAGGCGCGTTTTGCCAATCCCACCTTGCCCGATGAGCGTCAATAACCGACACGTATCGTCTTTAAGCAAGCGTTGAATTTCGGCAATATCGCGTTCACGGCTGATGAACGGCGTGGCGGGGGTTGGCAAGTTATCTTGTATCGGCTTCGAGAATGGGTCTTGTATTTTCGTCAGGGTGAGCGCCATCACTTCGACAGTTTGTTTGACCGTCTGGCGTGATTGTATCGCCTGAAACAGCGAGCGCGTTTGCTCATCAGGTGCGATACCCAGTTCATCGCGCAACAAATCGGCACAGATTTGATATTGGCGCAAGGCGGCGCTCCGTTGCCCCGTCCAATCATACAGGCGCATCAGATTGCGATGTGCCGATTCGTTCAGGTTATCCATCAACACCCAACGGCGGGCATAGGGGATCGCCTCTTCATGCCGATTTTGGGCGATATAGCCACGGGTCAATTTTTCGAGGACGGCGCATAACCGTTGCCGAAGACTTTGCGATTGAAAAAATTGCCATTCATCAAATTGGTCACTATCGGGCAACAAAAATCCGCGCAGAAAATCGTCTCGATACAACGCCACCGCCGATTGTAAGGCGTGGAGGTCATCTGCTTGCGCTTCGTAATGCGCGAATGCCCATACATCCACCCATAACCCCGTTTGTGAGGCGACCTGAACGGTGTCACGTTCAACAATCAGCCATGAATCACCCAATGTCTTGTTAATCGTCCATAACGTGTTACGGAGGTAGGCTAACCCGCGGCTCAAATCGACATCGGGGAAGAAAAATGTCGCTAATGCCTCGCGGCTATAAGCAATTTTATTCACCAGCAAATATACAAATAGCGCCAATGCCTTGCGACGCTCCAATTCGATAGGGGCATCATCCAATTGTAATTGGGGTGTACCGAGCAGAGAAATGTGCAATTGCGCCATGATTATTCACGCCTCAATGAACTTTAGTGAACCTATATCACCCATTATATATCACAAATCACCTTTGTGACGCTTCTGAGACGCTTTTTGAGACGCTCGTGAGATGATATACCTCTATCGTATAGATAAATCATGACAAATTCAAGAAAGGAGCGCATCATGTACTTTTCAAATAACCTGAACAACCAACTGAAAAATCGGATGGGTCGCGCCGATAGCATTAATCCAGATGCCCGTAAATTGTTTGAAAAAGCCTTGCGAGCAGGCACAAAACGACGCAACCCCGCCTCTGCGCTCCCGAATATTGGTGATGTAACACGCACCGCGCAACATTATATGGGCGCACAAACTGTCGATATTCGGTGTATTGGTGGCAGCGTGAATAAATCGGGCGATTTCGATGTCAATTTCAACCCCACCAGTGACCATATCGAAGCCCGTTGGGTCAAAGTGGCAACCGCCATGTTAGACGGCATAGACCTGCCCCCTATCAAATTGATTTTGGTGAAGGACACCTATTATGTCGTAGACGGACACCATCGCATCTCGGTGGCGCACATGCTCGGAATGCACTTCATGGACGCGATTGTGACGCGCTGGGAATAGGACATCGGCGATGAAAACGAAATTTGAATGAAACGATGTAAGTCTAGCGTAGTGGCATGAATTATCATGCCACTACGCGCCGTTATATTTATATCCGATTATCCAACATGCCATATTTTTTGAGCGTCTGCGCCAGCACAAATTCCGCCATGCGGAACACCGCGTCATTCTCATCGTTGCGCTCGGATTCACGTTCTTCGACCATCGTCCGCATCTCTTTCATCACATCCGTGAGTTGCTCTTGGTGCATCAACACTTGGTCGGTGATGATAATCCCACCTAAGACCAGAGGCAGATAGGCATAGCTGAAGTTCATCTCGCCTTTGGTCTTGAGTTTATCCACAATAATTTGGGCGAATTCTTGCATATCCTCGTCTGAACCCAAGTTTTCGCCACTATCGCGCTCGACAATCCGAAAGGCATAACTAAGCGCATCGAATAACAGGTCATCGAATAAAAAGTGCGGGATGGCTTTGGGCGCAACGCCTGCCATGCGTTCATCTTGCGCGAGGATTTTCATGTAGCCTTGCAACCAACGGGGCAAGCTGATATTGACCTCGGATGTCTCTAAAATGCGGGCTTTTTTATCTTTTTCGCGCATTTTGAACATGCCCGATACATCAAACTCACCCGATGCGATGCTCCCGTGTTTAGAATGCGGGTGGGCAAATTCGAGGATGAGCGTCATCAGACGCGCCACCGCACTGGCTTCGGTTGGCGAAAGCGGATAGCCCGCCTTACGGAAGGTCTCGCGGACTTTATCTAAAATGGGCGGATAGACCAATTCTTTTTTGAGCGAGGGCAACACCTTGAGTTTGAGTAATTCTTCGTATTTGTCTAATAGCAATTCGCTATCTTGTTGATTTTCGAGCGTCCACAAACTGACCCATTGCGGATTGAGGCTGGGGGGTTTGGCAAGTTTGCCTTCCATGACAGTAATAGGGGTCTCGAAAGCTGTCCCACGCAAAAACCCTTTTTTCTGGGTGGTAAATTTAAGTTTTTTCAGTTCTTCAATTTTTTGGGCAGTTTCTTGATCGACTTTTTTGGGGTTGAATAACGCCCCACCGCTATTCGGGCGCACACGGTTGGCTTTTGGATTACTGACTTTGACGGAAATTTCCATGCCAATCATATAATTTTCGCCGATAGCGCAATCAGGCATGGTCGACATGGGCAACATGGCATATCCCACTTCTGCCGCGCCTAGCCCCACCACCAGTCGGTCTTGACCTGTGATGAAGCGCCCCTTTTTGCCTGCTTGGTCTTTTTCTGGGATTTGTAATGTGACGGTGACATCGGCGGGCGAATCGCTGGCATTTTGCATGAGCATGATCACCTCAAATTGCCGTCCCGCCTGTACAATACGCGGGCGCGTGGCGAGAGCGACTTGTACCACCCCTACCGTCACCCGTTCCGCATCCGTAATGTATCCAAACACATCGGGATACACGATATTCGATTTATCTGCCATAAGAAAAATCTCTCTCTGATAATGAATCGTAATTTATCTTATTTTAACCCCGATACTGAATGATTGCCAACAGGTACATCGGGTCTAAAATTAGGGCGGATATGGCTACGCCGTAAAAATCTGTCAATTTTAATTGTGGTGGCGGATTCGCGCCGATGGGCGCGTATATCCGCCATATTGTCGAAAATGATTAGGGTCTAAAATTCAATGGTGGCATCGGTAGCATTGGCGGATGGCTTGACGGCGACCAATTGCGAGATATGCTCATCATCACATTGGTGCAAAATTTGCCACCCCTCAAAATGCAGGGGCAACTCTTCGATGTCCAGTAGATAAGCGGGGTTGAACAACGGGTTATCGTTATGATGACGGGTGTTAAATGTCTCGTAGATGATGCGCCCACCTTCGGCGATACATGCCCGAATTTTGGGGAATAAATCGCGGTTCAAATACCGAAACACACACACCACATCATATAAACCTTCATCCAAATCGGTATCATCCAAATCAGTTTGGAGCAAATTGATATGGCGTAATTTGCGCCGATTCATCTCAGCTTGGGCTTGCATGAGCGCCACACGGCTGATGTCCATCATATCGACGATATACCCTTGTTGTGCCAACCATAACCCGTTTTGCCCCAATCCACAGGCTAAATCGAGCGCCCGCGCCTTTTGTTTGGGGAGCAAGGGCGGGGTATAGAGCAACAATAACGGGTCTGGCGCGGGATACGCCCCTGTCCGTTGGTGATAGCGGTCATCCCATTTAGCGCGGTCTTGTGAGGACATGACAGGTTATTTCCCCGCATAAATCGGCATATACGAGAGGGCATTCGAGACAGCATTCATCGCCTCATTATCACCCGGTAGGCGGGGTGCTTTGGGATTGCGCTGAAACCGATGGTGCGCCATATACGCATCGCGCAGGGTGATAAAATCGGGCGTATGCCAATCGGGTGGGATCTTCAGACAATCCATAAAGGCGCGGATATTCCCACCTAATCCATGCGACCAATCAGGGACGGTGGGGGCGAGTAACGCTTTGGCAGATGCCGATTTATCGCCCATCGCCCGCGATACCTGTCCCATCAACTTGTTGAACATGCGATTCATCTGATTTGGATTGACATCCTTCGCCATGTGTTGCACCTCTTGAGGCAATACCGATATGGGGATGGTCTCGACAGGTTTTGTCTGTGCCGATTGTCCCCCGCCTAAAATGGCTTGGTGCAAATGGGCGATGGTGTATCCATCGTGAAGGTGCGGTTGTAATGCCGAAAAGGGTTGTGGACGCGCATTCACGAAGACATGCACATTCGCATCTTCATCGTTGACATGGATATGCAACACCAAGCCAGAGCGCGATAACCGCGCCGACAAATCTAACGGAAATGTGCCGATGAGCCGAAACCAACCCTCACGCCCGCCATCTAAAAAGGTTTGTACCCGTTGGGTATAGGCTTGGCTGACCAACCCCACGAATGGGTCGTATAACCGATACCCCATCATATCGAGGTGGTCGTGCAATAAATCGGCAACTCGGACTTGAGTTTGGTTAGTATAAAAATGTAGGCTGTCCCACTGTATCGCCATGTGTTTCCTCACGGGTGCTATTTTCGGTATCAACATAACAAACAATGCTCCCCACATCCACAAAACCCGCCTCGCGGCAGATGCGCCTATCAATTTCGACCTCGCCCGATGTAAACACAATGCGTTTGCCTTTTTGGGCGGCGATGGCGATGGCTTTATGTTGGATGAGTTTGAGCGTATCGGGGCTACGGAATTGGATCATCACTGCGAGGGCGCTGATATGCGCGGTATCACCATAAAAGGTCAATCGCGCCACGCCGATAGGCAATTGGTCTAAATAGAGGATGATGTCGGATTGGTTGCCCAAGGCAATATCGCGCAAGGTTTTGCCGATATACACAGGTTCGATGCCGTGTGTGACCACATCATAATGGGCATTGCGCCACACATACCACCAAACGGCACTGTCGTGGGGATTATGCACCAATTCAAATCGCTTATCCTCTAAGTGGGGGATGCGAGGCAAAGTCTCATCAGGGTGGATGGTATAGGTCATAATCGAAATTTCGCGCTCGAGCTTCAGCCCCAATTCGCGCAGGCTTTTGGCAAAGATCGGTGGATACAAGCCTTCGACATAATAAACGCGCCGTTTACGCTTGAGTTCATCCAGTCGCTGTAAGCCATTTTCGATGTCTTGGGTAGGAATCCATGCCGTGTTACGGCGGGGCGTGATGTAATTCAAATCGGGCATCGTATTGTTTGGATGATACAACACATCCACCAAGCCGAGTTTTTCGCTGATTGCACCTAAACTCATGTGGGTGAAATTCAGATGTTCCTGAACAGCCCGCAAAATCACCCGCGACTCTTTCACATCGCTATCGGTCATATGTCATGACAACTTTCCTAAGTGGATAAAATCTCTGTTAGGACTATCATATCATACGCCCATCCAAACGGGATTATACCCCTGTTTGGGTTACGATAGAGTTTGGTTTTAATATGTTACATCAACCAACAAACGCGAATAAAATCACCGTCATAGCGATGCCGATGAGCGTCCCGACAATCACCTGGGCGGGGGTATGCCGATGCAATTTGATGCGGGCGAGTCCGACAATCACAATCAGGGGCGCGATGATTAATCCCACTGTCCAACCGAACAATAAGCCACTTGTCACGGTCGCGCCTGCGATACAAATGGCGTGGATGCTAATTTGCCACATCATGGTGATGCCCAACATCACCCCCAACTGGACAAAGCTGAACAGCGCAAACGCGGGCATGACGCTGGTGGTGGCGATCAGACGTAAAATGCCAAATGCCAGTCCGCTCCCAATCATCGTCACCAAAAATGGGGCAATGCGTTGTTCGCGCACTTCCAGATGTAAATCGGTAATCGCGCCACGTTTCACCTGAATGGCGATGAACACCAACGGGATCAGGCAGACCATGCCGATATAGGTGAATGCCCATAAAAACCCCTCGCCACTGCTGGTCGCATCGCGGAAGGCTATCGGAAAGGCGAGCGTTGCCCAAACAACAGGCGGGCTGAATACATCCGACACCACGCGCTCCCATGAAATTTCATATTGTTTTGTACCAATTCGCATATCGCCCTCTGATAAAAATCACATCATGATTTCACATGCCTCTAATATAGCACAATCTGTTTTAAGAGTGGATGAAAAAATTTTTGTAAAAAATCAAAATTGTGTGGCATGTGTTGCCTAGACAACAGACAGCATCATGACAGCGTGTTACAGTGTTTTCAATCGAACATAATTTGTTATCTAGGAGACACACAAAATGGCATCGACAACAGCAAACACAACCAATTTACAAACATCCGTCATTCGGGGCATCATCGGCGGTATCGCGGGTGGTGTGGTATTCGGCATGATGATGGCAATGATGAATATGCTCCCGATGGTGGGGATGCTCATCGGCAACGATAGCCCCATTATCGGTTTTGGTGTTCACATGGTCATCAGCATCATTATCGGCGCGACTTACGGTGTGGTTGGCACGCGCATCCCCAACAACAACTGGGGCATTGTGGTCGGCGCAGGCGTGGTGTATGGCATCATTTGGTGGGTATTGGGCGCACTCATCATGATGCCCATCATGCTCGGTATGAATGAAATGGTGTTACAAATTGGCAACGATCAATGGATGAGCCTGATTGGTCATATCGTTTTCGGCGTGATTTTGACTATTGTGTATAAAGTGCAATCCAGTCGCTCGTAAGAAGGGTGTGCATCAGCCTATCGGAAGAATATCTATAAAAGCAATATACCTTTATTCAGGGCGCAATAATTGCGCCCTTATCATCTCATTCATCCGCCTATTGTTATCGACGAGGCATTGTATCCTCATGAATATCCATACCCAATTTCCCTATCTCAATCAATTAGCACCCGAAGAAGCAACGGCGCTAACGGCGTGCATGTCTGAGTTATCGCTTCGGAATGGGCAATATTTATTTCATCTGGGAGACCCCGCCGATTCTCTGTATTTTTTGATTTCGGGCATGATGAAAATCAGCTATGGCAACCCACGCGGAGACGAAGCCCCGATGGGATTTTTTCAGGCGGGGGATATATTTGGGCATCTGTTTTTGGGCAAATATCGCTTTCGGGTCGGCTCTGCGGTGGCGTTGACCGATTGTTTAGTCGGGCGTTTATGCGAAGCCGATTTTCTGCGCTTGGTCGAAACATATCCCCAAATGGGGATTTTATTCATGCGCCTGTTCGCCGATTATCAACGCGAATCGTTGGCACGACTTCACGCCCTGATGCACGTCGATGCACGCGCTCGTTTGTTAGGGGCATTGCTCAATTTTGCCCGTCATTTATGTTGCCCACAAGATGACTGGTTCAAACTGCCAAATACACTCACCCAAGCCGATATTGCCACCATCGCGGGCGTGAATCGGACGACTGCCAGTTTGCTCATCAACGAATTTCGGCGCGATGGCATCTTAGGCGGTCATGGGCGCGTCTTGACGGTTAATATCCAAGCAGTACGCGCCATCCTCGAAGCGCAAGGTCTCGAAATCCTCGAATAACCTGCTCAAAAACACACCACCCAGCACCATTCTGATAAACCTCTAACAATCATTATGCAATAATGTGATTAATTGCATAATTTGATTTGTTTTGAAAAAGCGCACATCCATGCTAAAATTAAACCAATGGGTCAGAAGACATCACCAGTCACCACTAGGTCGCCAGAGGAGGGATGCTGTGCAAATTGGTGGACGTTACGAGATTATCGAGACCATCGGAATCGGTGGTATGGGGTCGGTGTATAAAGCACATGACCAAAAAACAGGGATGTACGTTGCCATCAAGCACCTCAAACCCGAAGCGGTCGCCAAAGATGCCAGCCTTGTCAAACGCTTCACCCGTGAAGCCGAAGCCTTGCGCCAGCTTGATCATCCCAACATCGTCAAAATCTTAAATACCGAGTATATCGAAGCCGAACATTTTTTGGTGATGGAGTTGGTCACAGGCGGGTCATTGGCGCAAAAAATCCGCGAAAATTATCGTTTTTCGATCGAAGAGGTGGTGCGTTTGGGCTTAGAATTATCCGATGCGCTCACCCGCGCCCATCACATGCGGATTATCCACCGCGACATTAAACCTGCCAATGTGTTGATTGCCGATGACGGCACCCCACGCCTGACCGATTTTGGTGTGGCACGCCTCGATAACGAAGAGCGCATGACACAAAGTGGCGTGGCGATTGGCACGCTGGATTATATCGCGCCAGAAGGCTTAAACGGCGTGGTAGATGACCCGCGCTCGGATATTTGGTCATTTGGGGTGATGCTGTTTGAATTGCTGACGGGGCAACGTCCGTTTGTGGGCAAAAATATCAGCCAAGTGGTCAAATCGATTTTGGTCGATAACCCGCCTGATTTAGAGACCATCCGCCCTGATGCGCCGATTGCATTGATTGACCTGATTGGTCGGATGTTACAAAAAGACCCCGCCCAACGCATTGGCAGTATTCGCTTGGTCGGCGCAGAATTAGAGCAAATTTTGGCGCAACAAAATGGGGATGCGCCCGTGATGCCTCGCATCACCACCGAGACCCCACGCTTAATGACGGTCAAACATAACCTCCCCGCCGATACCACCCCATTTGTTGGGCGCGAATCGGAATTAATCGAATTGAGACGGCTCATCACATCACCTAAAATTCGGCTCGTCTCGGTGATTGCACAAGGGGGCATGGGCAAAACACGCCTCGCCTTGCAAATCGGGCATGAATTTGCGGGGCTTATTCATCAAGCCGACCTCAACACCGAACAACGCGCATATTGGCGCAATGGTATCTTCTTCGTGGCGCTTGCGCCGCTGAATAATCCCGATGATATTGTGACGGCGATTGGCAACGCGGTTGGCTATACGTTCAAAACAGGCGAAGATAATAAAACGCAATTGCTCACTTTTTTGAGCGATAAACACATGTTACTCATCCTCGACAACTTTGAACACCTTCTCCCTGGCGCGACCATCGTGGATGAGATACTCACACATGCGCCATCTGTCAAAATTATCGTCACATCGCGGGTGAGGCTCAATCTGACCAGTGAAAATTTATTCACCCTCGAAGGCATGGATTTCCCCGATTGGGAAACGCCCGAAGATGCCCTCACCTATAGCGCCGTGATCTTATTCATGCAAAGTGCCACCCGCGTCCGCGCCGATTTTGAATTGCAACCCGAACATTTGCAATATGTGGCGCGGATTTGTCGGTTGGTGGGCGGTCTACCGCTCGCTATTTTGTTGGCGGCATCGTAGATCGAAATGCTCACACCACAAGAAATCGCCGATGAAATCGCCAAAAGTCTCGATTTTCTCGAAAGTGATATGCGCGATTTACCAGAACGGCATCACAGCATCCGCGCCGTGTTCGATTATTCATGGAATTTATTAGACGAGGCAGAACGCACCGCTTTTATGAATCTATCGCTATTTTCGGGTGGATTCACCCGCGAATCGGCACAAAAAGCGGTTGGCGCATCGTTGCGCGTGTTGACAAATCTGGTGAATGCCTCGCTGGTTCGGCGTTCACCCAATAGCGGACGGTATGATATTCACGAATTATTGCGCCAATATGCCGAAGAACGCCTGAAAAAGAGCGGGCGCTACGATGCGATTTTTGCCGATTATGCCCGTCACTATCTGACATTTTTGGCGGAACGCCACACCGATTTGCAAGGCAAACGACAACTGGGCGCATTGGATGAAATCGGCACAGAAATCGAAAATATCCGCCGTGCATGGCGTTGGGCGTTGGATAACCAACAGACAGATTTACTCATGCCCGCCATCGAACCGTTGCACCTGTTCGGCTTGATGCGCTCGTATCAGGCGTTAGGGAAGAAAATATTCACCATCACCCGCCAACAGTTCACACAATCTACCCACCCTGCGTTATGGGCAAAATTGACGGTGCGCTTCCCTGATGTCGATGACAAAATCCAAGATACGTATCGCACATGCCTAAACATTGCCCGCCAAAATAAAGACAAGTGTGAAGAGGGGTATTGCTTACGCATGTTGGGCGTATCGTTAGCGCACCACGATGAAAATATCGCTGAGGGATTGCCGATTTTAGAGCAAGCGTTGGCGCTATTTCAATCGATACATGCCGATTTTTATGCCGCCCAAGTCATGGATGATATGGCGTATGCCTACACCATTGTTGCCGATGCCGAAAATCATCGCAAATATGGCGAGATGTGCCTCGCGCTACGGCGTAAAATTGGCGATGTCGTCCGCACAGCCGATGTCATCATGAATTTGGCGAGTACCAATATCTTAGGGGGCGATTTTCGGGATATTATATCGGTATACGCCGAAGCCGAAAAAATTTATCGCATGACCAACAACTTAGCAGGGTTATCTCATTCGTATGGGTTGCAAGCCTATAGCCATTTGCAATTGGGCGATAAAGATGTGGCGCTCGAAAAAGCGCAAAAGAGTTACGATATTGCCCGCGATGTACGTGATGTTGAGGGCATCATTTACGGCGCGAATGTATTAAGTGTGTGGCATATCGCCTTTGGCGACTTGCAAAAAGGCAAAGCCTATCATGATGAAGTGCTGGGGCTGATTTCTAAGGTTCACTATCCATTATTTACACTTGAATTTATCAATGGATTACTGGGCATCACCGAAAAGCGGTATGATGTGGTGATGGATTTGATTCGCACTCGTCTGAGGCAAGTCCGCGAGAATAACACCCCCAATTTTGGCATGACCGCCGCGTTGTTTTATCTGGTGATGCGCGTCCAACAAGGGCAAGCCACACCTGATGATTTAGTCCGTGTGAGCAGTGTAGAAGCCTTCATTCACGCAATTTATGGTGGTTCTTGGATAAACCACTGGCAACTCTATCATAATGCGCTGGCGGCGCTCAAAGACAAATGGGGCGCAGATACTTACAATGCGCTTTGGGCGCGTGGTGATGCCGATACCATCTTGTCACAATTCTTAACATGGGCAGATGACATGCTCTAGGTCATAATGGTTCTTAATGGGTATCGACATGATACCCATTCAAATATCCCCTGAAACATGAAGAAAACTCCACATTTTGCATTTTGTCTTAGCTGAAAATGCTGTTATAATTCATCGCGTGAGTTTAAACAAATTATAATGTAGTTTTTATAAGGAGAGTGCGACCTTGGGTGTACTTTTAGAGGTCAAAGACCTTGTTACTCGATTTTATACGCAAGAAGGCATCGTGTATGCCGTGAATGGTGTTTCGTACACCCTCAACGAAGGCGAAACATTAGGGATAGTCGGCGAGAGCGGTAGCGGTAAAAGTGTTCACGCGCTTTCGATGCTCGGTCTCATCCCCATGCCACCCGGTAAAATAGAAAATGGACAAGTGTTGTTTCAGGGTCGTGATTTGCTCAAATTGAGCAAAGACGAAATGCGTCTGGTGCGCGGGGCAGAAATCGCCATGATTTTCCAAGACCCGATGACCTCGCTCAACCCCGTCCTCACCATCGGTACACAATTGACCGAAGGCTTAAAATTGCATCTCGGCATGAATCAGGCGCAAGCAGAACGACGTGCCGCCGAATTGTTGGATATGGTCGGGATCCCCGATGCGCGTAAACGGCTCAATAATTATCCACATCAATTTTCGGGCGGGATGCGCCAACGGGTGATGATTGCCATCGGCTTATCGTGCAATCCGAAGTTGTTGATTGCCGATGAACCCACCACCGCGCTCGATGTGACCATCCAAGCGCAAATTATCGAACTGGTCAAACGCCTGCGCGATGAACTCAAAATGGCGATGATTTGGATTACGCACGACTTGGGCGTGGTGGCGGGTATTGCCGATACCATCCAAGTGATGTATGCTGGTCAAATCATGGAACGCGGTCCGATTAAAGCCGTGTTCGAGAACCCACGCAGTGCCTATACGCTCGGATTGCTCAATTCGCTCCCGCGTGTAGATGCTGAAGGTGGTGGGCAACGCCTGACACAAATTGAAGGCTCACCCCCCGATATGCGGATTAAACCCGTAGGCGATCCCTTCGCCCCACGTAACCCGCTTTATCGGACAGAACGCTGTTTTACAGAAACCCCACCCCTACATCAAGTTGCGGATAGTGTCCCCGGTCACATGGTAGCGGCATGGTACGATTTGCCCGCCCTTCGTAAACAACACGAAATGGAGAAAATGCAACATGGAAGTTAAGACGGCTACGTCAACACAAGAGACCAAGCAAGAACGCGAAGTCATCTTGAGTGTGCGCGGATTGAAAAAATATTTCCCCATCACATCGGGGATCATCATCCAACGACAAGTCGGCGCGGTGAAAGCTGTCGATTCGGTGGATTTTGATGTGTATAAAGGCGAGACGCTCGGTTTGGTGGGCGAATCGGGGTGTGGCAAAAGCACCACAGGGCGTACCGTGTTGCAATTGTATCGACCAACGGCTGGCTCGGTCATGTTTGAAGGCGAAGAACTCACCACCCTGCGCGGGGATGAATTACGCCGTATCCGTCGGCGGATGCAAATCATCTTCCAAGACCCATTTGCCTCGCTCAATCCGCGTATGACGGTGGGTAACATCGTCAGCGAACCGCTCGCCATCCATAATGTGATGAGCAAAAAAGAGCGCAAACAATTTGTCGAAGAATTGTTGGTCAAAGTGGGCTTGAATCCGTTTTATATCAACCGTTACCCGCATGAATTTTCGGGTGGGCAACGGCAACGCATTGGTATCGCTCGTGCGTTGGCGCTCAATCCCTCGTTTATCGTGGCGGATGAGCCGATTTCGGCGTTGGATGTGTCTATTCAGGCGCAAGTGGTGAATTTGCTCGAAGATTTGCAAAAAGAACTCAACCTGACCTACTTATTCATCGCCCATGACCTGAGTATGGTGCGTCATATTTGTGACCGCGTGGCGGTGATGTATTTGGGCAAAATTGTCGAATTGGGTCCGACCAACGCGGTGTATAATAACCCGCTTCACCCCTACACCCAATCGTTGCTATCGGCTGTGCCTGTGCCAGACCCGTCTGTCGAAGAAACACGCCAACACATCATCCTGAGTGGCGATGTGCCAAGCCCCGCGAATCCGCCAAAAGGGTGCAATTTCAATACGCGCTGTCCAGTGCCGATTGATTATTGCTATCACGAACCCGACCCCGAATTGGTGGAGATGGAACCCGGACACTTTGTCGCCTGCCACCGCGTAACGTGATAATAAGCAAATAAAAAAATTCCCGTGAGAACGGGAATTTTTTATTCCTCAAAAATGTCTTTGACCACTAACTTGAAATTCGGCAACAAATCGGGCGCATCGAGTACATCATCCAACCCCAACACACGCGGATGATGCCCCATTTGGTGAATTTCGACCTGTTTATCATCCGTATCCACCACCCAGACAATTGTCCCCGCGTTCAGATACCCCGAAATTTGACGCCGTAAATCGCGTAATTCAGATTTATTCCCGCTATCGGATATGACCTCAATGGCTAAATCGGGTGGCAAATTGTGATATCCCTTTTTGCTAACAGATGGATGTTTCGCATAGGATATAAAACCAACATCTGGTGCATAACGGTCATCATTGACCTTATACCCGCCCTGTTCACCAGATAGCAATCCAATCTTATTTTGAAGCAAATAAACAAACAGAAAACCCGCGATTCGCATGGCAATAATCGAAGAATACAGATTAGACGGCATTTTTTCAACAATCTCCCCACTGATAAATTCAAATATCGCATCGCCTGTTTGGGTTTCTGCCCATTGGTCAAATTCGGTAGCGGTCATTTTTTGATGCGCTTCAAGTACCATTGGTATGTATCCTCATCCCATGTTTTTTTAGATTATACCCCATTTTGTCACCGTATCATCATACGGCTACCACCTGCGCCTTTTTCGACCACGATATGCACAGGGAAGCTATCGCGCAATTCGTCAATATGCGTAATCACCAGCACCATCGCAAAATCGTCTTGAATCGCGGTGATGGCTTCGACCAATTTTGAGCGCCCCGTCTCGTCTTGTGTGCCGAATCCCTCATCAATAAACAGCGTTTGCAATTGCGCCCCTGCCCGTCGTGCCAATAATTGACTGAGCGCCACGCGCAAGGCGAAATTGATACGGAACGATTCCCCGCCCGAATACATCTCGTAACTGCGTTCACCCAGGTCATCGGCGATTTCAATATCCAGAACATCCTTCGAGCCACCCGATATTTTTTCGGCTTGCGTTTTGAGCCGTAAATTCATGCGCCCATCGGTCATGCGCGTCAGCAAGTCGTTGGCGCTCCGTTCTAATTCGGGGATAGCCGCCTCGATGATGGTCAACGGCACACCATCTTTGCCAAAGGCTTTGCGTAATTCGGCATACACCGATTCATCTTGTTTGGCGATGTTGAGTTGGTTCATCAGCGTCTCGCGCCGTTTGAGCGCGTTATCCATCGCCACCAATTGTTGACGGATGGTGTTCAATTTTTCAAAGGCGTTACGCTCACGGGTGGTCTGGACGCGCATTTCTTCTTCACGCGCCTTAAATTCTGCCATGAGTGCCGTCAGGCGGGCGATTTCGAGGTCGAGTTCATCGATTTGCGTTTGGATTTGGGCTTGTGCCTCTAAAAGACGGGCTTTTTGCGCCTCGCCATCTTCGATGAGTTGTGTCACCGCAGGCGCAGAATCGAGCGCGATAGCCAGTTTGGTATGGAGCGATTCGTAGGTGATATGTTGCTCAATCATCTGGCGGGCGCTATCGTGTGACGATTCATCGTAACCCAAGCCGATTTGTTCTGTGTCGAGTTGCGCGAGGCGTTGACGGGCTTCATGTGCATAATCATCGGCTTCAAGTTGCGCGATTAACCCGTCTAATTGTGGGATGAGCGCATCCAGTTGCGCTTGCGCCTCGTCCGCCTTTTGTCGACGTTCCGCCAATTTGCCCAATTGCGTGGTGACTTGGGGCAGGCGTTTGAGGTCTTTTTCGAGCGATTTTATCGTCTTATCATGCGCCTTATTTTGGGCATCTAAGTGTAACCATGATTCACGTATATCGGCATACAATTGGCGTTTTTGTTCAATTTCGGTGTTCAGTTGTGCCAATAAATCGTCTAAATGCGCTTGGGTGAGCGGTTGCCCACATAACGGACAGGTGGCGGAATCGCTGGCTTGAAGTGTCTCAATACGGTCTTTGAGGTCTTTACCTTCTGCTTCGAGCGTTTCGAGTTGCGTTTTGTATTTGGCGACTTGTTCTTTACCCGTCACCAATTGCTCACGGAGCGTATCTAATTCGGCTTGTTGCGCCGATAGTTCATCATATTCGGTTTGGAGTTGCGTCAATTCGTCCGACACATCATCATGAATCAGCGCCTCTAAATCGGCTATGCGCCGTTTCAGGTTTTCAATTTCACCCTCTAAACGCAAGCGGGCGGTGTTGAGTTCGGTCATGAGCTGATTGCGCTCATCTTTGATCGTGACCAGTTGTTTGAACTTTTCGCTGAGGGTGCTATCGACTTGGCGGGCTTGTTGCAGGGCGTTATAGCCCGTTTCGATGCGCTCACGCATATCCAACACGGTTTGATAATCGGCTAATTTTTGTTGATTCGCCTGAATGCGTCCACGCACCTCTTCGATTTGGCGCGTCAATTCTCGAAAGCGCCCATCACGATCGACGCGGTTATTTTGCGCGTTGCGTAAATCGATGGGCGTGCTTTCGACCTCTTTCAGGCGTTGGCGGGCGTTTTCCAGCGCGACAGTCGCCTCTGAGTGGATGGTCTCGGCATGGGCATATTCGTGTTCTAGGGCGGGACGAGTGGCGAGTTCGCGGTCTATCTCGCCGATTTGCATCTCGAAAATCTCTTTTTTATGTTTGGCTTGGTTGGCGCGGTCTTTGGCAATTTCTTCATATTCACGCCATTGGTCTAACCCCAAAATATCCGCCAAAATTTTTTTGCGCTCGGCGGGGGCTTTGGTGGTGAACGAATCGGCTTTGCCCTGTTGCAAAAATGCCGAATTGGTGAACGTGTCATAATCGAGCCGTAACAAAGCATTGATGCGCGGTTGCGCGTTGCGTAGCCCACTCTCCATGACCAAAAAATGCCCTTCGGGTTGTTGAGCAAAGAGGGTTAAATCGCCTGTGCTGGTTTTACCTTTGGCACGCCGACGCAACACCCGATACACCACGCCTTCATGCAGAAAATCCAACGTGACCGCCATATCATGTTGCCCCAAATGCACCAAATCGTCATCGCGCTTGCCTCGCGCCCGTCCCCATAGCGCCCATGTGATGGCATCAAGAATAGACGACTTGCCCGCCCCATTCACACCTGTCAAACAGGCGAGATGAATCCCCTCAAAAATAAGCGGTTCTGGATTGCGATAGGGCAAAAAATTTTTGACCTCTAACCGAATCGGTATCATGCAAAATTTTTCCTCTTTTGGGTAGTCGATGCTGTCGGCACTTTCATGCGTTGTTGATAGATAATCCATTCTATCAACAACATCAACACGGCTAACAGAGCAAAAATCCACCAAATTTCTTGCTGACCTGTCTCTTCTTCGGGTTGTGTGAGGATGGTCGTGCCTGCGATGGTGAATTGCTCAATCGGCACAGGCGCAATATCACTTTCGAGATTGCTAAATAAATTCACGGCGAATTGTTGCCTGCTCAAAACGGTGTTGCCTTGTAATAATTCGAGTTGATACACGCCTATCATATCTGTATCGGCGAAAACCACCGTACTGCCCGTCACATTCAAGATGATTTCTGGGGTGTTATTGGGCGGTGTGATGCGAATTATATCCGCCAAAAGCGGTGGCGTAATAGGGATGACATCCCCGATCTGGGCGCTATCAGTCAGCGTCAGGACATCGCGGGGTGTGAACCATTCGAGCAAATTCGCCATAAGAATGGGGTAACTGATTTGCAACGGAAAATCGGATTCGCGTAAATCAAACGGCAACACGGCGATTTGCCGTCCATCGGTTTCACCCGCGTATAAAATCGCCCCGCTATTGGTTGCGATGAGGGGTGTCGCCCAGCTAATGTTGGTTATGCGCCGAAAGCGCAACAAATTGAGCAGGCTCACATCCACATATTCAGTACGCGGGTCGTTGGGCAATAAATTGATAGGGTTGGTTGGATTTTGCACCATATCGCCTAATCGAAAATAGGGTGTATCTGCCGATGGATTGATGAAAAATAAATCGCCCTGTGGCAAGGTGTCGGGGATGATGGTGTCGAAGATATATAAATCGTAATCAGGCGGGATGCCCAATGCGCCATCGGTGCGTACCGTTTGGATGTTGGGCAAACTCCGCAAAACTTGTTCGATGTATAAATTGCCCCGCGTCACCAACAAGACACGGCGTGATGACGATGCGCCCGATACAGCGTAGGCGCTGTTATCAATCGCCAAATAATCTTGGGTGATGGCATTAACCGATTGTGTGAGGTTGGCATACACCACCGAAAAAACATCAGGCAAGGTGATAATCAGGGGTAAACTGCTTTGGGCGGGGATTTGGAGATTGCGCGAGATGAATCGTTCATCATCCACCCATAATGTCAACACCATTCGCGCCTCGATTGTCCCGTAATTGGTAATTTGGGCGAATAATTCGGGCGCTGTATCGGGCAATCGGCGCGTGGCAAAGGCGCTAATGCCGACATTTTCGGTCGAAATCCCCACGGGGATATAACGCACCGTTATGTCTAATCCCTCTAGGCTGATATGACTCGGCAAGCCACCATCGCCGATGATGACCAGGGTTTGTTCTACCGCGCTATTTTTGCTCGCCGCGAGGCTGAGCGCGGCTTGCCAATCGGCTTCGGCGAAGCTAGGTGATGCACCCGATATGGCATTTTGCAGTTGATTATGGTCGCTACTGGTAGCAATCAACACCTCTGGAATTTGCGCCACGCGGATAATCGTCATGGTGTCGCCTTGTGGCAAGGTGCGGATGATGTCTTGGGCGATTTGTTGCGCGATCTCAAAGCGCGATTGCCCGCCGATGTCGGTGGCGTTCATGCTGGCGGAGGCATCCAACAACACCGTGATTTGCCCCGCGCTAATCGTGGGGACGGTCAGATAGGGACGCACGAGCGCGAATATCAACAAGGCTAATATCAATAGTTGCAAAAAGAGGAGGATATTTCGGCGGAGGCGTTGCCAAGGGGTGTTGGCTTCGGCATCTTGTAACACTTGTCGCCATAAAAAGGTACTCGAAACAACCACTTCGCGCCGACGCAAACGGAGCATATAGAGCAAAATAATCGGGACGGCGATCAGCGCCCCCAAAAAACCGAGCGGAGTCAGAAAGTTCATGGCATCATATCCTTATAAGGATAACGTGGCGGACATACGAGGCTGAAGCCTCTAGTCCGCCATTACACAATTTACATTGATTTTGTGTGTAAGGGACGACTAGCGAAGCGTATGTCGTCCCAAAATCATGTGCATATTTCATCTATTTCACAATATTCATACGGCGCATATCGTACAATAAGACTCGTTCTAGGGCGGTGTCGGTGCTGATGAACACATAATGCACCCCGCGTCTGGCACAATCGGCACGAATATCATCGCGCCATGCCTCTAATCGGCGCAAATAGGCGGCGCGGAGCGTGCTATCCAACGTCACCTCTTGGGTTACGCCTGTCTCGACATCCACAAGGCGCAAATCGCCTGTCAGGGGTGGCGCTAATTCTTCTGGAGATAAGAGATGCACCAGCACCACCTCATGCCCCTTACCCAATAACATATTCAGACCTTCTAAATACCCTTCTGGTGAAAACATATCGCTGATGACGAAGCATAACCCCGCCCTGCCCGCACGCAAGGCATACGCCCGCAACGATGCGTTCAGGTTGGTGGTCGAATCGGCGATAAGCCTGCCCGTAAAACGCAATAGGCGAACACTTTGCGCCCGTCCGCGTGTCGGCGGAAAGACCGAATCGCCAATCGGGTTGAGGGCGCTCATCGTCAGGCGATCATTGGTATTCAGGGCGATATACCCCAACGCGCTGGCAAGTTTTTTGGCATATAGAAATTTGTTGGTGTGGGTGGATGATGGGGCGAGGTCGGGGTCGACATATTTGGAGTTGGGGAAATCCATGCTGGCGGAATTATCGATGAGGATATGCACGGCGAGGTCTTCTTCGTCCTCTAAAACTTTGATGTAGGGGCGGTTGGTGCGGGCATACACATTCCAATCCAGACGGCGCAAATCATCGCCTTGTGTGTAATTGCGATAATCGGCAAATTCGATGCTCGTCCCACGCTTGCTAGAACGGCGTTCCCCTTTGATTGTCCCGCCACGCACTTTGTTGGCGATGAGCATGAGGGAATCTAATTTTCGGCGGATGCCGTCATCGAGTAAAAATTCGCTGTTCATAAAAATTGCCTCATCATCCATTTTTTTAGGGGCATGATTATGTCATGCCCCCTTATTGTAACGCAAAGTTGTGGATAACTGATGGATTTAGGGCAAATCGGGCAATTTGATGACCTCGTAAGTATCGGGACGGCGGTCTTCAAATACGGGGATGGTGTTCCGCACTTCTTTGATGCGATCGAGTTCAATTTCAGCGGTGATGAGTTGCGGTTCATCACCCGCTTCTACCACGATACGCCCCCACGGATCGACGATCATCGAATGACCGCCGAATACCGTCTCGCCGATTTTGCCAACGGTGTTCACACCGATCATATAACATTGATTTTCGATTGCACGGGCAATCATCAACGCCCGCCAATGGTCAATACGGGCTTGGGGCCACTCGGCGGGGATGATGACCAGCTCAACATCTTCGAGGGCATATCGGCGGAATAATTCGGGGAAGCGCAAATCGTAGCAAATCGCCAAAGCCGTCCTTCCCCAGGGCAAATCCAATGTCAATGGCGAAGCGCCCGCTTGCAGATATTTATCTTCATCCATCAGACGAAACAAGTGAATTTTACGATAAATCCCCATCATCCGACCATTGGCGGCGAAAAATGGGGCGCTGTTACTCGATTCCAATCCGCGTTTTTCGAGCATCGACCCAACCACGCTGATTTTATTCGCGCCTGCAAGTGCCGCCACTTGGGGGAATAAGCCTTCGTGGAGGTTATCGGATAATTCTCTGGCACGGTCTAGGGCATAGCCAGTAGACCATAATTCGGGGAACACGACAATATGCGAGCCACGTCGCGCCGCCTCGACTGTCCATTTTTCGACTTGGGCGAAATTGCGTTTTGGCTCACCGAGATGAATCGTCATTTGCGCCAATGAAATGCTTAACTTTGCCATGATGTTACCTAAATCCTTCAAAAATTACATTTACGATATTATCGTGATACAATGGCTAAATCGCGCCATAATTTTGCGAGATGGGCGATGATGTCTTCACGGGACATATCGGGTTGGACATGCACCTCGCGGATGCCCGCCTTTTTGCGAATCGCCCATTCGCTATGCAATTCAGCTAATCCGATGGCGCGTTCATCGGGGTTATGATAATTCGCGCCCATCGTCACATGCAAGCGATGGAGCATGGCATCTAAATTGACGGTAAGGCAGAACACCTCGCCCGTCTCTAAAAAACGCGCCAAATATTCTTGATGCCCCAATGTGCGCCCTGTGGCATAAATCAACGACTGACGGCGGAGTAACGTCTCCGATACGATCTCGGCTTCTAACGATTTGAGCCGATTTTCGCCAAAATGTGTGCGAATTTCGTTGATGAACATGCCCGCACGGTCGGCGATAGTGGCATCAATGCTGACATAACTCATTTTGAGTTGAGTCGCTAAATCGCGGGCGAGCCGTGATAAATCGGGTCCGATATACCCGGTCAAGATGAGGTTACGCTCTGAAAATGGTAATACGATAGACATAACTTATTGCTCGCGCCAATCGGGATACCAATTATCTAAAATAGATGGAATTTGGGCGAGGCTATACACCTCTGCATCTGGCACAATCAACCCGCCCACAAACGCCTTACGTTTTTCGAGGACGCGCATAATCGCCTTCATGCCCGCCCCTTGTGCGCCACCAATATCGGCGGTTGGGTTATCACCCACAAAAATGGCTTCATGGGGTTGAATCCCCAAACAATCCAATGCCCGCTTGAACACACTGGGATGCGGTTTCAGATATTCTAAATCGGCGGCAGAAAATCGACATTCGGGGAAGTATTGCAACAAGCCGTGTTGCTCTAACTCCACATCGCGCAGGCGCATGGGCTGAAAAGCGTTGGTGATGATGCCAGTGCGTAAGCCATGCGTCCGAAACAACGCCAGCGCATCGGGGACATCTGGAAAAACCGATGTGTGCGGAATGGCGCACCAATCATAGGCTTGTAAACATTCTTCCATATCCCACTGGGCATTGGCATAGCCCATATCTTGCGCCGCGGCGGTCAAAATTTTGGTCAGTTGGGGCGCGATGAGCGTATTACGGGCGTTGTTCCACGCCTCGCGGGAATGTTTGAAAAAGGCGCGGACAAAATCGTCTATCGTCCCGCGAGGTGTGCCAAATTGAGACAAATAGCCGTAGACCCCGATTAAACGGGGGCGTTCTACGGCTTCCCAATCTTCAGAAAAATCACCCCAATCGATGAGGGTATCGTCTAAATCGAATAAAATGGCTTTGAGTGTCATCGGCAATTTAACGTTTAACGGGCGATTGTGAGCGCAAAGTGAGCAAAATTTGGTCTATGCCCGCCTTGTAATTCGGGTATTTGGGCGACCACGCCAACATGCTTTTGGCTTTGGCGTTGGATGTTTTTATGCCTGCTTCGAGCAACGGCGCGGTCGATTTATACACACGCGGACGCTCAAAAAATGGCACCATCGAACCACGCCCTTTCAGACCGAGTTCATCGGTCAGATACGCCACAAAATCGGCGGGGAAGGCGGGCGTGTCATCAACGATATGAAATATTTCGCCGAGGGGTTGCGTTTCGAGGGCGCGTAAGATGGCGCTCATCAGGTCATCGGCATGAATCCAACTGGTGATTTTGGCATCTTTTCCACCCGTAAACACAGGGCGACCGACGCGGAGCGTATCTACCAATTGGATGAGCGACTCGATATCGGCACTATAAATATGACCCACACGCAAAATCGAGAGGGGCAATTCGGCATGTCTGAGGGCGTTTTCGGCTTTCCGCAAGGCATCCACCAACGGGTGCGAGGCGCGGATGAATGCGGTGGATTCATCGGCTTCGCCGACATCACCATAAATAAACAAACTGCTGGTATGAAGGATAAATTTTACGCCATGTTCTTTGCTGGCTTGGGCGATCGCCTGCGTGCTGGCGATGAGGTCATCGGTGTGATAATCGGCATTGCCAAATGGGACACCGAAACGGGTTAATGGTGAAAGATGAAGCACCACATCGGTATGCGCCACGCGCATCATGCCTAAAATTTCGCCTGCGCGGGTGTGATCTATGAGGATGGGCATCACACCGATAGCGCGTAAATCTGCGGCATTATCGCGCCCATCGGCAATGCCCGTGACTTTATGACCGAGTTGAACAAGTTTATGGGCAATCGCATAACCGATTGCGTTATTCGCGCCCGTAATTAACACATTAAAACTGCTGTTGGGGGTTGTATCCGCCATAGGGTATCCTATCCTTATTCTATCTGCCAACATCCTTTAATTATGCCACCAGACAGGCACATTAACAACCTATGCGGTTGTGAAAAAATGCCAAAATAGCGATAATATCCCATAATCACGAAAGGATCATCATCAAATGGAACAGTATCAAAAATTAATGCAACATATGGCAAAAATCCAAGCCCTTCGCGCCTCATCTAGCGTCTTGGAATGGGATTTAGAAGTGAACATGCCACCACAAGGGGCGAATGGTCGTGGCGAACATATATCGGTTTTGCAAGAACTCGCACACGAATTTTTTACATCCGATGAAACAGGGAAGCTCATCCAAGCCGCCCAAACCGAAGTCGCGGGGTTGCCTTACGACTCAGACGAAGCCAGCATGATTCGCATCATCGCCCAAGATTATGAAGACGACATCAAACTACCGTCTGAATTTGTGGCAGAAATGTCATTGGCAACCACCAAGGCGCATCACACATGGGCAAAAGCCCGCGCCGATAACAATTTTAGCGCCTTTGTCGCCGATTTAGAACGCATCATGGAACTCAAGCGCCAAGAAGCCGAATATCGGGGTTATACGCATAACCCGTATGATGCCCTATTGAGTGGGTATGATAAAGGCATCAACACCGAGATGGTCAAAGCGATTTTCGATGAGCATAAACCGCAATTGGTCTCGCTCATCGCCGACATCAGCAAAGTCGCGGATCGTGTGAATGATAAGCTGGTGCGCGGGTCATTCCCTATAGATGCCCAACGCCAATTTGCATTGTTCGTCCTCAAACAAATCGGCTTCGATTTTGAGCGCGGGCGGTTGGATGTGGCGGTGCATCCGTTTGCCATCAACTTTTCGCGGGATGATGTGCGCCTGACCACTCGTTATCATGACGATTGGCTCAATCCCGCCCTATTCGGCAGTATGCACGAGGCGGGTCATGGCATGTATGAGCAAGGGGTCGCGCCGATTTTAGACCGCACCGCCATCGGCACAGGCACATCGTTGAGCGTCCACGAATCACAATCGCGCCTCTGGGAAAATATCGTTGGGCGGAGCAAGGGGTTCTGGAAATGGGCGCTCCCGCATTTTAAGACCTACTTCCCTCACATGACTCACGTCACGGTGGATGAGATGTACAAAGCGATTAACAAAGTGGAACGCTCTTTCATCCGCGTTGAAGCCGATGAAGCCACGTATAACCTGCATATCATGTTACGCTTTGAACTCGAAAATGACCTGCTCAATGGGCGCGTGGCGGTGAAAGATTTACCGCGTGAATGGAATGGTCGCTTTGAGCAATTTTTCGGGATTGTGCCACCCACCGATGCGCTCGGCGTGTTACAAGATGTGCATTGGTCGGCGGGCTTGGTCGGATATTTCCCCACCTACGCGCTCGGCAATTTGCTCTCGGTGCAATATTACGAGGCGGCGCTCAAGGCGCATCCGCAAATCCCTGACGAAATCGAAAATGGCAAATTCGATACGCTGTTGACATGGCTCCAGACCAATATCCACCAACACGGGCGCAAATTCAACACCGATGAATTAACCCGCCGTGTGACAGGTGAAGGCATGAGTTCCGCGCCGTATATCGGCTACTTACAACGCAAATTCGGCGAGGTGTACGGGCTATAGAACGATATACATAGCCAATTAGGGACGATACGCGCTTCGCGCTAATCGTCCCCTACAGGTGCGAAAATTATTGTATTTGTAGGGGCGGGCGGATTAGCGATAGCGTATATCAGCCCTAAAAATTCACAATCTCCAAAATATATATCCATCTGCCCTATGATAAGGCAAAATGGCATATTTATCCCCAAAATCCGCTATAATTAAAAATAGATGATTTATCAGGAGACGATCTGATGGTATTTGATGCACAAAAAATCATGACGGGTACAGAATTTGAACACTGGGTTGATGAACAAAATAATCCAGATGCTATTTTTGAACTCATTGGTGGGGAGATATTTCAAATGCCTTCAAATGGATATTCATCTATGATTGCAACACGCATTATTATTCGGATTGGCATTTATTTGTTGCAGAATGATATTGGCTATCTGACCACAGAAGCGGGCGGTTACAAAATCGGCGAAGAACGCTATGTACCTGATGTGGCATTTGTAACCTATCAAAAACAAAAAGAACCTAATAAACACGGCTATAATGATGTCATCCCCGATTTAGCCGTAGAAGTCGTATCGGATACGATGAATAAGCGGGAATGGAACGCGCTCATCCGCAAAATTACGGGCTATCTCAATGCTGGCGTGATGGTTTGGGTGGTAGACCCCGACGAAAAAACCATCGAAGTGCATCAATATGGTGCGGATGTCAAAATTTATACTGTCAACGATACGCTCACTGTCCCTACCCTGTTGCCCAATTTTGAACTGCCCCTAAAAGAGATTTTTGTCACAAAATCGGACTGATAATGCTCATTTGACACTCCCTTAAAAGCGCGTTAAACTATGGGTATTAATCAGAAAATAAAAGGATTTGAGTGACCGAGATGAATCTGAAAATATCTCTCATATCTCACCAAAAATTGCCTTAAAACACGCTGGCGCAACCATGCCGCGTGTTTTTTCGTTTTATTACAGACAGTTACCAAAGTATAAAGGAGAAAATCTATCATGGATTACAGTTTAATCGGCAAAATCCAAAAAGCCAAACAATATGCAGAAGAACCGGAGCGCGTTACGTTTGTCAGTTTTAAGGTCGAATTTAAGGGTGATAACGATACCTATACCGTCACCCTCAGCCCCGAAGGGTGGCAGTGTTCCAGCTCTGGCTTTCGGCGGTATGGCATCTCGCCACAAATTATGGCGATGGAGCGCATGTTCAGCCCGATGCTCAAACGGGAACCCCTGCATTATGCCGATGGTCAAAATGTGGTGAGCGATGTCGAAAAAGCCAGTCGCTACGCCAAAGAACCGAGTCGGGTACGCTTTTTGGCATTTGAAGCCGATTTCAGAGGCGACCATGATACCTATCGTATCACCTATGAAGATGGCAAGTGGGATTGCAATAATCCCTATTTTCAATCGCACGGCATTTGTAGCCACACGATGGCGATGGAACGCCTGCTCGATGGCATGGTGAAGCCCGTCTCATTGCAACACGATATTCCCGAAGCGGAAGAACTCTAATCCGATTCAAAAATACCCATCCTATTCTCAGAAAAGGCGATGCAACATCGCCTTTTTTCATTCCGTATAAGAAATGTATAGATATTTTATGAAAAGCGAAAGGTTTGGCTGAAATTTGCGTCATAATAAAGAGATGTAGCGCACATCAGCACAAGGAAGTAACAGATGCACATTGGCAATAGATACAAAATCGAAAAACAAATCGGTGTTGGGGGCATGGGAACAGTGTTCAAAGGCACAGATACCCAAACAGGCGCGACAGTGGCAATCAAACACCTCAAACCCGACATTTTACGCGCCGACCCGCACCAACTTGACCGATTCATCCGCGAGGGCGAATTATTGCGCCAACTCAATCATCCCAATATCGTCAAGATGTTAGATGCCATCGATCACGGAGACGATCATTATCTCATCATGGAATATGTGGCGGGTGGCTCGTTGCATGATGTGTTACAAAAAACACCTCAACTGAGTATCCAACGGGTACTGTATACGGCGCTGGATGTGGCGGATGCGCTCACACGGGCGCATCGGCTCAATGTGTTACACCGCGATATTAAGCCCGCCAACGTGTTGCTCGATGCCGATGGCACACCACGCCTGACCGATTTCGGCATGGCACGCTCTGGCAATGTCAATATCACCGAAGAAGGTACGATTGTCGGCACATTGGCGTATCTCAGTCCTGAAGCCCTAACGGGCGGTGATGTGGATGAACGCAGTGATATTTGGGCATTCGGCATCATGCTGTTTGAGATGCTGGCGGGTGAACGTCCATTTATGCAAGTCAGCGCGGGGCAACTCATCCATGCGATTCTCACCGCGCCAATTCCCGATTTAGAAACGATTCGGAACGATGTGCCTGTGGCATTGGTAGACCTCATCAACCGAATGCTCAAACGGGATGTGCAAGCGCGTATCCCCAGTGTACGCCTGATTGGGGCGGAACTCGAAGCGATTATTCGCGGTGGCACAACATCGGTGCAGTATGTCCCTAATATGGAGGATACCGATAGGTTTGATAGCGACAATTTCACGCCCATTGAGCCTATCACCAGTCGAATCACCCCGCCCAATAATTTGCCCAACCAACCGACCGCTTTTGTCGGACGTGAGGATGAAATCGAAGCGATTGAAAAATTGGTGAATCAAGATGCGAACCGCCTCATTACGTTGGCAGGTGTTGGCGGAATTGGCAAAACACGCCTCGCGTTAGCCGTTGCAGAACGATTCGTCCGCCCCACACATACCACCTCCATGCACAACCTCGTTTTTTCAGACGGGGTGTATTTTGTGCCGTTGGCATCGGTAGATCACGAAGAGGCGCTCATCAAAACTATCGCCGATCACACGCTGATGACCTTTGCAGGCACAGACCCCGCACGGGTGCAATTGCTCCATTATTTATCTGAAAAGAAAATGCTCATCGTCCTCGACAATTTTGAGCATCTCACCGCCCACGCCGATTTATTGGCGGATATGCTCAAATCTGCGCCGAACATCAAATTATTGGTGACATCGCGCGAATTATTGCGTTTACGCGGGGAACAACTGTATGAAGTCCCGCCGTTACACATCCCCAATCCGCGCCAATCGGTAGATGAAATCGCAAGTTATTGCGCCACAAAACTATTCGTGCAATCGGCGAAACGGGTGATGCCCGATTTTGAATTGGATGAGCAAACCGCGCCTTATGTGGCAAAAATTTGTAATTTTGTCGGCGGGTTGCCACTGGGGATAGAACTCTCGGCTTCGTGGTTGGAAATGTTGCCCATCGAAGAAATTTCGGCTGAAATCGAAAAAAGCCTCGACTTTTTAGAGACCGATTTGCGCGATGTGCCAGAACGCCAACGCAGTTTACGCGCCGTGTTTGAATATTCGTGGAATTTGCTCAAAGACGATGAACGCGAAGCCTTCACCAAATTATCCATCTTCAAAGGTGGGTTCGAGCGCGAAGCGGCGCATAAAATCGCAGGTGCATCGTTACGCGCATTGACCAGTTTGGTCAATAAATCGCTCATCCAACGCTATCCGAATGGGCGCTACGGTTTGAATAAAGTCTTGCGTCAATATGCCGAAGAAATCCTGAACAATCGCGGTGATGCTCAAGCCGTTAAAGAGGCTCATGCCTTGTATTATGGCGAATTGCTGGTCAAACTCACGCCTCTTTTCAACACGCTCAAAGAAAAGACCGCCATTGAATTGATGGATAGCGAATGGGAAAACATCCGCGAGGCGCTGAATAATGCGATGGATATGGGTGCGTGTGACGAGATTGATAAAATTTCGTATCCGTTGCTCATGTATTACATCAATCGCAGTTTATTCCGCGAAGGCGCAGATGTTTTTGATCGTCTGGCGGGGATGATTAAAAATCATCAGGGCGAAAATGAGATGTTCTGGCGCACGCGGGTGTTTCAGGCATGGTTACTGAGTCGTATAGGAAATTATGCCGAAGCATGGGATTATAGCGCCCCCGCCGAAGCGTATTTCAAGCAACATAACATCACCATCGAAATGAGCGAGACGCTCAACATGCTCAGTTATATCAAGATGATGCAAGGCGATTACGCCGCATCGGTGGCGTATGCCAAAGAAGCCCTGAGTTATGCACCACAATCGCGCCAAGAGCAAATGGCATGGTATATGTCGAATGGCAATTGGGGCTATGCCGAATTTTTGCGTGGCAATCAACAACAAGCCCTACAAATTTACGAAGAGATTGTCTCGCGGATGCGCCAATTGCAAGATTATTCACCCAACGGCATGGGTTACATGCTCAATAACTTGGGCGAAATTTTGCGCGGATTAGGTCGTATGGATGAAGCACTGGCATTATTCCAAGAGGCATATGCCATCTTCGAGGCGAATAACATCAAACGGGGTATGGCATTCACACTGAATAACATCGGCGGGATTCAAATCGCCAAAGAGGATGTCGCCGTTGCCCAATCGTACTATCAACGGGCATACGATTTACATAAAGAGATTGGCGACCTCAACGGTTTGGCACATTCTATTTCGGCGCTGGGCAATAACGAGATGTTTTTGGGTCATGCGAAAGAGGCGAAAATGTATTTCGATAAAAGCCTCTCGATTCGCAAGAAAATCGGTGAACGGCGAGGCATTGCCGATTCGCTGAACGATTTAGGACGTGTGTATGCGCTGATGGGCGATTTTTCTGCCTCGCTCAAGCATTTTCGAGAAGCAGAGGCGATTTACCGCGATATTCAAGAACTCGATGGATTAAGTGGCGCGTTGGTGAACGTTGCCTCTGCCCAAGCGATTTTGGGGCAAATAAACGATGCCTACCAAACCTTAAATGAAGTGACTAAACTCAATGAACGACTCAATAGCACATTCTCGCATTTGGTGGTCGTATTTTTGAGCGCGGAACTCGCCATTTTAGAAAATCGCCTCGAAGATGCCGAAAAGCTAACACGCAATTTACTCGCTGAATATCGCAATGAACTGAGTTTCACCATCCATTTGCTCATCTTAGGGCAAAAAGCCGAAATTTTGGCGAAACAGGGCGATCTAGAGGGGGCTTTGCAAATCTTATTGGTGTTCCGCGCTAATGGCGATAAAGCACAAGGCTTTTTGCGGATGTTCGCGCCGTTTGTGATGGATCAAATCGAGAAATTAGAGGCAAATCTGACGAAAAACATGCCATCCGAAGTGCGTAGCCGTATCGAGAAAACACTCAATACACAAACAGTAGAGAGTCTGATGGAAAAATATTATGGCGCGAATGTGCGCTAACTAAAAATATCAGCCACCTTGAGGCGGAAGTTTGGAAACAGGCTTTCCGCCTCTAACACATCGTCTACGCCGAGCGTTTTTGCCTCTTTATCCCGTTGATACACATCCACCGTTTTTTCATCGGTATCCACCACCCAAACAATCACACCCGCATTGAGATAGCTGGCGATTTTCTTCAATAACTTTTTCCATTCGGTGCTGTTATCAGTATTCGATACGACCTCTATGGCTAATTCAGGTGGCAAAACATTATATCCATGTGAGGATAATTCAGCGTGCTTGGCATAAGAGATATAACCAACATCTGGCACAAATCGGTCATCACCGACTTTATAACCACCATCTGCACCCGTTAAATGACCGAGATTGTTTTGCAACAAATACACACCCAATAAGACCCCAATTCGCATCCCAATTTTAGACGCATACGGATTCGAAGCCACCTCATAGAGCTCCCCATGAATATATTCATATTGAATATCAGTTGTATTGCCAATCTCGTCTATCCATGCGTCAAATTCGACCGCCGTCATGGTCTTTTTCGATTGCATTTCTAAGGTCATCGAAACTTTCCCTCATCAACTATTTTTATCAGTATATCACACCAGCCCCAACTCCACGACATGCTCGGTGGCGATGTGTTCCAGCGCAATCAAGCATACACTCCACCCCACACAAATATTCGGGATGAGGTCGCCTGTGTTCAGGCGCTTGCGCCAGAGTTTGGTGCGTTCTAATCGTTCCGCATTCAACAAGGCGGGATTGGTGAATATCTCATAAATAAATCCAATTCAATTATTTCATGTGCATTTTATCATGCTTATAACGTATGTGCTTGTGATATAAAAAAGACCCCCATAACACTGGGGGTCTTTGTATTGCTGGTCTAACATCAGGGGGATTGCTCCCCCCTATTTAGAATTAGGGTCTCCATTTGGGAGGAACTTGACCGTGACGGCTGGCGTTCTCTTCCGATGGGCTGTTTTGGGCATCGCGGTCGTTTTCTTCATCATCCGTCAAGCGGTTGGCATCTTCATCGGGGTTGATGGGTGGTGCCGTGATGGGCAGAGCATCCACCGAGAAGACGTTGAGGTTGTTGGGTGTATCATCGGTTGCATCAACAGACGATGTGAAGACGAGCGTGGTAGATTCGCAGTACCAAGTCGGCGATGTGTCTTGGACGTTTTGGTAGTCGCCCGTGTTGTTGGTCAACAAGCGGGTTTCGCCCGTTTCGATCTCATACACATAGATGTCATTGATACCGTTGACGATATTCGATTGGTAGGCGATTAACTTGTCATCTGGTGAGAAGACGGCGTTGGTCGCATTACCACCGATTTCAGAGACACGGGTCACACCCGTACCATCGGCGTTCATATAGTAGATGGCGCTTTGACGGCTACGGTCGTTTTCGGGACGTGGGTCGTCACGATAGCTACGGAACACAATCTTAGAACCATCGTTGCTATACATCGGGTCGTGATCATCGCCCGTACCATCGCTGAGTTTGGTCACAGCGTTGCCATTGGCGAGGTCAATTTCGTAGATTTGCCACAATCCGTCTTCGCGGTCACTTTGGATGAGCAGTTTGCTCCCGTCTGGCGACCAGAATGGATTGATGTCGTTGGATGGACTCATGGTGACATTCACGTTTTCGCCTGTGAGCAGGTCGAACACGCGGATTTCCCAATCGCCGTTATCGGTGGTGGTTTCGTATGCCAACTTGAGACCGTTGGGTGCCCACACGGGGTCAAGATCCATAGCGAATTCGTTATAGGTGATACGACGGGTGTCATCACCTGTGACTTTCGCCACGTAAATTTCCCAGTTACGTGCGCGGCTACCTTCTTCGGTATCGCGTGTGGAGGCGAATGCAATCCACATACCATCTGGCGAGCGCGATGGGAACATATCGTACACATCTTCACCAACACCGCGAGACAAGTTTTCGGGTCCGGTCAAGCCATTGGGAAGTTCACCAAGGCGGAACAGTTCCCAATCGCCAGTTTGGTCGGTATGGTACACGAGCCAGTCGGGGCAGATTGCGCCACCAATTTCAATGGGCGACCATTCAGGAACACCGAGTTCGCGGTCTGGATTGCACATAGCGAGGTCAATAATCACACGCCCATCGGGTGTTTCGATGGTGTCGCCACAGACCGGTTCATCGGGTGTTTCTGGTGTTTCTGGGGTGGGTGTTGGGGTTTCATCTTCTGGGATGTAACAACCCGCGTTGTCGTCAAACGCCACGAGCGTATCGCCATTGATAAAGACCTTGAGCGTCACCACACGAGAGATAGATTGAACAGAAGTCACTGCGAATGGCATATCGCCAACGATGCCGTCTGCCAAGAGGTTACCCTCGTTATCCACAATTTGATATGTGGCAACGGTGAACAACGGTTGACCGCCAGCGTTCAAGATTTGACCCGCAAACACGCCATTGGTGCCGAGGCAGGTCAGTTCGGGGACGTAGATGGGCGGTTCATAGCACGACAAGTTGGTACGTTCTGCGGTCACAGAGCCTTCACCTTCAGCGCCAAGCGAGACAACCAAGGTGAGTTGGCTATATTCGCCGACAAACGGTCCGATGTTGAATGGCAAGCCAGTCACACGACCAGCACCAACGAGGTTGCCGTTTTCGTCTTCAACGGTGTAGGTTGGCAACGATTGCAACGGTGTTCCGCCAGTGTTGACGATTTCAAAGAAGAAGGTGCCGTTTTCGACCTCATCGCAATAGCCAAGCGGTTCATAGACGGGTGGAACATAGCAGTTTTCGTTGGTAGTTGTCGCCACTTCCATACCTTCGATGTTGGTATAGAGGGTCAATGTCACTGCGCTATACGGTCCGGTCACAGAGCCACTGAGTGGTGCGGGCGATGAGCCTTCGTCTAAGGTGTTACCATCTTGGTCAAAGACACGATAGTAAGGTGTATAGCTGATACCTGGGATCGGTTCACCACCGATGTTGGTATATCCGAAGTTGAATGTGCCGTTGGATTCAGAACAGACAATTTCTGGGACATAAACGGGTGGCTCGAAGCAGGTTTCGTTAATCGCGCTGACGGGTTCGACATCTTCGCTATTCACCGAGACTTGCACGTATTGGAATTCACCCAGATACGACTTGGTGAACGGCAATTGTGCGTTTTCGATGAGTTCTGCGCCAGTGCCACCGCCGTTGATATAGGCGAAATCAACCAAGATATTCACGCCACTCAAGACAGGTTCGCCACCGATGTTGACGACATTCACCGTGAATTCACCGTTATTATCGGTACATTCCACAGTTGGGACGTAAACAGGCGGGTTGTAGCAGGTGGTCAGAGGTTCGGCTTGGGCGCTGATATACCCTTCGGTGGTATCGAGCGTCAAGATGACACTGCTATAACGACCCGTAATGCTGGCGGGCAGTTGGCTGATGTTGCCAGAGGTGATGCTTGGAGCAGGATTACCGACCACATCCAATTTGAAGGTGGGTTCGGCACCGAGTATGGGCGAGCCACTCACGAGTTCAACACTGAGCAGGAACACACCGTTGGCATCACCGCAGACGGCGGTTGGTGTCCAGACGGGCGGTTCGTAACAGTCAATCGTGATGGGCGCTTCGACAGTGATAATACCTTCATCGGTGGTTACGGTCATGGTCAAACCATTTTCGTACGTACCAAAGATCGGCATGTTACCAGCGAGTTCGCTCATATTGCCAGAGATGGTTGTGAAGCCATCGCCCGTAATTTCGAAGGTGGGTTCGCCACCATCCACAGGGGCACCGCCACCGGTTTGCGTCAGGGTGAAGTAGAAGTTGCCATTTTCACCGCAGTAACCAGTTGGGGTGTATTCGGGTTGACGATAGCAAGTGCTGTTGTCTGCGCTCACGATTTCACCACCGTAGGACACATCCACACCAACATTGCCATAACGTCCCGCAGGTAAGGTTAAGACGACAGGCAGGTCGCTATTGCCAAATCCGACAACACCTTGCGATTCGCCATCAATGAAGATTTCATATCTTGGCACGGTATCGACAATTGCGCCACCCGTATTGACGATAGTGATGACAAACACGCCATTTTCATCACCACAATAGACATTGGGTTCAAAAACGGGTGGTACGAAGCAGTCTTCAACCGTGGTCAAAGGCGCAACCTCAATATCGCCACCAGAGAAGCTCATCGTCAACGGACCGTTTTCGCTGGTCACGACCACAGAGATGAATGGTAATGTGACAGTGCCAAAAGCGAGTTCGATGTTGTTTGCATCGGTAATGCTGTAATCGGGGAGGGTCACTCCGTCAATCACCGTGCCACCGACATTGAGAATATTGAATACATACACGCCGTTACCTTCTGTACATTCGCCCGATGGGACGAGTTCAGGGGCTTGGTAACATTCTTGACCATCCGCTTGTTCTTGGATTGTGCCTTCAGTGGTGCTGAGCGTCATGGTCAATGAGCCATACGGTCCCGTGATGGTCACAGGCAGTTGGGTCACATCGCCACTCAACACTTCGTCACCATTTTCATCCACAATCACGAAGGTCGCGGGCGTGGTGATGGGTGTACCACCGATGTTGGATGCGCCAAAGTAGTAAGCACCGTTACCTGCTTCATACGCACAGTAGGCGATGCCGATATATTTCGGCGCAGTGTAACAATCTTCGCGGGTGGCTGTCTTGGACAGTTGACCATTCACATACAGATTCACCGTCACGAAGGTTTGACCAGAGAATTCCTCAAAGTATGGACCCGTGTAATCGGTGAGCGCGACCAATGTGCCAGTCGAGCCAATCACTTCGTATTGAACTGTGGTATTGGGCAATGGGGCATATCCATCATCACTGATTTCAACTGTGAATACGCCGTTAGTTTCTGATTCATCACAATAGACACCAACGTAGTATTCAGGTGCGGTGTAACAACCAGAGACGGTCTTTGGCGTGACGGTAACAGGATCTGCACTACTGCTCACAGACAAGGTGAGTGATCGATAGTCGCCTGTGTAAGTCTTGCCATTGAACAGGTCGCTCAGGTCGCCCGTTTCAACGGTGTTCCCGTCTTGGTCAACGATGGTGTAGGTGAACGTACCGACAGGATTGCCACTCAGCGAGACGCTGAAGAAGGTGTTGCCGTTGGTTTCTTCGCAATAACCATCAAGTTCAACCGTGGGGGCGCGGTAGCAGTTTTCTTGCAAGTGTGTTTTGACTTGTTGTGTTTCGTTATTAACGACACGGAACAACAAACTGCCAGAGGTGCTGTTATAGGTACGGTTGAAGCTAGAGGCTTCTTCATGGGTGAGGTTGCCACTATCAATGACCGTATTGCCATCTAACACTTCAAAACTCACGCCTGCCGTACCCGTTGGCATACCGCCACTATGGGTGATGGTGAAGCCAAACACGCCATTATTGGCATCGCAGTAACCTGCGGGTGTATAAACGGGCGCGGTGTAACAACCAGGGGTAGCTTCAAGGAATACTTTGAAGTGACCTGGGCTGTCAATATCAAACGCGAGGCTATTCGAGGTGCTATTGAAGACAATATCCAATGGCATATCGGCTTGGGTGATGTTGCCTTGTTGCAAAACATTCCAACCGCCGTTGCTCACGTCCACAATGTAGTAGGTGGCAGTGCCAAAGATGACACCATCGGCAGTGAAGCGATACACACCATTCGACACGCACTCGTAAGCGAGGTCGGCACCGGGCGGTGTACACAATTCATCGCTGATTTGTTCGGCATCGACCAATTGACCATTCACAAACAACGACACGGTTGGGTATTCGCCGTATGTTAAGCCAGAAATGGCAAAAGTGGATTGACCCGATGTGGCTGTGCCGTTGCCAGACAAACTCGCCACTGACCATGTGTAATCAACTGAAACGCTATTGGCGTTGTTGACGCGCATGGTATGGGTGGTGGTATTTTCCCAACAGACACTATCCAGTGTGAGTTTATAACATCCTTCAACTGTTGCAGTCGCGTTGTCGTAACCCGCCACGCTGAATGTTGCGCTACCTTGTGCGTTGGTCAACACGGCAAACGGATTGCTGGATGTTCCTGCATTGGCGGGACCAAACGAGCCAGAGGTGCTGGTTGCGCCTGTCGCATTCCATGTCACGGCTTCGGTGAGGTTTGCACCATCGGCAGGCACGTTAATGATGAATAATGCGCGACCAGTGCCATATTCACACACACCAGAGACGGTTAATTCGGGTTTGCCCAAACAACCTTCAACATCGGCGCGTGGTTGGCTAAATCCAGGATGTCCCGGACGTTGGTCAACATACAAACGAACATTGATGCCCGCAAATTCGGGGAATGTGAGCGATTTGGTTTCGCCACCGAGCAATTGAATTTCGCCAGTCGCCAAAACGCCTAATTCGGTATTACGCGGTCCCATTTCGACCAAGCGCCATGTGGTTGGGGCATCCATATCGCCTTCACCAGGTGAGCCTGTGTTGGAGACATAGAAGGTGATAACACCCGCTTTACATTCGCCAGTCACGCTGACACTGCTTCGATCCCATTCTTCCTGACAGTCTACGGTACGAGCCAATTCGCTCAGACCCGCGACTGAGAAGCTGATCGATTTGCCACCCAAACCAGTGACGGTGAAGCTGACCGATGGATTTTCGCTGGTCAAGCCCGCGACAGTGCCGAGAACGGTGGGGACACCATCGACCGTACCAGTGACTTCATAGCTGGTCGTTTCAGACATCGCCAGACCGAAGTAAGTCACGGTATAGGTTGCAACGCCTTGTGCATCACAGGTTGCGACCGCGCCATAGCTCTCGCTACCGCCAGAGGTGATGAACACCACACGCGGCACAGTCCCTTGTTGCCCATCTTTGCTGAACAACATACGGACGGTATAGCTACCTTCGCTTTGATAGGTATGGCAGACTTGCCCGTTATTGGTGACAGGTGCAGAGTTACCATCGCCGAATTGGAATTCAGAGACGACCACACCACTCGAAACTTGTGGCAAGAAGCAATATTCCAGACCACCATTGGGGGTCACGTTGAAGGTGGCATTGGCATCAATCACCGCATACAGACGAACTTTGTTCGTAGATGTGGCGACCAATGTGCCATCGGTGACGCGCAGGCTGACGTTATATTCGCCCGGCTCGCTATAGGTAAAGCATGGTTCTTTTTCATTGCTAGTCGAACCATCGTGGAATGTCCACAACCATTCGGTGATGAGGCTTTCATCAATATCGGTGCTTGGCACGAAGCAGATTTCACGCGGTGCCAACGATTCCCACGGATTGGCGATGAAGGTCACATTGATTTGGCTGTAATCCACCACGCGGATGTTGACGGATGCGCGTTGGGTACGAATGACACCGACACCCTCAACTTCAACCGTGAATTCACCGGTTTGCGTGAAGCGATATGAGAAGGTTGTGGTCTCAGTTGTCCCTACTTGCGAGCCATTCACGAACCATTTATAGGGTGGCGCGATGTCGGTTGTGGCGGTGAAATTGACCGTATCGCCTTGGAAGATGACATAACGATCGGCATCAACAGAAATGCTTTGTTGTGCGCGTGCCGTAAAGTCGAAGCTGACATCGCAGACTTCGCCCGCAGGTTGCCCGTTACGGGTAGGTGTGACCACCAAACGGACGGTTTGTGGGGTGGTTTGCGTGAACGTGTAATCGAAACGATTATCCGAATCGACCAACGAGCCGTTCAGATACCATTCATAAGCCATTGTACGACCATTGGCATCGCTCAGATTGACCGTGAAGCGTACCGCTTGGTCAACGAAAATATCGGTTGGCGCCACGATGCTACAATCGAAGCCGTCTGCATCCACGCTAATCGTCTTTGTCTTTTCACACATCAAGTTGCCATTCAAGAAGACTTGCGCTTTGAGGGTGAAAGAACCCGATTCTTGGAAGAAATAGCTAAAGCTACTGCCAGAACCAGATTGTTCGACATCGTTAATGAACCACTTGTAGCTGACATTCGCCAAGCCAGAGGGTTCTATCGAGATGCTGTATGTCTTGACATCGAATTGTTCAATCGAGCTACTACCAGAAATGCTGAAGCATTCCAAAGCCGATTCTGCAACGGTGACGGTCTTGATAATCACACAGGCATCGCCAGCATTCGGGGTTGCCACAACGCGCAATTCGTATGAACCTGCGGCTGCCCATGTAGTGGTAAAGCCGAATAATTCGCCCTCTTGCACGCTTGCGCCATTGACGAACCATTCAATACCCGTAACAGTACGGTTGCCGAGTTTAGAGCTATCAATGCTCAGGTTATACGCAATGGTTTCGCCCAAATACACACTAAAATCGCCACTTAACGAGCAGAAATTGGTACTAGCCGCGCCGACACCAACACTTTGGCTAATATCACAGATGACATTGCCATTTAGCGAGACAACCACACGCACATCTTTCTGACCCGATTCGGAGAAAGCGTAATTCAATGTGCGGTTATTATTGTTCACCTCGACACCACCCATGAACCATTGATAGGTGAAGGTCTTGCCAGAAGTATTCCCGCTAATCGCAACACGATATTGGTTGCTGATAAAGGCAGTAGCACTGCTTGGGAAGCGGTCGAAACGACAGGTAAATTCTTCTTGGGATACAGTCACTGTCCGTGTTTGGATACAAGTCGTCCCATCGCTGAGAGTCGCTGTAATCGTGACAGTATATGTACCACTCACAGTAAAGGTATGATTTTGATTATTGGTGGAAGTGGTTGTATAGGTGACTGTCGTGCTGTTATCACCTGCTGGTCCCACGATTGACCACGAATAACCCGTCACAGTACGCCCATTCAGATTGGTAAAGTTATCGAGTTTATAATTGATAGTTTGGTTCAGTAATGGGGTCGTACTACCATTGAAGCGACAGGTGACACTATTCAATGTTAAGGTGACAGTGGTGGTCGCAGTACAGACCACAGACCCATCAATCAACACCTCAACGGTGATTTGTGTCTGACCGGCTGTCGTGATGCTACGGGTGTAGCTCGTCCCTGTATGAACAACTTCGCCACCCACCAACCATTGAACTGTCGCAGTACGACCAGCCAATTGACTGCTATTCAGGTTAACGGTGAAGGTATTATTGCCATAGGTAGCGGTTGTGTTACCACTGATCGGGCATGTCACGGCGGCATAGCGCACTTCAATCGTCACGGCGGCGGCTTCGGATGACCCACCCGGACCCGTCACTCGCAGATTGATGACATACGTGCCTTCTGCGGTATAGGTTTTGCTTGGGTTGCGCGTATCGCTCGATGTACCATCGCCCCACGTCCATTCATAGGTGTCAATTTCGCCCGTGCTGGTGTTATTGGGGGTGATAGTCTCGCCCACATTGACGGTTGTCTTTGACACAGTGAACGATGCGACAGGCGGTTGTGACCCTTCGGCAACGAAAATACGTTGTTGCGAGGTCGAGGTTTCGCCACCCGGACCCGTCACTTTGAGGGTGATAATATGCGAACCGGGTGCTAATTCTGCACACGGATTGGCTTCGGTGCTATCGAATGTGCCATCGTTATTGAAATCCCATTCGGTGCTTTGGACGTTACCCGTACTGGTGCTGGTGAAGCACAGTTGGAAGTTACTGCCCACTTGACCGTTGTTGACATAGGTAAAGCTGGCTTTCACCGCTTCGCCTTGCCCTGTGATGACGATTTGGCGCAACGCATTCGCACCATCACCATCTGGACCCAACACATCCAACGTCACATTGAAGGTTTGACCTTGTGTCCCCGTGAAGCTGACTTCGATCGGACCCGCACCATTCACATCACCACTGACGACCATACCACCAGCAAAATTCCAGCTATAGGTGCTGATTGGACCGCCTGTATTGACCGCATTGAAAATCACAGTCCCGCCAGAGGTCACAGCGAGCGTGCTGGCTTCGATGGTCACAATCGGCGCAGGTTGGTCTAACACGGCAGTGATGCTACCACGCGCCACCACCACATTCGCGGTTGGTGTCGCAGAATCGGTAACAGTCAACGTGATATTATACGTGCCTGCTTCGGGCAATTGGAACGATGGGTTGGCATCGCTACTGGTTTGGCTATAACCATTCGGTCCCGTAATCAACCACGCATACGTAAAGGTTGGATGTGTACCCGTCACATTGCTGGTCAGATTGAGGGTTTGTGGGAACGCGCCACTGGGCAGGTTGCTGGTGAAGGTCGCCGCCAATGAGCTAGAAGACGCGGTTGCACTGCTGATGTCGACTGTACCCGTCAACGGACCGACAGAACCACCCGCACCAGAACACGTCAATTGAACGCTATAAACACCAGCCGTATTGTAAACGGTGGTAATCGTTTGACCAGTTTGCGTCGCGCCATCGACATTCCATGTGAACGTGTCGAGGTCGCCAACCACATTTACCGCCGACCACGTAACCGTGACAGGCAACGTATTGCCGTTGGGTGTGCCTGTGATCTCGCAAGCGAGTTCATTCACAACCGGTTGTTCAATAATCACTTGAGCAGTAACAGGGTCAAGTTGATTGCCTTGATCATCGGCACAGATCAACGTGATAGTGTATGTACCGGGATCGACAAAATCACGGCTGACAGTTTCACCGCTTGCGGCGATGCCTGCCAAGTCCCATGTAAACACGCTCACATTTTGAACGTTATTCACACTAAAAGTATACGTATTGCCATTGATAACTGGATCGGCAATGCCGCACGACAGCGTGACTTGATTTTGTGGTTGTTGTGGTGGTGGATTCGGACAGCCAGAGCCATCGACACCAAAACCCGCATCACCCTGATTCGGACACGCATCGTTGGCGTTCACCAAACCATCGCCGTCATCATCATTCACGGTGTTCGGGTCTGGATTCGGACAGCCAGTTGCGCCATCAATACCAAAACCCATATCAGGTGCATTGATACACTCGGCGGGTTCTTTGCTATCATCTACGCCGTCCCCATCGGTATCGGGGTTCGGACAACCATTAAAAGCGGCTTCGCCAAAGACATCAGGACATTGGTCTGTCCCATCGTTGGGTACGCCATCACCATCTGTGTCATCAGAGCGCGTTTCGCGGACTGGTGTCGGCGCAGGGGTACTTTCTGGTTCTTCTGTGGGAACAGTTTGTGCAACGGCGGTTGCATCTACGGTTTCGGTCACAGTTGTCGCTACATCGTCATCAGTTGTGGGACGGTTCGACAAAATCACCAGAGCGCCACCCAACAAGACAACACCAAAAACCAAAATCGCTATGATTTGATTTCTTGTGAGTTTACTCATTGATTAGCTCCATAGAAATTCTGAAGGATGAATTGAGACAAAATTTTCTTCTGTCGGGCGGAATCGATAAGGGTGTGCATCATCAAAGAGATAGTTTAATCTATCTATAATCCCGATTTTTATGCCACAGATTAACTTTTTTGTGGATAGTATCGGGTTCTGCATGTCAGCCTCCTTTCCAAAAACTATAAAAGCGATGAAGTGGTGGTTTATCCACATATTCAGTGTAACGCAATACAAGACGTATCGTGAGGCTTTATAAAAGATTTTTTATGAAATAAATCCCGCCCTTGAGTGCGTACATGCCCATTGTAACAACGAAATGTCCATGACACAAATAAATGTCTAATCTTCTGCCACGCATGGGTTTTCGAGCGTGCCAATTTCGGGGATGCTCACGCGCACGACATCACCCGTTTTGAGGAAGCGTGGCGGTTTCATGCCCTTACCGACCCCCGCGGGCGTGCCTGTGAGGATGAGATCGCCGACTTCGAGCGCGAAGGCTTGCGAAATATAAGCGATTAAATCGGGGATTTTGTGAATCATCAATTCGGTGCTGGCATGTTGCACGCGGTCATCGTTGACGTATGTCGAGATGGTCAGGTTATGCGGGTCTGGAATTTCATCACGAGTCACGATCACGGGACCGAAGGGGCAAAAGGTATCCATGCCCTTAGCACGCGCCCATTGACCATCACTTTCTTGTAAATCGCGGGCAGAGACATCATTAGCGAGGCTATAGCCAAAAATATGCTCATACGCACTTTCGGCAGATACATTACGCCCCGCCTTGCCGATAATCACCGCCAATTCGCCTTCCCAATCCACTTGTGTGGTGAGCGATTGCGACCAGCGAATCGCCTCTTTGGTGGCGATGACGCTACTGCTAAATTTGCCGAATAAAAATGGCTTCTCTGGGGCGGTATTGCCCAATTCCTTAGCATGATCGGCATAATTCCGCCCAATACACACAATTTTCGGCGGGATATACGGCGCTTGGAGTGTGACTTTCTCCAACGGATAGCGATAGGTATAGCTCACCACAGGCTTGATGCCACTCCGCAACAAACCGAGCATATCGCCTGTCCATGTGGTGGCATACACCGTATCCCCTTCTAATATCCCAACCAGATTTTTGCGATATTCATCAGAAAAACGGACTAATTTCATCAAATTCTCCTTTTAATAACAGGCGCAATAACCCTTATAACTATAACGTTTTTTGGGGATAAGTTCAAAGTGGATATAAATAAAACAGCCCGATACAACGGGTGCATCGGGCTGTTGTTTGTTTATCGGCTTTCGAGGTGTGCGCCCGCTAAACGCCCCCACAGATTATCGGGTGCATCACGCCACAATTGATAATACCCTGCCACGGCATTCGGGCGATTTCCGATGATATCCAAGCATAAAGCGCGGAAAAATCGGATTTCGAGCCGATTAGCTAAGGCAGAATTTTGGCGAATGGCATTGTCGAGGATATTCAACGCCGATACACCATCGTTCTTCACAATCAACGCCGTCAATGCCGATGCGGGAATAGCGATAGATTGTGGATTTTCATTATCACGAGTAATAATTGGACTCAGTTTTTCTGCGACAAACGTCTCGGTGTTCAACGGCGCGAATGCCCACTGGCTACTATTCGGAAGCGCAAATGTGGCGACAAAGCGGTCTGCCCGTCCGACTTGCGTCACTGTGACGATAGATTGTACGGGCAATCCGAGCGCCTCTAGCTGACTTTGCAGATTGCCTGTGCGCGAAATCGGATTTTCGGTCAAGATGCGCCCGATGAGTTGATCTATCTCGCACGCGCCATTATCCCCTGTCAATTCGGCACAGGCTCGTATCGGCGAGGCATTTTGGGCGATAAGCGCCTGTAGTGTGTTGATTTGCCGTTGGATATTCACAGGCACATTGGCTTGATTATCTAAGCCGATAATTCGCAACGATGCGCCCGCACGGTTGCCATTCAGCCATTCGAGCAATGCCAACGCGATAACGGCTTGTTGATACCCCGCTTCATCTGAGGCGTGATTATTGAGGATGTTCTGGAGCGATTGCACGGCGTTGGCGGGCGATTGCCCGTAGAGGGGTTGAATTGCCACCATCTGGCAACCGAGCGTATCGACCAGAAGTGTGGTGCTACTATCTTCAATGGGTCGGAAAAAATTCGATGACCACACCCAATTCACCCGTCTGGCGCGGTAACATCCCCACCGTTCCGATTCAATTTCGTAACGGCGTACTTGGATATTGCCACTGGCGAGGGCTGTTATATCGCCAAATTCGAGGGTTGTGTTGGTGGTGGCGAGGTCTACGAGGGCATTATTGCGCCATCCATACACCACCATGCGGTCATTTGCACCGCTACGATCGAGGCGGATAATCATCTCATCCAGACCATCGCCTGTGTAATCGCCTGTCGCCAACAAATCTACGCCGACCACATCCAAATAGGGTGCGGCAAAAATATCATCGGGCATATCGGGCAGGCTAAAGCGTCCGTTGGCATCTTGTCGCATGACAACATAATCCAAATACAGATACGGTTGGGCTTCATCGGCGGGATAGCGCAATTGATACACCACATCGGCGAAGCCATCACCATCCATATTCAGGCGGGCGATTTGTTTGATGCCCATCATATCGGTCTGACCAGTTTGCAGGCTGGCTAATGCCAATGGACGCGCCACAAAACGCATATCGGCGCTTCCGCGTGGGGCATTGAGCATGGCGTTATACAACCGTTGGCGCGTAGTGGCATCTTGCGGGGCATTGGGAAAGCGCAAATTGAGTTCATATTGCATCAAGCGCGTTGCCAGATAAAATTCGGCGCTGTCATTGCCCTTTCCCAACAAACTGATGAACACATCTATCATCTGTGATGCAGACCACAGGCGCAAGGCATAACGGTCTTGGGGCAAGGTCGGGAAAATATCGAGCGGGTCGGGCGGGCGCGGGGTGTTGGTGGCGAATATCGGTTGTGCTGTGCTGATAGACGGCTTGGCGAACATCGCCACCATCAATAACAAACAACACCCAATTAACAGACCAATTGAGATATGTAGGCGGATTTTCATCATCACAAATACCTCATCATTTATGCGTTCTGTTTGGCGGGCGCGAACAACATCCCCAAAAATGGCGCAATTGCCACAGCAATCATCCCGCCCAGGCTTATCCAAAAGCCGATACCAATGAATTGATTCGACGATGTGACCGCAATACCCAACTCATTGAGAGTCGTGGCGACATTGGTGTTGCCAATCATCATCAGGTTATCAATGCCTGTGGTATAAAAATACGCACATGCTCCAACACCAACCAAACCGACAAGGATATTCAATATCCACCACGTCATACTGGGGGTCATATACAACAACAGGGCGAATAAAAATGCCAAACTGCCCGCCACAGGCACAGCAATCACCGAAAAATCTACGGTCTGAGGGGTATATTTCAATTGTGCCAATCCGATATTAATGCCTGCGCGAAGGGCATCTGGATTGAGCGAATTGGCATCTATCCCAAAAGTACCCAAATTACCCAATTGACTTTGCGCGGTAGATAAGACAACATCGGCAAACATCGGATCAGCAAGGGCATCCAAAAGCGCATCAATCACCCCACCAAAGCCGAACAATGCGCGGAGGGCATCTTGTGAGCCTATCATATACAACATGGTATCCATGCCACTCGCACCTGTGCGGATAGCCCGAAACCCGCCGATAAGATCTCGGATGATTGCGCCTTGCGCCCCCAATAAATTGGCTTGCGCTTCTGCCTCACGAATTTCTGGGCGGTTGAGCAATTTTTGAAATTCGCTCAATATCCCGCCAATCGTGCCGAAATTATCGACATTCATGCCTGCAGATTGCAAATTGCCCAAATCACCCAAACCAGCCAATTGTGCATTCAAATCATTTATTTGGATAGGTATCCAACCGAAATCGACCCACGGCAGGGCAAAAAATCCGACCAGCACGGATGTCGCGCCGATGAACACAATCAAGGCGAATAGTTGTTGAATCGCGTTCAGCTTGCGCGATGTGGCGGGTGTACTTCCTTGTAATAACGCGCCACTTTTTTCGAGATCTTTGGCACTAGGGGCGAACATGCGCCGAATATCATCCGGACTCAACCCCGTAATGTTGGCGGCAAGGCTGAGTGTATACGAATCGTATAACAGGCGCGGGTTGGTCTTGAAGGCTTTGCGGAGCATTTCGACCGCTTTATCAGTTTTACCACGCACATTCCAATCCATCGCCTGCTCGACAAACGATTTGGCGCGTTCTTCTGCCACGGGTGTTACCTGAATATTGGATGGCAACGGCACATCATCACTTGCGCCTGATGCCATATCATCCTCATCTTCATCGACATACAAACTGCCATAGCGCGAGTAGTTGTTTCTTTCTTCTGGTTCATCATCCGCGTAAATACTATCATAACGCGAATACGGTTCATCTTCCGCATGGTTGTCGTCATCCGTGCTGGCAAGTGAGGGGGCATTTTTTTGGATATATGCACCTGCTTTTTTGGCGAGTTCTCGAATTTCGAGATCACTATCCGTTTTATACACCCGCGCCAAATGCGGAAGCGCGTCTCTATCTAACGATTTGGCTAAGAGAGCAACCGCTTTTTTGCGCTTATCAGGGTCGGAACTGCCGAGTGCTTGTATAATACGTGGGTCTATCATCGAAAATTTACCTCTTGAGTCGGCTAACTTGTGTTTATTTTAACGCATAACATCATTTTATGCCCCTGCTTTTGGGTGATTGACAGCATCATCAAATAACCTTAATGTGAGTATAAAGATGAGGTCTTGGAGTTGATAAAAATGCGCTTGATTATGTTATCATTAGCCTGTTTATCGTTACTGCTATCAGGAAGAACCGCTATGCCCAATATTCGCATACTCACCGATATACCTTATAACCCGTCTGAGGATACCCATACGCGCCAAATGCTGGATTTATATTTGCCCACCACCGACAATTTTCCGATGGTGTTATATGTGCATGGTGGGGCGTGGGTCGGCGGGGATAAACATTTATACGCCAACATCGGCACAACCCTCGCCGAAGCGGGGTATGGCGTGGCGATTATCAATTATCGCTTATCGCCCGAATTTAGTCACCCTGCCCATACCCAAGACGGCGCGATGGCGGTGGCATGGCTGAAAAATCATATTGCCGATTATGGTGGCAATCCCAATGTGCTATTCCTCACGGGGCATAGCGCGGGCGGTCACATGGTCAGTTTGCTCACATTAGATAGCCAATATCTGAGCGCGGTGGATGTCGACCCCACGATTATCAAAGGGGTGATTTCGTATAGCGGGTTATATTGGATTGACGACTGGATTATGGGTTGGGCAAAAAATGCCTTTAGCGATGATGAAGCAGAACGGCGTGCTGTATCGCCGATTCATCTGGTCGAATCTGCGACAGAAGCGGGCGATATGCCGCCATTTTTGATGATCGCATCCGAGAATGATTATCCCGAATTATTGGTCGAGCAAGCCGAGATGGGCAAAAAGTTGGATGAACACGGCGTGGATTATACCGCGCATGTGATTAACGACCGTGACCATTTTGGGTTGGTGACAAGTATCGGCACGCCCGATGACCCCACCACCGCCTTAATTATCGCGTGGCTGAATGACTTGCATGAGGCAGATTAATCATGCCCCGTTTATTCATCGCCTTACACTTGCCACAAACAGTCAAATCGGGATTAATGCGCCTCAAGACGACTATCCCGACTGCCCGATGGTCAGATGAGCGCCAATTTCACCTCACATTGCGTTTTTTGGGCGATATTGCCAATAATCAGGTCGGTCAAATTGAGTCGGCATTATCGCACATTGCCCTACCCACTTTCGAGATGTCACTCAACGGTGTGGGATGCTTCCCCGAAAATATCAACAAGCCGACACGGGTGTTATGGGCGGGCATATCTGCACCGAAAACATTATTCGATTTGCAAAAACAAATCGAAATCGCCATGATAGGCGCGGGCTTCGGCGAAGCAGATAAACCATTCAACCCCCATATCACCCTAGCCCGCCTGAAAACCGCTAAGCCACTCGGCGCGGTGAAATCTTTTTTGGATGCGAATCGAGATTATGCCAGCGAATTGTTTCAGGTGACACAATTCGCGCTGGTCGAAAGTCGTTTAGACCCTAGAGGGGCGGTTTATACCGATAGACGGATTTTTGAATTGGGATAAAAAAGGATAATGTATAGGTGTGGACGACATACGCCCTGCGGGCTAGTCGTCCATTACAGAATGCCAATTTTTAGGGGTGTAATGGCGGACTAGAGGCTTTAGCCTTGTATGTCCGCCACAAAATGCAAATCTTGCTTGATAATCCATATCAACCAAAGCGCCCAGAGATATAATCGGCGGTTTCTTGTTCGCGGGGCGAATTGAACACATCTGAAGTGGGCGCAAATTCGATGAGTTGCCCCCAACGGGTTTCTTTGCCGTTAATTTCTTCTTTGCGGATATTATAGAAGGCGGTGTAATCGGACACGCGAAGCGCCTGTTGCATGTTGTGAGTCACGATGATGATGGTGTAATCTTCGACCAATTCGCGCATGAGTTCTTCGATGCGTTGGGTGGCGATGGGGTCTAATGCCGAACACGGTTCATCCATCAAAATGACTTCGGGTTCTACGGCAATGGCGCGGGCGATGCACAGGCGTTGTTGTTGCCCGCCTGATAATGCCAAACCCGATTTTTTCAGGTCATTTTTGACCTCATCCCACAACGCCGCACGGCGCAAACTGATCTCGACAATTTCGCTGAGGGTGGCTTTATCTTTCACGCCCAACAAACGCGGACCGTAGGCGATATTATCGAAGATGCTTTTGGGGAACGGATTCGGTTTTTGGAACACCATACCAATCCGACGACGCACTTCTACGGGGTCGACATCGGGACCGTATAAATTTTCGCCATGAAATAAAATCTGACCTTCGACACGCGCCCCTGGCACTAAATCATTCATGCGGTTATAGGCACGTAAAACTGTGCTTTTACCACACCCAGAGGGTCCGATGAAGGCAGTGATTTTTCTGTCATAAATGGGCATGGTAATATCATGCACTGCCCGATATGACCCATAGAACACATCCACATGACGAGTATCGAGGGCGATAGCATTTTCGGTCGTTACATCTACAGACATTATACAAAACTCCTGCGCGAGGCTCTTTGACGTAAAATAATAGCAGTGGCGTTCATGCTGAGCAACACGACTAAAAAGATGATGATGCCCGCCGCGGCGATATTGCGAAATTGCGGGTCGGCTTCACGAATCCACGAAAAAATTTGAGTCGGCATAGCGACAATGCTCGAAAACGGACCCGATGGCACAGATGTGGTGAAGGTTGCCGTGCCAATCACGACCAACGGCGCGGTTTCGCCGATGGCACGCGCCAGACCGATAATCGCCCCTGTGAGGATGCCGGGCAACGCCGCGGGCAACACATTTTTATACACCGTCTGCCATTTGGTCGCGCCTAAGCCAAAACTGCCTTCACGCAGGGCATACGGCACAGCACGAATCGCCTCTTGGCTGGCGCTGATAATGACGGGCAAAATCAGTAATGATAATGTTAACGCACCCGATAAAATCGTCCGCCCCGCCACATTAGACGGTGTGCCAAACACTTCTCCACTGGTTATCGGTGCAAGCGCCCGCACGAATAACGCCAAGCCGAGCATCCCATAAATAATCGAAGGCACACCAGCAAGGTTGCGGATATTGACCTCGATAATACGGTTAATCAGGTTATCGTTGGCATATTCTTCGAGATAAACCGCCGCCCCAACTCCCAACGGGAAGGCGATGATCACCGTGAGGAACATCAGCCACAACGTCCCCATAAATGCCGGGAAGATACCCGCCGTTGCGGGCGTTTTGGTGAGACCGCCCGTGAGGAAATCCCACGATAACCATGTGCGCCAACGCAATTCTGTGCCAAAAGGAAGGGCATCCTCAACACGGGTTTCGATGCTACCACGATTCAGCAGGCTTTGGTCAAGATTCCAGCTTTGTAAGATGACTTCGCGTACCACTCGTTCATTGACAAGTGTCAGCAATTGCTCTTGTGATAAATTGGTCGTCAACAATTGCACCCGTTCCGATGTGCTCAAATCATTAATGGGGCGTTCTGCCCAACCATCGGGGATGACGCTACCATCAATTGAAATACGCAACGGGATACCGTTCATCTCGCGGATATCGCTCAATGGACTCAAATTTTCGTAGACCAATTGCAAAACTTCACGCGGGATGGTGTTTTCTATCACCCGTCCCAATTCTTCACCCGACAATTCCTCAAGGGTGCGCGTGTTCGGCGTGAGAATAAGTTGCCACAAATTTTGATTGCTCGCCAACGTTTGAAGCATGTCGGTGGTTAAATCGGCATCGCGCAAGATGCGATTGATATTTTCGATTGCACGAATACGTGTCACAATCTGTTCGGCGGGCAATGTCGCTAGTTCTGGCAGCGGAATTTCGGCATCGCGCTTATTCGCCACTTGGTCAATCAGCGTATAATACACATACAGTTTTGCTTCGAGTGTGGCACGATCGGCATCTGTGCCATCTTCGCCAAAAAAGCCCCGTAGCGTGTCCTCTGGTAAGCTAGATAAACGACTTTGTAATTCAATCGGACGCACCAAATCATCGGGGTCGGTGGCATAATTCACCGCCACCAAACCGAATGCTTGATTAATCACGCTGGCAATGAGGATAATCAGAATCACCAACGCGATAATCAGTGACGACAGATAAAAGACGCGAAAGCGTTCACCACGCGCATTTCGCGCTTGTACGCTGGTTCTAAAAATACCAATTTCGATACGGTTACTCATTAATACGCCTCTCTCAGTCGATTGGCAACGATACTACTGACAATGTTTAAAACTAATGTCATGACGAACAGGGTCGCCCCGACCACGAAAATACTGTTATAGTCGATGGTGTTATAGGCGAGGTCGCCACTGCTAATACGGACGATATAACCAGTCATGGCTTCTGCACCTTCGAACACGTTGAAGGTAAATTTGGGGACAGAGCCTGCGGCGAGCGCCACCACCATCGTCTCGCCAACGGCACGCGATGCCGCCAAGATGATAGATGCGAGGATGCCCGAAATGGCGGCGGGAAAAATGACGCGCACCGTTGTTTCGAGTTTGGTCGCGCCTAAGCCATACGAGGCTTCACGTAAAGAGCGAGGCACAGCACGCAGGGCTTCTTCACTGAGTGAGCTGATAATCGGCACTGTTAAAATACCGACCACAATGCCCGCCGTGAGGATATTTTGCCCCTGAATCACAGTCCCGAAAATACTTTGTAACAAGGGTGTGACAAATGAGACGGCGAAAAATCCAAACACGATGGTTGGAATACCCGCCAAAATTTCGAGGATAGGCTTGAGGGTATTGCGGACTTTGAGCGGGGCATATTCGCTCAGATAAATAGCAGAACCTAACCCCAGTGGGATAGAAACAAACAAAGAGACGAGCGTGATCAACGATGTGGCGGTCACAAGGGGCAAAATACCGAATGAACCACTTTGCGGTTGCCATAATGTGTTTGTGATAAATTCTAAAAAGGTCACATCTTCACCAATAGCAACAGCAGGATAAGCCCCATCCACAGCCGTGTGTTCATTCCCAAATGTGCCATTCTGACACCGTTCTACAAAAATAGAATCGGCTTGAACACGGTCAACACGCATAATTTCGGTATTCACTTGCACAAATGTATCGGGTCTGAAGGCGCGTCCGAAGCCTTCTTGTAATTTGAGTTCGTTGATCTGACCACTATCACAACGTTCAATCCGAACGGTTTGATTATTGAATGCCGCCACACGCCAATTTTGATTGTCATATTCGAGGGTATCGCTGATTTTCAACATGGTGACGGGCAACACAGACCACGCCACTTGGGTGGTGCTATCTTGCACACATGCCGCGTCCACATCATTGCCACTGGTGTTTTCGACACGCCACAGCAGGTTGTTATAATCGAATGTCTCGCCAACCGATAAGGCTTGTGCCAAACGGCGTGGCAACTGATTACGGTTAAAGGTTTGGGTGACGGGTGTTATACACTGAATCACCGCGTTGGTACTATTAAAATCGGTCACTTTGACCGTTTGGTTACGAAATTGAAATTCATCGCCAATGGCTACATAAGGAAGATTGACTTGTTCCCATGTGATGGTCTGAACAGATTGGACAGAGGGCAAGGCATCGGCAAGTGTCACTTGCTTTTCGGTCATGCCAAAGATGAGTGTATTGCTAGGATGTGGCACCGCAAACGTCCCATCCTGACCGCGTTCCACTTTAATCGTCCGACGACCTCTATCGACAACACGCATCACCTCACGGGTATCACCAACACCCACTTGGATATATTGCAATTGCAAAAATGGCACCCGTTCACCTTCAAATGAGATGCTAAATTCTGTCTGGTCAGAAGCAATTGTTTCAGATAACCGAGCATCGGCGACTAATGCCATCGCTTCGGTATCATCTAAAGCAATGGACTGCGCCAACGCATCATCAATCACAGGCAGTTTGGCAATGATATATGCTCTTGAATCAAAAAATAGTAAAGTCTCTTGACCTAAGATAATAACGATGAAAATTGTGGTGAAAATCGAGAAAAACCCCGTGATAAAAAGAGAGGTTGTAATTGCCCCATCAAATAATCGAAATCGTTTTTTGATGGCTTGTATGCCTGTCTCTTTTTTTATGAACGACTTCCCCCCATTCGGGGTGTTTGTGACCATTTCCATAAAGATAGCCTTTTCATCCAAACACTTTTAGGATGTTCCGTATCGGATATAACACAGCATAAAGGCGGGGCAAATTGCCCCACCTTTGGGTAATATATGCTACGACAGATCGAATTACATACCCGTGTCGGTCAACGACAAGATGATGAGACGTGCAAGGCGGGTGCTCAGCTCGCTGGCGGGGAAGTAACCCACTTCGTCAATCACGTCATTAACCGTGCTGAGGTAGAAGGACAAGTATGCGCCAACTTGGGGTTTGGCAGAGATGACACCCGCATCGGCATACAGGAATAACGGACGAGCCAAACGGTAGCTACCATCTTCAACCGTCACGGCAGTTGGGTATACACCATCAATCGAGACTAATTTCAGGCGTTCGCCTTCGGCTTGGTAGTAAGCATAACCGAAGAAGCCGATAGAATAAATTTGGCTTTCGACACCCTCAACCAATTCGGTATCGAGTTCGCTGGTGCGTGTTTCGGTAGCAGAAAGCAATGGGGCGCTGTCTTTCTTGAAAACTTTTTCGACAAAATAGGTAAATGTACCGCTATCTGAACCGGGGATGAAGCGATAGATGGGTTCATCAGGGAAGCCTTCACGGACATCTGCCCATGTCACGGCGGTCGAGAAAGCCACTTGCAATTCTTCAAATGTGAGGTCAGTCGCCCAGTCATTTTGTGGATTCACAACCACGGCTAAACCATCTGTACCAACGCGCAATTCCAATGGGAAGCGCGGTGGGTTGAGGGTGGCACAGGCTTCATACAATTCGGGTTTCATGCGATCGCTGGAGTTAGCCACATCAATGTCACCAGCCACACAGAAGCGTTCCCAACCAGCACCAGAGCCGATGGTTTCGTTTTCGATGATACCCGTGTAACCCGCGGCGACAAATTCAGCTTGAACAGCTTCGCTCAATGGAGCAACGGTCGAGCTACCAGCCGTTTTGATGTCGCCCTCAACGAAAGCCGCATCCACTTCTGGCAATTCGATCGGGGGAACAAGCACGGCATCAATGACGTGAATCACGCCATTGCTGGCTTGGATGTCAATCATGCCCATGTCGACATTGGCATTATCCACTTTGGCGGTCATGTTGTTCACATCCACAGTCACCATCAATTCGCTACCTTCGAGGGTAACGGCGGTGGTCATGCCCATGTCATCCAACATCCCAACCAAATCCATCGAGGTGACAACACCATCGACCACATGATGCAGGAGGATTCTATCGAGCAATTCAGTGTTGCCCAACACATAAGTAATCACGAAGTCTGGCAGGGCATCGAAGGCGGCATTGGTGGGGGCGAAAACGGTCAATTGGGCTTCTGGGTTAGAAAGGGCTTCCAAAATTTCAGGGCTGGCGGCAGACACTGCGGCGAGCAAGGTGCTGAAATCTTCGTTACCCGCGACAATTTCGGCAATGGTTTGTTCTTGGGCGAAATTGGCACTCACGGCAACGAGCAGGGCAATAACCAAGCTAATCAGGAAAAAACGCTTCATACTTCTTTTTGCTCCTTATGCTAAATTATGTATGAACTGCGAGGGTAAATCCCTCGTTGTGAGATATTACCCATTTCAAGTTAATAGTTTTACGGCTTGGCATTAACGCTCATGCCCAAATATGGTTAAGTGTAGATTAAGCGAATAATAACAAATAACGCCCCTCATCAAACACCTATGAACTGCTCATAGCCAGTTTACCCACTTTTCAGCATCCGCTTACACCGCAGGCGGACAATGCAATTCATCACATATGATAAGGGAGTGTATTTATGTCGAGCCGTCAAATCATCGTCGAAAACCTCAAGAAACGCTATGAAAATGATTTTTATGCCGTGAATGATGTCTCATTCATGGTGAATGCGGGCGAAATTTTCGGATTTTTAGGTCCCAACGGTGCGGGTAAAAGCACCACCGTCACCATGCTGACCACCCTCGCCCTACCCACCAGTGGCAAGGCACATGTTGGTGGATACGATATTATCACCCAAGCGCAACACGTCCGCCGTATCGCAGGGGTTGCCTTGCAAGATATTGGCTTAGACCCTGTGATGAAATCGATGGAATTGCTGGTCACGCAAGGGCAACTGTTCGGCATGAGCCGTATGGATGCGGTTAAACGCGCCAAAGAATTGCTCGAATTGGTGCGACTGAGCGAATTCACCGACCGCCCTGTCGGGAAATATAGCGGCGGGATGCGTCGCCGTCTCGATTTGGCGATGGCGTTGGTGCATAAACCCGAAATCCTGTTTTTGGATGAACCCACCACCGGATTAGACCCCGCCAGTCGGCGCGATGTGTGGGCAGAGGTCAAACGCCTCAACGTGCAAGAAGGCATGACCATCTTTTTGACCACCCAATATCTCGAAGAAGCCGATGAACTGGCAGACCGTATCGCCATCATTAACGCGGGCAAAATCGCCGCCGAAGGGCAACCCGCCGAATTAAAAGCCGCACTCGGCGCAGAATCCATCAACGTCACCTTCGCCGACATCAGCACGGTTGAACAAGCCCGTGATGCGCTGGTGGACATGGTAGATCGCGCCCAAATTGACCGCAAAACCTTGCGTTTATATCTGCAAAATGCCGCCTATGCCATCCCGAATGTCGTCAATAAATTGAATGAACTCAATTTGCAACCCCTCTCGCTCACCCTCACCCAACCCACGTTGGATGATGTGTTCTTACAAGTAACGGGTCAACGTTTCGTCGAAGAAACCGAAGATGAAACCCTTGCCGAAGCCGTCGCTTAATTCATCTATATATAAGGAGAGACAAACATGACCGCAATTACAAAACCTTTAACCCAAACGCAAATGGTTGAAAAATCCAAAGGGATGCCCCTCTGGAAGCAAATCACCATGATGACGTGGCGTAATTTGGTCGTCATCCGCAGGACACCCGCCTCAGTTATTCCGGGCTTGATGATTAGTGTGTTCTTTTTATTCATCTACGAAGCCTCGCTCAGTGGTGCGGCGACCTTTTTCTTGGCGGGGCAATCGTATCTCGCCTTCATTCTGCCCGTATCCATCATCAGCGCCTCACTGAGTGGGTCTGGCTTGGCGGGTCAATACATCGTCCGCGACATCGAAAATGGTTATTTCGATAAATTGTTGCTCACACCGATTAGCCGTGTGGCGTTGTTATCGGGTCCCGTGTTGGCAGGCGCGATTATTCTCGGCTTTCAGACCTCGCTGATTTTAGGTGTTGCCATTTTGATGGGACTCGAATCGGCGACAGGCTTCGCGGGTATCCTCGCGGTGTTGGGCTTCGCCATGTTATTAGGGACAGGTTTCGCGGGCTTCGGTGTGACGGTTGCCCTGCTCACAGGGAGCGCCGCGGCGACCAGTGGCGCGAGTTTCGCCTTCTTCCCGCTCACCTTCCTGACCGCCACCTTCGTCCCGATTAATTTGTTGGATGGTTGGCTCAAAACTGCCGCCGAGTGGAATCCGATTACGTATATCCTGCAAGCCACCCGCGAAATTTTGCTCAACGGTTGGAATTGGGAATACATCGGGCAGGGGTTAATCGCCTGTGCCATTTTGGGATTAATCCCATTCTTTATCTCGCTGTGGGCATTGCGCCAACGTACAACCCGAAAATAACCCAAATTTATCCCCACTATAACCCAAATAGCCCCTCTGTGGGCTATTTTTGATTCACCATGAGATAACTATCCGCCTCTGCCGATGTGAACTTCTGCTTGAATGTGAACGCATACGGGGTTACGCCGTGTGTTTGTAGATATTCCAAGCGCGTTTTACCCTCTTGGGCGGTGGGGATATGCACTGCGGGTATCCACCACAACGCCATGTGTGCGTATGCCAATTTTTCCATCCAACCGCCTTTTTGCCGATACACCTGCACATGGTCGCTATAATAGGTGTAGTTATACAACGATTCCATGCTATCCCACACACTCATGTTGATAATCAGACGGTCATCCTCGAAAACGCGCAACGCGAGGGCGTTATCGGCTTCCCCTTTGAGTCGCCAAATGAAGCCTTGCGTCTGTTCGGCAAGGGCATTAATTTCGTCAATGCGCGATACAAACCCGTATAATTGCTCACTATCCAACGGCGCAAGTGGCAAGGCGATATTGATTTGTGCGATATGATGGGTGATCATATTTTTTTCTCTCTGTGTATTAAACCGTATGTTTATGGGGTCATCCCGATTATAATGATGATAACATAAAAATCAGAAAACGAGGCAATCCATGTCTGAACAATATGACCTAGAGCGTGACCTCAAAGAACTCGAAGCGATGGTGAATCACCTTGTGCCGTATCTCAAATCGAAAGAATTGTATGGCAACGCGGGGGGCGGATTTTTTTCGCGGATGCCCGCCCTGACCATCGGCGCGGTGTTGATGCGCCTGCGCCGTATCGAAGAACAACGCCTATCGCTCTCATCTAACCAACGGGAACGGTTTGATAAAGTCAAGCAAGCCCATAAAAATATCTATCAGGAGTGGAAAATCCACTACGACAAAAAATTATTGCGCGAGGCACACTCTCGGCTCGATGCCATGCGGACATTTTTTGAAGAATGTGAAAATGCCCCGCGTCTGTGCGCTCAAGTATACGCGCCAGAGGTGTTACGGCGCACCATCGTGCAAGAAATCGTGCTATACATGCGCGATATTGACCTGACCGATGAGACGCTGACCGATAAATTACGCGGTGTGGATAGTCGGTTACGCCGATATGTGCGCCCTGCCGAATTTTTCTGGGCGACTCAACTCCAACCCGCCTATGCCCAAGCCGATTTTTGGTGGTTATATCACCGCCCCGCAGGAAAAGAGCGTTAACCGATGTTATATCTCCGTCCGTTCACATGGGTGATGATTTTGCTGAGTCTGTTTTTTGTCTATCGGGCATTATCCACCCCTGTGCGCGGATTGGATAACGGCGAGGCGTGGCTGATGTGGATAACGCACGATTCCACGCCTATCATCGGCGCACCGATGGATATGCTCCGCGCCATGCGGAATAATGTCGGCGATATGATAACGACTTGGCGCGATAATCCGTCTCCACCGTTGTATATCGCCCTACTCGACTTGTGGCGGATGCTCACAGGTGCAGACTTGATGATGAGCCGTTGGTTGTCGTCATTACTCGCCTTGTTGGGCATGGCGCTGACCTTCCGTGTATCCCATCGAATGCGTTTTGAAGGCAGGTGGAGCGATGTGATATTCATTGGCTTGCTATTCGCCTATCCATCCGCCACCATCGGCGCAGAAAGCCTGATTATGGTATGGGTAGCGCTTGGATTATGGGGTTATATCGGCTATCGGCAAACCCACAAACGGCGCTATCAATTTTTGGCGGGGATATGTGCCATTTTGATTATCGCCAGCGTCCCCGTGTGGCATATCAACATCATCATCGCCTTGCTCATCCCGATGATTGCCTTATTCACATTACGAATCATGCACCTCAAACCCGATGATACGATTCATGTGTCGTATAACCCAATTATCACCACCACCGCTTTATTTTTCATCTGTTCGCTGATTGTGTATCAATTTTTGGCGGTATGGGTGCGCCAAGACTGGGAAAAAATCATCACGACTTATAGCGCAGAGCGTCCGCTCACCGAGCCGATGGTGATTATCTACCCACCCTATCACCCATTAGCCTATTATGACCGCACCGAACGCATCGGATTTGGGCGTGGCGCAACGCTTAATTTAGGCTGGCGTGACTTTAGTGAGGATGAATTGGCGGGGATTGCGACAGCACTCGCAACCAACGAAACGATTTGGATGGTCGCGCCGAATGGAGAACGGCAATCCGAGATTTTAGCGCGGTTACTGCGAAGTCATACCCGTGTATTCTTAGGCAACATCAACAACATCATGCCGCAGAAATTTTCTAGTCGGTGATGTGGGTATCTATCCCGTGTTGGTCATAAATCCGTAAAATATCTTCGCAAAAATGGATTATGCGTGTGTCATTAGTCGCACGCGCCGTCTTTAACAAGCGTAGAAAGATACGTTTGCTCAATTCGGTTTGATTATAATTTTTCTTGAGAAAATTATGTGGGGCGCATAAGGTTTGACCATTTTCGAGGATGGCTTTCCCACCTTTATCTTTGGGGATGATGTGGTCAGCATGAATTTCGACACCGTTTTCGCGCCCTAATCCGCATACCACACACCGATAATTATCCCGCGCAAAAATCGCCTCACGTATATCGGGCGTAAAATCTTCGAGTTGACGCTCAATCACCGCATCAGGGTCATATAAATAAACCCCTTTATCCACTTTTTGTAGATGTCCCAATTGATGCCATTTGCGAATTGCCCTATCAGGGTCACGAAATTTTGTGTTATGCAGGCGTTCCCATTCGGCAGTTGCCCAATCTACCACTTCAGCATGGGGTATTGGGCGGTTGGGATTTTGCTTAAAATATTCCAAAATTAAATCAGCTTGGCTTGTAGCCATGACACCTCTAGGCGTTCTTTCGCCAATTCGCAATATTCCGCCGAAATATCAAACCCAACACCCACACGCCCGTTATCATGTGCTTCAATAAGGGTTGTACCACTGCCGACAAATGGGTCTAAGATGGTATCCCCGACAAAACTAAATAATTTGATGCAACGACGCGGTAATTCGCGTGGGAACGGGGCGGGATGACCAATGCGCTTTTTACTCTCACCATTGAATGTCCATACGCCATTTGTCCATGCCATGAATTCTTCTTTGGTGATGTCCGATTCGCGTTTGTGGATGTTATCTTTTTTCCAGCGTTCTTTATACATCACCACAATCACCTCAACAGGCGCAATGACATACGGTGCAGATGCGCTCATCCAAGACCCCCACGCGGTACGGCGCGAGATATTACCTTCATTCCAAACGATGGTCGAATGATACTGCCAACCAATTTTTTTGGCGATACTGGTTATATCGGCGCACACACTTTGTTGACCACCTTTATTTTTATCGAGTGGGATATTCATGCACAACCGCCCATCAGGGCGCATCAGACGATAGGCTGTATTTAGCCAATCGTGCGAAAATTGCAAATATTGAGCGTAATCATCCGTATCATCATGTTCGGCGTAATCAATACCAACATTATAAGGCGGTGATGTGACCAATAAATCTACGCTCTCATCAGGCAGTGCATTTGATGTGATGAAATCGGCATGATATAGGGTGATATTATTATGCACAAAAAAAGGTGTTGGCATGGGGCAATCCAAGATATAATCAGAACAATTGAACAAATTATAGCATAAAACCTAAAAATGCCAGAGTGGTCTCTGGCATGTGGGGATGATTAGCGGTTGTACTTATCGAGCGCGGCGCGGGCTTGGGGTGTATCTATCGCTTTGAGCGCCTGCACCACCGACATGAATAAGCCCCTGTTAAATCCGTGTAGTTGAAAATGACGTGAACTACCCGTTTTATAATCCGCCAAAATTTGTACTAAATTCGGCACCGCTTTGGGATCACGAATAAATCCGAGCGCATCCGCCGAAGCCGATGCAATCAGGGGATTGGGATCGTGTAACAATTGAATCAGTGCAGGGGTGGCGCTTTTATCACCAATTTCAGATAATGCCCGAATCACGGCAGAACGCAAATCATCAGGACGATTCACCAATGCACGGAGCAATATCGGCACAACCACAGGGTCTTTTGTCATGCCCAATTTTTTCGCCGCCACGATGCACATTTCATGGTCAGAGCCTTCTAAATATCCCGCCCATTTTTCGATATAACGCGGGTCTGTAGCCATAATATAAAACCTCAAAATAGGATAATAGAAATGATTGTTTCTATCTTAGCATAAATCAAAGATCATGTGAGAAAAAAGTCCTAAAAAATTTGTTATATTCGCGTTTTATTAGGATTTGAAAACTTTTTTGTAACTCTGGATGGTGGCGAGCGCCGTTTTTTGCCACGAATAACGTTGAGCCTCGGCTATCCCCTTGGCAGAAGCCTCTGAGCGCCAATCGGCATCATCCACAATTCGCATCAGCGCATCACGCCATGCCATCACATCATGCGGTGGCAGACATACCCCCGCATTCGCGCCGACTTCGGGCAACGAGGACGCATCCGAAATCACCACAGGCACGCCGCACGCCATCGCTTCTAACACGGGCAACCCAAATCCCTCAAAAATAGAAGGATACAAAAAGGCTTCGGCGCTGTTATACCACAGGGGCAATTCATCGGCGGGCAAAAATCCGAGCAAGCGCACCTCATTTTGTAAGCCATAGCGCGTTATGCGTTCAAAAATATCGTCATATAACCAGCCTTTTCCACCACCAAGCAACAACGGCAGGCGTTTATTGGGCGGGAGCATGGCATACGCATCGAGCAGAGTCGTCAAATTTTTACGCGGTTCAAGTGTGCCGATGAACAACCAAAATCGGTCGGGTAGACCTTTTTGCGTTTTGAAATCGGCGATGATAGATTTCTCTATCGGATAAAACCGCGCCGAGTCGTATCCACACGGCGCAACATCAATTTTGTCGGGGGATATGCCAAACGTGGTGGCAACATCGCGGGCAGTGCTTTCGGATATAGCGATAACCCGTTCCGCACGCTTGCAACTGAGCGCGGTGAACATCCGTAAATACAAACGGCGCGATGCCGATAGCACCTGTGGATAATGAACAAAGCTGAGATCATACACTGTGACCACGCTGGGAATCGGTTGAATCAGAGGCGAGACGAAGGTCATCGAATGGAGCAAATCGCCACCCTGTAACCGAAATGGTTGGATTGCCTGTTCCCACAGGATGCGCTTAAGGGGCGATGTGGTATCCCACCCCGCAGGCGCGAGCGAGATGCCATCAAAACGGTGTGGATTTTTCGCGCCGACAAATGCTGTAAATGACCAATCATCGGGCGCAATTTGGGATAATTGGCTGAGTGTGTTATAAATATAGCCATGAATACCCGCGCTCCGATAGCCCAGTTGTGCCGATAATAAATGTGCATTGAGTAAAATTTTCATGATGTTATTGTACCGAATTCAGAAGAGAAGAAAATAGGTTATATTCAGCATTAAAATCCAATTGGATTATTTGTTTTTCTGGCGCATTTGTGTCAGACTTATGGCAAGATTGTATGTGTTCAAGATTAGGACAAAACCTCATGCGGAAATCTATTTCTGTAGATAATGCTTCAGACCTCGTAGAACTCACCCAAGTGAGATGCGGATGGATTACGCAAGTGTTATGGTCGCCCGATGGCACGACACTGGCTATCGCCCATGCTGAAGGGGTGCGACTCTATGTGGGGCAATTTGGTGGCGACCCGAAATATACCCTCACGGGTCATAGCGGGCATGTCAAAGGGGCGACATTCAGCCCCAACGGGCGCATCTTGGCGACTGTCTCCGCCGATACGACTATCAAATTATGGGATACCAGCAACCTCGCCGATGGTGTATCCGAAATTGCCACGCTCACAGGGCATACAGGCTCGGTAGAGGGGGTCACATTCAGCCCCGATAACCGCACCTTAGCCACCGCCAGCGCCGATGGCACTGTCCGCGTTTGGGATATCGAATCGCAAGAAGCCTTACATGTCTTTTCTGGGCATGAGCGCGAAGTGACAACCGTCGTCTTTGCGATGGGTGGGCATATCCTCATTTCGGGCAGTTGGGATAACACCCTGCGCCTATGGGATGTGCGTGGCGAAACAACGGGCGCGGTGTTTGGTCGGCATGATGATTGGGTGCGCGAGGTCAAAGCCAATACACCAGGGACGCTCATCGTATCCGCCAGCAAAGATATGTCGGTCAAATTATGGGATGCGCTGGATGGGGGCTTGTATGGCAGTATCGATGCCCATTGGCTCGGCGCGGATACGGTGGCAATCAGCCCCGATTCATCGCTCATCGCCACCGGTGGGCGCGATAATGTCGTGCGTCTGTGGTATTTGCACCAAGTGTTCAGCGATACCGCCGCCACCAAAGAACAAGCCGTCGCCACCCTACGCGCACACGAAAAACCCGTCTTATCGTTGGCGTTCAACCCCGCAGGCACACTCCTCGCCTCTGCCAGTGGTGATAACACCGTGCGCCTATGGCAAGTCGGGGAATAAATCAATCGATTAAGATTCAGATCATTTGGCACACAGGGCAAAATCGGCATACAATAAGGGAAAAATAATCTCGTCCAATGTGAGGGAACGATGTCCGATTTGCCCAGTTTGCATACCTGTTTGATGAATATTGATAACGGCGTGCTCAAAACCATCGCCCAATTTTGGGGATTCGACCCCAAAGGGTTATCGTTTGAAGACCTAGCCGAACAGACCAACAATCACATGATGAATTTGGATGTCGCCGAAGCCGTGTGGGATAAACTCAGCGATGAGGAACGCCAAGCCGTCCAGACATTTTTAGGCTCGAAAGGCAAAATGACGCAAGCCTTCATGGAACGCGCCTTCGGCAAAATTCGCAAAATGGGCGAGTTGCTCATCAGGCAACACAAACCGCACGAAAACCCCACCAGCATCGCCGAATCGTTGTATTATAAAGGCTTTATCTACGAAGGATTTGAAAATATCGCCACGGGACCCAGCGTATTCTGGTTTGTCCCACCGCAATTGATGATGGTATTGCCATCCAACAAAACGGGATACGATTATCTAGGTGATGACCCCATTCCGCTTCACGAAGATGACGATGATGATATACACAGCATCCCCGCCCTGACGGGCAACATCACCCCACGCATGGCGGCAGATACCAGTATCGTGGATGATACCACCGCGTTATTGGCGTATGTGCAAGTGCGCGGTGGCAAAATGGACGGCATGTATTTTTCTGATGATGACACAATCGCGCTCGCGCCGCAATTGCTGAATAGTGACGAAGTACGGCTCGATTTTATCATCGCGGTGGCGATCAGTGCGGGACTCATCGAAGAACGCGATAGCCATTTGTATGTGCGCCGTGCCGAAGCCCGAAAATGGCTCGAAGATAAACGCGCC
>DAOTVP010000111.1:0-17611 GCA_034436155.1 Anaerolineae bacterium
TTATCATTGAGGAAGCTCGTTCTGAGCAACGCCGATTGGCTCACAGACGACTCAGGAAACGTTGAGGTCACGATGTCTCTGAACATCCCCCGTTCACGATGTCAGTGAACAATACAAACGGTGCTAATCCGCCACTACGACTAATATGACACAATTTGTACGGTCATAATATGACACAATTTGTACGGTCATAATATGAGATACGTTGTACGGTCATAATATGAGATACGTTGTACGGTCGGATTAGCGCGAAGCGCGTATATCCGACCTCATATAAATTAAACCCCAACCTCGCCAGGGAATGCCCATTGCAACGCTTCGGGGAAAATACTCCGAAACGCCACCAGACCATGCCCACTGCCAATTTCGACATAGCGATAGGCGACATCTTGGCGCTTATTCAGCACGCCATACAATACCTGTGCGGGCAACACAAAGCGCGATTTCGATTCGTAACGCCCAACCGATTGAAAAATGCGCTCTGGCAATTTTTTGGCTTTTTCAAAGCGGTCTTTGTATTGGCGCAATTGGTCTTGGGCGATGCCTTTGCCCAATGGGGGCGAGACCATAATCAACCGTTCAAACACGCCCGGATTCTTGAGCGAGGCGTGCGCGGCGGCAATCGCGCCAGCCGATACCCCGCCAATGCCCAAATTGGTGGCATCCACGCGGTAATTGGCTTGCATAAATGGCAATAATTCTAACATCAGATAATTATAGTGCTTATCGTTGCTGACATAATTTTTGATGCGGTCTTGTTGATTGCCACTGTGCTTACTCACGATGATGAGCGGTTCTAAGACCCCGTGTTTGATGAGCGCATCCGCCATCTGGGGAATTTGTAACGCGCCGAACATCCATTGACCATCTTGTAAAATGAGCATCGGATATTCTTTATCAAACGTATCGTCATAATCGGGCGGGGTATATACCCATAATTGGCGATCCGTGAAGCCCAATTGTTTGCTACTAATTGTATGCTGATGCACTTGCCCACGGGGAACACGATTCAATTTGCCCCAATCTGGAAATGGGCGGGCGTTATTCATCCGCACCACCGAGACTTCTGCCTGTCCTGTTTGGATTTTGGCGGGGTTGCGCGGATCGGTACGCCAAAACTGTTCGATACGGCGGACGATATCCCGTTCCTGTGCCAGCGGGGTCATCGGGTCATTGACCGCCAATAGATAATCGAGCAGATCATCATCTTGAAATTGGCGTGTGACATAAAACAGACTTGTGCCTTCGAGCCGTTGCATGGGCGCGAAGGGTGGGTCGGCTTGTATCGTATCTAAATTCAGCGCCACGCGCACCGTATTCGGCGCAGAATAGATGAAGGTCGCACGGTTGCCCTCTACCCAGGGCCAATAAATGCGCTCCCGCAATAACTCATCGACAATCGCTTGGCGTTGCTCAGGGAGGGCGGCTTGTGCGTCTTGTAAAAATGCCTCGAATGATTTCCAATTGGGCATAGGGCAAACTCCTCATTGTTGATATGGGCATATTATAGCATTTTTTAATCATGACTTGCCACAACGCGCAAGCAATTGCATAATAGCAATGCAATAATAATCTGGAATCATCAAAAGGACTTGAGTGTGATAGGACGCTATCATCGTATACTTGGGAGCATAATGCTCATCACTGTCATGGGGCTGGTTGGATGCTCTAGTGGCGAGGCAACCCCGCCACCCATCACCCGCCCCGCAGAGACCGCCGCGGCACAAAGCGCATTAGTGCCATCGTTGCCCCTCAATGAAGATGGATTCCCCGTTGTGGCGCGGGTGAATGATGAATACATCACCCAAGACGAATTCGACCGCGCCCTCGCACGCAGTTCGGAATTGGGGCAAACCACCAGTTATGATGCCTTCGCCGATTTGGTGCTGACCACGCTCATCCAACAAAAATTGATTAATCAGGCGGCGGCAGAGATGGGCATCACCGTCACCGAAGACGAAATCTCGGCAGAAATCGCCACTTTACGCGCCCTCGTGCCGAATGATAACGATTGGCAAGCGTGGCTCATCGAAAATCGTTTCAAAGATGAAGCCGAATATCGCATTATCACCCGCGATAGCCTCATCACGCAAAAAGTCCAAGCGCGGGTGATTCAACCCACGCAAGGCGAAGTGACCGAAATCCGCGCCCGTCATATTTTGGTGGATGAACAAGGCTTGGCGCAATCGTTAGCCACCTTGCTCCAAAATGGCGATGCCGAATTTGGGCAGATGGCGGCGGAATATTCCAAAGATGTCACCACCCGCGAACAAGGTGGCGATTTAGGTTGGTTCACCGCCGATGTGTTGATTGTGCCACAGCTCGCCGATTTTGCACTCACCTTACCATTGAATACAGTTAGTGACCCCTTTTTAACAGAATTGGGGTATCATATTATAGAAGTGCTAGAAATCCGTACCCGCGCCGCATCGGATAGCGAGAGTGTACAAGATAGCCAAAATCAATTTGAGAGTTGGCTCAGTGACCAATATCAAAATGCCACTATTGAACGCTATTTGAATTAGTTGAGGGAAGGTATCACCATGAAACAATCACAAGCACGCCTCTATAACGCCTTGAGCATCGTGTTTTTACTCTTATCCATCGGTTGGGGCGCATTTGTCGCTGTCAGACTCATTGCGGGATAATCATCTTATGAAAAAATCAAGCAACGCGGGTATCTATAATTTTCTGAGCCTACTCTTCTTTCTGCTCACCATCGGGACGGTGGTGCTGGTGGTGATTCTCATGCTCCGTCCCGCACCAGTCGAGACGTTGGATGTGGCATCGTTGCCAACACCGATTGTCTTGCCAACCGACACCGAAACACCCACCGTCACGCCAACATTCACCCCTGCCACGCCTGTCGCAGAGACGGCAGGGCGGGTTTTTGTGTATGAATTGCCCGATGTGTTATCCGATACAGTCGGCGAATTTCCGCAAGGCACAACGCTCGAAATTATCGGCGTGACGGTCAATGGCGATTGGTACGAGGTCAAATTGCCAGACGGTGGTACAGGTTGGATTCAATCATCACCAACGACTACCCGTTTTGTGGGCGATAGGGCGGCTTTACAAATTGTCGGCACACCGACCTTCACGCCAACTGTGACATTCACACCGACTTTCACCGATACGCCATCGTTAACACCGACTATCACCGATACGCCAGGTCCGACCAACACACCGAGCATGACCCCCACACCGTCTATCAGCCCAACCTTCACACCAACACCCACCCCCACGGGTCCAACACCGACCTTACCACCCACGTTATCACCATTTTTATTCGCCTTGCGGAATGAAATCGAATTTTTGCCCAATGCCAATGCCGCGGGCTGTTCGTGGACAGGCATTAGCGGGAGCGTGTTGCAACAAGACGGGCAACCCGTGACACAAGTTTATAACATCCGTGTATTCACAGATACCGGTGATTTTGAAAGTCTGGTCGCTACAGGGTCAAATACCACCTTCGGCGAAATTTCGGGCTGGGAAGTGCCTGTCGCCAATGTGTTGAACACACGCACGTATATCATTCGTGTTGAATCGCTGGGTGGTACGCCTATTTCCGATAATGTCCGCGTGACCTTCCCTGGTGATTGCGCTCAGAATCGTGCCGTAGTGCGTTTTATCCAAACCAGAGACCGTTAAACCAGATGGATAACCGTGATGATGAAAACCCCACTGGCACGATTCGCCGTGTGGGGCGCAAAGACCGCAAGCAATCTATCGATAAACCCGCCTCGCTCTTTCCGATAGGTGATTCTGACAGAGATGAGGCGGATACCCGTCCAACGACAGGCTTGGCAGAAGATACACAACTATCCGCCCCAGAATTGCCTACCGAGCCACTCACGTTGGATTTTGACGTGGATTTGCCCGAATTGGCGCAACTCGCTGATGAGGTCTTTGCATCCGATACGGCGAAAAACCCGCCTGTAGATAGCAAACCACCCGTCATCGCATCATCACCACCCACTATCGCCCGTCCTACGGTGGATACCTCAGAACGTTATCCACCGCTCCAATTTTCAGCGCCAACAGATGAAGCCAAACCTGTCATCCAACCGCAACCCGCGCCGATGCCTATCACCTCCAAAAAACGGGAACGGCGCTACGGCAAGTGGTATCATGATGTGATTGCGCTGATATTTATGATCGCCACGATTGGTTTGATGGTGGTTTTCGTCACGATTTGGCGCGATCCGTGGTCATCGCTCAATCCGTTACCGCCAGCCACCACCTTTATTGAAGTATCATGGACACCCGACATGACGGCACTCGCGGTTTATTTCGCCGATCAGACCGCCACCGCCCAAGCCGAAAATGCCCCAATGGTGACGAATAATACGCCATCCGCGCCGAATATCGTCACCAGCCCACAAAACGCCACGCCGATTGTCATCCCCGCGTTGGATACACCAACAGGCACAATTTCGTTCACGATTAGCGAGGCGGGCGTGTTGTATATCCCCAACGCCAACGGGCGCGGGTGTAATTGGTCAAGCATCGGCGGGACAGTGACAGATGTGACGGGGCAACCCCTGAATGGGTATGCGATTCAGATTGTCGACATCGAAGAACCGACACGGTTGAATGTGGTCGTGACCAGTGGGTCATCGCTGAATTTTGGGGTGGGCGGGTTTGAATTGGCGCTAGGCAGTACGCCACGCATCCGCAGTTATCGGATACAATTATTCGATAGCGCCAATAATGCCGTATCCGAGCCGTTCCAAATTTTCACCCGCGAAGAATGTGACCAAAACGTGGCAGTGGTGAATTTTATACAGGTGCGTTAGCTGTTTGTACGCGCTGATTCATCCCCTTCATCGCCGAGCAATTCATCGAGGCTCATGCGCTCTAGGCGGGCGCGGGCGAGCATGGCACGCATTTCGTCACTGATTTCGCCATCTGCGCCAACGGCCTCTAACTTAGCCTTTTCGCCCGTTTGCCATTCAAAACGGTGTTCTGCGAGCGGTAAATTATCGCCCAGCACGCGCAATGTCCATGTGCCAGATTGTGGTATAGATTGGTCAATCGGCATTCGGGCAGGAGGCATAATCAAATTTTCGCCTGATGACAAGGAATAATCGCGTTCATAAAAAAACACCATCTGACCATCATCATCCCGAATTTCAAAGCGCAAACGCCCGCGTGCGGCTTGTCTGACGTGTAAGTTCACAAACGGTTGGAGCGCATCGGCGCGGGTATCTACGCGCCATGTGCGATGCACAGTCGTGTCATCGCCATGATAGGCAACCACGCCAATATCTATCGGCAACACGCTGGCTTTTTGGGGATTGACCCCCGCTAAAATGGCGGCATCCAACGCATGGTCTTGCGCGAGTTCCTCTGGCGTGATAACAGGCATGGGTGGTGGCGGAACGGGTATCATACGGCGTGATTCGGGAATATCCACACGGCGCGAGGACGATGGGCGTTGCGATTCGTTCATAAATTCGCGCACACCATTCATCGCACCAACAGAAAACAAAAAGAATAATCCGAGCATCATAAACCAAAAGAAACCGCCCCCCATCATATTGATAAACACGAATAGGAAAAACATCCACCAAAAAAATCGCGCACCACCGCGCCCATTGCGTCCATCCCACCAAAAGAACCACATCAGTTTATTTCACGCTCCCTTGCTTTCTATCGTCCGATTGACTGCGGATGAGTTCCTCTAGGCTGAGGGGAACATTGAGATTTTCGGCACGCAGGCGTTTTTCGGCACGTAAAATTTCGCCATCCGATGGGGTATCTTTTTGATGCCGATTGCCCGCCAACCGTTGACGGCGTTCTGCTTGCGAGAGGGTCAGGTTGAAATCGTGAATTCCCATCAGCACACCATCCACATAAACCCGCAAATCCCAATCACCAGTGCCGGAAATAGTGGGGTTATCGAACATGGGCAGATGATTTTCTGAGAGGATATTCATCGAACCATCGCGCAGAAACACGCGCATTTCGTGGATAAATTTATCTTTTCCTGTTTGGTCAGACATCTCGAAGCGAATCGTTGCTTGGCGGTCTGCCATGCTAGGCGGAATTTGGAGTGTGATAAACGGGCGCAACGCATCATCATCTTTCGAGACCAATCGCGCACGACGCATGGAAATGCCTTCTTCGCCCGTCTGCGTGGCGATGATGCCAATATCGGTCATGCGGATGAGCGTGGGGCGATAGTGTGGGCGGTTTTTAGCGCGGGCTTCGGCTTCGAGCGCCTCTGCACTTTGCCCAGACCGACTCCGTGAGATGCGTTCTTGGAGTGATTGCACCGCCTTTTGCGAATCGGTGACATCAAAAAATGTCCCCATCACGCCAAGCGTCAATGCGCCGACCAACAACACCGCCCCAAGCGGGTTGATATTCGGCGATACAACCGCCAATAGTGTCAACAGCCCCAATCCACCTAGCCACCAAAAATTTTGTCTGCGAGTTTTTCTGCGAATCATCGAACACGCCCTATCTGAATATCACACTTTTTTATATTCTAACTCATGTACGTGAAAATTTGCTTAAATGTCTCATGATTGCTCATCAAGCACTTTTGTGCTAGGATACATGTTAAGCAATTATTTCATGGATAACATAACATCACATGCAAAATTCAAACCTACACGCCGTTTTACAAAAAAAAGCCCAATATGCCGTTATTTTATCGGATGCGTATCATGCCTTAAAGGATTTTCCGAGCAATAGCATAGATTGCGTCATCACATCACCCCCCTATTGGCAATTGCGCGAATATGCCATCCATGAAACACAAGCCCAAACGCTCATCGGCACAGAAGTCTCTTTATCCGATTATATTTATAATCTCACACAAATTTTTTGTGAGATACAACGGGTACTCAAACCATCAGGATCGTTGTGGCTCAATTTAGGGGATACGTATGTCAATAAAAATTTGATGGGCATCCCGTAGCGGGTGGCACTGGCATTACAAGACACGGGTTGGATTTTACGAAATGACGTGATTTGGGAAAAACGCAAGGGAACACAACCTGTCAAAGACCGTTTACGCAACAATCATGAGCATGTTTTTCATTTCGTCAAACAATCGCGTTATTATTATGATGTGGATGCTATCCGCATTAAACCGCGCCTCATGCCGATTTCGACGGGTGAAAATGCGACCTCTGCAACAGGTGTGAGTGGAAAAAAATATCGCGCTCAAATCGCCAATTCGGATTTATTATCAGATGAAGAAAAGCAAAACGCGCTATCGGCATTAGAAGAAACACTCCAACAAATTCGGGATGGTGAAGTGGTAGATTTTCGCATGACCATTCGCGGGTATCAACGCACGCTACACGGAAATGGGAATAAAACCAGTGGTCGCGCCAGAGAATTGGAGCAACGGGGCTTTTTCGTCATGAAAAGTTATGCCAAAGGTTTTGCCCCGTCTGATGTATGGCGCTTAGTCCCAGAAGATACGGTCAAAAATCGGCATGATAATCATTATGCCGTGTTTCCACAAGAATTATTACGCATCCCAATTTTAGCCACATGCCCACCCGATGGTATCGTCTTAGACCCATTTGTCGGGACAGGTAGCACAATTTTCGCCAGCTTAAATCATGGCAGATATGCTATCGGCATTGACATTAGCCAAGACTATGTGACCAGCATCCAAGACAAACTGAATCAACGCTTATTCTGATTGCGTTTTTTGGTCAATGTCGCAATAAAATCGGCTTGAGTGGGTAGGGCATCCTCAGATAATCCGCCCAACATGCGTCGAATACCATCTGTATTGGTACTCAATCGCTGATGTACATGTTGTCGCCATAGATTGCTTTCATTATCCCACCGCATATTGAGCGTGCAAAAATGAATCGTATCATCATCATTTGCATCATGTAGACCTTGTGTATCATACGAGGCGACCAGATAATCCATTGCCACATCTTGCACAAAGAATACCAATTTTTTGCGCCATCGTTCTAAAAGTAACCCTTTTTTGTAGGCTTGTTGCATCATCGTTTTGGCAAATTCATTCGCCCAATTAATCCCAAATGGATAGCTATACTGTGAGAATTGCCCAGTTTGTTGATGGTCTAAAACGGCTTGCCATGGTGTGCCTGTCGTACCTGCGGCTTGAATTTCGATGCACACAAAATCATCAATTTGGTCATCGGCAATATGCACCGCGACATAATCTACTGAGCCTGTCGTTGCCCCTAACGATAATTCTCTCTCTCCGCAAAGACCCGCGTGAGCGATGCCCACTCATCCAATGTGAGTGTTTCGGCGCGTCGCATGGGGTCTATGCCTGCCGATAGACATAAGGCGCTGGCTTGTTCAGATGAGATAGCTAAATTGCCCGCTAACGCATTTTTCAGTTGCTTACGCTTCTGACCAAACCCTGCCCTTACCACACGGAAAAAAAGTGATTCGCTGGGGATATTCACAGGTGGCGTATCATACGTCATCACGCGCAACACGGCGCTCCCCACTTCGGGTCGGGGATAAAAAATGGCGGGGTTAAAGCGGGTGGCAATATCGGGCTTGCCATAAAATTGCACACTGACCGCCAACACGCTCATATCGGGCGGTTTGGCGATGACCCGTTCCGCCACTTCAGTCTGGATGGTCATGATAATTTTGGTCGGGCGGTGAATCGTCTCTAGCAGATGGCGTAAAATGGCGCTAGTGATGTAATAGGGGACATTCGCCACCACCACATACGGGTCATCCCCCATCACCTGATGTAAATCGACCGTCAGAATATCGGCGAGGTGTAATTCGACATGCGGATACGGTCGCATTTGTGCGCCCAAAACGGGGAATAGGCGTTCATCCACCTCGACAGCGACCACCCGTTTGGCATGTTGCGCCAATTTTTCAGTGAGTGCGCCTGTGCCTGCGCCAATTTCGAGGACGGTATCATTCGGATTCAGTTCTGCGATGCTGATAATTTTGTCGAGCGCGTTGGGGTCGTTCAAAAAATTTTGCCCCAAACTCTTCTTGGGGATGATGTCATGTTGTTCTAACAATTGTTTGGGGTTATTCATGGTAAAATCCTCGTATCATTTTCAAACCATTATCTTACACAAGTTATACAGAGGTGTTCAGTGCGACAAATTGTAATCGGTACGACTAATCTAGGCAAAATGAATGAGTATCAAGTTTTGTTGGCAGGGGCAAATGTCCGCTTGCTCAGTTTACGCGATGTCGGCTTGTCGGCGATGGATATCGAAGAAACAGGCACGACCTTCATCGAAAATGCCCAGATTAAAGCCCTTGCGTATGCCAAAGCCAGTGGCAAATGGGCGTTAGCCGATGATAGCGGGTTATGTGTGGATGCGCTAGGGGGTGCGCCCGGAGTATATTCGGCACGTTATGGCGATATTCACACCGCCGAAGGTCGCAGAAAATACCTACTCGACCAACTGAAAGATGTGCCAACAGAAAAACGCACCGCTTATTTTGAATGTGCAATTGTGGTCGCCTCGCCCGATGGCATCATCGCCCAAACCGAAGGGCGATGTTATGGCAGTATCGCCCTCGCCGAATTTGATGAGGGCAAAGGGTTCGGCTACGATCCGCTTTTCATCCCGCAAGGGTATGATAAAACGTTTGGGCAACTGGACGAAATGATAAAACACGAATTGAGTCATCGTGGAATCGCCGCCAAAAAGATGATCGAATGGCTCCAAAACTTGGCGACATCCTCATAACCATTTCACGATATTTTTCGGGCAGATATACATATCCACACATCCCACGCACGATACGGATGCGCTTCTGCGCGTCCACATCTCCCAGATTACCAATTCTCACTTATCACTGCTACAATATGCACAAAAATCGTTTGTATCATCACAAATAAGGAGTTTTTTTTCATGTCAAATTATGCCTCTATTTTAGTCGAGACCCCCGTAGATGGTGTCGGTCTCATCCGCATGAACCGCCCACAAGCCTTGAATGCGCTTAACAGCCAAATCACAGACGAAATTTTCACGGCGATGGAAATCTTTGACCGCGATCCCGCTATCGGGTGCATCATCCTGACGGGCAATGACCGCGTTTTTGCGGCGGGTGCAGATATTAAACAAATGCTAGATACCACCGCCACCGCCATGATGTCGGGTGGCGATTTCACCGATTGGTCACGCATGACGCGCATCGGCAAACCGATTATCGCCGCCGTGAGTGGCTTCGCGCTCGGTGGGGGTTGCGAAATCGCTATGATGTGCGACATGATTATCGCCTCAGAGACGGCACAATTCGGGCAACCCGAAATTAATCTGGGCATTTTGCCCGGTGCAGGTGGCACACAGCGCCTCACCCGCGCCGTTGGCAAAGCCATTGCGATGGAAATGTGCCTCACAGACCGCCGTCTATCCGCCGATGAAGCCAAACATTATGGTTTGGTCAATGCAGTATATCCCGTTGAGGTGTATCTGAACGAAGCGATTAAATTGGCGCAAAAAGTCGCCTCGCTATCACAAGTGGCAATTCGCCTCACCAAAGACGCGGTGAACAAAGCCTTTGAACTCAGCCTGCAAGAGGGTCTGAATTACGAAAAGCGCAATTTCTATCTGCTATTCGGCACAGAAGACCGCATCGAAGGCATGAGCGCGTTTGTCGAAAAACGCAAACCACACTGGAAGCATAAATAAACATCGCAACAATTCTGTGCAATAATTCACAATGATTAACGTTTTGTTAAATATGTCCAATCTCAATTGTTCATTTTGCATAATTGGTGTATAGTGAATATATAAACCGATAAGCAAGTGACATAAAGGTGAAACCGACTATGTTTAACAATGATTATATTGCCAAGAAGATGTATGAAGACCGTGAACGCGAATTACGTGGTAACAACCGCAACAACACCATCGTGGAAGTTGTGACCGAATATGCAGAAGAACACCGCGAAGAACGCCGTCAGGAACGTCGTAGCAATCGCGGGTAATCTACCCAGATAGCAATTCTCCTCCGTTTTGCACGTTTCACACCTCAAGACACCCCGACACCTGTTGGGGTGTCTTGATTTTGGGCTATAATACACACATGAATATCATCTATACACACCACTTAAACGGACATTTAGACCATTTTCCGCGCCTTTTTACGCACATCAAGGCAATTTCTGCGCGACTATCGCCCAAGCCGTTGTTGCTGGATTTAGGCGCGTCATGTCACCCGATACAATGGCACTGCGAGGCAACCGATGGACGGTCTGCGTTCATCGTCCTCGATGCGATGGGCTATGATGCAGTGAATACACAGGGACTACTGACTTCATCGAGTTATACCAAACTCAAAACGCAAGTGTCGATGCGTCTTGTACACGATGCCCAACCGCACATCGTCAACAATGTGGTGCTGGCATTATCTCCCGTTTCATCACAGGGGATATGGATGCCCAAAATCTGTATGAGCGCATCCGATAAAACAGTCATTCGAGATGATTGGTTATATCTGACTAACATCGCAGGGGATGAAATCGGGATTGTGCAAATTGACGGGGATAACATCCATCATCAGGTGGAAAAAATTCCCGCCAACACCATCCCCGACCCCACCATCAGCGGTGTAGTCGATTTGGTGTTAGCGGAAGCACGCTTGTATGGGAATAAAAAATTATGATGCAATTTGTTTACTCACAGTATCGACAAAGACGCGGACAATCGCCACTTCATCACCTGTGAATTTGCTCTCGGATTGCATCTTTTTGGCGCGGTCTAATAATTCTGTGAGGGGCATATAATGTTCAATGTCGTCACTGATAATTACCTCGCCGTTGGGTAATGTAGTCATGAATTGGCGGATGAAATATGCCAGATATTTGGGCGATTCAAGCGAGTTGTTCAACCAAACTTGTGCTGAATCGGGCGCGATATTCAACCACATATACGTGACATCTAAAAAGTCACGGGTATAGATAAAGTCGGGTGCAGAAACAACCGCCTCAATTTTCGCCAATACCAGATTATGCAAACGGGGCAAATCATCGGCATAAATCACACGGTCGCCTTCATCCAAAAAGCCCTTATAGCCATATTTGCCATTGAGCTGACCGATGGCGAATATCAACGAAATCGGCACCAGGTTGGATGCACCATGGCGTAATCCCGTCTCTAAGATGTTGGCGTGGCTATTGGGGTCGGTACGGCGCAACAAACGCAAAAGTAGCTGAACGAGTTCGGCACGGTTGCTATCGTAACGGCGATACGGCACAGGCGGTTCTAGGTTGATGAGCGAATCACCGACATTCAAAAAGGCTTCTATCATCGGGCGCAGATGAGCGAGTGGCACATTCGCCACATTATCGCGCAATTTACGCAACAACGCGCCCACGCGGGGCGGATTTTGTTGGGCAAATGCCACGACCATATCTCCCATGCGATTTTTATCTTCCCCTGCGGCGAGGATGATATTGAGTTCGACTTGTGATAATGTGTTATTCAAAATGGAGAAGCGGAAATATTGCTCGAAGGAATCGGGTGAACAAATGCGTTTTTGCTCGCGCCAAATGCGCTCGCTAGAGGCGCTATAATCGGCTGTGAATTTGGGAAATAACCCAACCAACATACGCCGTAACAATTCAGGTTCATTCGGAAATTCATTGACCATCAATTCCAAAAAGTGCCGATGAGCGGGCAAGGCTTTGCCCCCTGTTAAGATGAGTTTGTTGCGCCGTATCACCTCATACGCATCGGGCATAAACACCCGAAGGGCTTCGATTGCCACAAAATCGGGCGGATACACCACCTCTTTCACGGCGGGGAAGGTGACACTCAGCGTGTTGATGAGGCGCAACACATCACGCGGTATTTTGATAAATTCATGTACATCACCCAAATAATCGACCTTACCAAACAGCGATATATCGAATAAATCGCGTTCTGGTGTCTCGCCGATGAGCTTATCGATTTGTTCAGACATGACGCGCAACAATTCGGCGTGGTCGGTAAGGGGCAAATCGAAACCGACTTCGATAATTTTTTCGAGATAATCACGCGCATCATAACCGATGGTTTTCGTCAATGAATTGAGAACGATGTCGCGGTCGAATGCGAGTAGATAAATCATATTCGGAAAATCGGCAATGGCTTTAATCGCGGTGAATAATTGGCGGATTTCTTCGCCCATCAGACGGTCTATATCATCTATCACCACCAAAATGCGTTGTTTTTGTTTGCGAAGGCGATCTGCCACCTGTTTTTTGATGGCAATCACATCATCGTCCATCGTTGGCAAATTACTTATCACGCGCCCCGACATGCGGACAGTGCGTACGGGTGTCTTCGAGACCAAGCGCCCCAATTCGCGCATGACATCTAAGCCCGCATACAGGCGTTGTTCAATCTTGTTGCGGAGCGAAATTTGCACCTGTTCAAAAAAGATGCGGATCAAATTTTCATGCCCCGAAAACCACCATGGATTAAACCGTACGATAATCGGACGGTTCTGCAGTTCAATTTGTTCGAGGTGATGCAGGGTGAATTCGATCAGGGTTGTTTTGCCCGCGCCCCAGGGTCCGTAAATTGCCATGACCAACCCTTCAGGTGGGGTCATGGTTTGGATACTTTTAGCAAGTGTGATGGCGAATCCATCATAATTCAGGAGGTCATATTGTGGATCGGTGAGGGGTTTATCGGCTTGTAAACTCGGTGTTTCATCAGGAGCAGATGCGTCATCGATCGGCGCAAATTCTGTTTGGGAATTTTCTTCGAGCGCCAATTGTTCAAATTCATCGGTAGGGTGTTCGAGGTCAGACATACGATATGCCTCCTAAAAAATGGTTATTTTGAGTGACGGGAGCGGATGGGAGTCGAACCCACCATAGCTTGCAGAACAACCTATCATCAATTTTGAAGACTGTGGCATCCACCGGGATACAACCACTCCCACCCATAGTTATAGCACAAATCGGGGGCTATCACCATCACCATAATCGTGACATACTCTCCATGCCTAAAGGCAGGGGCTTCTGCCGTTAACACCAACAGCCTCGCTAAGTCGCAAGGTCTTGCGTTGACTGAGACAGCATGTGGCGATGCCCCGCCTCTAACATGTTGATTGCCGCATTGTGGTCACGCCCTATAGTGTGTCCACAATTTTGGCATTGAAAAACGCGGTCAGGTAGGTCTAATTTTTGCGTATGACCGCAACAACTACATTTGCCCTTTGTACGCTCCCAACGGTCTATTTTCACAACACGCTTGCCCCGCCTGAAGGCAACCCAATCCAACACCTTCACAAACTGAGCAAATCCTAAATCGCTTATTTTTCGTCCCCAAAGACGCTTCATGGCATCGAGATTTAAGTCCTCGAACACCATCACATCATATTGGTCACACAAATCATGAGCCAGTTGGAAATGAAAATCTAAGCGACTATCAGTGATACGAATATGACGGCGATTAATGTGCCACATCCCCGCTTTGTGATTGTTACTTCCCTTGATCTTACGCGAAACGCGATTTTGAATGGCGCGTAAACGGGGTAGGTCGCGCTTGTAATACTGTGGCGATTCAATGGTTGCCCCTTCATTGGTCGTCAAGAAATTTATCAACCCAAAGTCGAAACCGCCGATTTTACCCGTGCTGATTCCTTCTGGGATGACCATTTTCTCGATAACACTGAAGCACAACCACAACCGCCCCGTTGCATCTCGCTTAATGGCGACTGTTTTTATCGCGCCACTCAAAGAACGGTGATAGACAAATTTATATATGTTCTTGCCAATGCGGATTTTACGATACTTTTTGCCATCTTGCTTATCGAGCAAGTCCCATCCCGCTTGTTTCAGGATGAAAGTTTTGAATTTCTTGACCTTTTTGAAGCGGGGCAATCCGCCTTGCTTGTTGCAAAAAAGGACATACGCCTTATCCAAACGCTCAAGGATTTCCTGAACCGCTTGTGACCCCAAATCTTTCCAATAGGCATATTGAGGGCAACGCATCCGCAATTTGGCGATGTGTTTTTTCATCACATCCAATGGGATATATTTGCGAGTAAGTTTGTAATACCGCTTTTGCAGGGCGAGGGCGTGATTCCAGATGATACCCGCAACATTGATTTGATGGTGAAGTGAACCATCCACCTTGTTGTTGCGATACAAGCGGTATTTGTAGGTTTTCCGCACTTCGACCAGATTGGGCATCAATCTATTCTACTTTTTTACTATCGACTAAATATGATTTTTATTCTAGCACACTTTTAAGTACAATTTACCAGCTCCTTATATCCCCATCGCTAAAGCGAGGGGTTTTACGGCGTTTTTTGATAAAAACCCCTCATGGTGAGGGGTTTTTAACATCTACATCTATACAGACGTGCTTGTGCGCGTCCCAAATAGCGCCTAACTTTCGACCACGACACCTTTCCAAAATGCCACACGCCCGGTCACATGCTTAGCGGCGGGTTTGGGTTCGGGATAGTACCACGCCGCATCGGGGTTGGTTTTGCCATCGACTTCAATGGTGTAATAACTGGCTAAACCCTTCCACGGGCAAGTGGTATGCGTATCGCTCGGTTTGAAATATTCCATGTTCACCGATTCAGGTGGGAAGTAATGATTGCCCTCGACAATCACTGTTTCGTTGCTCTCTGCCAAAACCACACCATTCCAAATTGCCTTTGCCATATTCCACACTCCTTATATGATGATTCGCTTCTCAATCCTATAGAAGCACGGGTATGGCATATTCTTACATCGGCATAGATGAGTGGTTGATAATCGAGTATGGCAAAATCAGCCGATATATCAGGGTAAATTCGCTTTGATGCGGGCGATTTTTTCTTGTAAATATTCAGATTCTTTCAATTCCTCGACCATTTTATTATATCCATGTAGAACGGTGGTATGGGTACGCCCAAATATCGCGCCAATTTGGACAAACGTATGGTCGGTGGTCTCGCGGATGAGATAAACCGCGATTTGACGGGCAAAATTGATTTTCGCCAACCGACTTGTCCCCATGAGGTCATCGACGCTGAGTTTGAAATGGTCGGCAGTGGCGCGTACAATATCCATCGGGGTGGCTTTGGGCTGAATTTGATGGTTACGTGGGCGTTCAAATTGGTCGAGTGTTTCGGCGGCGGTCGCAACGCTCAATGGACTTTTATTGAAACGGGTTTTTGCCATCACTTGATTAAATGTCCCTTCTAACTCACGAACATGGCGATAGGCTTTTTTGGCAATCATTTCTTGCACTTGACGGTCTATCGTAATATTGTGTTCCAATGTCCACATTTCGACAATGGCGAGGCGTGCCTCGTAGGTCAAGGGTTGGACATCCGTCACCAAACCCGCTTCAAAGCGTGATTTCAGGCGGTCTGCGACATCGGTAAATTCACGCGGATGGCGGTCGCTGGCAAATACAATCTGTTTATTAAAACGCCGAAGTTCTTCAAAGGTATGAAACAATTCTTCTTGGGTGGCATCTTTGCCGATGATGAATTGCATATCGTCCATCAGCAACACATCGGCTTCACGATACCGTTGGCGGAAGCGTTGGGTGGTGTTGGTACGAATGGCATGTACCAGATCATTGGTAAAAATTTCGGCGGTCACATAAATGACATTCATGCCCGCTTTGATGCACTCGTTACCGATGGCTTGCAAAATATGACTTTTACCTAAACCGACCCCACCATATACCATGTAGGGGTTATAGTTATGACCCGGACATTCTGCAACGGCGGATGCGGCTTCATAGGTCATGCGGTTATTTTCGCTAGGGATGAATCGCTTAAACGTCATCTTGGGATTGATGGGTATCCCTTCAATATCCGCACCTTTGGGCGTGGCGATCAGCTCATGTAAGGGCAGGGCAGGACGGGGTGACTCGAGCATATCGACTTGATGACGGGGCAAACGGAACAACGGCATATCCTCTTCGGGATTCACCGCTTCGGGGGGTTTTTGGCGCACCTCAAAACGGAGTTCGTTATATTGACCGCGTGTGACATCATCCAACACACGGCGCAATTGCCGATACATCCGAACTTGTAACATCTGGCGCACGAATTCGTTACGAACACCAATCACGAAACGATTTTCCGCGTCTAATTCAATGAAAAAAGAGCCACGAATCCACGTATCGTAACCATTTCTATCCAGATGTACTTCTAATCGTTGACAAACCAGTTCCCAAGTCTTCTGTCCGTCCATCATCTTTTACCTTATCGAATATAGACGATAATAGCTCGCCCAAGTGATTCGTATATAGGCACGAAACCACAAGGCGTTTTATCATCCCCGCCAACATCATATATCAAGTTGTTATTTACAATCGCTAGTGTGGTTAAAACACTGCCCTTCAGATTGCGACTGGTTAGGTGTCAGTGTTAAGTTCGTTTAATGAGATTAGTATAGCGCATTTTTTTGAATCGCTCAACCTCATTTATCCCAAATTATCCCACATTTTCCAATCTTCATGAAACCTCAATGCTTCGTTAATTCTTCGTGCCTATTTACAGGTCAACATGAATTTTTAAGAATTTCTTATCAAAAATAATCTCGGTAGTGGTTGAAAAGTAAGTGATGAGAGATGATAATGCTTCCCATGATACAAGAAACTATCACGTATACCTGTAGTCGTTGTGGAAGCACTAACATCGTACGCAATGGTACAAA
>DAOTVP010000112.1:0-8938 GCA_034436155.1 Anaerolineae bacterium
AAATCATCAATCACCTGTTCAAATTTACGGGCGTTGTTGATGGCGATTGCCGCTTGGTTGGCGAATGTCGAGAGGATCGACAACGTTTGCTCATCGAAAATCCAGCGTTGCGATTTGTTATCGGCATACACCACGCCAATCACCTCGCCTGATAGCACCATTGGGATACATAAAATAGCGAGCAGGTCGTATGCCACCACGCTGGTCGCACCCTGAAAACGACTATCTTCTTGGGCGCTATTGGTGAAGATAGGTTTGCCTTCTAAAATGGTTGCCTCAATCACGCTTTGGCTGAATAGAATTTCGCCCTCTTGGAGCGAGGCTTGTTCCCAATTGCGAGCAATGCGTGATTTATATTCGCCCGTGGCTTTATCGTATAGCATCAGATATGCCCGATTCGCGCCTGTCAATTCGATGACGGTATCCATGACGCGCTCTAGCACCTGTTCGAGTTCGAGTGTGCTGGAAATCATGGTTGTTTTTTGGATGATGTCACGCAACAGGTCAAAATATTTCTGATTCATATCTGATGCGCGTTCTGCATTGCTGAGTTGACGATTGAGCGTATCGAGCGCGATTTTGAGTTCGCGTGGCATTTTTACGCCCAAACTGACATCTGGCGGAAACACACCATCGAGCGCGGCTTTCACTTGTTGGAGTTGACGTTTGGCAATGGTTAGAGGCGAAATCTCGTTAGTCGATTTATTTTCGGTATCGCTCATGGCGCATATTTTCCTTGAGTATGGTTTATATAATTTCAATTTTACGGAGATATGCTCAATAAATCTAGCCAATATAAATAAATTGATACGCCGTTGCATTGACGTGATATGACGGTTTAGATACAATTACTAGAGAGAAGATGTTAATCAGTAGAAATTGATAGAGATTCAATGTTATATCATATTTGGACGTTTGGTTGTCAGATGAATATGGCAGACTCGCAACGACTGGCATCAGAGCTAGAGCGTCTGGGTCATTCTGCCACAGAAAATCCGGATGAAGCCGATATTTTTGTGGTGAATACCTGCGTTGTGCGCCAATCATCAGAAGATAAAGCGATGGGGCGGTTGTATTTGCTCCGCGATGTGAAAAAGCAACACCCCGAAAAAGTCGTCAGCGTGATGGGCTGTATGGTTGGGGTCAAAGACCCTGTACACTTACGGAAAAAATTGCCGTTTGTGGATGTGTTCATGGCACCCTCTGAACCCAAACCGATGGTTGAATTTCTCAAGGCGCGTATGGATGAAGCCGAATTGATGGCATATGAAGAAAAATCGCGCCAAGAACGGGATTTAGTCCAAGATGGCGACCTGATTTTGCCCGTTCACGAACAGGGCAACCTCATCAGCGCCCATGTGCCTGTGGTGTATGGTTGTTCTCATGCCTGTACATTCTGCATCATCCCGTTCAGACGCGGGGTGGAACGTAGCCGTAGCGTTGGCGAAATTGTCGCGCATGTGCGTAGTCTCGCCAAACAGGGTGTGAAAGAAGTCACGCTGTTGGGGCAAATCGTAGACCGATATGGCAAAGACATTCCCGATGGTCCCGACCTCGCCGATTTATTGCATGTGGTACACGATGTCGCCGAAGAAACTGGCGTAGAACGCATCCGCTTTTTGACCAGCCATCCCAATTGGATGAGCGATAAATTGCTCAAGACGGTTGCCGATTTACCGCGTGTGATGCCTCAAATCGAAGTCCCCATCCAAGCAGGCAATGATGACGTATTAGAAAATATGAAGCGCGGATATACCAACGCCCAATATCGTGCATTGGTCGATAAAATTCGTGCTACAATTCCAGATGTCGCCATTCATACTGATATTATTGTCGGTTTTTGTGGCGAAACGGAATCTCAATTCATGGACACCTACCAAATCTTGGCAGATTTGCGGTTAGATAAGGTACACTTGGCAAAATATAGCCCACGTCCTCATACAGTGAGCGCCCGTCGCATGGAGGATGATGTATCAGAATTTGAAAAAGACCGCCGCTTTAAGATGTTGGAAGCACTGCAAGCCCAAATTTTGGCGGAGAAAAATCAGCTATTGCTGGGCAAGCACGTACAGGTGTTGGTGGAAGAACGCCATAAAGGGAAGTGGCGCGGTCGAACCCCCCAAAATAAACTCGTCTTTTTTGAGGCGGATGGGGATTTGCGGGGCAAATTGGTAGACCTTGAAATCACATGGACGAGTCCGTGGAGTTTGCAAGGTCGTTTGCCGAAAGATGAGGCTCATCATCAGCATGAGCCACTGCTTGTTTTTTCATGATTTTGATAAATGGATTTGCTAGACTAGGCAACCTGTGTTATTGTATAGGCGACTTTAGAATACTAATAATGAACCACGGTTGAGTTTTGCACACCGATTGGAGGAAGAGCCACAATGGCAAAAGAGAAAAGCGGATTTTATTATCCCAATAAATTCGCCCGCATCACAATTGAAGCGATGGAAGAAATTATGGGGACGAATGGGTTAAACGCCATTCTGCATCGGGCTGAACTGAGCAACCTTATTGGCAACTATCCGCCCGACAACCTCGACAAAGAGTTTGACTTTGCCGATTTTACATCGTTGAATGTGGCGTTGGAAGAAATGTACGGACCGCGTGGTGGTCGTGGTTTGGCGTTACGTGCTGGACGTGCCACCTTTGCCGATGCGTTACGCGGGTTTGGCGCGTTGGCGGGTGTCGGCGACCTCGCCTTTAAGGTGCTTCCGATGAACGCGAAACTCAAAATCGGCGTACCCGCGATGGCGAACATCTTTAACCAATTCTCTGACCAAATTTCTAATGTGTATGAAGAAGGCACAGACCGCATCATCTACACACTAGAACGTTGCCCTATGTGTTGGGGGCGTAAAACCGATAAGCCGGTGTGCTTTGTCGGTCAGGGACTCCTGCAAGAAGGCTTGCGTTGGGTCTCTGGTGGGCATGAATTTAAGGTGGATATGACCCACTGCATCGCTAAGGGCGATGAAATGGGTAAATATGTCATCTACAAAGAACCGATTAGTTAGTACCCGTTTTTATCTGTCTAGTCACCGCAAGCCCTAACCGTCATCGATGGTAGGGCTTGTTGTGTTTGTTGAGATAGGATAAATGAGACCATGAAAAGACTATTGCGATTTATGTTATGTATCACCATTTTACCCCTGTTGGCGGCATGTAATTTGGATGCCGAAAGCAATAATTCTCGTGTCACACCCACACCGACTACCCAAGCCAACACAGGCAAACCGACCGTGCAGATTTTATCGCCCCAAAATGGCGAAGAATTTGTCGTCAACACCCCAATTTTGATGAGCGTGCAAGTGACCGATACCATTGGCGTGACCAGTGTGCGCCTCTCGGCAAACGGCACGAATGTCCGCACAGTGGGGTCGGAATCGCCCACAGGTGAGACGAATAAACAGGTGTTGTTGGATTATACACCGCGTAGTGCGGGCGAAATCGTCCTCAGTGTGACGGCGGTGCGCGGGGTGGGGGGCAATTCTGTCGTCAGCGACCCCGCCGAAATCCGCGTGGTTGTCCGCCAGACCAGCGCCCAAGTCACATCAACCCCACAACCACAGCCCGGTCCGACTCAACCTGTGATTAATCCCAACGACCCAACATGTCGGGCATTGGTCATGACGGCGTTACGATTCCGCCGCGGACCGAGCACCAATTTTGATGTGATTCGCACCCTCGCCGCAGGTGAATTGTTGCCTGTGGTGGCGAAATTGAATGATAACAGTTGGTGGCAATTGCGCGATAGCAACGGTACGCTCGGTTGGGTGGCACGCGGTCCCGAAACCACGCCATACATCAACCTATACGGCTCGCAATGCGCGACTATCCCTGGGCAAAATCCGCCCGTCACGCCGACACCGCAACCGACTGCTACCACAGCGCCGACCTTCACGCCGAATGTGCCGACCAATACACCGCAACCCACATCAACGCCGACTCCACCCGATTTGACGGTGACGAATATTTCGGGTCCGACCAATGTGGTCATCCCCGCAGGTGAGCCATCGGTGACGGTGCAATATGGGGTGAATATCACCAATAACGGCGGTGCGGTGAATGCCCAATTTAATAACGGCGGTGTGATTTTGCCCGCCAACACCCCGCTTGATTTGGGCGTGGTCGGCAATTTGGGCGCTGGGCAGACGATTAGCCTACAGGTGAATGTCACCTTTACATCGGCGGGGGCGTATATTCTGCAATTCACCGCCGATTCGGGGGGTGCCATCACCGAGAGCAACGAGGTCAACAATTCGGGGACGCTCAACGTCACCGTGACCAATGCGCCGTGATCATATCTGCAAAATTCCGTAGGGACGCGATATATCGCGCCCTACACGGATAATTGTGGACGGCATGTATGCCGTCCCTACACACCGATTATCATTTTTATGCCTGTACAGACGCGCAAAAGCGCATCCTAGACCAATCATTTCTGGCAGATGTAAAAAGGAGAAAGTTAAAATGAACATCCACCGTCAAAGTTTATTGGGGCTTATGATGTTGGTGATGCTCATATTGGTCGCCTGTGGTGGCGAATCGTCCGATGGTGATGCCACACTCACATTTGAACAGGCGTTATCTGCCACACAAACAGCCATCGCATTTCAATCTGAATTGGCTATCGCCCTGCAAGCGACGGAAACAGCTAACATGCAAGCTACACAACAGGCGATTATCAATGCTACCGCCACGCAACAGGTGATTGCTACTGCCACACAACAGGCGATTATCAATGCCATTGCCACGCGAATCGCCACATTTGATATTATTACAAGAAATGAAGATTGGACACCGATTGAACAAGAATTTGACGGTGTGGTGATGGTGTTAGTCCCGAAGGGATGCTTCATGATGGGGACTGAAACCGGTGACACTGATGAACGCCCTGTCCATGAGCAATGTTTTAATGAGCCGTTTTGGATAGATAGATACGAGGTGACACAAGCGCAATTCGCCCAATTTGGCGGTCAAAAAGCCAATCCGAATTATTTTACAGGGGATGATTTGCCTGTAGAAAGTATCACCTGGTTTGAGGCACGCGATTTTTGTGAATTACGGGGTGGCAGATTGCCGACAGAACGCGAGTGGGAATACGCCGCCCGTGGACCGAACAACCTAATTTACCCGTGGGGAAATGAATTTGTTGCCAATAATGTGGTGTATGGTGGCAATAGCAACGACCGAACTGCGCCTGTAGGGAGTCGTGCAGGCGGTGTATCATGGGTGGGCGCGGTGGATATGAGTGGCAACGTGTGGGAATGGGTGAGCAGTTTGTATGGCGCGTATCCTTATGATGAGGAAAGTCGTGAAAGTATTAACGACAATACAAATAGACGTGTCGTGCGTGGTGGGTCTTGGGTCAATCCCGATTGGCTTGTGCGTTCCGCCGACCGCGACAGGAACTTCCCATCTGACGGGATCAATCCCTTCGGGTTTCGGTGTGTTCGCTCTCAAGAGTAATTCTGTAATACAGAATAATGGCATTACTGAAATTTATGAGCAGGTCTGGGGGCGAAGCCCCAGCGCGATAAAAATGAGGTATGTCCATTTGGTGCGTAGTGGCGGATTAGGCGAAGCCGTATATCCGCCATAAAATAATAAATAAATTTTGAATATCGAATATCCGCCATACATACACAAATTGGCACGCGCATCACGAAAATGCGATATAATACAATCATCAACAATCCATTTTTTAGGGAGGCAATATGGGGACTTTTTACCATCGTAAACAATTACGCTTTAATGGATATGATTATTCACATGGCGGGGCATACTTTATCACCATTTGTATCCAAGACGGCGAATGTTTATTAGGCAATGTGACACATAATCAATTGATGTTATCACCTGCTGGTCACATGGTTGCGGATTATTGGCAACGATTAGAAATTCAATATCCAAGTTTTATATTGGATGATTTTGTGGTGATGCCGAATCATTTTCATGCAGTCGTGTTGATTGATGATTTACACCCAGAAAAAGTTACGCTGTCGCGTGGGGTTCAATGGTTTAAGATAATGACCACCAATGCGTATATTAAGGGCGTGAATGAATTGGACTGGACACCATTTTCAGGCAAATTATGGCATCGTAGTTTTTACGATAGAATCATCCGCAACGAACAGGAATTATTCGCCATTAAAACATATATCGCACAAAATCCCGAAAGATGGATTGAGGATAAATTTCATCCTTCAAAGCCAAATATCGATTGAATTTTTATATATGATAGCAAATTATCCTAGCCGATTTCATGCGTAGTGGCGGATTAGGCAGAATAATCCCAAATGCCGATTTCATGCGTAGTGGCGGATTAGGCGAAGCCGTATATCTGCCATAAAAAATTCACCAAATGGCGCTATATATCCGCCATAAAAAATATGGGTGCGATGAATGGGCGCAGGGACGATATACGCACTGCGTGCTAATCGTCCCGTACAGACGAAATAATTTTGTACGCCGATTGATATAGGGTGGCAACAAATCATCCCAAATGTTCATTTCATGCGTAGTGGCGGATTAGGCAGAATAATCCCAAATGCCGATTTCATGCGTAGTGGCGGATTAGGCGAAGCCGTATATCCGCCATAAAAAATTCACCAAATGGCGCTATATATCCGCCATAAAAATATGGGTGCGATGAATGGGCGCAGGGACGATATACGCACTGCGTGCTAATCGTCCCGTACAGGCAAGAATTGAATTTACGCCCACACCTTCGCCAAATGCAATTCAAAATTGGGGATAATATCACCAGCCGATAGCACGCCATCTTCGCCGTAGCGAGTCGGGCGGTTGGCATCGGGTAGATACACCAACGCGCCACGCCTATCGGGGTCTATCAGCCAAATTTGCTTCACGCCATGATCAAAATCGAACATGATGCGGTCTTGCACATCCAACAAATTATCGGTGGGGGATAAAATTTCGATGATGAGGTCGGGGACAATCGCCAACGGCAAATTTTTATCGATGATGGTTTGTTTATATGTTTCAAAACGGGTTTTTTCATAAAACATAATATCAGGTATCCGTGACCCACGCACCCAATTGCTACGCGGCGCATAGATGAAGGTCATCTCCATGTAAACACGCCCTAGCGCATGTTGAGAGACAAATGCGTCTAATAAACGAAATATGATGTGTAAAATTTCTCCGTGTAAAAACCCGTTTGGCATTTTTTCTATCCTTTCCCCTGCGATGATTTCAAACGGTTGGTCGTTGAATAAACGCATAAAATCATCCAATGACATGCCCTCAGATATAAGTTGTTTGGATGGGTTGGTTATCATCGTTTTGGTATCCTTTTGCCAAATAGACTATAGTTGTTATTTTAGCACACAATATTTGCCCGATTGTTGGTACGGGGTTACAATGAATACAGTGTAGAAGCAAATTCATTGGAGAAAAATTAGATGGCGAGTGATAATCTGACAGGTCAAATGCTAGGGCAGTATGAACTGCGCGAATTACTCGGTGTGGGTGGGATGGGGTCGGTGTATCGTGGGTTTCAGACAACACTCAAGCGCGAAGTGGCGATTAAAGTGTTGCCATCTACGCTTGCCCAACAAACGGGGTACATGGAACGATTCACCCGCGAAGCCGAGACCGCCGCGGCGCTGGAACATCCGCATATCGTCCCTATTGTGGATTATGGCACGCAACGGGGCATCAGTTATGTCGTTATGCGCCTACTCACAGGTGGTACATTAGCCGACCGCATCAGTCATACCCAAGCCGAAGGGCGTGGATTGCCCTCGCTCGGTGAGACGGCGAAATTATTGCGTGAACTCGCCAGCGCATTGGATTATGCTCATAACCGCGGGGTCATTCACCGCGACATTAAGACCAGCAATGTCATGTTTGATAATCAGGGCAATGCCTATCTGGTGGATTTTGGCATCGCCAAACTCATGCACGCCACCAACAAATTGACAGGGACGGGTGTGGCAGTCGGAACACCGACGTATATGGCACCCGAACAATGGTCTGGCGAAGAGGTATTCCCCGCCACCGACCAATATTCATTGGCGGTATTGGCTTATATCACCGTGACGGGGCGTGAACCGTTTGAAGCCAGCACGCCATTTCAATTGTTGAATAAACACCTTCACGAAATGCCGACCCCCCTCACCGTGATACGCGGTGATTTACCCCCCGCGCTGGATTTAGTCCTCTCGCGGGCGTTGGCAAAAGACCCAAAAGCTCGTTTTCAATCGTGTACGGCATTCGCCCAAGCCTTTGAAAGCGCGATTGAGGGCAATAAAGGCACAGAGACCAATTTCTTCGTGTTCAAAGTGCCACCCAAAAAGCAAGCCTCATTCGCGCCACCACCTGTCGGTACACCACCCAGTTATGTCCCAACGGGGAATATGTATCCGACACCGATGCCCGCGCCTAAACGGAATACAGGCTTATTATTGGGTATGGGTGTGATTATTCTGGCGTTGGTCGGGGTGATTATCGCGCTGATTGCTTCGGGTGGAGGTGGTGATACGGATGATGAACCTACTATGCCAAGCAATACTGCTGTTCCTGCGGTGGTGATTTTATCCAGTGATGAACCCATCATCACCCCGCCGAATATGACTGCCACATCCGAAATTATCATGACCATGACGGAAATCGCCGAACAGGTGATAGTCGCTCAATCTGCCGTCCCCGAAATAATACCAACCGATGTGCCAGCCACACGTACAGCTTTACCCTCGTTCACGCCGATAATCCCGACAAACACACCGTTACCTTCGTTCACGCCGATAATCCCGACAAACACACCGTTACCCTCGTTTACGCCTGTTCCACCAACAAATACACCTGTCCCGCCTACGGATATACCACCTGCATCAACTGTTACCCTCGCAGTGAATGGATTGGGTGTATGGGTGAAAGAATCACCCGAATCAGATGGTAGACGGTT
>DAOTVP010000113.1:0-156199 GCA_034436155.1 Anaerolineae bacterium
TTTGTTCGCAAAGCGTTATCATTTTCTAAATCGGACGATTATCATTATTGGATGACCTTATGGTTTATCATTGATTACAACTTAGAGGTCTCATCACTTACTATGTGACCACTATCCTAAAATGATTGTCCGTATTTGGATGCTCAGCACGGCAATAATCGTCCCTGTAATCACCCATTTGGTTTGTTGTTTGCGTGCAGGCGAAAAATAAACGCGGTAACGATATATACAAATCATCAGCACGATCGAAATAAACAGTAAATCAACAATGCTGATGATCAACACATTCATGACGGTCTCACGCCCACGCACAAGCACATCCCACATAAAAAAGGCGATGACCAGCACAATTGACCAACGCGGGCGAAACCGCCCATCGGGGAATATCATCGCAAATACATAGAGTAATAAGGCGCTGATGACTGAAAAAATCAATAAGCGGTCATCGGAACGCAAGAATAAACTATACGAGACGCTATTCAATAATCCAAAGAACAGCATCGCCCAAACGGTATACAACGCCATCCAATTATCTGACCGCCGTACCACAATCACACTGCCAAATAATAAAAACCCGCCAATGGTCAATATGTCTATCACCACAAAAAACCACGCCTGCGACATATCGAATGAGGTGTTGTTCTCGGACAGAAAATACGGCATCCCCAAAGCGAATATCAGCAAGTGGATGAACACAAAGCCAAACCACCCTACCCGTACCACCATCCGCAGGCGCGGATTTTCGAGATTGGTCTGGGAATGGGTATCGGTTTTTGCTAAGGTCAAGATGCGTTGCGTCATGCTCATAATCCTCGCATTTTTGCGGTTATCTCTATTTTAACCTACACTATGAGAGAAGGCGAAATGCTTTTATCATTGTCATTATTTTACTGTTATTTTTTGAGGGATTCACATCATGCCCAAATTAATTTTGATTAAACATGCACAACCCATCATCATCCCGCAAAATCCACCCCATACATGGCAACTATCACCAGAAGGTCAAGAGGCAACACACGCTTTTGCATCGCTTGTCAAAGAATTCACCCCCAAGCATATTTTTTCTAGTCCAGAAGACAAAGCGATAGAGACGGCGCTCATATTAGCAGAAAATCTGCATATCGGCTTTGAAATTGTGGGTGATTTATATGAGCATGAACGCTCCAACGAAAAATTTGAAGACCATGATATTTTTGTCGATAAAGTGCGAAATTTTTTTGCCCACCCCGATGAATTGGTCTATGGTCAAGAAACCGCCACTCATGCCCGCGCCCGTTTTCATGTCGGATTGTTAGGGGCATGGCGCAGGCATCGGCATCACGATGTGGCGGTGGTGGCGCATGGCACGGTGATTAGCCTATTTGTATCGCACGTCATCCCCGAAATTGACGGGTTTGAATTATGGAAATGCCTCAAATCGCCCGATATGGTCGTCTTACAGACCGATGATTTCGCCAATTTTACGCTTATCAAAGGATGCAACTAATTGACAACAACATTACTTATTATCGGCGCGAAGGGTAAACTTGGTAGCCGTATCATGACCATGAGCGCAAACAACGGCGCTTATTCCGTGGTCGGTGTCGATGTGGATGGCGTGGATATTGCCGATTTTTCTGCGATACAAGCCTATATCCGTAAAATTGCGCCCAACATCATCATCAATTGCGCCGCGTGGACGGATGTGGATGGATGCGCCCAAGATCCGCAGAAAGCCCTCCAGATTAACGGCTTCGGCGCGGGGAATATCGCCATTGCATCCGCCGAAATCGGCGCACCGATGGTACAAATCAGCACCAACGAGGTGTTCGATGGCACATCCCCCAATGCCTACAACGAATACGACACCACCCGCCCGATTAATCCGTATGCCTATAGCAAGTGGGTCGGGGAGCAGATGGTCATGCGCCACAATCCACGTCATTATATCGTGCGGACGGCATGGTTATTCGCGCATGGGGGCAAAAATTTCATCCATAGCATCATCAACGCCGTCAAAGCGGGTAAACCGTTGCGCGTGGTGACGGATGAGGTGGCGAATCCGACTTATAATGATGATGTCGCCGAAGCCGTCATCAAGCTCATCGCAACAGGGCGTTATGGGATTTATCATCTGGTCAACAGTGGAAGCGCCTCGCGCTATGCCTTTGCGCGATATGTGTTGGATAAAGCGGGCTACACCACAACACCCATCACGCCCATTATCAGCCGTCAGTGGACGCGCCCGTCTACCCCGCCCACGTATGCCTGTTTGAATAACAACAACGGGGCATTTTTGGGGATAACCTTGCGCCATTGGCACGATGCAGTAGACGACTTTTTACAAAAAGAGGGATTGTTAGCATGAGTGATACCCCACTTTTTTCGGTGGTCATCCCCAATTGGAATGGACTTCGATTTCTCAAGACGTGTTTGGATGCCCTCCGCGCCCAAACCTACCCCAATATCGAAGTGATTATCGCCGATAACGCCTCGACAGATGGCTCGCAAGATTTCATCCGCAACAACTATCCCGAAGTGATTCTGTTGGATATGGGGTATAACAGTGGCTTCACAGGCGCGTGCAACGCAGGTATGAAGCACGCCAAAGGCGAGATTATTTCGCTGTTGAATAACGACACCGAAGTGGATAGCCGTTGGGCAGAAGCGATAATGGATGCGTTTGCGCGTCATCCCAACATCGGCACAGTCGCCAGCAAAATGTTGCTGTTTGATAAGCGCGATCATATCCATACCACAGGCGATTATTTCACCGTGGATGGGCGAGCGGGTAATCGCGGGGTATGGGAAAAAGATGAGGGGCAATATGACCACGAAGCGTTTGTCTTTAGCGCGTGCGGTGGCTCATCGGCGTATCGGCGCGAGATGCTCGACCAAATTGGGTTGTTGGATGATGATTATTTCTTCTCGCTCGAAGATGTCGATTTGGGATGGCGGGCGCAACTGGCGGGTTGGCAATGCCTTTACACGCCCCGCGCTATCGTGTACCATCATCTATCGGCAACGGGCGGTGGTGTCACTGCCAGTTTTTATGATGGTCGCAACGGTATTTTCGTCTTGTATAAAAATTATCCTAAAGAATTATGGCGAAAATATCGTAGGGCAATCATCAAGCACCAATGGCGTAAAGCGTGGGATGCTATGCGTGCATGGCGTGGAAAAGCATCTCGCGCCAAATTGCGTGGTATGTTAGCGGGGATTGTTGCCCTCCCCAAATGGCGAAAAAAACGTATCGCTATCCAACAAAGTCGGGTTATCTCGATAGATGCGCTAGAGGCGATACTCACTAAACTGGAGACATAAAATTTGGACTCGCACACCCCATTACTCTCTATCGTGATTCCAGCGTATAACGAAGCCGCCCCCGATCGGCTTCCGAATAGCCTCAAGCAAATTACGGCATTTGTGGCATCACAACCGTATAAAATTGAGGTCATCATCGTCAATAACAACAGCACCGATGACACGCTCGCCATCGCGCAACAAGTCGCGGATGAATACGATTACATCCGCGTCATCACCGAGACGACACAAGGCAAAGGGGCGGCGGTACGGGCAGGCATGAATATCGCCACGGGAGATTATTTATTCATCTGCGATGCCGATTTATCCATGCCGATCGAGGAGGTGGTCAAATTTTTGCCACCGAAAAATACGGATTATGATATAGCGATTGCCTCACGAGAGGCGAAAGGCGCGAAGCGCATCGGCGAACCCGAAATGCGCCATATCATGGGACGTGTGTTTAATTTTATCGTCAAAGTATTGGCGGTGCGGGGATTAAACGATACCCAATGCGGGTTTAAGTGCTTTAAGCGCGATGTCGCACGCGATATTTTTCCGTATCAGACTATCAATGGCTGGGCGTTTGATGTGGAATTGTTGTTCATCGCACAAAAACGCGGGTATAAAATCATCGAAGTGCCGATTACCTGGTACTACAAAGCACAATCGAAAATTAAACCGTTTGGTGATTCGATCAAGATGGTGATGGAGACGCTCAAAGTGCGTCGCAATTGGAAACAGGGGGTATATGATGAAAAAACGCAAGCCTAAAACAGCAGAGTTGACCCTCGAATGGGCAAAATATCCTCAATACAAGCATATTGTGGGGTTAGATGAGGCGGGGCGTGGGGCATTGGCAGGTGCGCTGGTGGTGGGCGCAGTGGCTTTGCCATTGGATTGGGGCGAAGATAAACTACTCATCGAATTGGCAGGCGTGCGCGATAGCAAAGAGATGACGCGCCTGAGTCGGGAACGATTGGTCAAAACCATCAAAACCATCGCATTGGCGTGGGGTGTCGGCGTGGTTGAACATCATGAGGTGGATGAACTCAAGTTGACAGGCGCGATTATCTTGGCGATTAAACGCGCACTCGTCCATCTGCGCGAGCAATTTCCACATTTTAAGCCCGATTATCTGTTCACAGACGGATTGATGAAAGGCGATTTGGGCGTGCCATACGATACCATCGTCAAAGGCGACCAAAAATCATTGAGCATCGCCGCGGCGAGTGTTATCGCCAAAACACACCGCGATGACATGATGGTGGCGCTCGATAAAGACTATCCAGAATATCATTTTGGACAACATAAAGGCTATGGCACACGTTTACATAAACAAGCCATTGAGCGTTATGGCGTATTACCCATCCACCGTCAATTTTACAGCCCGATCAAAAAAGCCAACGATTCATCCGATACCTCCCCCCTCATCCAATGAGTTGAAAGGCAGAATTCTCCCATGCGGAATTTTAGCGCCCCCAATTATCTCAAAAATCAACAATATAGCAGTGCCGATAATCTGAATGCGCGGATACGCATCCACAAATTGTTCAGCACCAATCCGCAAGGCGTTTATAAATGGTTTTTTGGTCATGCCCTCAAACATATCCCGCAACGCGCCAGCATTTTAGAAGTCGGTAGTGGCAGTGGCGAATTATGGTATGTCTGTAAGGATGATGTGCCTGCGGGGTGGGATGTTACCCTCTCTGATTTTGCGATGGGCATCCTGAACGATGCCCAGAAAAAACTCGAACATGTGATGTTCAAACCCGAATACCGCGAAATTGATGCCCAAAATATCCCCTACCCCGATGCGTCGTTTGATGCCGTGTTCGCCAATTTTATGCTGTATCACGTCCCAGACCGCGCCAAAGCCATCGCCGAAATTCGGCGCGTGTTAAAGCCTGATGGTGTGGTGTTAGCGGCGACATTGGGCAAGGAACACATGTGCGAATATCATCATCTGATTCAATCGATCTTATTAGATGACAATCTGCAAAAAGATATTATCGGTCATGCCTTCGGTCTCGAAAATGGCGCGGAGCAATTGCGCCAATCATTCGCCGAAGTCGAGATGATTTTATACGAAGATAGCCTGCGGGTGACACAAGTCGAGCCGATGGTGGATTATTTCTTGTCGTTGGCATTGCCGATGATCACCTCAGAGCATGTCGAAAGATTCACGCAGAACGTCCGCGACATCATCGCCCAAGACGGCGCATTCGAGATTTATAAACACACGGGCATGTTCATCGGACGGGGTTATGCGCGATGAAAATCGCCCTCATCCACGATTGGCTGAATCAAATCGGCGGGGCAGAAGATGTTCTGGTGGAATTGGTCAAGCTATTCCCCGATAGCCCCATCTACACCAGCCTATACGCGCCCGACATCATGCCCGAATTTTATAAACAGTGGGATATTCGTCCATTATGGATGGATAAACTGCCGAAAATCCACACCAAACATCAGCCCTATCTGCCGATTTATCCCATCGCGTGGGGTGGCTTAAAACTGACGGGTTATGATGTCCTCCTGAGCAATAAAAGCGGATTTTGTCATGGTGTGCGTTATGATGACGGCACGATTCATATTTGTTATTGCCTCGCGCCGACCCGTTATGTGTGGCAATTGGATGAATATATTGCCCGTGAGGGGTTGAGTCGGTTGGCGCAAATCGGCATCCGCGCCTTGTTGCCCGTTTTGAAATGGTGGGATAAACGCGCCAGCAAGCGGGTGCATCATTTCATCGCCATATCCACCGAAATCCGAGACCGCATCCAACGCTATTATGAGCGCGATTCGGTGATTATCTATCCACCTGTGGATACTGCCCGTTTCGCTTTAATGGATGAGACACCCGAAGATTATTTTTTGGTCGTATCGCGCTTGATTCCGTATAAACGCATCGATTTAGCCGTGCAAGCGGCGACAAAATTGGGCGTGAGGCTTAAAGTTGCGGGCAAAGGGCGCGATTTAGACCGACTGAAAGCATTAGCTGGAGATACAGTTGAATTTTTAGGCTACGTCCCCGATGACGAATTGCCCCGTCTGATGGCACGGTGCAAGGCATTTATCTTCCCTGGATTAGAGGATTTTGGCATCACGCCTGTTCAGGCACAAGCGGCGGGTCGCCCCGTGATTGCGTATGGGGCGGGGGGCGCGTTGGATACGGTGATTCCATCAGTGACGGGGGAACATTTTGGCGAATTGACGGTCGAGTCGTTGATGGCGGTCATGCGTGATTTTGACGCATCGCGTTATGACCCGCAGATCATCCGCGCTCACGCCCAAAAATTTGATGTGAGCGTGTTTCGGAAACAATTGCTGGCGTTTATGGATGAACGCATTTAAGAAGGATACACCATTTTTGTGGCGGACATACGAGGCTGAAGCCTCTAGTCCGCCATTACACCCGTAAAACTAGGCTACATGTAATGGACGACTAGCCCGAAGGGCGTATGTCGTCCACAGCAATATACCGTCCTTATTTATCATCTAAAAATATCACGCTTGCTGTACGGACAAGCCTTTTTGCGCGTCCATGTAGGGCGTATAGGCGTATATATGAAGATTTATTCTGGCACTTGAACATGGCTGTTATCACCCAAGTTCATTTTGAGGGCGCGAGGTAATGTTTTGTTGCGAGTCACAACAGTATTGCGCCCAATCAGGCTATCTTGCAGGCGAGCGGGCAAATCGCTGATGGTGCTGTTTTCGAGGATGATGCTATGCTCGATCTCACAATTTTGCACCTTCACGTTGTAATAAATGCTGGTGAACGGACCGACATAACTATTTTCGATAACCGTATTCGCGCCGATGATGGTCGGACCGCGAATCACACTGTTGCGGATGATCGCCCCTTCTTCTACCGTCACACGCTTGTCCACTTGCGACTGCCCATCAATCTGCGCGGTTGGATGAATAGACGGCGTGAGTTCTTCGAGTACGTGATCATTAGCGATGAGCATATCCACTGCTTTGCCCGTATCTACCCACCAACCTTTATGCACATATGGGAACACACGATAATCATGGTCTATCAACCATTGAATGGCATCGGTGATTTCGTATTCGCCCCGCGCCGATGGTTTGATGTTATCGATCGCCTCGAAAATATGCCGATCGAACATATAAATGCCAACCAGCGCCAAATTCGAGGGCGGATTTTGCGGTTTTTCCACCAATCGCTCAATGCTATTATCGGGGCGCAATTGGGCGATGCCGTAGCTACGCGCATTTTCTATCGGCACTTCTTTCAGCACAATTTGGCTATGATACTCGCTCTCGGCGAATTGTTGGATGAGCGGGCTGATGCCCCCTTGTATGACATTATCACCCAAAAACATCACAAAGCGTTCATCACCCAAAAAGTCATGCGCGATTTTGACGGCGTGCGCCAATCCATCGGGACTCAGTTGGCGGATGTAAGTGATATTCACATCGGCTAAATCGGCACGTTTGCCGAGCGCGTCTTGAATTTGTTGCGCGGTATCGCCCACGATGATGCCGATATCGGTGATGCCCGCCTCGCGCAGGGTATGAATCACCCGCACCAAGACGGGCAAATTCGCCAGTGGGATGAGTTGCTTGGCTTGAGTATACGTGAGTGGGTACAGGCGCGTGCCTTTGCCCCCACTGAGAATGAGACCTTTCATCAAATAATCTCCTGATTAATATTTTGTAGCGCGTTCACGCGGGGCATTGGTGAGGATTGTCCCCAACAAGTTGACATGCACCCGTGCGAGCGATTGTTGCGCTTGCAATAAATGATCACGGCGCGTTTTGCCTGCGCGGATTGCCAACACCACCCCATCGAGTTTACTGGCGAGCAAACTGGCATCGGTGGCGCTGAGGACGGGCGGCGCATCGAAAATCACATAATCGGCACGCGCTTTGAGGATGCCAATAATCTCGCTCATGCGTTGGTTGCTGAGTAAATCGGCGGGGACGGGTGGCAATGCCCCACTTGGGAGCAAGGACAAATTTTCGACCGAAGTCGCCACCAACGGCGGATTGGCTAATGTCGCCGATTCGGTCATCATGGTGGTGAAGCCCCGCGCATTATCTACACCCCAAATGGTATGTTGAGAAGGACGGCGCAAATCGGCATCCACCAAAATGGTTTTATGCCCAGATTGCGCGAATGTCACAGCTAAATTCGCCACCACATCGCTTTTATCTTCGGGTGCAGAAACCGATGTGATGAGGATGGTATGCAAGGGTTTATCGGTGCTATAAAACATCAAATTGGTGCGGAATGCCCGATACGCCTCTGCGACAGGCGATTGCGGATGGGTCAGGGTGATTAAATTGGTCATTCTGGCTTATTACTCCTGGGGGATAGAAGCCAATAACGGCTCATCAACAGAACGGGTTAAATCTTGAGCAGTGCGGATGACACCGCTTTCAGCATACTCTAGCACAAAAACGATAATTCCCCCCAACACCAAGCCTAAAATCGCGCCGATGGCGAGGCTGATGGTCGGACGGGGTGATTGTTGGGTATAACGTGGGAAATCGACCAAAACGGCATCTACGCGGTCTTCGCGCCGTGAGCGTTGGTTGATGGCGTTGCGATAATCGACCAATTCTTGCCCCCACGCTTGCGCGATGAGGTTCGCCAATTCCCCATCGGAATTATCCACATCAATTTGCACCGTCAAGCGCAATTGGTCGGCGGCAAAATACGAATTACCCAACAATTCATCGGGGGTCATATCTAACCGCAATGTCTCGATGATGTCTTGGGCGCGTTCACGGCTATTCAGATATACCGTGAGGGGTGTCACCAAGCGCACACTCGCTTCTGCCAAACCTAAATCTGCCCGCGAGGGTTGGATGAGGACGAGTTGCGTCGAGCGATACACGGGGGTCTGTCCACGACTGATGAGGAACGCCGCCCCACCCGTCAGAAGCGCGAGGATGAGCATAATCCAACCGCGTCGCACGAGGATACGTACATAATCTGTGAGCGCCAAATATCGCCTCCTAAAAATTTTGATACAAAACACCGTGATTGTATCGGATATTTGGCGTTAAGGTAGGGTTTATTCCAAGACGACATCCCTACGCATAATCACCCCATGCGAACCCGTAAAGCGCGATGCGATCTCGCGGATAGGCACATTTTCGGTGGGATGAATCACATCGCCCGCGATTTCTGCAAGTGGGATAGCGGTGGCGGCATATTTGACGATGCTCTCATGCGGGACTTTCCACGGCTTCGTGCCAAACGAAAATGCCCCATCACCCCACAGGAGAATATCCATATCGATCGGGAGCGGTCCGTGTTTGGTGAGTTGATTGGCGCGATCTCTGCCCAGTCGTTTTTCGATTTGTTCCAATTTTTCTTTGACGATGACAGGCAACAACGGCGTGGCGACCTTCACCACCACATCGAGAAAATCGGGTTGTTTTTCGTATCCAAACGCGGGTGATTGATAGACCGATGACATGCCCAAAAAGGTGAAGCGCCCTTTTAATAACGCCACCGCTTCGGCAAGGTGTCGTTCTGGTTCGATATTCGAGCCGACCATGATGTATAAAATCGGTAACGTATCGTGAATGGTCATGACGGATAATCTCCTCGTGTGCGTTCTATGACCACCCCCACACTATCCGAAAAGCGCAAGGCGTTGGGTTTATGTACGCGCACTTGCACCCATTCGGCGTGATGGTCTACGACACAGATTTTGGCAATTGACCCCGCCAGCGCCTCGACCAATTTGTAATGCGATGCCTCAACATGGGCGATGATGGCTTTGGTCAGTGTGCGATAATTAAACACATCATCAGGGTTATCAGTCTGTTCAGCGTGGCGCATATCGGCTTGGATGCGAAGGCTAATCACCACATCTTGTTTGTCTTTCAGTTCATGCGGGCTAAAGCCAATCATACAACGCAGGCGCAGATTATCGATTTCGATTATATCAGGCATAAACATCCCTACATCATTTTGTGGGCAAATTTTTGCCTATTATAACGCATGTGGGTTCTCATCTTCTATTCACAATTGACAAAAAACCGCTTCATGAATGAGTTATAACTTACGGTTATATGAGGATATGCTGAAATATCGCATCACTTTTACAAAAGCCTCATATAATCGGTTTATCAAATTGGTATACAAAAAAGTAGGTGGCGATATGGTACGCAACGGAAATGGAAAAAAACCTCACCCGAATGGCAACGGTCATAGCAATGGGAACGGCAAATATAGTTTGATCGATATGATGCAAGAAAAATTCGATTCTGATGATTTTTTGCAAACCTTTGAATTGGGTTTTCCACCGGTAGAACACGAAAAAATTGAACATGCCATTGAGGATATTTTATATGCTATCGGCGAAGACCCCAAGCGCGATGGCTTGCTCAATACGCCGCACCGTGTCGCCAAAGCATACGAAGAATTGCTCGAAGGCTATCGGGTAGACCCCGCCAAACTCATCAACGGGGCAATTTTCGATGTCGAATATGATGATATGGTGATTGTGCGCGATATTGAATATTCTAGTTTATGCGAACATCACATGTTACCGTTCATCGGACGGGCGCATGTGGCATATATCCCCAACGATAAGGTGATCGGACTCTCGAAAATTCCACGTATTGTCGATATGTTCTCGAAACGGCTTCAAGTCCAAGAACGGCTCACACGCCAAATTGCCGATTTTATAGATGCCGTCCTCGCGCCCAAAGGTGTGGCGGTGGTGATGGATGGCACACACATGTGTTCGATGATGCGCGGGGTGAAGAAATGTCATTCGGGCATGACGACCAGCGCCATGATCGGCGTTTTCCGCGAAAATGACACGACACGGCGCGAATTTTTATCGCACATAGAACGTGTCGGTGGAAAATCGCTGTTTTAGGGAATAGCGACCGATATATTTGTCTACAGGGCGGATATACGCTTCTCTAATCCGCCCGTACAAATCCAAAAATTTATTCACGATTTGAACATATTCCGTCTGTACGGGACGATTAGCGCGGAGCGCGTATATCGTCCCTACCCCACATCAATTACAAGACACCCCAATCTATCACCCGTTTTTCTCAATATTGATTTATCCCCCGCCCTGTGCTATTATCTGACGACAATTTAGACACCCCTCATCAAGAGCGACAGAGAGACATGGCTCGAAGAAGTCGCGGCAACCCCCGAAGCATCGGGTAGGTGCCAAATCCATCAGAGGAAACTCTGAAAGATGAGCGCGAAGACTAAAAAATGTCGTCAAACGCGCCTCTTCTCTATATCCATAGTCTGAAGAGGCGTTTTTTATTCACGATCAAGGAGTACGCAGTGAGCAGTTCGTCTAGTTTTATGTCGTCCCCGCAATACTTCTATACATCTGAATCGGTGTCCGAAGGGCATCCCGATAAGATGTGCGACCAAATTTCAGATGCCGTCCTCGATGCCATTTTGGAGCAAGACCCCATGGCGCGGGTCGCTTGTGAAACATCGACCACCACAGGTATCGTATTCGTGTTTGGCGAAATCTCGACCCGTGCCTATGTGGATATTGAAAAATTGGTGCGCGAAACTGTCACCAATATTGGTTATACACGCGGCAAATTTGGTTTCGATGCCGAAACCTGCGGGGTGATGGTCTCCATCAAAGAACAATCGCCCGATATCGCGCAAGGTGTCGATAAAGCCCTCGAAGTCCGTCAGGGCGAGATGACCGATGCCGAAATTGATGCCACTGGCGCAGGCGATCAAGGCATGATGATTGGGTTTGCCTGTGATGAAACCCCCGAATATATGCCCCTGACCATCTCGCTATCGCATAAATTGGTGCGCCGTCTGGCAGAAGCCCGCAAAGGTGGCGAAATCGAATGGTTGCGCCCCGATGCCAAAAGCCAAGTCACCGTTGAATATGCGTATGGCAAACCGAAACGGGTGGATACCATCGTCATCTCGACCCAACACTCGCCCGAAGTCAGCCAAGCCGAAATTCGCTCGACCATCATTGAACGCATTATCAAGCGCGTTGTGCCTGCCAATTTATTAGATAGCGAAACCCGCATCTTCATCAACCCGACAGGGCGCTTCGTCATCGGCGGTCCAATGGGCGATGGTGGCTTAACAGGGCGTAAAATCATCGTAGACACCTACGGTGGTGTGGCACGGCATGGCGGTGGTGCATTTAGCGGAAAAGATCCCACGAAAGTAGACCGTAGCGCCGCTTATATGGCGCGTTATATCGCCAAAAATGTGGTCGCCGCGGGTTTAGCCACCCGTTTTGAATTACAAGTGTCGTATGCCATTGGCGTGTCGCATCCGACATCGTTGGCTGTCGAGACCTTCGGCACGGGCGTGATTGAAGATGAAAAGATCGTGGCACTCATCCGCAAGCATTTCGATATGCGCCCCGCGGCGATTATCCGCGATTTAGACCTGCGCCGTCCAATTTACAAACAAGTGGCATCATACGGTCACTTCGGACGTGACGATTTGAATGTGCCTTGGGAACAAATCGACAAAGCCGAAATTCTGCGTAAAGACGCGGGATTATAATTTATCCCCTACCCCAAATACAAAAACGGATGGTGCATAACCATCCGTTTTTGATTTATACTCTGAATAGATGTTGATTGAAAGGATAAAATCCAATGGATTTTCAAGATATTTTAGAAGCAATTAATCATCTGGATAAAGAAAAACTAGGCTTATTGCGTCAACATATTCAGGTGCGCGAACAGTTATCACAATCTGATGGGATAGATAACCCGCATGTTTGGATTCAAAAATTTCGTGAGGCACTTGATAGTTTAGAACCACTCCCTGATGATGTGTGGGATGAAATTGAATGGGCAATGAATGTCGAATTTATTGAACCCTTTGAAGATGAGGATTAAATGGCGACTTATATCCTTGATACCAATGTTATATCCGATATATTGCGTCAAAAACCTGTGGTCATCTCACATTTTGAACAAGCTAAATTAGCCAATGCAAGATTCATATTATGTGAACCTGTCAATTTTGAAGTGATGCGTGGGTTAAAATACAAAAAAGCCACGCAACAAATTTTTGTCTATCAAAACCAAATTCGCCCTCTATTTCAATCACTTCCCATTATCCAAGAAGATTGGGAGCAAGCCGAAAATTTATGGGTCTCTTCGATTGAAAAAGGCAAACAACTATCTGATATTGATTTGTTACTTATTGTGATGACAATAAAATTAGACGCGATTCTGGTGAGTGCAGATAAAGATTTCTCTATTTTCAGTCTCAACATTGAAAATTGGCGTTTATAAAAAGGGCATGTGATAACATGCCCCAAAAACTAATTTTACGAAGCCGTTTCAGCCTGAACTTCTACCGATTTTTTCGGCATGACCAAGCGCATCACGGGGTTGTTGCCCGATTGCAAGTGCTCGATCGCACTGACGACCACAAAGCCCACCGCCATCAACACCACCACCAACAGGATTTGACCGCCATCTAATGCGCCAGCAGGGTTGACAATCGACACACCCGCCGCCGCATTATCCCAAATGAGTTTGAGCGACCCCAACATGAAGCCCGTCAACGCCGCTACAGTCACATTGCCATAATTTTTGAGCAACCAACTGAGCAAGCGCGAAAATGTGATAATACCAATCACACACCCCAATGCGACAGGGATAATCACACCAAAATTAAAATTTTTCACTGCCCCAAGGATATATTCATATTGCCCCAAAATGAGCAGGATGAAAGACCCCGAAATGCCGGGCAAAATCATGGCGCAAATCGCCACCGCACCACTCAAAAATAGGGTGATGATGCTATGATCGCCATCGCCCAATGCGGGCAAACTGACCACGATAAACGCGACAACCGCCGTGATGATAAAGGCGATGAGCGCATCGAGTGACCATTTCACCGTGATGCCAATCGCCAAAATCGAGGCGATAATCAACCCGCCGAAAAAGGCGAATACAAACGTTGGTTGTGTTTCGAGCATATTGCTCAAAAAATTAGCGAGGAGCAACACCGCCGTGCCAATCCCCAACGCCAAACTGATCAGAAAGCGCAACGCGGTGTGATCGATCAATCCGCCAATATCAAATTTGAGCGCCTTGCGTATCGCTTCGAGGTTGAACGATTTGATGGCGTTAATCAGCGTCTCGTAAATCCCAGAAATGAAGGCAATCGTCCCGCCCGATACGCCAGGGACAATATCGGCACAGCCCATCGCAAAACCCGTGAGGTATATCCGTAAATATTCGAGTAGGGTTTTGGGATGCGAAAAATCTTGGTGCATTTTATCGGTTGTTTCGGTCATTCAGGTACTCCATAGAATATAGTGGGCAAATTTATGAAATGATGCCCCATAAATGTGCTTGCGTCAATGCCATTTGGTACAATAGAAGGCGAAAAATGCTGATAGAGAGGTTTATCATGCCACAAATCACCACCAGACGCGGATCTGTGTATTATGCCGACCATCGCAAAGCCGATTCGCCTTATCCAACCGTCATATATATACACGGCGCGGGCGGGTCTCACTTAGATTGGTCGCCTGAACTGCGCCGAATGCCCCAAGCCAATGCAATCGCGTTGGATTTACCCGCACATGGCAAAAGTGACCCACCCCACCACACACTCATATCGGAATATGCCGATGATGTCATGGCGCTGGTGGATGCGTTATCGTTGGGGCGGGCTATCTTCGCGGGGCATAGCATGGGCGGGGCGATCGCCCAACAAATTGCGCTGTCGTATCCCGAAACTGTGACGGGCTTAATCCTCATTGGCACAGGCGCAAAATTGAGTGTGCATCCCGCCATCCTGAATCGCGTCATGACCGATTATGAAGCCGTTGCCGATTTATTGGCGCAATGGTTATGGGGTGACGATATGGATGATAAAACCAAACAAATCACGCGGGCGCAATTGCTCAAGACACCGCCCCAAGTCACATATGGCGATTATGTGGCGTGTAACAGTTTTGATATTCGCGCCCAACTCAGTCGTATCACCGCGCCGACATTGGTCATCAGTGGCACACACGATAAAATGACCCCCCTGAAATATGGGCAATTTTTAGCCGATAACATCCCCAACGCACAACTGGCGGTGATAGAGGGCGCAGGTCACATGCTTGGATTAGAACAACCGCAAAAAGTCGCGGGGATTATCGCCAAGTGGTTAGATGCTTTAGGGGGCAATCATGCACCATCTGAATAAGCTGTGGCAGATGCTCAGTGCCGTCAACACGATGCGCGATATTGCCCAAAAAACCAAGACGTATTATTTCGCCGTGCGTCCAGAGATGACCTTTTATTTGCATATCGCCGATGCAGAGGTGGAACTCATCCGATGGGAGCGCCCGATGATAGAGATGACGGTCAAATTGGATGCCGTATTCGGTTGGCAAATGGCGGTAGACCAAGATGAGGCGGGGGTGTATGTGGTGGCGCGTCGCCGACCGATCATCGGCGAAATCGCCTATGGGCGGTTTGAGGTGCGTTGCCCGCGTGATATTTATAATGTGTTCAAACTCGAAGCGTGCAAATTGATTTTGCATGATGTGACGGGTGAATTTCATCTGCCACCGCAAACAGAGGATAAACGCTTGTTGTTGAGTGGGAAATAGACAAATCGACACAAAATGCTTGCTTACAACGCGCAACACGACTAGAATCAGATTTATGAAGAACGAATATGAACGCCCAACAACCTATCGGACATTGCGCGATTTATCGGCGCAAGATTTGGCATATTTACAAGAGCAATATGCCCATATTGCCCCCATTCTACACGACTATTACGGCGACATCATCTGGCAACCGGGACAATCGCCGATGGACGAATTGGTGAGTTGCATCCTCAGCCAAAGCACCACCGATGCCAACCGCGATCGAGGATTCGCCCTGCTCAAACAGAAGTTTCCCACATGGGACGCGGTGGCGAATGCCCCAACGCCCGATGTGATTGAGGCAATTCGTCCAGCAGGGTTAGCCAACCAAAAAGCCCCGCGTATTCAAAATGCGCTCCGCAAAATTGTTGCAGAACGGGGTGATTATAATATTGATTTTTTGGGCGATATGCCCATCCCAGAAGCCAAAGCATGGCTGACCAGCATCGAAGGGGTCGGACCCAAAACGGCGGCGATTGTGTTATGCTTCGCGTTTAATCGCCCCGCATTCCCTGTCGATACGCACATTCATCGCGTATCGAAGCGAATCGGCTTTTTATCCGATAAAACATCGGCAGATGAAGCCCACGACATCATGGAAGCCATCGTGCCACCCCAAGCCTATTACGCCTTTCATCTGTATCTCATCCGCTTGGGGCGCGAAATTTGTACCGCCAGACGCGCTCATTGTGAAAAATGTCCACTGACCGCGCATTGTCATTATTATCAAAGTTCTTATAGGACGGCAGATGAATCAGAATAATACTCGCATCACCGAAATTGAAATCGCCAATATGCGAAACAACATCAATCTATTGCGTAACCAACTCAAAGCGGGGCGCGTGGATGAAACTTTCTTCAATAAACAACTGGATAAGCTCGATAATTTGCTCGTGCGCGTGGGTGAAGCCCAAGCGCATCAATCGCAAAGCGCCAAATTTGAGGCGCTGTATCATGTGAGCCGTATGTTGGGCGTATCGCTGGATTTACAAGTCGTCCTCAATCAAGTGATGGATGCGATTATCCAACTCACAGGCGCAGAACGGGGATTTTTGATGTTGCGCGATGATGACGGCGGGTTAGAAGTGCGCGTTGCCCGCAACTTCGACCAGCAAAATCTGGATAGCGGTGAGTTTCGGTATAGTCGCACCATTTGCAACACGGTGATCGATACCGCCAAGCCCATCCTCACCACCAACGCCACCGAAGACCCGCGTTTTGCTGGTCAAGCCAGCATCGTGGCGCAATCGTTACGGAGCATCATGGCGACCCCGCTACGGGCGCGCGGGCGCGTGTTTGGGGTGGTGTATGTGGATAGTCGCGCCCTCGCAGGGTTATTCAAAGATGATGATCTCGCCGCGTTGGATGCGCTCTCGGCACAAGCGGCGATTGCGTTGGATAACGCCTTGTTATTCAACGAAACTGACCAAGCCCTGAGCCAACGGGTAGATCAAATGCGCCAATTGCGCCGTGTCGATACCGTCCTCAACGAGACGCTCAACGCCGAAAAAGCGGTGCAAATTACGCTCGAATGGGCGTGCCGATTGGTCGGCGCAGAACGCGCTCATTTCGCGCTCATCACAGGCAATCCGCCGACATTCGATACCCTCCATCACTTTGGGATGGAGGGTCAACCCTTCAATGGCACGCTGATAGACCAATTTCCACCGGTCGAGGTAGCGATTAGCACAGGGCGCACCATGCCGATTATGAGCAATGATAACACCATTGCGGCGTTGATTGTGCCATCGATCAAAGACCAAACTGCTCGCGGGGTCATGGTGTTGGAACGGGCGAATATCCCATTTAACGAAGAAGAGACCGACCTGGCAGAACGCATCCTCGCACGCGGGGCGGTGGCAATCGAAAACGCCCTGCTCTATGAACGGGTGCAAGCCGCCAATAAAGCCAAAAGTGAATTTGTCGGCGTGGTGGCGCATGACCTCAAATCACCCATGACGGGCATTAAGGGCTATGCCGAATTGTTGATGATGATGGGCGGATTACAAGAAAATCAGATGAATTACCTCAAGCGTATCAGCGACACCGTGACGCACATGGAGGTCTTGGTGCAAGATTTAGCCGATATTAGCCGTATCGAAAGCGGTCTATTCTATATGGAAGAGCGGCGCGTGGCGGTGGCAGATGTCATTCAAGCGGTTCAAGATAGCACCATGCCCCAAATTCGAGAACGCAATCACACCTTTGTGGTAGATATGCCCGATTCGTTGCCCGATTTATGGGTCGATTATTATCGGTTGTTGCAAGTCCTCATCAATTTGGTCAGCAACGCCTATAAATACACGCCCAATGGTGGCACAATCATGCTCAAAATCCGCCCAGAGGGGATGCGCGTGCGCTTTGATGTGATTGATACAGGCATCGGCATGACACCTGAGCAAATCGCCAAATTGGGGACAAAATTCTGGCGTGCCGATGATAATTTCACCCGTTCACAACCAGGGACGGGCTTGGGCTATTCGATTACGCGCAGTTTGGTGGAACAAATGGGAAGCACGATCGAGATTAGCAGTGAGCCACAAGTCGGTAGCACGTTCTCGTTTAGTATTGCGATTGCACCAGAGGAATCATAGCCGATGCACGTTTTTTTATCGCCCCACTTCGATGATGCCGTCCTCAGTTGTGGCGCGTATATCCGTTCCCTGACGATGAAGGGCATCAATGTCACCATCATGACGGTGATGGGTGGTAATCCACCCGATCCGCTACCCCATAGCCCGTTGATAGAAGACCTTCATGCGCGGTGGGATGTGGGCGAAAACCCGGTTGAAATCCGCAAAAAAGAGGATGTAAATGCGGCACGGACGCTGGGCGCACTCACCGCCACCATCACCATCCCCGATTGTGTGTATCGGACGCATGACGGCGCGGTGTTGTATCCGGATGAAGCCAGCCTATTCGGCACGATTCATCCCAACGACCCCGCCCAAGAAAAATTACGTCTGGATGATTTGACATCCGAGACGTTCATCAAAGCCGTGTATATCCCACTTGGTATCGGTGGACATGTTGATCATCTGTTGGTGCGCGATGCGGGAATCGGCTTACACGACCAACATCCGCCGTTTGAGGTGTGGTTTTACGAGGATTATCCGTATAGCGCCGACCCGCACAAATACCAAGACGGGCTGAATCGCTTTCCAAGAAAGCTCGAATCGGTGATTTATCCACAAAAACCGAGCTATATTCGCTCGAAATTAGGGGCAATTGCCTGTTACAAGTCGCAAATTAGCACATTTTGGGATAATCTAAATACCATGAAAGATGCGGTGCAAACGCACATGAAATCGGTTGGCAATGGCGCTTTGGCAGAACGTTTTTGGCGCATACTAGATTGAAATTGAAAAGGAAACAGCATGTCTGCATTAGAACAAGCAAAACAAGCATTGGCAGAATTACTGGAAAATGCGCGTGTTGGCAACATCATCCCAATTCGTCTTCCTAGCCAAATAGAGGCAATTCAAGCCGCCCTGCTGGATGCCGAAAAACAACATCAAGACGAAATTGCCGATTTGCGCCGTCGTCCGAGTGGTGATATTGAGACGGTATTAAAAGATAATGCCGAATTTATGCGCGTTGCCATTCACGATCTCAAAAACCCGTTGGCATCCATTAAGGGGTATTCTGATTTGCTCAACAACCCCGCAATGGGGGGTGAACTCTCACCCATGCAAAGCCAACTCTTACAGGTTATCCGTTCCAATTCTAAGCGGATGGAAGCCTTGCTCGAAGATATGAGTGTGATGAATCGCTTGCGCGGGGGCATCACCAAAGTCAACCAAAAGATGGATATGTTCAAAAATATTGCGATGGTCATCGAGAAAAAGATGCGACCACTCGCCGAAGAACTCAACCGCCAGCTCGAATTTGATATTCCGCAAGGGCTACCTCTGCTCAATGTGGATGGTGATTTGATTGCGATTGTGTTCAACAAACTCATCGAAAACGGGTTGCGCTATTCGCCCGAAGGCGAAGGCAAAGTAACCGTCAAAGCCCGCAACGAAAATAATAAATTGATTGTGGATGTCGAAGATAACGGTGTCGGCATGACCGAAGAAGAAATGAGCCATTTGGGAGAATTATTCTATCGGGCAGATAACGATGTCGTCCGCGCTTATAAAGGGAGTGGCTTGGGCATCCCAATCGCCTATGGGTTGGTGGATGTGTTGCGTGGGACGATTAGCGTTCACAGCGAACCGAATAAAGGCACACGCTTTACGGTGACATTTGAAGGGATGTCTTGAATTGGGGCGCGATCACTCGCGTCCTGTCTTGCTCATCCAAACCAATTTACCTCTTTTATTTTTTCAAAATTTAATTGTTTAGCGTCTTTACACACATAAACTTTCGTGCTATAGTACCCGCCACAAAATTAAAAATTCAGCCTGTTTGCACTTGGATATCATTTTTTATACACATTTTGCTTGGCAATAGCATGTGTTGATAGCAGTATCAGACAATCTGAAACATGCAAATGGCATAACACAATTTATTATAAAGGTATTTGTTGCAAGATTTTGGCACAGCGATCGCTGTGTCTTTTACGATTTATATCATAATCGAAGGAAACAACGCTATGAACAATCCCCAATATCTCACTCAAGAAGGCATGGAGAATTTAGAAAAAAAACTCAGACAACTGATTGAAGTGCGTCGCCCACAAATTGCGGAACGGTTACGCCAATCATTGGAAGAGGGCGGGGAATTGACCGAAAATTCGGAATATGAGGATGCCAAAAATGAACAGGCTTTTGTTGAGGGCGAAATTGCTCGGCTCGAAACGATCCTCAGTAGCGCCATCCTCATCGAAGAAACGGGCAAACGAGACCGCGTAACGCCCGGTGCGCTGGTTACATTGGTAGACCAAGCCTCGAAAGAGGTCGAGCGGTATCATCTGGTCGGGTCTGCCGAAGCCAATCCCCGTGAGGGCAAGATCTCGGTCGAAAGCCCATTGGGCAAGGCATTGATGGGCGCGAAAGTCGGCGATAAGGTCAAATACAAAGCCCCCGATGGTGAGTTTGTGTTCAAAATCAAAGCAATTGAGTAGGATATTAACCCAATTATGACAGAAAAATGGCAACCGACTAACGCGGTCGAAGAAGATCGCCTCAGAAAAGCCCAAGAACTCGAAGCGCAGGGCGTGGCACTCTATCCCCCTCGCGCCCAACGCACACACACTTGTCAGGGCGCACTTGATTTGATGATAGCACATGAAGAACACAATTACCCACCAGAGAATGCGCCGAGTGTGACGGTCTGTGGGCGGATTCGTCGCGCCAATATCAAAGGCAAAGTATCGTTCATGCACATCGAAGACGAAACGGGGCGGATTCAACTGTTTTTGCGCGTCAACGATATGGATGAAACCGTTTACAACCGCGTAAAAGAAAAATTGATCGACGTGGACGATTTCGTCCAAGCGAGCGGTCAACTCATGCGGACTCAGGCGGGCGAAATTAGCATCCGTGTGAGCGACTTTGTATTGCTGGCAAAATCGCTCAGCCCCCTGCCCGTCATCAAACAAGAGGTGCAAGCGGACGGCACTATCATCGAACATGGCGAATTCAGCGATAAAGAAACGCGCTATCGCCAACGCTACGCCGATTTAGCCGTGCATAAAGAGGTGCGTGATGTGTTCGTCAAACGCGCTAAGGTCGTCAAATCGGTGCGCCAATTTTTGGATGATGAGGGCTTTTTAGAAGTCGAAACGCCAATTTTGCAACCGATTTACGGCGGCGCGGCGGCGCGTCCATTCACCACGTATCATAATCAACTCGACCAAATGCTATATTTACGCATCAGCTTTGAACTATACCTCAAACGGTTATTGGTAGGTGGGTTTGATGCCGTCTATGAAATTGGGCGCGATTTTCGCAATGAAGGCGTGAGTTTTAAGCATAATCCCGAATTTACGCAGGTCGAATTTTATAAAGCCTACGCCGATTATCACGATGTGATGGACATCACAGAACGCATGGTGGCGTATGTGGCGGAACAGGTCAATGGTAGCCCCATCATCACCTATAAAGGCGATCAGATTAACCTCACGCCACGCTGGACGCGCATCACCATGCGCGAGGCGATTCGGCAATATACCGAGATTGATTATATGGATTACCCCACCGCCCCAGAACTAGAGGCGCAAATCCGCAAATTGGATGAAAAAGGTGTCAAACCGAATCAGACATGGGGCAAATTGGTCGAGCATTTGTTCAGCGAATATGTCGAAAAACGCTTGATTCAACCGACCTTCATCATGGATTACCCGCGTGATATTTCGCCATTTGCCAAACGCATCGAAGGCGATGATTTGCACGTAGAACGGTTTGAATTTTACATCGCGGGCATGGAGATGGGCAACGCCTTCACCGAACTCAACGACCCGCGTGACCAAGAAGACCGTTTTCTGGAGATGGCGAAACTCTATGCCAAAGATTCGGATGAAGAAACACCGTTAGATGAAGATTATCTGCGTGCTATGCGGTATGGGATGCCCCCCAACGGTGGCTTCGGCATGGGGATCGACCGCCTGACCATGCTCCTCACCGACCAGCACAGCATCCGCGATGTGCTGATGTATCCACACCTGAAAGATGAGAAGTAACCATCAAAAGTTGGTAGTGGCATGAACGATCATGCCACTATTTCGGCAAATTCAAAATATTCCCCAAACCATTTATCTTCACAATATGAATCAGAGAACTAAATCTCTCAAAGTCTGATATATTCAGAGTGAACAAATTCTGAATACCATAAACCTGCATAGTTGCGATGATATTTGCATCATGAATTTGTTTGCCACCCATTGGAAATTGTTGCATCAAAATTAGAAGTGCCTGATTTACGACTGATGTTTCATCTGCTACATCAAACATCGGCAAAAATGCACTAATTCGTTTAGATATACTTATTGGTGATAAAGGATTCATAAACTTCTGTGGGCGTGTGCACACAGCACTAAATTCACGGATCACTTGCCAATTTATCCAAATCCGATATCCATCATCAAATAATTCATCAACTGCTTTCTTAATAATCGGATACTCGGCAAAATTGCGAATTTGATGGCGCAGTAAAATATTGGTATCTATAAAAATATCACCTTTATAGCTCATCGTCATCATAAAACTCTTCTCTGCGGATTAATTCCACACCCGGTTGCAATCCGCCTAAATCAAGGGGTGGTAAATCAATCCGCGTGCGTTTATGAGAGGATGAGTTATGCACCAATGTATCAACTAAAAGTTTAACCAGTTCTTTGCGTTCCTCATCTGTTAATTGGATAGCTTGCTCAAAAACATCTATGATGGTCATCAAAACACTCCTTTTTATTGATTATAGCATGTTGCTTGACAAAAAATCACACATCATATAAAATAATTAGCAAGCTAATCATTAGCAAGGAAATGGTTTATGTCGGATAATTCAGGTGTCAGTGATGCCAATTTACTCGCCCAATTCAGCCAGATGTATCGCACAGCGATTGATACATTTATGGAAAAAGTGGGTATGTTTCGTGGTCAGGGATTGGTGCTGTGTCAGGTAGTCAAAAATAATGGCATGACACAAACCGAAATCGCAGAGGCGCTCTCGGTACAAGGTGCGACCATCACCAACATGCTCAAAAAGATGGAAGAGGCGCACCTCATCACACGTCAACGCGACCCACACGATAACCGTCTGGTGCGGGTGTATGCCACACAAGCGGGTATCGAACTCGAAGCGTCTATCGCCGAGCAATTGGTACGCCTCGAAAATTCGATTTTATCGGGCATATCCGAAGCAGACCGCGCCGTGTTGCGCCGTGTGGTTTGGCAAATGATTGGCAATATCGAAAATCTGAGTTAACGTTTTTTTATCTATTTGCTTAGCATCCTAATCATTGTGGTGCTAAGAATAATCTATCAGGAGGGAAGCTCATGGATGTTGTAGTCTGGATTTTGCAATTTTTATTGGCAGGCTTATTTGGCATGTTGGGTAGTCTGAAGGTTATCCAACCCAAAGAAAAGGCGCTCGAAATGCCGAATATGGGTTGGGTGAACGATTTTACACAAACCCAATTACGCATCATCGGCGGGTTAGAAGTGTTGGGTGCAATCGGCTTGATTTTGCCCAAACTGACCAACATTTTGCCCTTTTTAACCCCTCTGGCGGCGGTTGGTCTGATGTTGACGATGGTCGGCGCGGCGTTCACCCATTTACGCCGTAAAGAATACCCCGTCATCGGGTTTAATGCCTTCTTATTTGTATTGCTCGGTATCACCCTATTGGGCAATTGGTATCTGTTCAGCGCATAGTATACATATCGAAAGGAATTGATGATGATCATCCCTATGCCATCGGCATCACCGACAACCCGCCCTATCCATCCCGATACGCGCATCGGGCATGTGCATTACACCGTTGCCAATTTAGACCGTCAAATCGCGTTTTATAAAGATATTTTGGGCTTCAAAGTCCACTGGCACGAAGAGAATTCGGCGGGTTTGGGCGCGGGTGATGAAGATTTATTGCGCCTGACGCAAGTGGCGGGTGCGCGAATCGTGCGCGGGACGACAGGTTTATATCATACCGCATTCCTCGTGCCTACAAAATGGGATTTGGCACACTTGTTACGGCAACTCATCCAGACCAATACGCCCGTGCATGGGTTTAGCAATCACGGCACACATTTGGCGATTTATCTGCCCGATCCAGAAGAAAATGGCATCGAATTGGCGTGGGATTTTCCGAAGGATATGTGGCCACGGTCATTTGCAGATATGATAAGACGGCGCGAGTTTGATTTGCAAAATCTATTGGATGAAATTCACAAATCACCCATACGATGGGATGGCATCGGCACAGGGACACAAGTCGGGCATGTACATTTGCATGTGGCGGATATTGAAGCGGGGAATTATTTTTATAAACATGTGTTGGGTTTCGATTATCCCTATAACGAAATGCCCCCACCCCAATATGCCCGCCAAATGCGCTTTTTTAGCGCGGGTGATTATCATCATCATATCGGCACGAATACCTGGCAAGGCGAAAATGCCCCGCGTCCACCTGCCGATGCCACAGGCTTGCGCTATTACACCATCGTATCGCCCAACGCAGATGAACGGACACGGTTGATAGCGCAAATTGAGCGATACGGCATCACCACATCCACGACCGCCGCTGGCGTTCTCATCCACGACCCGTCTGGAAATGGGATTGTTTTGGCAACAGTATAAAATATCTGCGATAAAATTCGCACAAATCGCCCAAAATAGGTTAGAATAAAGAGGATTGTTGGATTTCGTTATATTCAACAATTCCTTTTATTTATACGTCTTTATTTTTGGGATAGACAACGCATGGCGACACCCACATTTGATACGCAAATACTGCTCGATGGTTTGGGACAGAGCATCCTCATTTTTGCCCAAAATGGCAAACTGGTGTACGAAAATTTAGCCAGTCGCACCATGCTCGGCACAGATATCACCTTGCTCCGTAGCAATGGCTGGAGCGCCGCCACCACCCTCTTCAAGACCACCGAAACCGACCCCGATAAGCAACTCGAATCGTATCGGATACAAACCCTCACCTCGTTACGCCCTGTGCGCTTCTATATTCTCCATTCGGGTGAACGGATTCCCTGTTGGGCATCGGCAATTAGTTCAGAAGAGGGTGAAATTTGCACCATGCTCTCATTCGATACGCCCGATTGGGATGCGTTGCATGAACTGATGACCAAATTCCGCACCGAGATGAAAGATGCTATCGAATCGACATCGGGGCATGTTGACATCATCGAACAACTGATGAAAAACAAGCAGATTAAAGATGTCGAGACGCTGGCTAAACGCATCGGCGGATTCACACGGCTCATCAACATCCACATGAAGCGGGTCGGCAGGCTCGAAAATCTGATGGAGCGCCTAGAGGATATTCGCACAGGCGCACTGAAAGAATCGTTACGCAGTCGCAAGCGTCAAATTGCGCTCCGCACATTCTTAGAAGACTTTGAAGAATCGCTCGATGAAGTCGATCTTGTAGACCCCGAAACCGATGCCTATGACCATCGCTCACGGGTGAAAATAGATGCGCCAAGTGGCATAACGATTAGCGCCTCGCCCGCCTATCTGACGCGCATCTTGCATGACCTGTTACGCAATGCTATCATGTATAGCATGAAAGCCACGCCCATCACCATCCAAGCGCGGGTGGTCGGCACAAATGCCCAAATTGATGTCAAAGATGAAGGGTACGGCATCCGCGAGAAAGAATATGAACGTGTCTTTGAAGCGTTCCAACGCGCACGCCAACCGCAAATCATCAGCGAATATGGGTATGGATTGAATTTATATGTTTGCAAACATGAGGTCGAAGCCATGAACGGACGCATTTGGTTCACCAGCGAAGAAAATGTCGGCACAACATTCAGCATCATGCTCCCGTTGTGGCAAGAAGAAGTCACTTCTTCCGCTTCTTCTTCTGATTCCAAATAAGTTCGCCAGACCACCCCCAACACGAGATTTGATTGATACGCACATACAAAACGCTCGTCTCGGATAGGTCTGAGGCGGGCGTTTTTTTTGGATTGATAGGTGACTCAGATGGAATTTATGACACGGAACGTTTGGGATGCGCTCATCCTCGGCATCATCGCCGTGGGGCTAATCCTCGCATTTTTACGGCTACGCGCCGATTTAACCCGTCCAATAGACGATGACGATACCGACACACAAGGAGATTGAATCATGCTCGATATAACCCTCATCCGCGAAAAACCCGATTGGGTCAAGGAACAATTGGCTAAATTATACGACCCGCCCGCTTTACAACGGGTGGATGCCATTGTCGAACTCGATATCACTCGCCGTCAATTGTTGACGAAAAGTGAGCAACTCCAAGCAGGTCGCAATAAACTCAACAAAGCGATGGGCTTATTGCGTGGGAATAAAAACCTGAGCGATGCCGATAAAATCGCTCGCGCATTGGGCGCGACTGCCTTCATCCAACAAGAGGCGATAGACCGCGCCGAAGCGGTTTTGATGGGTCATGAAAATCCACCTGCCCCATCAACCAACACCGATTTCGCGGGCGCGTTAGATGCGCTCACCAACGAATTGCGCGAGATGGGCGATAAGGTGAACGCGCTCAACGACCAATTGCGCGATGTGGATGCCCAACTCGAAGACAATTTGCTGTGGTTGCCTAACATCCCGCATGAAAGTGTGCCTGTCGCCGAAAGCGATGAACACAACATTCCCCATACCCCACACGGCACCATCCCCCAATTCGATTTCACACCCAAACCGCATTGGGAATTGGGTGTCGAATTGGGGATAATCGATTTTGAACGCGGGGTGAAATTGGCGGGCAGTCGCGCCTACATCTTACGCGGATGGGGCGCACGCCTACAACGCGCACTTGAAGCATTCTTTTTGGATATGGCACGCCAAAAAGGGTTTGAAGAGATATATGTGCCGTTCTTCGTCAAAAAAGACATGCTGTATGGGGCGGGTCAATTCCCCAAATTCACTGATGTGGTCTACTACGACCAAGAGGCTGATGTATATATGCTCCCAACGGCAGAGGTGGCAATCACCAATTTATTCCGCGATGAAATTTTGGATGAGAGCCAACTCCCCCTATATTTTGTCGCCGATACCCCGTGCTTCCGTCGAGAAAAATCATCGGCAGGGCGCGATACTCGTGGGATTAAACGGGTGCATCAATTCCAAAAAGTGGAGATGTATAAATTCACCACGCCAGAAACCAGCTACGCTGAACTCGAATCGTTGGTCGAGGCGGCGTGCGATATTTGTAAGGCGCTCAGATTGCCTCATCGCAAGTTAGAAATCGTCACGGGCGATTTGGGTTTTAGCGCCACCAAGAAATACGATGTGGAAGTGTGGGCGGCGGGCAGTGGCGAATGGCTGGAGGTGAGTTCATGTAGCAACACCGAAGCGTTTCAAGCCCGACGCGCCAATATCAAATATCGCCCAACCGAAGGCAAAAAGACGCAATTTGTGCATACGCTCAACGGGAGCGGCTTGGCAACCCCGCGCATCCTCATCGCCATCCTCGAAAATTATCAACAAGCCGATGGCAGTGTGATTATCCCCGAAATATTACGTCCCTATTTGGGCGGTGCAGATAAAATCCCCGCACAAGGGTAATCTATTCATCAGTTTTAGCGGACGGCAATAATGCCGTCCATCCCTACACCCTAAAATCTCATCATCTCATTACACACAAAAATTACGATTTGAGATATAATCATTAACGAAATTCAGCACACTCTAAAAAATATTTTTTTGCGAGGGATTTTGATGGAAAAATTATTTGTTTACGGCACACTCCAAGACCCCGATATTCAAAAATCACTGGTGGGGCGGATTATTTTCGGTACGCCTGCACGATTGGTCAATTACGAAAAAACGACCATCAATTTAGGCGGACGGATATATCCGATTGTCCGCCCTGCCGAAAATAAGGCGGTGGTTGGCATGGTCTTAGAGGTCACACCCGATGAATTGACGCGGTTTGACCGTTACGAGACCAACGCCTATCGGCGCATCACGGCAAAACTGGATAGCGGTCAGACGGTGTGGGTGTATAGCGAATAGGCAACAACGGGGCGAAGTTATCGCCCCGTGTTTATTTTTTTGGATAATTCGGGGGGAAAATATCGCGTATCGGCATCTCAAAATCGGGCAAAACGGGACGGTTACGCAAAATATCATCTATACCGAACCGTTTGGTTATCACTTGGCTATCCTCATCCAACCAAAATACGATGAGTTCCAGTGTCTTCGGATACACCACCCACACTTCTAAGACACCATTGTAAAGATAATCTCGCGTTTTCTGAAAAATATCTTCACGCTGAGATACAACCTCTATAGCAAGTTCAGGCGCAGGCATAATGTCATCTGTAATTTCAGGGTATCGCCCCAGTGAGATAAAACCGATGTCGGGCTGTCTTACCATATAATCATTCAGACGATACCCACCATCAGGGACGCTTACACTTCCCAAATTGCGCAGGATAACATAATTATTCAAGAATGTAATGATACGACCCGCTACAATAGTATTGATTGATTTGACAGATGCCATATCGTTATCGTCCTCAATAATCTCACCGTTGACCAATTCCAATTTTCGATGCCGATTTTCGGGCAACTGTGCAAATTCCCAAAATTCTTCTGCGGTATACAGTTTTTCGGTCACGCTCATGATTAATGCACCTTCTCACACTCACATTTTTTCATAGTATATCACACATAGATGACCATTTGTGCCAAAAAGCGCACGATGCGCTCATAATAATCTTTGACATTTTCAGGCTTACGGAAACCATGCCCTTCACCCGCATACACCACATATTCATGCGGAACGCCGTTCATACGTAAGGCTTCGACCAATGTATCGGATTGATTTTGTGGCACAACCGTGTCATCACTACCCTGAAACAGCAACACCGCATCTTGGATTTTATCGGCATGAAATAACGGGGAACGTTCCCGATACACATCCGACGCATCGGGCAACGCACCGAGCAACACATCGCTATATCGCGCCTCGAATTTATGCGTATCCATCACCAACATGAATTGATTCGCCACACCATAACGCACCACCGCGGCACGATAAAAATTCGGCTTGGTCACGAGCGATTGCAATGCAGTGAATCCGCCCGCGCTACCGCCCATAATCACCAAGCGTTTGGGATCTGCTAAACCGCGTTCTATCAATGCGGATACACCACTGGCAGAATCTTCGACATCGTATATGCCCCATGCCCCGTTCATCTTTTGTTGATATGCCCGACCATAACCCGTGCTACCACGATGATTCGGATACAAAACGGCGTAGCCTCGCGTGGCGAAGAATTGTGCTTCATCGTCATAACCGAGTGTTTTTTGCGATGTCGGACCACCATGCACAATCACCACCAACGGCGGTGCGCCATTATCTGTGAATTGTTGATGGGTTGGCGGATAATACACCCCATGCACATCCTCACCATCATGCCCCGTCCATGTGATATGTTGTGCTTTGGCGAGATCGTCGGGATGAATCAGCTCCAACCCCGCCCGCCGATGGATTTGTTCGTATCCCTTGCCCGAATAGCTGATGATGCGCGGTGACAGTTGTGATGAACTGGCAATCATCGCCACAGACCCGTTCACCGATACGGCGATTTGCTCCAGAAAGCTATAATGACGCAACGCGCCGATGTGTTTTTCTGTGCCAAATACCACATCGTAAGCATATAACGCGCTTGCACCATGCTGATAACGCAATAAATAAATAAGCGCACTATCGGCAGACCAGCCATACGTTTTTAAGCCTTGCAACCACACGGGACGACCATGTTCAACATCGCCGTGAGTGAGTTGAGTATGTGTTTTCGCCTCTAAATCATACACATAGATATGTCCCCAACCCGTTGCATCGCTGATATAAGCCAAATAACGCCCATCAGGTGAAAATTGAGGCGAAAAAATCGCCGTGCTGATATTGCCCACAATCACGCTATCGTCTTGGATATATGGCAACCCGTTTTCGCCAACCGCGATATGGGCAAGGTGGAGTTCTGTCCCATCCCAGCCCATATTCGGTTGATTCCACGCGATATAAGCAATCAGATTGCCACTCGGATGCCATGTCGGTTGCATGTAAAAATCGGCACCATACGACAATTTTTGTGGATATTGCCGTCCATAACTATCAACCACCGCCAGACAATCGCGATCTTCGTAAGTATGCACATATAACACGAATTGATTATCGGGCGAGATGGTCGGCGCGGCGGCATTGCCAAATGCCGGTGTGAGTGGGCGCGGTTTGCCCCCATCCAACGCTTGCCGATACAACCTGCCCTGATTGCCCACGAAAATCACAATACCATTCTGGACACAGAACTCGCCGCCTCCATAAAAAACCCGCGCTCGTACCGATTGGTCGCTCGGCGTGAGTTCACGCGGGGCATCTGTGCCAAATTGCGCCATTAATAGCCCGCGCCCATCTTTATTTTCACACCAGACGAGCGTCTCGCCATCGCTATCCCACATCACATCGTTCAGGCGTAGGGTGGTGGTCATCATACTGGGTGAAAGTGGGCTAGACCAAGTGCCAAATTGTCGGCGTATTTTGCTCATTATCAATTATCTCGCTTTCTGAATCATTGTTATCAAAAATATGATATTTTGAGGGTAATCTCGCCCATACATACCGAAAAATTTCAAAAATATCGCACTTGTACGGGGGCGATTCGAATATCGTCCCTAAGTATCAAATATATGAATTATGCCATGCACACCCCAAAATGCAAAACGCCCCTATCTACAAGAGAAGGGGCGTTTGTGATTGTCAGTGTGAGACTGCAAAAATGTTTTTTAATAAATTTAGTTGAGGTGTCTCACACACTTAACTTGGCGATACTATAACTGATGCAACGGCACTTGTCAAAGAAAAATGAGGACAAATGACAGCACACAAAATCGTTCTTTTTAGAACTATCGATAATGAAAAAATTATCAAAAACTTATAGACCCCTCATGAACCATTGTTAGGGCGGTTTTTGAGGGGTCAAAAGTGGAAGTGCTTCCATTTTTAATTAAATCTTGGTTAAATTGAGGTCAAAATTTTCTCAAGTTCATGCAATTTATACAAACCACCTAATAGCTGTTGGTCGCCATCATTTGCTTCGCCAATTGTCCTAAATCGCTAGTAGGCTGAAATTCATTCGAGATAATCTCGACAATTGTCCCCTGCTCTGCCCAATCATACAAGGCTTTAGCATCGGCATCATTCGACATAACACACCCAAAGGTATACGGGAAGCCGACAAAACCATCGCCCAACAAATTGCCATTGGGCAAAACCACCTTGCCATGAAACCCATTGACGATGCCAGGGATGACCTCATAAATCCCCATGAACCAGCTCATCTCCCACACACCACAACTCACGCCAGACACATCACATAACGTGACACTGCTCCCATACGCCACTTCGCTATGCCCCAAAATCTGATAAATTCCGGGCGATGTGGGCGCATCTTGCACGCCCGATGAAATCTCCCACTGGAACACCACTTGACCATTTTCAAAGGCGATTAATTCCTGCTCGTTCAAATCGACCACAATTCGTTTATAGGGTATGGGGTCATATGGCAGGGCAATATCACGACTGGGGATGTTGAGGATGTCCCCCACCGACAAAATATCGAGGTTACGCCCACTATTGGCATCTTTGATCTGAAAAAATGGGATACCCGTGCGTCGCGCAATCCGAAAACCGGTATCGCCACGTTGGACTTCATATACCGTTGAGCGATAGCGCACGCGCAAATCCATCGTGGTGATGCCTTCGGCAATCGCCCGATTCGCCATTTCAGTGGCTTCTTTTGGCTCGATATAGCGCAAATTGCTATCGGGCGGGTTGAGCGTGGTATTGACCTCATTCACAAATTGAGCGAATGTATCTGGATTAAGCACCAAACCATCTTCACCAGCCACTAACCATCCAGTGAAGGTATCACGGTCTACTGCCCATGTGAAAAATTGATTGGTATAGGGGTCATAGCCACGCAATTCGAGCGGTTGGCTGACAATTCGCATCACATCGTCTAAAAATGGCTCTGGGTTATCATTTTCGGGCAACAGAACATTCATCTGGAGTGAAAATCGCTTGTTCACCACAATATCGACCATGCGCCGATTCAGTTCCTCGGTGGTGCGGGTATAATTCATCTCGCGCCCTGCCCCACCCGACAACCCAGTCAATACGCCATTTTGCCATTCAAAACGGGCATTGATAGGCGGTTGGTAAACATCATCGCGTATATCCAACAAAAAATCACCTGCTGTAATTTCTTCGAGACGCACCACAGGCATGATTTCACGCCCAAAGGGAATCGCGCCAAAACTCACAGCTTTGGCTTGTTCGACCGTTGCTTCGACATCGAGTATAAACCCCATTTGCGCTGCCGATACCGATGCGACCTGTTCATCCGCCACCCAAATATCAATCGTATAACCGCTATCCCATATCGCTCGTAATTTGTCTTGGGCTTCTTCGACAGTCAATCCGCCTAAATCGACACCCATTGTTTGCACAGACGGAAAAATACGACCCGTGAGGGCAAAACTGGCATAGTGGATGATAATCACCACAAACACCATCGCAATCGCGCCTTGTATGATGACAGGATGTTTGCGGATATACCATAGCACGTCTTGTATCCATAACAGCACCATCTGGCGCAAATCGTACCAATCCATTTGCCCAATGCTTTGGGCTTGAATTGGCTTGCGCGAGGACGGTCTGCGTCCTGTTTCTTGGCGATTGGTGCGCGGGGTATAACGGGCGGCGCGTTGCCGTTGGATAGCATCCTCGCGGGATGCGCTACGCAGTGTGGTAGAACGGGTGCGCGGACGCGCCATATCATCAAATGAACGCGGAGATGCGTCTTCGGTGGAGATAATCGGTTGGCGCGGGGGCAAATTATCGGGGTCTACCATGCGGACAGCCATCGCTTCGCGTTGTTTGCGTGCATTCTGACGTTCACGGGCTTTATTTGTTCGTTTACGGGAATTATCAGTCATCGGTCAATACTTACCTCTATCTTAATTTTTCATATTTTATAATTTTGCACCCACTCCATGCAACATGGTTTTCTTTGTATCCATTTTGCCGTAAAATGAGGAATATGAAAATTTATTCGATAAGCGAGATCAATCATCGTGAGCCAATTACCTATATTTGATGAACCAGTAGAAAAAGAACCTACGCTATCTGACCAACCTGAAGGCAAACGCGCCAATGACCTCAGTGGTAAAGAATGGACAAAAAATTCGATCAGCATCTGGTCGGATATTCGCAAATCGAAAGAAGAGACCGATTTAGGACATCCCGCGATTTTTCCGAGTGAATTGGTGAAGCGCCTCATCGAAACATTCACCCGTACATCCGAAAAAGTGATTTTAGACCCGTTTTCGGGGAGCGGGTCTACAGTAGTGACAGCTTCACGCATGGGGCGGGTTGGCATCGGCTTTGAAATTAATCCTGATTATATCGAATTAACTGAAAGGCGTTTGAGCCAACGCGATATTTGGCAACCCGAAATAGATACCCAAAGCAAGGCTTATCAGATGGATGCGCGTCATTTGTTAAATGTGATACAACCGAATTCTGTAGATATGGTCATCACATCACCCCCATACTGGGATATCTTATCGCGTGAACGGACAGCCGATGGCAAAGATATTCGGGATTATGGCGACACAACCAATGATTTAGGCAAAATTGATGATTATCGCCAATTCATGAACGAACTAGCGATGGTGTTTAAGCCTGTATTTACGGCGCTCAAAGCGGGGAAATATTGTTGTGTGGTGGTGATGGATATTCGCAAAAAGAATAAATTTTATCCATTTCACGCCGATATTGCGCTCATGATGGAAGAAATCGGCTTCATCTATGACGATTTAATCATCTGGGATAGGCGACACGAATATAATAACCTGCGCCCGTTGGGGTATCCGAGTGTGTTCCGCATCAATAAATGTCATGAGTATATTCTGATATTTCAAAAACCATCTGAGGGGTAATTATGAATGGATTTATCATCGGGGATGACTATATTGACCACGATGTCGCTTACTTATTGGGGTTGATTGTCGGGCGCGGGACAATCATAGATACACCCGATATACACCGTGTTATCATCCAATTTCCCTATCAAAATTTACATATAGATGATGATGAAAAGGTGATTGATGTCCCCACAAGTATTGAATTGGGATTGAGTCGCATCCAAACACGCATTGTAGATTTATTGGGATGTCAATATCGGCAAGTAGATAGCAAAACAAGCATTGACCTTATCCTCACGTTTCCATCACGGACAATTGCTTGGCGCGATATTATCCTTCATTTGGAAGGTAAAACCGATTATCGGTTTATGACCATCCCACAAGTGATACGAGATGATCTTGTACCCAGTGATGTTCAAATGGAATTTATTCGGGGCTATGCAGATGTAGCGGGCAACGTCCGAACCGCAAATCGTTACGTGGATAAGCGCAATCGGGTGCGGCTGGATATATTAAACGAAAATTGGGAATTGCCAATTCAATTATGTCGCCTCATGCAAATGCGCCTCGATATTCCCGTGCAGAATATCACTTGGGGGCATCCAAATTTAGGACGTGGGTTTCGTGAGCATCAAATCAATATTTTTGTCACCCCTTTTCAAAAAGTTGGTTTCTCATTCAAGCATAAGCAGTACACCCTAAATAAACTCATTGAACAAGACTCCGCCTCAGAAGTTGAAAATGCAAAAGCGTATAAATATATTCCTTGTCCTGGTCGGCGCAAAAAAAGAGGCAATAAACCCATACAAAGCGATGAACAATCCGAAAAATTGCCACATTATTTACGCGGACAACATTTTGATGCGTATTGGGAAATTTGCAAGGCTGTCGGTTGTCAGATAGAACCATCTGCACCCTTGCTTGATGATGGTGAGGAATAATCATGCCGTATGCGTCAGAAAAAGAGATGTATCCTGATATTATGGTGTGGCTCAATACATTTCTTCAACAACGATTTCCATCACAACATATCATCGTCAAAGATGGTAGCCGAAAGCCCATTAAACGCATCCTACAAGATGAAAATCTCAACCCAACTAACAAATCCGAATGGCTCACATTTGATATTTTAGTGGATATTTGCGGGTTTATCGTTCACGACAATCGCATCGAATTTGCCTTCATCGAATGTAAAAACAAACCTATCAGTTTGTTAGATGTCTCGCAATTATTGGGTTATAGCAAAGTTGCGTTACCTATTTTTTCGTGCATTATATCACCATTTGGCATGAGTGCTGATGTCGCAAAGTTACTTGTGAGTTATAGTCGGCAAGACATTCTTGAATATCATTATCCCAAAGGCGCACAAGCAAAATCAGTTTTTATTGCCACATGGGTGCAAGACCATCAACAAATAGATTTTTCGACGATCATACCAAGTGGTAAAAAATTGATATGAATATTGTTCGCACGACTCGTAGACAAGCAATGTAAAACGCATGATATATCGCACAATTTACACAAGCCACTATCAAAAAATCAATCTTCATTGGACAAAATTCATCCGCAAGCATACAATGGAAGGGCTTCCGAATGTTATTGTGAGGATGTTATTGTATGTCACTCTGGAATCCCAAACCATTCATTTATCAGATTAATACCTGGGTTTGGTTGCACGATTTGAGCAAACGGTATGAGCGCGAAATAACATTGTGGGATATTCCCGATGAAGTCCTCAACGATCTCGCCTCACTATCGATTGATGCGATTTGGTTCATGGGGGTCTGGCAACGAAGCGAAGCTGGTCGTAAAAGCGCCCTGAATTATATCCACGAATATAAATATGCCCTGCCCGATGTCACACCAGAAGATGTCATCGGCTCGGCGTATGCCATTGGCGATTATGTGGTGGATGAACGGCTCGGTGGGCGTGATGCACTCGCCAATTTACGCTGGCGACTTTCGCAACGCAACATCAAACTGATTTTAGATTATGTCCCTAATCATGTCGCCACCGACCATCGCTGGGTGAAAGATAACCCGCATTTCATGGTGCGTGGCACAAAAGAAGATCTCAAAAAATATCCAGACCGCTTTTTTACGACAGAAAATGATAAAAAGCAAAAATTGATTATCGCACACGGACGTGACCCCAATTTTCCCGGTTGGATAGATACCGCCCAAGTCAATGCGTTTTCGATGGCGTACCGCCAAGCCGCCCTCGATGTCATCTATGATATTGCCACTCAATGCGATGGTATCCGTTGCGATATGGCAATGCTCATGACGAATACCGTGTTTTCGCACACATGGGGCGAGCATCTGCCAGAGACCGCCCCCGCCACCGAATTTTGGGAAGACATTATCCCAATCATTAAGCGTGAATTTCCAGAATTCATCTTCATCGCCGAAGTGTATTGGGATATGGAATATACCATGCTCCAACAGGGGTTCGATTTTACGTATGATAAGCGCCTGTATGACCGCATTTTGGAAGGCGACATTCCCAAAATTAAAGAACACCTGCATGCTTCGTTTGATTTTCAAGCCAGACAAGTACGCTTCATCGAAAATCATGACGAACAACGCGCCGCCTCGACCATCGGCGTGAACAAAGGTCGCCCCGCCGCCACATTAATCGCCACTTTGCCAGGGTCTGTTTTATTACACGAAGGTCAATTGACCGCTCGTAAGGTCAAATTACCCGTACAAATCCGCAGACGACCCGATGAATCGCCCAATTACGCCCTCGAAGGGTTTTATCGCAAACTCCTACGCGAGACGCGCTGTGCGGTGTATCATTACGGCAATTGGCGCTTGTTCGATATTGCCCCACCCTACAAAGGCAACACCACCAATCACGGTTTGTTGGCGTATGGTTGGACGCTCGAAGATGATTTTCGTGTGGTGGTCGTCAACATGACTCCCGTTTGGTCACAAGGGATTGTCAAATTATATGGTTGGGACTTTTTGCGCGATGGCAGTACATGGCGCTTATATGATGTGTTAAGTGGTGTTTCGGCATTTCATGACGGCGAAAACTTGGCACAAAATGGCTTGTATGTCGAATTAGAGGTGTATCAGGCGCAAATTTTCCGCTTTGAAAAACTCACCATTCAAGAGGTCGAATCGCTCCGCATTTCAGAGGCGGAACGCCGTTAAATCATGATACCCACCCGTTGGATAAACCGCGCCCGTTGGAATAGTATCCTGTGTGGCGCGGTCATCTTTTTTTGGTCTGGATTAGAAGATAATGACCTGACTGCCGTCATCGTGTTGGGTGTGTGGTTATCTATCAGCCTCATCAGTTTGTGGATAATCAGCCATAACGCCTTACCGACATCCCACCGTGCGACATGGACGTTGATATTAGGCGCAGGCGTGGGTATCTTGACCAGCGTATGCGTAGCGGGGCTGATGCTATTCAAAAATTTGCGCCATAGTCATGTTTTTCCAGATTACCCCTTCGAGATGATGCGCGACATCCTCACCCGTGCGCCGTTTTGGGCGGTGGGTGGCATGTGCATCAGTATTGGCATCTTTTTATTGGTACGTTTATTCATCAAGCAGGATATATGCCCCCCGAAAAAACCACCGATTCATCCTCATTTTTGATGATTTTCATCGTCACATTTGCACGCCTCGCGCCGAATATGGGCAGGCGTGTTTTGTATCCGTTTGTGCCTGCCATTAGCCGATTGTTGGGTGTCCCTGTCAACGATGTGCAAACGGTCATCGCCTTACAAGGTGGGACGGGTTTATTCAGTCCGATTGTCGCCCCGCTGACCAGTCGCTACGGGCGCAAGCGTGTGATGTTGGGCGCGTTGGGGTTATTCATCTTCGCGGGGTCGATGGGCGCAATCATCGGCACATTTTGGGCGGTTGCGCTCACCTTTTTGTTGTTCGGCGCATCCAAAATGGTGTACGATCCCGCCTTTCAAGCCTATCTATCTGATAAAATCCCGTATGAAAAACGCGCCCAAGCGATTGGCATCACCGAACTGAGTTGGGCGGGCGCGTTGGTCATTGGTGCGCCGTTAGGCGGATTGTTGCTCGAAAATGTGGGTCTGAGCGCCGTCTTTTGGATGTTGCTCCTGTTCGCCGTCATCGGATTCATCCTCGTGACGTTCTTGTTGCCATCCGATATACCCGACAAATCCAACGGAGAACGCAAACCCATTCACTGGCGGGCATTATTAGAGCATCCACAGGCGCTCGGCGCGTTGATGTTCGTGGCGCTCATTATCATCGCCAACGAAATGTTTTTCATCAATTATGGCTTATGGATGGAGGGCAATTTCGGCTTATCACTCGGCAATTTGGGCGCGGTGACGGTGGTGATTGCCCTCGCAGAAATTTTTGGCGAGAGCAGTGTGATTGCGCTTGGAGACAAATTCGGCAAAAAACGCATGGCGCTGTTTGGTGCGATATTGTGTGTGATTTGTCATGTGATATTGCCCATGCTCACGTTTAGCCTACCGATGGCGTTGATAGGGTTATTCGTCTTTTTCTTCGCGTTTGAAGTGGCGATTGTGTCATTTACCCCGATTTTGAGTGAAATTTTGCCCACAGAACGCGCCCTAATATTGAGCGCAGGTGCCAGTGCATCCGCAATTGGTCGGATGGGTGGCGCGTGGCTCGGTGGGATTTTATATGCCCTATTGGGCAGTCTGAACACCCTGAGCATCTTCACGATGGTGATTGGTTTTGGCGCGGTGTTTGTGCTGTGGCGCATGGTGCATGAGGGATAAAAAATATGAACTTGAATGAATTCATCGAAAAATTTAGAGTTATCAAAAATGGTGGTTTTATACCATCTATTCGGCGCGGTCCGACGGGTGTTGGGCATACACTAGAACATCATTTGGGGCTGACAGAAAATAACATCGCTATGCCCGATTTAGGAAACATTGAACTCAAAGCGCATCGTGATAACACATGTTATTGCAGTTTGGTCACTTGAAAACCTTGTAAAACGTTTCGTGCAGAAAATTCCCGCGCTGATTTTTGTCAATACATTTGTGGAAGAACGAGATGGTATCGAATATTTTCATTATTACCGTGCGCGATTATTGCAAGGTACAGTGCAAGAAACGCTCTATCATCAATTCCTAGCCGAAAATATTGTGGTAGACTTACGTTTACATGATGATGTCACCCGCGCCCGTAATCATGGGACGGGTTTCCGTGTTAAACAATCGAATTTGCCCGAATTATTCAATGAGATTCGTGACTTAGTATGACCAAATATCAAGTGATACGCAAACCACAATATGATTTTAAGGGTCAATCTTATGCCAGCCAGTACCCTAATCTACATCGCTACCCAGCAACGATGCTCCCACAAATTGGCATTGCGCTATTAGATGAATTTGGATTGCATGGCAAAACCCTGTTAGACCCATATTGTGGTTCTGGTAGCTCTTTGATAGCAGGCTTACATCATCAATTCGACACATTATATGGTTATGACCTCAATCCATTGGCAATTCTCATTTGCAAGGCGAAATTCACACATGCAAACCTAGAAGGTATAACCACACAAAAACGACAATTCAAACATCTTCTTGAACAAATTCGTGATGCTGATGTCTGCATCCCACAATTCACCAATGTTCATTATTGGTTTTCGGAACAGGTTCTGTATCAACTAGGACGTATCAAATGTGCGCTTGACCAGATGAGTGATTCACCGCTTCAGTACCTGCTTTGGATTGCCTTCTCAGAAACAATAAGGGCGTGTTCGTATGTACGTCAAGATGAGTTTAAGTTATATCGCATCCCAAAAGAGAAATTAGCCAACTTTACACCCGATGTAGAAAACATATTTTATGCCAATCTGAGCCATATCTTGCGCCTATATGAATATGTTTATTTGCCAAAACTACGAGATAACACACAAATTTGCTTAGAAAATAATTCATTCGCATTCAATGGTAAGCAATTTGATGTGATTTTAACCAGTCCACCCTATGGAGATAGCCAAACGACAGTTGCTTATGGTCAATTTTCGCTCTTTACCAATGAATGGCTTGGATTTAAGGATGCCCGTCAGTTAGACAAAATGATGATGGGGGGCAAACCAGATAAGACACTCTATCTGAAAGGTGTCATCAGTGAGGCGATTCAAGCGATTTATCTCGAATCACCCAAGCGGGCATTTGAAGTATCGGCATTTTATCAAGACTTAGCGCAATCTATAGCGGATGTATCAAAAGCGGTTCGTATCGGCGGATATGCGATTTATATTGTCGGAAATCGGCGTGTAAAAAACGTCCTTATTCCAACTGACCAATTTATAGCAGAACAATTTGAACATCATGGATTAAAACATATTATCACTTATGAACGCTCACTGAGTAATAAAGTTATGCCAAGCAAAAATTCACCCAGTAACCGTAAGGGCGAAACAGTCAACACCATGCTCGGTGAGTATATTGTGATTTGTAAAAAGGGATAAAAAACACCCATCCTATACGAGATGGGTGCTTTTTTGTATCATGTTAATCGGGGCGACGGGATTCGAACCCATGACCTCTTCGACCCGAACGAAGCGCGCTACCGGGCTGCGCCACGCCCCGAATATACTTAAACGATACAAGAAAATGCACATCTTGACAAGATGGAACAATACACCATGACCGACAAGCCAACCACGCGCACCGATTTTATCCGCACCAAAACGGCTACCCTGCTGAATCGTATCGGCATGATGCTCTATCGGCTTGGGATTCACCCTGATACCATCACGCTTGTGGGGTTTATCGGCGTGCTGATTGGGACGATATTTATCGGCATGGGTCAATTCACGCTGGCGGGAATCATCTTACTCATCACCTTGCCGTTGGATGCGTTAGACGGCGCAACCGCCCGTGCTATGAAACGGACAGATGACTTTGGCAAATTTTGGGATTCAACCCTAGACCGTTATGCCGATGGTGCGCTGTTCGGCGGATTCGCCTATTTTTTCGCCACGCAAGCCCGTACAGATATGCTGATAGCCAGCCTTTTGGGGCTAATTGGTAGCTTTATGGTCAGTTATACCCGCGCCAGAGGGGAAGGTTTGGGGCTAGATGTAAAAATCGGTCTTTTCTCACGGCTAGAACGTGTCATAATGATGGTCATTGTGTTATTCATCCCGCGCTTGGCGGGAATACCAATATTAGAAATAGGCTTGTGGGTGTTGGCGATAGGCACTCAAATCACCAGCATCCAACGTATCACACATGTCTATCACTTGCTGAAAGGCACAAAGAAAGAGGATTAATCTATGGACATAGAGTTTCAAAGTCAATTTATTCAAATCGGCTCGGTACAAATCCGCTATTATGGCATCATCATCGTTACGGCGATGTTGATAGCGACTTTCGTGGCGGTGAATATCGCCAAACGCTCCAAACGTGACCCCGAACATGTTTACGGTGCGCTCACATGGGCGATTATCCCGGGCATCGTGTTTGCACGGTTGTGGTTTGTCTTGTTCCCGCCGTTGTCATCCATCCAACAAGGGCGCGATACAGCATGGTATTTCGCCAATTTCTTCAATACCGATGGTGGCGCAATCGCCATTTGGACGGGTGGCTTGAGCATCTTCGGCGCGGTCATCGGTGGCTTTTTGGGCGCATATATCTACATTCGCCGTAATAAACTCAAACTGCCCGCATGGTTGGATATTGCGGGCATCGTGTTGCCACTCGGTCAAGCGATTGGTCGTTGGGCGAATTATGTCAATCAAGAATTATACGGCATCCCCACAGGCTCATCTTTCGGCTTGCAAATCGCCAATCCCCCTGCCCCATATGATGGGATTCAATATTACGGGCAAGGCTTCCATCCGATGTTTTTATATGAATCTATTTGGAGCTTTGTCGCATTCTTAGTCTTGCTATGGCTATTCAATAATAAGCGCGACAACTTCCGTCATGGCGAATTTGCGTTGTTGTATGTTATGCAATACGCCGTCATCCGCTACATACTCGAATTCATCCGTATTGACCTAACCATCGTGAATGGCATCAACGTGTCGCAAGCCGTTTCGATAGTCGGGTTTGTGATAGCCGCGGCGATGTTGGTGAATAGTCGCAGAAAACCCCTGCCAGAAGGTTACAAATATGACACCGCTTTGGTAGACCCCGTGGTGGAACGCAATGTGAAACCCAAGAAAGATAATAAACCCAAAGACGTGAAAGAAACCAAGAAATCTGAACCTGCATCTGAGAAAAAAGACGAACCCGCAACCGATAGCCCCAACGCCTAAACATGAATTAACTGATAGATAGGGTGCATGACTGATTATGCACCCTATTTTATTTCCAATTCATCCAAAATCAAAACTTGTATATCAGTGATGCGTTTTAATCCCAAGTCGTTGGTCAAAAATACGTCACTATTCGATTCAATCGCTGTGGCAATATGAAGCGCATCAGGCGTTCTCAAATTATATGTTGCGCGTAATTTAGCCGCTTTTTCGGCAATGCTTGGCAATACAGAATAAATTTGTATGGATTTATGACGCATCAGCAATTCACGATATGCGTTTATAGTCTGGTTATCACTATTTTTGAGAGGTTTCACAAGCGTTTCTGTCAATGTAATTGTTGAAGCCACAATTTTGATATTCGTAGCTTCAACAATCTTGAAAATCAAATCCAATTTATCACTATAGAGAGGATGATTTTCAACATAATAAATAAAAGGTGCTGTTTCAATCGCCAATACATCCACTTTTTGAAGCGCAACCTCAATTTTCACGGGCGATCATCCCACTCAGCGCGTAGTTGATTTACATATTCCTGTGCGTCTGTGCCATCATAGGCATGTGCGCCAAGACCTCTGAAATCAAGCAAACTTTTTTTGCTATATCCAGATTCATCTAAGTCTAAAGATGTATCACCCATCATATCCACCAAAATGTGCATGAGTTGTTTGCGTTCTTCTGGTGATAATTTTCGTGCTTCGAGTATCATTTCTTGCAGAGACATGCGTTTATCCTTTCACTTTAGTTATATTGTACACCACAATCACCCTATCCCCTACCAAATCTTCATGCCCATCTCATGCAAACGTGTGATACTCTTATCATGTGTGAAAATGACCAAATAAGAGATAAATCACCATGATAGAATGTCACGACCTCACCAAAGATTTTGGCACATTCCGCGCTGTAGATCGCATCAACCTGACCGTCCCCGCGGGGTCTGTGTTGGCGCTACTCGGCGCGAATGGCGCAGGCAAAACCACCACCGTCCGCATGATGACCTCGATTTTGCAACCCACTTCTGGCAAAGCATGGATCGCGGGCTACGAAGTGAGCGAATCGCCCGCCCAAGTTCGGGCGCATGTCGGCGTATTAACCGAACAACACGGTTTATATGAACGCATGAAAGGCATGGAGTATCTGCTGTTCTTTGGGCGCGTGTATCACCTACCCGATAGCGAAACGCGCAAACGTGCCTCTAAATTGATGGAGCAATTCGGATTGACCTTCGCGTTGGATAAACGCTTGGGCGAATATTCCAAAGGGATGAAGCAAAAATTGGCGCTGGTGCGTGCAATGTTGCATAATCCGCCCGTTTTATTGTTGGATGAACCCACATCCGCCATGGATCCCGTCAGCGCCAAGCAAGTGCGCGATGCCATTATTGACCTACAAAAAGAATCGCGCACGTTTCTCATCACCACGCATAACCTGACGGAAGCGCAAATTTTAGCCAATAAAATCGCCATCATCCGACATGGCAAAATCATCGCCAATGGCACATTTGAAGAACTCGCCCGTCAATTTGTCGGCGACCCGATTATGGAATTGCGTGTGAATGGCATATTAAATGGCTTCGCTAAAGATTTAGCCGATACCGTGACCGTCCTCGAATCGGGTACAGATTGGGTACGCTACCGCACATCCCAACCGCATCAGGATAACCCCAATGTGTTACGCCGTGCGCTGGGATTGGGCATCGAGGTGGTCACGCTCGCCCCCATCACCCAAACCCTAGAAGATATTTACTTGCGCGTTGTCAGAGAAGATGAAGGTATCACACAGGAGACTGCCTAATGGCTACCCATACCCCCCCTATCGAATTGAACACCAATACCCCGCAAGCTGTGCCGATACGCAATCCGTTGGTAGGGTTTCGGCGCGTGATGAGCAACGCGCTCATCATCACACGGCGCGAAGTGGCGGATAGTTTTCGGGATTGGCGCATTTTAGCCCCCATCGTTATTTTGACCTTCTTATTCCCATTTTTGGCGCAATTTGTCGCCACGCAATTCACCAATTATGTCGATAGTTTTGGCGCACGCCTCATCGGTGAGCGCACCGTGCCGTTTTTGCTGATGATTGTCGGATTCTTCCCGATCTCGATTTCGCTGGTTATTGCGCTCGAAACATTTGTCGGCGAAAAAGAACGCCGTAGCCTAGAGCCACTCCTCAGCACACCGTTGACCAACACCGAATTATACATCGGCAAAACGCTGGCGGCGATGATTCCGCCCCTGCTCTCCAGTTTTGGCGGGATGGCGGTGTACATGCTGTCGCTGTTTTTTGGCGAATATCAATGGCGACCCCAATTTTTATTGGTGGTGCAAATTATGTTGCTCACAGGCGTACAGGCGTTGGTGATGGTGGCGGGCGCGGTGGTCGTCAGTAGCCAGACCAATAGCACCCGTGCGGCGAATTTATTAGCCAGCTTCATCATCATCCCGATGGCGCTCATCATACAAGGTGAAAGCGTGATTATGTTCATGGCACCCGATGCCGAATCGCCACGCGGCATCGGCGCGTTATGGGCGATTATCATCGGGATGGTTGTGGTGGCGGTGTTATTTTTGCGCGTTGGCAATAGCCTTTTTAACCGCGAAGAATTGCTGGGGAACATCATCGATAAACTCAATATTCGCGGATTTTTCGGCAAGGTTTGGCGTTATGCCCGTGCTGTAGATGACAACGGCACGCCCGCTAAAAATATCATCGACTGGTATACCCGCGCCATTCCCTACACCCTGCATCAAATTCGCCCTGCGATTAAAATTGCGGGGGTGGTGTTTATTATCGGATTTGTGGCGGGGAATTTGGTCGCCATGCACCCCGATTTCCGCTTGCCGTTGCCCCCACAGGAGGTGTTACGTGATGCGCGTGGACAGTTGCACGATTTTGTGTTCCGTGTCGAAGCGTTGCCGATGGGCTTCATCATCGACCAGAATATCCGTGTGATTATCCTCACCTTTATGTTGGGCATGTTCTCATTTGGCGTGATGGGCTTGGTGATTCCGCCGATAACGCTCGCCGTGTTGGGTTATATTTGCGGGACGGTGTTCGTAGCGGGATATAACCCGATTATCCTCGCGGGGAGCATTTTGCCACACGGCATCATCGAATTGACCGTATTGCTGATTGCATCGGCATCGGCGTTGGCGATGGGCGCAGTGGTGACACGCCCGCCAAAAGGGAGTACAGTCGGTCATGCGTGGACGGTACGCTTGGGCGATTCGATTAAATTGTTCATCGGGATTATCATCCCTGGGTTGCTCATCGCGGCGGTAATCGAATCGATTATCACACCACGCATCGCGCTGTGGACGGTTGGGATGATGTAATCGCCATGCAATTTAAGCAAAAAGTCATAATCGGCGCTTGACATCCGTATCAATTTACAGGTATGCTAAATATGGATTTGCGAATAACTGATGCAACACATAATAACCCTCAATTGAGGTCGTTCTGAAGTAACTTGTATTTTCATTCACTTCCCCAAGTGCATGTGTAAAATCAATTCTTCTGTGTAGCAACAAAGAAAGTGAATACCAAAATTTTTTCGTCTGATTCAATTTAGCACAGGAGCTAAAACAACATGGCACAACGTATTCAAGGTGAAGTGGTTTAATGCAGAAAAAGGTTATGGTTTCATCAAGCACGATAATGGCAAAGATGTCTTTGTCCATTTTTCTGCCATCAACAGTGGTGGATACAAATCCCTCAATGAAGGGGAACGTGTGGAATTTGAAATCACACAAGGCGCGAAAGGCGAACAAGCCTCTAACGTCGTGAAATTGAGCAAGTAATCTAAGCTGACCACTATTACAGAAGGGAGCGATTTGCTCCCTTTTGTGTTTATATACACCCCAATATCCATAATTCATCGTAAACGCCAGCCTAAAATCTGATTTCAGACTTGCACTTAGGGGCTATCTGCTATAATGAGGACATCATTCATTTACATAAGCACTGATGTAGGTCAACTTTATGGCTCGAATTATCATTTTAGGGTCGGCGGCGGCGGTCAATGATGCCCAACACGACTATACACACATGCTCCTCATCGGCGACAAAGGCACACCCGTCTTGATTGATGCGGGGTCGAATCCGTTGGGTAAAATCAAAGACTTAGGCGTGGATGATGAAGATTTGCGCGATGTCGTCCTCACGCATTTTCACCCCGACCATGTGGCAGGTGTGCCGAATATGCTCATGCACATGTGGCTTTTGGGCAGGCAATCCCCTTTACGCTTTTATGGCTTGCATCATTGCATCAACCGCGTTGAAGATATGATGATGAGCTTTGGTTGGCAAGAATTCCCGAATTTTTATAACACGACGTTTCATCGCATCAGCGAGCGCAACGGGGCGCGAGTGATGGAAAATGACGAATTTCTGATCACCTCGTGGGCGGTCAAACATTTCGTCCCGACTATCGGCTTGCGTGTGGTGAATAAAATCACAGGGAAAGTCATGGCATATAGTTGTGACACCGAGCCGACACCCAATTTATATGAATTGGCAAAAGATGCAGACCTCCTCATTCATGAGGCGGCGGGTCCGCCACCTGGTCATAGCACCGCCAGACAAGCGGGCGAAGTGGCAACGGCGGTTGGGGCAAAATCGTTATATTTAATTCATTATCAAGTGTGGAATACAGACCCCACCCCACTGGTTGGCGAGGCGGCAGAAACCTATAGTGGCGAGATCACCCTGTGCAAAGATTTTGATGAGTTTGAATTTTAACAAAGTGGCTTCACGAAAAAGCGACATCATGTTCCGATGCCACAACCACATGGATAAATTGCGTTCCATCGCGGGGTGGCATCATCTCGTAGACTTCGACAACCCGAAATATCTGCGAGCCAACTTTGACGCGCATCCCCAATTGCGGGATTTCCGTCTCGTTGCGGATAGCGCCCGGTCGGTTTCCGCCTTGTATCACATAACTCACTTTGTAAATCATGTTTGTCCCTCGCTATTTGTCGGTGTAGCGATGACGACATTCAAAAAGACGATAGTTTTGGTAAAAGTCGCTCACGCAGTGCCAATTCTTTACTTTTATCATAAACCAAAATCGGGATTAAAAGCAACAAACCTTCGAGAATTGATAATTTCTAACTTATATTTTACAGAATCGTGTTATCTTTAAGATTGTATTATCAAAAAAGAATGTAGGTGATATGGAAAAATTTAACCATGTACACTTTTCGCCCGATGATTCATTTGCAAGCGATCATCCAGAGGCGAATGAAGATGATGACATTAAATTACCTGATGTACTGCCGATTTTGCCCCTGCGTGGGTTAGTGGCGTATCCCCAAACCGCCGTCCCGCTCACAGTTGGGCAACCGCGCAGTGTTGCGCTGATTGATGCCACCATGAGCAAAGACCGCCTCATCGGGTTGTTCACATCGCGCAAGCCCGAACTCGAAATGCCCGGTCCGGATGATATTCATCAGATTGGGGTGTTGGCATACATCCAACGCATTTTCCGCGCACCAGACGGCACGATTCGCATCCTCGTACAATGCCAAGCGCGGATACGGATTGACGAATATGTTAGTCAAGAACCATTTTTGATGGCACGGGTGCGGTTTGATAAAGAAATAGTGGATCTCAACCTCGAAACAGAGGCGCTCATGCGAACCATCACCGACCAATTCAGCCGTTTAGCCGATTTACTGCCCAATATCCCTAGCGAATTGGTCAATTCGGCACTCAACACCACCGATCCGTTGCAATTGGTCTACGCCATTTCGACTTATGTGCGGATGGATTTGGATAAATCGCAAAACATCCTCGAAGAAAACACCGCCGAAGGCAAGTTACGTATCCTCTCGGATGTGATGGCGAAAGAATTGGATGTGTTGGAATTGGGGCGCAAAATCCAATCTGAGGCGCAATCGGAGATGGAAAAAAGCCAACGCGATTATTATTTGCGCGAGCAACTCAAAGCGATTCAACGCGAACTAGGCGAGAGCGATGACCAAGTGGTCGAGGTTGAAGAATTCCGCGCAAAAATCGAAAGTGCGGGGATGCCCGAAGAGGCGTATAAAGAGGCAAAGCGTGAATTAGACCGCCTCTCGCGCTTGCCTATCTCATCGGCAGAATACGGTGTGATTCGCACGTATCTGGATTGGATGGTCAGTTTGCCATGGACAAAACGCACCGATGACCAGCTCGAAATCAACAATGCCCGCAAGGTGTTGGATGAAGACCATTACGGGCTGAAAGACATCAAAGAACGCATTTTGGAATTTTTAGCTGTGCGTAAAATCAAAAAAGAGCGCGAAAAAGAACTCTCAGATACCCCACAAGATTATCTGCGAAAAGACCGCTTAGGCGCGATTTTATGCTTTGTCGGACCGCCCGGTGTCGGTAAAACATCGCTCGGTGCTTCGATTGCCCGTGCCATGGGGCGCAAATTCATCCGCATGAGTTTGGGGGGCATCCGTGATGAGAGCGAAATTCGCGGGTTCAGACGCACGTATATCGGCGCGTTGCCTGGTCGCATCATCCAGACGATTCGCCGTGTCGAGACGCGCAACCCGATTATCATGTTGGATGAAATTGATAAACTCGGACGCGATTTTAGAGGCGACCCTGCCGCGGCATTGCTCGAAGTATTAGACCCTGAACAAAATTCGGAATTCCGTGACCATTATCTGGATGTCGCCTTCGACCTGAGCGAGGTGTTATTCATCACCACCGCCAACGATATGGATACCATCCCCGGTCCGTTGTTGGATCGCATGGAAATCATCAAATTGAGTGGTTATACCGAACTCGAAAAATTGGCGATCGCCTCACAATATTTGGTCAAACGTCAAATCCGTGAAAACGGGTTGCGCCCAGATGAAATTGAATTCACCGATGAAGCCTTGCTCGACATCATCCGCGAATATACCCGTGAAGCAGGCGTGCGGACGTTGGAACGCGAGATCGCCCGTGTCGCCCGTAAGGTCGTGACTAAAATCGCGGCGGGCGATACCGAAAAAGCCGTTATCACCAAAGAAGTGGCGCGGGAATATTTGGGCAACCCGAAATATGGGTATCGCACCGAGATCGAAGAACGCACCGACTTACCGGGTGTCGCTACAGGCTTGGCGTGGACACCTGTCGGCGGGGATGTGTTGTTCATCGAAGCCACGCGCATGGCGGGCAGTAAGGGCTTTCAGATCACTGGTCGGTTAGGCGATGTCATGCAAGAAAGCGCCAAACTCGCCCTCAGTTACATCCGCGCCAAAGCGAATGAGTTGAATATTGATGCCGATTTTTATGCCAATACCGATATTCACATCCATGTGCCAGAAGGTGCTGTCCCCAAAGATGGTCCCTCGGCGGGTGTGACGCTCACCGTGGCGTTGGTATCGCTGTTGACCAACCGCCCCACCAAGCGCAATGTCGCTATGACGGGTGAAATCACATTGCAAGGCAAAATTTTGCCTGTGGGTGGCATCAAAGACAAAGTGTTGGCGGCGCATCGTTTGGGCGTGGATACCGTGATTTTGCCCCGCAAAAATGAGAATGACCTCGATGATGTGCCAGAAGAAGTTCGCAAGGCGTTGACCTTCATCTTGGTGGATGACCTCGACACGGCGCTTAATGCGGCACTTGTGCCAATCGCGCCAATTGCGCCTATCATCTCCACCACACCGCCAACGCCAAAACAAGAAATCCAACCACCAACGCATTAACATCTCTTCATCAAATCGGGGCTTGATATATCAAGCCCTGATAACCCAATCATCTTGACATAGCCACCCACTATTTCCAGCGCAGTTCGTATTTTCCGCGTGTGGTTTGCGATGTGGAGGTATACATCACCGTTTGCCCATTGATGACCAACACATCGGCATGACCAACACCCCAATCATCCCGCATATCGCCCAAAATCGGGTTTTGGGGGAATTTTTCCCATTCACCATCTATCGTGTTCCCAACAGAACGCGCTAACCCCAACCCGAATTGATTATCACGCCCAAATTCGAGTTCGCTGGGTCCGCGAATCCCTTCGTAGAACATATAATATCTTCCCCCCACTTTTATCACTTCGGCGGAACTGACATAGCGAAAATCGAAATACGCATTGGCATCTGCGCCAAACAGGGTCACATCGCCGTAGGTTTGGGCGCTACTGAAAAGCGGGTCGGTATCGCAGAGGCGCATTTGCCCCAAATCGGCGTATTTATTCCCGACATAACACCGCATATTGGAGGGTGCAGACCCCGATGCGACAAACACATATAACGTATCGCCTTCGATATAAATTCCGGGCGGTGCGCCGACCAGACAATCTTCGAGTTGCCCGCGAATATGGGGATGCGTGCCGATGCGTTCAGTTGGGCTACACGCCGATAGGCTACTGGGATATGTGCCACCGGGGACGACCAAATACCGCCAATCTGACCAGACCAAACCATCAGTAGACCGCCGTAAAATGACTTGTGAATGCCATTCGTATGCCATATACCACATCTCGCCGTCATATGCCACACGCGGATATTGTTGGGCGGCGGCGCGGGTATTTTGGGGCGTATAACCATGATGGTCGCGTTGGTCGCTACATGGGCATCGCCCACACGGAATCAGACACACACGACTGGTGAGCGAAAATTGTTCGCCCGCGCTACGGCTTTCCCAGACTGTCAGACAACCAGGGAAGGCGACAGGCTCACCACACGAATCGAGTATCCCCGCCGATTGAAAGCTGGCGTGCAGATAAGATCGATACACCCCATTGGGCAAGATGAGCGTATCACTTTCGCCAATCGGCAACCCGACATCGGCGTTCACCATCACCCATTCAGCGCGTCCATCCCAAAAATCATCCAATGTGGGATGGGTGACATTCTGCGCCATCGTCACCATCGGCATATCGCAATGATCGGCACAATCGGATGATAAAACAGGTGTCGCATCCGATTGCGGTATCCAACATATCCACAACACTATCCAAAATAAGCGTTTCGACATATCCAGCCTCTGAAATTGTAACAACTTGTCAAATGAACTTGCCTAATAACCTCAAATGTGCCATAGTTAGGCATATTCTATCAATACAGCATCTCAGATTTTGTGTTATAATCTGGTGATAAAGGCGCAACAAGGTGATAGGCGAAGATAGCGTTTATGTCCACACTCAATTTGAAACAATATTTGGCAAAAATAGATGCCTTATTAGAAGATCAATATTACGATGAGGCGATTTTTCATAGCCGTCATATCCTGAGCCTGTTCCCCAAAAATTTGGCGACTTATCGCCGTTTGGGGCGTGCAGAAATCGGCGCAAATCGCTGGGATGATGCCAACACAACGCTTCGCCGTGTGTTGAGTTTTGCGCCTGATGATAAAATCGCGCATATGGGCATGAGCAAAGTGTATCAACGCGCTCAGAAAAAAGAAGAAGCCCTATGGCATCTGGAACGCGCCTATGAACAAGACCCGAATAACCAAGAAATCATCGATGAACTGCGCGATTTATACGCCGCCTATAAAAAGGTCAATAATGTGCGCTTGCAATTGACGGCGGGGGCGGTTGCGCGTCAATATACTAAAAATCAATTATACCCACAGGCGATAAAAGTCCTCAAAGATGCGCTCAAACAAACACCCCAACGGGTCGATTTACGCCTCGCATTGGCACGGGTTTACCGTGAATCGGGTGATATTGTCGGCGCGGCAGAGATGGCATTGGATGTTTTAGATACCCTGCCCGATTGTCTCGATGCCAATTACATCATGACCGAAGTCTGGTTAAGCGAACAGCGCCCATCCGATGCCCAACGCTATCTGAGCGCCGTTGAAGCCCTCGACCCGTATTTGGCGATGCGTATCGCACAAGGCAAACCCGCCCCAGATGACCTCATCGAATTGCCCGAAGCCGATTATAAAAAAGCGGGACAAATTCTTGGCGACCAAAATCCAGATTGGCTCAATCAATTAGATAATAACAAAGTGGTAGATTTAGGTGGTGATTGGTCAGATAACCCGGTAGATGACCCCACCCTCAAATTACGCGATAACGATGATTTGCTCAACCTCGATTTGGGCGATGATGATTTGTCGTGGCTCGATGAACCAACTAGCCCCGTTTCGGATGAAGAAACCGTTATCCCAGAAAATTCGCGCAAGCAAACAGGTCTAACAGGCATGTTAGCCAAGTTTGATCGAGCAATCGAACAAGAAAATATCTCCACTACTGAACAAACTAACGTCGATGATTTATTCAGCGCCACAGATGAGGACGACACCACAAGCAACGATGATGAGATTATGGCGTGGCTCACGGATGTCACACCAGAAAATATGACGAATGATAAACCTAGCGAATTGCCACCCGTCCCGTATGATAAAGACGACCCCATGGCGTGGCTCAAAGCCAGTGGCATCGAAATTTTGGATGATTCGCTCAGTGAAGACATGCTCAATAAGACCAAAGCACCCACCCAAGCACTCAATCCAGATGACCCAATGGCATGGCTCAAAGCCAGTGGGGTCGAATTGAGCGATGAACCCGATGAGCAATTCACACCCTACGAGAAAGTAGAATCTACCACGCTCAAAAGCTCCGATGATGACCCAATGGCATGGTTGCGCGAGAGCAATATTGAATTTGTGGATGATGAACCCCTCGTCAAAAATTTTGTGGATGATGATTTACCTAGCGATGAAGCTGACCCCATGGCGTGGCTCAAAGATAGTGGTATCGAACTGATAGACGATGAACCCACCACGACCGTACCCACCCCAACGGCTTCGACTCCATCTCCTACATGGGATGATGATAGCAGTTTTCTGGATGAAATGTTGAGCATGGAAGAACTCACAGGGCAAACAGGTGGTTTGGCTTCTGTGTTAAATCAACCATCGACAACACCTGAAGAAGATTGGCAGGATACTATGGCAAATTCCAACGATGATTTCCCTAGTTGGCTCTCCGATACGCCCCCATCCGATGATGACGATTTTTCGTTTGATGATGATGAAACGGAAGCGGTGAGCGATGAAGATACACCCGATTGGCTCATGGATATGAAACCTGCCGAACAACCTGTATCGGCGGACGAGTTCGATTTCCTCTCGGATGATCATGCCGATGATGAATTCACCCTCTCAGACGAAGACACACCCGATTGGCTCATGGGCGCAACCACCAACCAAGCCGATACATCCTTCGACCCCGATGCCACCAATATCAGTTTCAATGTCGCGGAATTCTCCGATGAAACATCCGAAACCGATGCGGATTTCGCGCTCGCTGAGGATGAAGATACGCCCGATTGGTTGATGGGTGTCTCTGAAACGGTCGAAGAAACCTTACCACAAACCGACACCGATTTCGCCTTCGCTCTCGCCGATGACGAATCCCCAGACGCTGAAGATACGCCCGATTGGTTGATGGGCATGTCGGATGCCGAAAATGAAACTGCCGAAGAAGAAGTTGAACTCGACTTTTTATCAGATAATTTGGATGATGAGGCGCTGGTTACAGAAGACGCGCCCGATTGGTTGATGAATTCCCGTCCAGAAGCCGATGATAGTGATGAAAAGGCGTTGGATTGGTTGGCAGAGGATGAAGCACCTGTCGAAGAAGAAACCCCCTCGTGGTTATCTGCCCTGAGTGATGATGAACCCGCCGATGAAGAACAACCCGAATGGATTATGGATGAAACCGAGACCATCGGCGAGTTTGATGAAACTGTCCCCGTTGCCGATATGGCATTATCGTTAGGCGATAGTGTCGATGCCTCGCATACCCCCGCAGAAAATGCCCCCGATTGGCTCAATGCGTTGGTACCGGGCTTGGATATTGATTTTGATGCCGATGAAGATGCCCCTATAGAGCAAAGTTTTGCAGATAGCGCCGCAGTCGCATCCGCCAGCGCCAATTTCGGGTGGCTGACGGCGATTGTCGAATCGGAGGTCAACCAACCACCGATGACCATGCCATCCGCCAGCACCATCATCAAAGCCACAGAAACACCAACTCAAACATCGACATCATCACCTACCCCATCACCGCGCAAGTGGGCATTCTCAAGACCACCCGCATGGCTCAATCGTAGCGGGGCGCAACCATCTATCGGGATTAAACCGCTTAGCATTGGGCAAAATCAGCCAACGTCCCCATCGGCATCATCCAACATAGACGATGATTTCGATGACATCGATTTTGACGACGATGATGATTTACCCGCTTGGTTGCGTGATGATAATGATGACGAACCCGATTTTTTGAGAGATAATAATTTTTAATGTACAGTCTTGTTCACTTAGAAGAAAGTCGCATGTGCTGGAAAGGTAGCTCAAATGCCCCCAGAAGATAACACCCCAGATTTCGACTCGATGTCGCCAGAAGAAATTATGGCGTGGATGGAAGCCCTTGCGGTGCGTCAGGGCGCGACCGAAGGCATCATCACAGATGAAGCCTCGCGTCCACAAGTCAAAGAAATTGACCCGACTACGGTAGATATTAAAGATAACTACATCCCCTACGGCATGAGCGCCGAACAATGGGAGAAAAAACAGGCAGAAGAACGCGCCAAAAAAGAGGCGAAAAAAGCATCATCTACGCCTGCGCCAACACCTGTCGCCAGCACACCACCACCGCCTGCCCCAGAGCCAACACCGCAACCCGTGGCATCGTCATCATCGGCAGATGAGACACCCGATTTCGACAACATGACCCCAGAACAAATCATGGCGGGGATGGAAGCCCTTGCGGTGCGTCAGGGCGCGACCGAAGGCATCATCACAGATGAAGCCTCGCGTCCACAGGTCAAAGAAATTGACCCGACTACCGTGGATATTAAAGACAACTACATCCCCTACGGCATGAGCGCCGAACAATGGGAGAAAAAACAGGCAGAAGAACGCGCCAAAAAAGAGGCGCAAAAAGCATCCAAGCCACAAGGCAAAACCCCTTTCACGCCTCCGCCCCCTATGGATGTGCCTGTTTCAGAAGATTCCCCCACCCAACCCGCCTCTGCCCTCGATTTGGGTGGCGATACAGGTAGCGCAGATTGGCTATCGGATTTAGCTTCTGGCACAACTGCCGAATTACCCAACGAATTCCCAGAATTTGATTTGTCGAATTTGGGTGATAATCTACCCGATTTAGATTTGCCCAATTTTGACAATCTCGAAAATCTGCAACTCGAAGGACTTAGCGATTTAGCAGGTCTGGCAGATGGCAACACCGACCCCATCGACTGGTTGAGTAATTTGGTCAACGATGGCGATCATCACCCCATGCCAACGCCTGAAAATCCATTTGACTCGTTATTTGATGAAAAACCATCCACCCCGCCCGCCGATAACACCATTGAATGGCTCGAAAGCCTCGCTAAAAAGCAAGGGGTCAGCGATGATGAACTCATCACCCGCCCCCAAGTCGAGTTTGAACTGCCAGACCTCGAATTAGACCCCAATTATGTCGAGAGCGATAGCAACCCGTTTGATTTCGACAACGTAGACAACCTCGACCAAGCGGCGCTGGATGCAACCGACCCCGCCGCATGGCTGGATAGCCTTGCCGAATCGCAAAATCTCAAGACGACCGCCCAAAGCGCCACATCGGATGAAATTACCACCGAGTCCATGCTCCAAAAACTCAATAAAGGCATCAGCGACCCCAACGATGTCAAGGGGTGGATGGACAAATTGCTCGAAGAGGGCGCAAAACGTCAGGTGCCAGATTATATCAGCGAAGATGAAGAACCCCTCCAAGCCAATATTCCGGATTGGCTCATAGACCAAGTGGGTCTCCCGCCCGAAATGGGGGGCGCGACCAACCAAGCGCCTATCGAAATTGATTTTGATGCGCTCATCCCCGCCGAAGAATTAGCAACGGGTGACATGCCCGATTGGTTAGGCGAAGATTTGGACATATCCGAACAACCTGAAGCAGTCGCGGGGGATATGCCCGATTGGTTGACCGATACCCTATCGGAACAATCCGATTCGGTGCAAGCCATTTTCGAGAACCAGGCGTCTGGGTCATCGCCCCTCAGCACCGAAGAAATCGAAGTGGATATGAGTGATCCGTGGGTCGAGGCATTTGAATTAGAACGCCAAGTGGCGATGGGTCTGATTAGTGATGAAGAGGTCATCTTCTCCGATGAACCTATCCCGCTCCAAGAAGTGATCGAAGATGTCCTCGAAGATGAGCCCCTGCCATTAGGGGAACTCGAAAATGTGCCGTCTTGGATGGATACATCCGCCCCTACCAAACCTGTGGCGGTGACAACAGCCTCATCGGATGATAATTTGCCCGATTGGTTGCGCGAAACCGAAGGCGAAGCGCCGATTGTCGCTGATGAACCCCTCCCCGATTGGCTCAGTGAGGCGGGCATTGCCGATACAAGCGATGTCCCCGATTGGTTGCTCGAAACAGTCGGCGAAGAAGAACCTGTTCAGGTATTCACACCGCCACCAGCACCCGCACCTGTGCCAGCACCACAACCGCCTGTGGTCAAACAATCACCCGCGCCTGTGCCAACGGGTAACATCAATGTGGCAGAGGTGTTGGGGCAAGCCCGCGCCAAAATCCAAGCGGGCGATGTGGATAACGGCTTGGTCGGATACGAAGCCATCATCCGCGCCAACACCGCGCTCGATAGCGTGATTGGTGATTTGCAAGCCCTCATCAAACAAGATAAACACAAGACCAATGCCAGTGTGTATCGTGTGTTGGGCGATGGTCTGATGCGACAAGGGCAATTGCAACAAGCACTCGATATTTACCGCAAGGCGTTGAACTTGCTATAATGCACCGCAAGAAACATCACCATCAAGCACGAAAGGCGCAATCACATGCGCCTTTATGTTGTATCATGCTTATCCATCACTTTTCAGAAAGGATACACTACTTTGGAACGTACACTCATCATCATCAAACCCGATGCCGTCCAACGCGGTCTCACAGGTGAAATTTTACGCCGTTTTGAAGCGCGTGGGTTGCGGATTATCGGCATGAAATTCATGCAAGTATCCCGCGAGTTGGCACAAAAACATTACGCCATTCACGAAGGCAAACCCTTTTACGAAGGCTTGGTCAATTACATCACCTCATCGCCTGTGGTGGTGATTGCCCTCGAAGGCACAAATGCCGTGCTATCTGCCCGCAACACCATCGGCGCAACCCGCCCGCACGAAGCCACCGCAGGCACAATCCGCGGGGATTTTGCGCTTGAAGTCGGTTATAACCTCGTACATGGCTCGGATAGTGTCGAAAACGGGGTGGCAGAAGTGGCGAATTTCTTCAGCGATGACGAATTGGTCTCGTGGTCGCGTGTGACCGATGCGTGGATTTTTGAAAAACGCTAACGCATATCATCAGGGCGCAGACATGTCTACGCCCTGATTTTTTTATCCCCAAATATCGCGCACAAATTGCATCTTTTTCAGGGTGTGGTCTGCGCCACCGCCTTCATGATTGTTATACGGATACACCACCATCTCTTTTTGCGTCTGAATGGCATTATAGGCGGCGTACACCGTAGACGGCGGGCAAATGCCATCCATCAGCGCCACCGAACAGAGTACCCGCGCCCGAATCCGTTTGGCGAAATGCACGCCGTCAAAGTAATTGAGCGTGTTCAAAACCGTATCCACCAAATGCCGATGCACGCGCAAATAAGCGACAATTTCTTGATATGGATATTCCGCCGTGATTTCGATAGCACGACGCATGTGACATAAAAATGGCACATCAGGCATAGCAATTTTGACAGTCGGCATGAGGGCGCTGGTGGCGATAGTCATCCCCCCGCCCTGACTTCCGCCTGTGACGGCTATCCGTTCACCATCTACCATCGGATGCGTCATGAGCGCCTCGACAGCGCGTACACAATCGGTAAACAAACGGCGATAATAATAATCGTGCGGGTTCAACACGCCTTGTGTCATAAATCCGGGGTACATTGGGTTGCCTGATGCGTGAATATCAGGCGTATCGCCCCGTTGCCAAGAGCTACCCTGCCCGCGTGTATCCATCACCATAAAGGCATAGCCCGCCGATGCCCATCCGAGCCAATTCAACGGTGTGGCACGTCCGCCACCATAGCCGATAAATTCGAGGATAGCGGGGAGTGGTGTGGTGGTATTGGCGGGCAATATCAACCACCCTTTTATCGGTTGCCCACCATATCCCGAAAAGGTGACATCATACGTATCGAGCGTCTTCAAGCCATAATCCACAGGCGTGAAGGTCGCGTTGAGGGGATATTGTCTGGCTTCGGATAACGTGGCATCCCAAAACGCATCAAAATCGGTCGGTTCTGGAATATCGGGATGATAGCGTTGTAATTCATCGAGTGGCAAATCGAAAAATGGCATAACACATCCTCTATGAGGTGCAAACCCGCGCAAATATATCTCAAATGAGGCATGATAAATCTATCATGCCCGTCAAATTGTATCTATTGAATGCTCAATAAGACTTGTGCTTCTTTGCGCCATAACCCTTCAAGGTCATAATATTGGCGCTTTTCTTCTAAAAAGAGGTGGATAATCACATAACCGTAATCCACCAAAACCCAACCACTCTCCGCCGTGCCTTGTACAGACAGGGGCAACAATTCATATTTTTCTTTCATCTCAACACGCAGATGGTCTACCAACGCATTGAGTTGGCGATCGCTTGTGCCTGTGCAAATGACGAAGTAATCGGCAAGATTGACGGCGGCTTCCGATGTCAGGTTGAGCAAAACAATATTGATGGCTTTTTTATCTTCCACCAATTCCACAACAGTCCGAGCAATTTCTTGTGCGTCCAGAAAAACATCTCCTTTTTATGCTAAAATAAACACTCGTGTTTTTTATGATAGCACACATTTGCCGTTTCAGGTGCTATCACTTTGTGCTTGTCAAAACAAAACAGATGTGCTACCATAAAGTGTATATCATTCAATAGATAAGAAAGCCTAATGACCCCAAATACCTATACATTAACCCCAGAAAGTGGCGGTGAACGCCTCGACAAATGGCTTGCAAGCCAATTTCCAAATTATTCTCGCGCTCAAATCCAAGACTGGATAAAAGATGGCTTGGTCATGGCGGATGGTGAACATGCCAAAGCCAGCCTCAAATTGCGGGGTGGCGAGACGATTGTCGTGACTGTGCCGATTGCGCCAGAACCGCCTCCTATCGCGGTAGATATACCGTTGGATGTGGTGCATGACGACCCCGATTTCGCCGTCATCAACAAAGCCGCGGGCATGGTGACGCACCCTGGCGCGGGCAACCCAACCAACACCCTCATGAACGCGATATGTGGGCGCTGGCATGAAATTTTGGACATGCAAAATGAGCGTAAAGGCATTGTGCATCGGTTGGATAAAGAGACCAGTGGCTTGATTGTGATCGCCAAAAATGACCTCACCCAACGCAAACTCATGCGCCAATTCCAAGCCCGCACCGTCCAGAAGATGTATTACGCCCTATTAGAGCGCCCACCTAAAACCGAAATTGGGCGCATCGAAGTGCCTATCGGACGCGACCAAAAAGACCGCCGTAAAATGACCCCCCTGCGCGAAGGCAGACCCGCCATTAGCGAATTCGAGGTGGTCGAGACCTTCACCAACGGCATGTGCTTGGTCAAATTTAACCTGCTCACGGGGCGAACGCATCAAATTCGCGTTCATGCGGCGTTCATCGGTTGTCCGTTGGTGGGGGATAAAACCTACGGGTTTCGCAAACCAACCATGAAGACCGAGCGCATGTTTTTACACGCCTATCAATTGGCATTTGACCATCCTAAGACGGGGGAACGCCTCCGTTTTGAAGCGCCCCTCCCGCCCGAACTCGAAAAAATCTTGCGGCGGTTGCGTTAAAAAATGGGGTGGTCACATCCCATTTATCCCCATTACAATAGTCTGTTCTGTGAAATGTTGACCAAAGGATAAATAACCCTATGCGTGAAATTTCGATTGCCGTTGTGCAAATGTCGCCCAAACTGAACGAATCATCCGAGAACCTGCTCAAAATGTCGGAGATGATAGGCAAAATTGCCTCGCAAGAAAAAGTGGATTTAATCGTGTTCCCCGAACTCATCACCAGTGGCAACGAATTGGGCTTGCGCTTCACCGAATTGGCGCAACGAGTCCCTGGTCCGACAGTGAACCTCATCGCCCAACGCGCCAACGATTACGGTGTATACGTGGCGTTTGGGATGGTCACGAAAGAGCGTGTCGAGAGTGTGTTGTATAATTCCGCCATTCTCATCGGTCCTGATGGTGAATTGGTGGATGTGTATAACAAAGTACATCTGCGCGGTGAAGAACGCATGGCATTCCGCGAGGGGATTCGCCTATCGGTGAATGATACCGAAGTTGGCACGATTGGCATGTTGCTCGGATACGACCTCGCCTTTCCAGAGATGACTCGTAGCCTCGTGCTAGATGGCGCGGATATGATCCTCGTCATGGCGAATTGGGAAGTCAATTATATGGACGAATGGAAAACCTATTTGCGCTCGCGTGCGTATGAAAATTCGGTGTATATCGTGGGGGCGAATCGGGTTGGCGAAGATATTACCCTGAATTTTGGTGGCGAGAGCATGGTTGTCGGTCCGCGGGGGCAGATTTTTGCGTCTATGGCGGATGAAACTGACCCCGAAACGGGCGCTCCCAAAGAGGGGTATATCGTGGCAAAAATCGACCTCGACCAAGTGCGGAAAAACCGCGAAGAATTTCAGTTCATCCAAAATCGGCAACCCGCGATTTATCGCCCGTTGGTGCGGAAATATTAAACCGATTCGGTAATTAGGCATTCTATTTTAGGGCGGATATACGCTCCGCTAATCCGCCTCTACAATCCATCCAAAATTTCACCCCCATTTGAAAATGTTGCGTCTGTAGTCTGTAGGGGACGATTAGCGCGAAGCGCGTATATCGTCCCTATATCATTCACTTGCATATTTTTAGACCAATTGAACTATGGAAACGTTTGTGCGTGTCCACCATTACATATCCACATCTTATGCCCCAATTCCACCCATCCCCATAGCCTTCCCCTAATTTATGGGGGATAATAATCGCAATAGTCGTTTATACTGAAACATAGAGAGGTATAACAGCAAATGCGACAAATAGGCACATTCATCGTCATTTTATTCGTCATCATCTCATTAGGCATTGTGGGATTGGGTTACATCCAACGCAATCAGACAACCCCTACAGCTACCCCTCTGGAATTGACTTTGCTGGCGAATCCAATGGCGCACGCATGGATAACCAACGCCGTTGCCCAATTTAACCAGAGTGATAGACGTTTGATGGATAATGTCATCATCACCATTGAGGTGAATCCGACACCAATGGATGATATGACGGCATGGCGTGAAGCATGGAATGATACAACACGCCCCGATATCTGGTTGGCGAGTTCATCGTTAGCGGTGGCATATCGGGGGCATCCGTTTATGGTTGAGGATAGCGTTGTCCTCGCCAAAACGCCGATGATTTGGGTTGCCTCTGTGCTTGCCTATGATGCTATCACCCAAAATGGCGACCAACCTCTGGATTGGGGAACAGTTCAACCCGCCGCCTTAGCGGGTACATGGGCGAATTTTGGAGTGAATAGCTTGCAAGGTAATGTGAACATCGCGTTTGCGCCACCCGATAGTAGCCTGAACGGTTTAATGGTATTATATGGGGCGCAAGCATATTATAGTCGCTCGCTAAACCTCAATGCCGTCTCCGTCAGCCAAGATTTTCTGTCGTGGCTCGCACCGATAGTAGATAGTGTCCCCAACTTCAACACCATCGGCACAGATGTGGCGACCTTCATGCTCACACGCGGGACATCGGTGAATATTGCCCTGATGCCCGAAGCCCAATTGTTGACCCAAATCGGTGCATTTATGCGTAACCGCCCTGTTCAAATCAGTTATCCTGAATATCCGATGGTGTTCGATTTTTCATTAACATGGTGGGATGATAATGGTGTCGAGGCTGATATGCGCCAAGCCCGCATCCGCGCCATCGAAACCTTCGCCAATTGGTTATTAGAACCCGCGCAACAAAGCCAACTCTCGCAATATGGATTGCGCCCCATCAATTTACCCATCGGCGAAAATGATACCTTATTCCATCAGGGAGTAGATATGGGCATCGTCTATGACCCGCTATTAGACCCTTATCTGATACAAGCCACAAATGCGAGAGGGTCACAATTATTGACATGGTTTGCACAAGAACGTATTCGTTAAAAAAGGAGTGACTATGCACCGTTTATCTTTTATTCGATTATTCTTGTTGATGATGATACTGACACTGGGTTTGGTCGGTTGTGATGGTGGCACATCGAATCAATCGGTTGTGTTTGAGCAATCACAAGCAACTATCAGTGTGGAGCGTCCTGCTAACGCGATTGAAATCAGCATCATTTACGCGCCCGAATCGGAATTGTATTTGCCTCAAGCCATTAACGAGTTTAATCAGTCGTATGCTAACGGGGTCAATCCTATCACAGGGCAACGCCTTGCCAGTGGGGAACGTCCGATTTATGTGGTGGGCAGAAATGCCTCATCGGGGACGGTGATGCAGGGTATTGTAAACGCGATTTTAGCGCCCAATAATCAGAATGTGGAACGTCCGACCATCTTCGCGCCGTCTGTGAGTCATTGGTTGGCGTTGGCGAATTATTTTGCTGGGCGTGAATTATTCAACCTCGCAGAAGCCCGTCCAACTGCCCTCGCGCCTGTGGTGATGGCAATTTGGGAAAGCCGTCTGAACGCCATTCGCAATACGGTTGCAGAACGCACGGGTCAAAATCCAGAGGATGTGCAAATCGGTTGGGAAGAATTGCTCGAAGTGTTGAATAGCCCCAACGGATGGCAAGATTATGGCATCCCCAACGGACGGCGGACGGTCTATTATGGGCATACCGACCCATATATCAGTTCTACAGCACTGTCGACCTTGATAGCCGAATTTTATGCCTCTGCGCGTGCCAATGGCTTCACAGAACGGCGTTTATCGCTGGCAACCATCAACGATCCCAAAGTGCAACAGGGTGTACGCAATATTGAACAACTGATTCGGCATTATTCGCGCCGTACCACCGAATTCAAAGAATATATCGCGCAAGGTCCGGATTATCTCGATTTTGTCGCGCTCGAAGAAAACGATTTGCTCTTCATCAACATGGGTCTGACCGAATTACATCCGCCTGAACGGTTGGTCGCGCTCTATCCCAAAGAAGGCACATTCTGGCATGAGCATCCCTTCGGCATCGTCAATGCGTCTTGGGTGACACCCGAACAAGCCCAAGCCGCCCGCATCTTCACCGATTATGTCCTCACGCCTGCCGTCCAACAACGGGTGATGGAACAGGGATTCAGACCTGCCAATCCCGATGTGCCGTTGGAGTATCCATTCGTCCCCGAAAATGGCGTGGATATTAACCAACCTGCGACTGTTCTGGATGTGCCTGCGCCCGAAGTGGTGGCGGCAATCCAAGAAAGTTGGGCATTCGTCAAAAAGCAAGCCGATATTTGGCTATTGATTGATGTGTCGGGTTCAATGGCGAATGAACGCAAACTGGAAGAGGCAAAAACGGCGGCTATCGCTTTCATCGAGGGATTAGAGACCAATAACCGTGTCGGGTTGGCGGTATTCTCTGAAGATGTGCAAATTTTGGTCGAGCTGGGCGACTTGGAACGCAATGCCAACGCCTTGCGCCAAGCCATTTTGGGCTTGCAACCATTGGCAGGCACAGAATTATTCAAAGCCACGCAGACCATTATCTCGCTGATGAATACATCGGATGATACCGATAGAATCCGTGCGGTGATATTATTGAGCGATGGTGAAGATACAGGGGATAGAACGGTGACGCTAAACGATGTCATCAACACCATCAGCGCCAGCCGCAACGCGCTGAATCCCGTTATCCTCATCCCTGTGGCATACGGGAGCGCCGCCGATGTAACCACGCTGAGTCGTATGGCACGCGCCAGCAACACGCGGGTACAATCGGGCAGTGCAGACGATATTCAGGCGTTGCTAGAGTTGATTAGTAGCTATTTTTAAGCCTCGCCTATGGCTCAAAGCCATAGGCTCATCATTTGAGAAGCCCACTAAAGGGGCTGGTTTTTGCCTAATTTTGAGGCAAACCTTTGTCATAGAAACGAATTTGAGCGCCTTTAGTGCGCTTTTTCAGTATGTAGCTAGATGCTTTGAGCATCTAGCGATAACTCAAAGCCATAGGCTCATCATTTGAGAAGCCCGCTAAAGGGGCTGGTTTTTGCTTAATTTTGAGGCAAACCTTTGTCATAGAAGCGAATTTGAGCGCCTTTAGTGCGCTTGATGCGACTAGCGGAGGGTTTTGAACCCTCCGCGAAAGCCATTGACGATATAAAGTGAGGCAAAACAACTACGGACAAGCCTTTTTGCGCGTCCTCGTAGCGCGAAGCGCGTATATCGTCCCTCATACAACAAAAGCTATCTATAACTCCACAGGGAACGGCGCAGGGTTAGATAATAACCCCGTCAACAAATCTATACAGGCGTTCACATCGCGTATATCCACCGTTTCGCTGGTGGTATGGACATAACGACATGGGATCGAGATACACCCGCTCGGCACGCCCCACCCCGCCACTTGAATCGCCGCGGCATCGGTTGTACCACCACTCAACAATTCGCGTTGATACGGGATGTTATCGGCTTCGGCACGATTCACCATCCAATCAATAATCGCAGGTGGTACGACCAAACCGGGGTCATGAATTTTGATTGCCGCGCCTTTACCCAACGCGACAGCCATTTTTCGGCTATGGGCTTCGTCACCTGTGAGAGTCACATCCAGCGCGATGCCCACATCGGGATTGATGCGCGTGGCGGCGGTCTTTGCCCCGCGTAAACCGACTTCTTCTTGCACACTGAATACAAAATACACCTCGTTAGGCGACTTTTTCGCCAATCGGCGCATGGTCTCGATGGCGACCACACAACCGATACGGTCATCCATCGTCTTGGCGATAACCCGATTCCCACGCACTTCACACTCGCGCCAAAATCCGGCGGGTGAGCCTTGTGGCACACGGACAGTCTCATCACCGCCATCTATATCCACATAAAAATCGGATAGCGCCTCACCACCGTTGGCATTCACGCCAATCACGCCGATTGTGCCATTTTCAAATTTGACCCGATTCCCGCGCAGAGTCTGTTTATTCAAGCCTCCAATTGGCTCGAAGCGCAAATACCCGCTATGCGGTTCGGTGAAGGTCGCCATGATGCCGATTTCATCCATGTGGGCGGAGACCATGATTTTCGCGCCACCTTTACCCACCCGACAAATCAGGTTGCCAAGCGGGTCGGTGATGATTTCATCGGCTAAATTTGCAATTTCGGCTTGGATAAGCGCACGGATATGATGTTCATAGCCAGAGGGTCCCCACGCTTCGGTCAATTTTTTAATTAAGTCAATCACAGTTCTTCTACCTTTTCAAATGGTTCATCATAAAATAAATCAAGTTGTTGTGGATGATGTATCATCGGTGAAATGAGGGTATCATCCACAAGGCGTTGTTTGGCAATTTCGACATAATTCGGATTAAGTTCAAACCCGCTTTTGCGATGTGCTTATCAGCTTCATTCCAACCTTGAATTGGTTTTCCACGACGCTTAAATCCGCTTTTGCCGACCTGCGCGGGTGATTGCCCCAATAATGCCGAGTTGGTATTCTCATGCAACACATCCCAATCATCCAAATTGATACCATAGGGAATATCCGAGAGAAAACAATCCACGCTATCATTTTGCAATTGTGGGATGAGGTCTAAACAATCGCCTTGTGTGATGGTATTCAGAAATGGGTTCATTCGGTTATAAGCCTCTCGACATCCTAACGTAACACATCCCATGTCACCGATTGCAAGGCACGCGACACAAGGCTATAGGCATGATGATAATCGTGTTTGTTCAGATAGGCGGACGGCGTGTGGATATACCGACACGGCAACGACACCACACTGGTCGGCACGCCGATGCCCGATGTGTGGATACTGCCACCATCGGTTGCACCACCCATCTGCGTTTTGAGTTGGTAGGGGATGTGATGTTTATCGGCGGTATCGCGCATGAATTGGAGCAGGCGCGGATGCGCTATCATGCTCCTATCCATCACCGTCAAAACAGGTCCCGCACCCATACGCGCTGTTGGGTTGGGCGATGCGGGTGTATCGGGATCGGCGGATGCGTCTGGAATATCGTTGGCGGTTGTGCCTTCTAAGATAATCGCCATATCGGGCTTGAGCGTATTCCCCGCCACCAGCGCACCGCGCAAGCCGATTTCCTCTTGGACGGTAAAAGCGAACGATAAATCCACAGGAAAATCGTTATTCTGGATTAAATCAATCAGCATCGAACAGCCAGCGCGATCATCAAATGCCTTGCCCCGTAGCACATGCTCACCAATTTCGTAAAAGGCGCTATCAAACACGATTCGGTCGCCTTTTTTGACCTTTGCAGTCGCGCCGTCTTTGTTGGTTGCGCCAATATCAATGCGTAAATTGCTCTGCTTGACAATTTTCTGTTCCCGATTTTTATGAATCGGTGTCCAGATAATCACCCCATTCACGCCTTCCGTGCCGATTTTCACGCGGAGCGCGGGCAAAATCCGTTCATCCACGCCACCGACAGGCGTAAAACGAATGAGACCGTTGTTATCGAAACCTGTCACCATGAAGCCGATTTCGTCCATATGCGCCGCCAGCATCACACGGGGAAGATTATCGCCTGTACCCCGTTTGAAGGCGGTGATACTGCCCATCGGGTCGATACGGATATTTTCGACATGCCCCGAAATGGCTTCTAAAATAATTTTGCGAACCGCCTCTTCATCACCCGAAACACCCATCGCTTCGGATAGGGCTTGTAGATATTGCATTGTCATTTTGAACCTGCCTTGAGCGCATCCCATTCTATCGTTTCTAAAAAGTCGGGCGCTAAATCGTTGATAAAATGCGCCAATAAACGCCCCGTCCGTTCCATATCGCCTAAATCGGCAGTCTCAACGGGCGTGTGCATATTGCGGATGGGCAAACTGAGCAACGCCGATGGCACGCCTTCGTTGGCAACTTGTATCGCCCACGCATCAGTGCCACTCGCGCCGACAATAAATTCATCCTGATACTTAATTTCGTAGTCTTTTGCTACATCACGAATGCGCTGGCGCAATTTTTCATGGAAATTTCCGCCATATCCCAACGCGGGACCAGCCCCCATCTCCATCGCATCATCCGTATCTACGCCCGGTTGCTCGGCAAAAGTGACATCCAACGCAATAGCGATATCTGGCTTGATGAATTGCGCCGCCGTGCGTGCGCCATTTAGCCCCGTCTCCTCTTGGACGGTGGCGACTGCATATACATCCCATGTGTGCGACATGCCCTTGAGCATATCCAGCGCGATGGTGATAATCGCCACACATGCCCTATCATCCATCGCCTTCCCCGCCACACGTCGCCCATTGAGGTCGAATAACGGCGCGTCCATCGTGATGAGGTCGCCAATTGTGACCAGTTCAGACACGGTTTCGGCGGGCAATCCCACATCGATGAGCAAATCGTCAAAACCGAGATAATTTTTCTTATCGGCTTCGGTGAGCAGATGAGGCGGCTTGGTGGCGACCAATCCGCGCAGGGGTTGTTTGCCATGTACGATGACGGATTGCGCGGGCAAAATGCGATTATCCACCCCGCTAATGCGATGCACACGGATGAAACCATTGACAAAACCACCCACCATCATGCCGATTTCATCCATGTGAGCGGCGAGCATGATTGTTCGGGGTGGATTTTGTGGATGCGTGGCGCGTTTGATGCCGATTAAACTGCCGAGTCTATCGGTCTGGAATTCATCTACGTAATTTGCCCATGCGTCACGCAAAATCGCCCGAATCGGCGCTTCGTGACCCGATGGAGCATGGGCTTCGGTCAGGTCTTTCAAATGTTTTTTAAGATTTAACAAAATTTTTGACTCCTTTTGTGCAGGTACATCCTGAAATACGGCAATCTAAAATCATGAATTGTGGGGCTATAAGGGCTTGTCGTGGCAAGCCCCTACTCAAGATTTAGCTCAGGGTGATGGTGTATCGGTGGGTGGTAACAACACATCAGGCGTTGCCGTAGGTAACGGTGTTTCTGTTGGCGGTGGCGTATTCGTTGGCACAGGTGTAAAAGTCGGAATCGGGATGAATTCCGTGTTGGTTGGCAACGGCGTATTGGTTGGGAATGGCGTGATAGTCGGTGCAAGTGTAGAAGTTGGGATGAACACGGGTGGCGGTGTATTGGTGCGGATAATCACAGGGGGTGGCACAAATTGACCGGGTGTTGGACCTAACGGCGATGTAGTCGGCAAGGTGACGAAGGTATTACTCGGCAATGGCGTATTCGTCTCAGTATTACGAATCGGCGTACTTTCAGATGTTGGCGCGGTTCGTGGCGCGTTTTTATCGGGCGTTGTCCCCCATAAAATAAAGCCCAACAGATAAAACGGCATCGTGCCGATGATGACGAAGAACAAACCCACACGGATGAATGTCCGACGGCGTTCAATAATTTCGATGTCTGCTTGGCTCATCTACCCAAACTCCTCACAAATCCAATCGCAATTTTATTGTATCACAAGGCGCATTGTGTCGAAACTGTTAGACGGGAATTGTGATATAATCACATCAATCAAACAATCTATTTGAGGGTATATCATGAGTATCATCATGCAAGAATATATTGCCATAGACCCAAAAATCCGCGCAGGTCGTCCAATTATTGCGGGGACGGGTATCCGTGTGATGGATATTGTGGCGCTCAAAAATTATCACGCTTATAGCATAGAAGCGATTGCCGAAAATTATGGTTTATCCCTAGCACAAGTCCATGCGGCACTTGCTTATTATTATGACCATCAAACAGAGATAGACAATGCGCTGATAGATGACGATAATTTTATCCAACAAGCAAAAGAGGCAAAACTTGGCAATATCTCTAGGGTGCGGTTGTAAACCGCACCCAGGCATAGGCAACCGTGAGCGCACGCCTATCAGAACTCGCGCCACCCGTTTGGTCATACGGCGATAGCATCGTGTCATGCACCAATTCCAGCAACACAATCTCGCCTTCGGGTATCATATCGGCGGGCAAATCAAACGAATACACAGCCCAACCACCCGATAGCGCCAATTCGGCTATCATCACGCCATTCAGCATCACCGTCACGGTCATATTGTCGGTGAATGGCGTGGCGAAAAATTCGACCTGATAATGTTGTGGCACGAGCGTCACACGCACTTGACTGATGAGGCTATCCCCACCCCATCGCGCCATCACACCACCCACATCTTCACGCCGAAACCACCCCGATCCCAAAAATTTGCCATCTTCGGCGATGTTGATTTCGCCATCCTCAGGAAGGGTTAATCTATCCGCCGTCAGTTGGTCGAGGGGCATCAACACCTGCAAACGGGTTTGATGATGCTCCCAATGCACGCGCTCATCCCGATAAAATTGCACATCGTCAATCGGCACATAACGCCCGTCATCATCCAACGCGCTCATCACATCGCCGAAACCATCGCGGTCTACAATGGCGATATAAGCATAATTTTCGGCGCGGATTTGTGCTTGAACCGTGCTAGGGTCAAATTGATAGCGATAAAAAATGGCACGATAGTCGTTTAATTCGGTCTGAATTGTCCGATACGACCCCGCGACAGCAATCGCGGTTTGGTCTGGTGGATACAATTGGCGGATATAATCTCGCGCTTGGTCGTGCGGTGCGGGGATGGTGTGGATGATGGTCGCCAGTGGGATGCTTTGGATGGCAAAAAACACCGCCAAGCCCGATGCACCTATCACGCCTACCCCACGTAAAACGGGCTTCATCCGCAAAATGCGTTCCCAACCTAACCCCGCCCACAGCAACAACGGCGGGATACACGGCAACATCAGACGCGGACGGTTGAGCGAGGTGAATAAAAAGTACGGGATGAACATCACCACTGCCCATATCACGATGAACCATGTGGATGGTTTGCGATAATCGGCGCATAAAATGCCAATTATCACCCATCCCGCACAAGCCAGTAGGATGAGCCATTCAGCCAGTCCAAACGGGCGATACACACTCACGCCCAAGGTCGGCAACAAAAATGTTTCGAGCAAATCGTTTATGCGCGAGGTCAATGTCATGCCCGCGCTGAAGAGCGAATCGCTGGTGCTGACGTGTTCGCCGTGTTGGGCGATGAGCGCCAGATATGCGTCTAATCCACCGACAGAATTGAGGGTCGGGATGAGCCAGATGAATACACCAATCGCGCCAAAAATCAGGCTAAAAAGCGGGATACGCCAATTTCGATGACGAATGAGCATCCAGATAAGCGCGAATCCGCATAACAAAATCCCCATATAATTCGATTGTGGACGCACGCCCAAACTCAGACCGAGCGCAAATGTGCCGATGACGACCCCGCCCCTAAATCCCCTCCCCATTGCATGGAGCGGGGACTTTTCTTCGATATTAATGTGGTTTGTAGGGGCGGGATATATCCCGTCCCTATGATGTTTGTGAGACGATCGCTTATTTTTGATACCCAATAAAATTCCCATCCATATCAGCCAAATCGCCAGCAACGCGGTCATCAGACCTGCCGAATCGGATAGCGCCTTCACGCTGGTCAGCCATTGAATAGGCATCAAATATCAGGGCAATCAGAAACGCGGTCGTGGGTGATTGAAATACGGTTACGCCGATGAAAAATATTATCACCACCGCCAACATGCCCGTGAGGGCGCTCAGGGTGGTCAACGATGATAACGGATTTTGGATGAGGCTATTCAACCCCTGCGCCGTGAGGATATACAACGGAAAACCGGGCGGTTGGGGTTGTTGGAGCGATAAATCGAAGCGCGTCACCGCCAAGCCGAAATTATACGAATCGAAATCGTCATACGAAATGCTTCGGGTGACGAGATAGGCAATGCCGAAAATCAGGCAGAGCGCCAGCGCATAAACCAGAGTGATGCGTTTGGTCATGCCACAGGGGTCTTATCGGTCTCGCGGGCTTCTTTCAGGTCAAGTTCATACAAAGCGCGTTCTTTAACCGCTTCGCCAAAAATCGAGATACCCGCGTTCAAACACACCAGCCCAATCACCCCCAAAATAAACCAGCGCAAAAATCCCTTTTTTCTGGCTTTGGCAGAAATCGCTTCACCTGTGATACTCATGCCCAAGCCAATAAAAATTAGCCCACGCGGAGCGAGTTCATCCCATTTTTCATAATGTTCGTTCATCGAAATTTATCCTCGCGCTACCACTTTTTGATCATGATAATAGTGTAACGCCGATAGTATCCATGAGCAAGGTGATTTAATCCCCTACAAATATTTCAATTTGGCATGTAAAATATCGCCAAGTGTATTTGTGCAAACATCCTAAATTGAGTTCATTTTGAGAAAGAAAAAGATCATGCTGAATACCCCAGTGGATTTAACCAACGAAGATTACATCCAATTAGAAAAGAAATACAACGCCAATAATTACAAACCCCTCGATGTCGTGTTGGAACGTGGCGAGGGAGTTTGGGTTTGGGATGTTGAAGGCAACCGCTACCTCGATTTTCTGAGCGCGTATTCTGCCGTGAATCAGGGTCATGCTCACCCTAAAATTTTGCGCGTGATGCAAGAACAAGCCGCCCGCCTACCCCTGACCTCTCGTGCCTTCCGCAATAATCAACTGCCCCTTTTCGCTCAGGCGTTATGCGAATTGCTCGGTTATGAACGCATGTTGCCCATGAATAGCGGTGCAGAAGCCGTCGAAACCGCCATCAAATTGCTCCGTAAATGGGGTTATAAGGTCAAAGGTGTCGCCGAAGGGCAAGCCGAAATCATCGTGTGTCATGGCAACTTTCAGGGACGCACCACCACCATCGTTGGCTTTAGCGATGAAGACCAATATCGGGATGGTTTTGGTCCGTTCACACCCGGATTCGTGAGTGTGGATTATGGCGATGCCGATGCGTTAGAACGCGCTATCACGCCCAACACGGTCGGCTTCATGGTCGAGCCAATTCAAGGCGAAGCGGGGATTATCGTCCCACCTGATGGCTATCTCAAACGTGTGCGCGAGATTTGTACCAAACACAACATCCTCATGATGGCGGATGAAGTGCAAACAGGCTTGGGACGCACAGGCAAATTATTGGCGACCCATTGGGAAGATGTCCGCGCCGATGTCATCACACTCGGCAAAGCCCTATCAGGCGGATTTTACCCCATTTCTGCCGTCTTAGCCGATAATGCCATTATGGGCGTATTCAACCCTGGCGATCATGGCTCAACCTTCGGTGGCAACCCCTTGGCGGCGGCAATCGGACGTGAGGCGATTCGCGTATTGGTGGATGAAGGCATGATAGAAAACGCTCGAACACAAGGCGAATATCTGCTTCATCGTTTGCGCCAAATCGAAAGTGACCACATCAAAGAAGTGCGTGGGAAAGGCTTGCTCATCGGCGTGGAGCTGAAAGAATCGGCGGGCGGTGCGCGTCGTTTCTGCGAAGCCCTGATGCGCGAAGGCTTATTGAGCAAAGAAACACACGAAAATGTGGTGCGTTTTGCCCCGCCGTTGGTCATCCAACGCGAAGATATTGATTGGGCGATTGAACGCATTGAGCGCGTTTTCATGATGGAATAAGTATCAATTTTCGCTGAGGGGTTCAAAACCCCTCAGCTATTCGCATCAAGCGCATTAAAGGCGCTAATACCCACTTCAATAACCGATAGTTCCCCTTACACTTGGTCAAAAACAGCCCCTTTAGTGGGCTTCCAAAGGTAAATCGCTTGTGGCTTTGAGCCACAAGCGAGGCGGAGTAAGTGCCTAAAAAATAGGCAAGCCCTTTACAGTCTACGGGTAAGGTGATTAAAATCCCCTTTGGCTATATCGTGATCACAGGAATGGATGATAGCGTGGTGTTTTTATATTGGCTTGGTTGGCTTAGCAAAAATAGCCCCTTTAGTGGGCTTATAAAACGGTTAACGAAAGGCTTTGAGCCTTTCGCAATCATCACACTCACGACCATCATCCTGACCGCCTGTGGCGCAGAATCGCCCACCCAACAGGCACTTCAGGCGACTATTCCCGTCATTGAGGATGATGCACCTATCTACACCGCTACCTTCACACCGACCCCATCCGATACACCATCGGCGACACCCACTCATACCGCCACCGCCACCGAGACCGCCACGCCATCCGTCACACCGACACCATCCAACACCTATACGCCAACTTATACCCCATCACCTACCTTCACGCCGACCATCACACCAACCCCGCCATTGGTGACGCTCACACCCGCCCAAGTCGTGAATAACACGGTATTCATCCATTCACCTGCCCCATTTAGCCCCACAGAAGGCTGGAGTTGTGTCGACTTTCCGTGTGAAGATGACATCGCGGGCTTTTTGGAACGGATTCGCGTCCCCGATGGATACACATTATCGCATGTCGGAAAATTCCCCGGTCAACCAATGCAAATCACTTATGGGCGAGATGGGCGCTTGTATGCTACATTGCTCATGAATGGCACTCGTGAAGGTGGGGTATACGTCATGAATCCAGACGGCACATCGCGCCAGTATGGAGCATCTTTTGTATCGCCGATTGGGTTGGCATTTCAGCCCAATAGCGATACGCTCTACGTCAGTTCACGTCTATCCGCCACATCAGGTGGCGCGATTTGGCGAATTAACCCCGATGAAACCACCGAACTGGTCATGGATGATTTGCCGTGTTGCTTTTCGCTGATTGATAATCAGCCCAACGGCATGACCTTCGGACCCGATGGCTATTTGTATATCGGCATCGGCTCACTCACAGACCGCGCCGAACCCCGCGACCCGCGCCAAGAACGCAACAGCGCCCTTGTGCCATACGAAGCCAGCATTGTGCGAATCAATCCGCATACGGGCGAAAAAACCGTCTACGCCGAAGGCATCCGCAACCCGTATGACCTGACATTCGATTCGTTTGGGCAGATGTACGCCACCGATAACGGCATGGTGAGCGGCGCAGGCGATAGAATTTTGCGCGTGTTGCAGGGTGGCAATTACGGATTTCCGTATTGGCGCGAGCGCGGTTGCGAAGATTGCCCTGTTCGCACAGGCAGTTTCACCATTTTAGCCGATATGCTCACCTTGCCAGATTATACATTACCGCGTGGGATAGTCGCCTATACGGGGTCACAATTTCCGTCTAACGTATTCAATTCGCTCTTTGTCGCATTTTGGAACGGGACACCCAACAGCCAACGCATCGTGCGGATAGACCCGCTCGCTGTGCCATTCACCCCAGAGGAACAAGCCTTATACACGCCAGAACCGTTTGTGACGGGTCTGATTCGCCCTGTGGATGTGGTCATCGCGCCTGACGGGTCGTTGGTGATTGCCGATTTCATCTATGGGCATATTTGGCGCGTGTCCTATGTGGGAACAGATACCCCCCCTGCGCCAACGCATATGCCTAATGTGATTGTATCACCTAGCCCAACATCGGATGTAGCAGAGGTATCACCAACACCCGCATCACCATCGTTATTCGTGACATCCACACCGAGACCGTAGGCTTAGATATATTCAATGCGATTTAGCATCTCTTCAGGTGATAAGACATTATATATCAACATGAGAGCATTCACCCAATCGCCAATATTATGTTTATTCCAACGCCCTTTAACGATGCCCGAATGTGTGACACCATTATGGGCTAATTCCATATAATCCGTGTCATAGGTACATAACACACACCCCATTTGAGAGGCATTCTGGAGATGATTCATATCAGATTCACCCAATAAACCTAAATCACGGGCAGTTACGACCTCAACACCTTTAGAGCGTAATTGATGAGCGACTTCAATCTCCACATTTTCATCAAGGTAAAAGCGGATTCGGGTTGCCAATTTTTTGCTCTTTCGCCTTCAATGTTGCCTCATCATCATCTTCAAGTTGTTTATCAATCTCACTTTGATGGTCATAATAATAGGCTAAGGCGGCGTGGACTTGTGCTAATGTTAGACCATACGCTTCAGCGATATAATCTACACTGCGATGATGATATTGGGTCAATGCGGCAATATCCATCACACGAATGCCTGTACCCGCCACCACAGGGCGACCACCGCGAATTTTGGGGTCTTTGATGATATATTCTAGGGCTAAAACTTCCATTAGATATACCTTTTCCACTACAACACCATTTTTACTATATCACAAAATTCGCCCTAACGACTGGGGATGCGTATCGGCAACACGATAAAATCGGAGGTGACACCATCACCATCTAGGACGGGGACAATCGCACCATCGGCGACCCACCCCACGCGCACCGACATGGCTGGTTGCGATGAGGTCAACAGGTACAGGCGGTCTATCGCGCCATCGGCAGGGGCATATCCGCCCAACGGGATACGGTCTTGTTGGATGATAATCGCGCCAGTTTCGTCCAATACATGCACAAACCAACTCCAATTCGGGGGGAGATTATCGGCATATTGCCAGTCCAGCGTGATAAAAACACCTTCGCCATATCTTTCAACGGCATAGTGCCTGAGTGTGATGGTATCCCCAAAAATCCAATCCGCATCGGCTAAATGCAACACGGATGGATGCACATAAAATAACACCGCCCGATAATCGCCCGCCCAAACTTCGTTGACGAAGGCGTGTTGGGTGAATAAGTCGCGCTCCATCCAATTATCGGGATGTGCAGGGTTGAACCATGTCACAAACCAACGCAAACCGCTATCGGCAAGCGCCGATTCCCATAATTGGGCGATGAACGGGTCATCGGGCGAGGTCGGCGCGTAGACTGTGCGAATATCCCGAAATCCGCGTAGATTGATGAGGCGCGTATCGTCTGTGGTGGCGATGATAGGCGCAGGTGGCGATAGCGCCGTTTGTAAATCGTGCCGTTTGGCGCGGTCAACATCCGATTCGCCTCGTATGGCGGTGATAGCCATGCCGATACAGACCAGCACCAGCGTAAAAATCGGCACATACCGATGGCGAATCAGCGCCAACAATCCCGCCAGCCCAATCATGCCAATCGCAATAACCAATATCAGCGTGTCGCCGTGTTTTATCCACGCCCAATGAAACGACTCACCGTTGACGAACATCGTCCAATTGGCGACGATGGCGCTCAATTCGGGATAATACATGAGCGCGTTAGCGAGTTTATCTTCGTGTTGGGCATATAACACGCCTTCATGGGTGTTGAAATCGTAGAGTGTGCCGAGCAATTGCATTAGGATAGAGAAGATGAATAGGGTGATGAGGATGAAACGCGCCCGAACCCCACCGCCACCAAGTGGAGAGGGGGCTAAAGGCACGCTATTCACGGCTGTAGGGGCATGATATATCATGCCCTTACGGGGATAAATCGCATATTGCACCAACGGCGCAAGCGATAAGACTAGCAATGGGATAATCGGCACTAAAAATCGTGCACCCCACACCACGCCACCATGCCAACTCCACCACAAGGCATAAATGACCGATTGCACCGCCACACACACGATTATCAACAACGCCAACGATGGATTTTTACGATAGGTCAGCCATAAGCCGATTGGTACAAGCCACATCAACGGCATATACCATATCATGCCCCGCCACGGGCTGAGATATAAGCCATATAACCCTGTGAATAGCGGGGTCGAAAATCCTTCACCTTCGCCGAATTTATATCCCGTCTCGGTGAGTGCGCCATAACGCGATAGATTGACCATCGCTACCACAATCGTGATGGTCATCATCGCGCCGATAGCCATCAGGATGAGGTCACGCACACGGCGGGTACGAAAGACTAAATACAGGGCAAAAATCGGGATGAACGCGATATAAGTCAGGTTGATACCCGTCAATAATCCGAGTAGGATGCCACAAATCAATATAACACCAACCTCACCCCTAAATCCCCTCTCCAAATGGAGAGGGGACTTTTCATGCGGAGAATTTTGATTTTCTCCCCCTTCTCCAGTTTGGAGAAGGGATGGTGATTCTGTTTTTTGCGGGGTTCGTAGGGACGCGATTAATCGCGTCCCTACAGGCATGATACGAATAATCACCATCATCAGCAACCCCGCCAACGGTTCACCGAACAGGGTTTGGGTATACACCCAATACAAAGATCCCCACCCCAACATCAACCCGATGATAAATGCCGTTTTTTTGCCGTATCCCAAATGCACAACCACATCAAATAACACCAATGCCGTGAGTGTGCTAACAATGGCATTGAATAAATGGGCAGTCGCTTGGAGGGGCGCATCGGGCAACAGGTCGTTCAGCCAAACCAACGGCATAAGTGCCAACGAAGGCGTGATTCCCTTTTTGCTATACAGATTATCGTCCATGCCGAATGTCCCCATGCGCCCTTTGGGGATGATGAGATAATCCACCGCGCCCATGATGTTGATGTTGCCCGTCTGAGCGGTTGCGAGGATAGCATAACCATCGGCGCTTTGCACACGGTCATTGAATGTGAGGATATACGCGCCCATCAACAGGCATATCAGCATGACGCGATATGGCATAATTATCCCTCTACCATGTGTTTCGCCACGCGCCGACCCATTTCGACAGCGAAATTTGTGCCTCTATCCCAGGGATAAACTTGGCTCATACTCGCCCAATACACCCCGTCTAACGGCGTTTTGAGGGGGGGAATATGTTGGCTATGATTGATGCTCGGCACAGGTTGGGCATACGGCGCTCGGAACGCCCACGCTTTGCGAATCCAATCGGGGTTAAAATCTTTGTTGAATGTCGAGAGGACACCCGCAAATCGGTCTATCAACGCCGATTCATCCATCTGGAAATATTCGTGGTCGGCGGGGACGTAATCGCCACAATACACCAGCACGTCACCGTTATAATGCGTTTTATCCATCCAATTGGTATGTTCTACCAACGCCAAAAACGGGAATTGACTTTTGGTTTTATCGGGGCTGGTGGCGGGCAAGTTGAGCCAATATGTGCCATCGGTGAGCAAAGATTGTTTGAGCGCGAACACCACACACACCGCGCCGATGCTCTTTAATCGCGCCACTTGTGCGCCATACTCGGTGTTGCGAAGCGCATCCCCACCCAATTTGAGCAACAAGCTAGGCGATGTGGTGCTGAGTACGCGATCAAATGTGTGCCATGCGCCGTTCACCTGTAGGCGCGGTTTGCCATTTTGGACATCCATCGCAGAAACAGGGCTATTGAGGTGAATTTTTGCGCCGTGTGCGCGGATTTTATCTGCCATATCATCCAACGCCTGTTGGAATCCGCCTTTATAAATCCCTAGTCGCAACGACCGCGCCTTGACCCGCGCCCACATCCACGCCATGTTGACGGTTTGATATTGGTCGCCGAATTTGCCTATCAGCAAGGGCTTAAAAAATTTGCCATACGCCTCTTCGCCCATACGATGACGCATCCAATCGTGGGCGGTGAATTTTTCGAGGAATGTGCCGTCTTTGATGAGCTTGAGATACACCCCAAACAACCCCATGCGGAAGGTTGCGATGGGCGACTGGGGCAAAAATAACGCCGATGGCGATATTTCGGAACGGTAAATTTTGCCGTTTATCCAAAAACTGGTTTTTGGGCGCGGGAATATCACATTCTCCCACAAGCCCATTTCGGTGAGCAACTTGCGAATATCGAGGTCTGTCTCGAACCAGTGATGATAAAATTTTTCGAGCGACCACGACCAGTTTTCATCACGGAAACCCGCCGCGAGTCCGCCGAGTTCTGCGCCCGCCTCGTAAATCGTGACATCATGACCTGCACGGCTCAAATCCCACGCCGCGGCGATACCTGTCGCGCCTGCGCCGATGATGCCGATGGTGTATTTTTGCATGTGGTTGTCCTTATCTTGTATCCAAAATATCCCCTATTGTACGTTCTTTTGGGCATCACGCCATGTCTTAACTGTCAAAAAATGCCCCGTCCACGCGAAATATCGGCTCATGAAATAAATCAGCCAACCGCGCCAATCGGTGAAGATGTTAAAACGCCGTTTTTGGATACCGCGCAGAATCGCCCGCGCAATTTCATCCGCTTCGTAAATTTTGAGGAAGATGGATTTGGAACGGGTCATCGCGCCATGCGCCCGATTTTCGGCATTGAGCATGTTAGTATTGACAAAATTGGGCGATACCACGCCGATATGCACACCCTTCCCCGTCAATTCCACGCGCAAGGCTTGGGCGAGATTATACACGGCGGCTTTGGTCGCGCCATACGTCGCAAATTCGGGCGCACCCTGAAAGGCGGATATAGACCCCAACAAAATCAAACTCCCGCCCGATTCGACCAAATAGGGCAAGCACGCATGAGCCACATTGACCGTGCCTGTGAGGTTCACATGCACGATTGCCGCCATTTTCGCGGGGGATAGCTCTAAAAATGCGCCTGTATGCAAAATGCCCGCACTATGTATCACGCCGTGAATCATGCCGTAGGTGCTTTTGGCGGATTGTATGGCGTTTTGGAGTTGGTCATAATCGGTACAATCCACCACCGCGCAATCCGCGCCGATTTTTTCTGCGATGGCTTGCAGGGTATCTTCGTGAATATCCCATAACATCACCCGCGCACCCGCTTGTATCAACATTTTGGCGGTCTCGATGCCAATACCGCCCGCGCCACCTGTAATTATCCAAACCTGATTTTGAAAAGTCATTATTTTCATCCTATTTCATGCTATAATCTTTTTTGAGCAATTAAATTTTTTTCAAAAGGAGCTATTTTCCTCATGCCAAATCCATTACCTGCCCATACCGAAGATGCCTTCGATTGGGATGCCGATCACTATATTCCATTTTATACCGAATTGATGAATCGAGACCTCTCACAAGCCAATGTGCATGATTGGTTGGCAGATTGGTCGCGGTTTGCCGATTTTGCGGGTGAAGTGGGGTCTAAATTGTACGTAGCGACTACGGTGGATACCACTGACGAAATCGCCGAAAAACGCTTCAAGAAATTTCTGAACGACATTTATCCCGTCTTGTTGATGAATGAAGATGCGCTCAAGCGTAAATTGCTGGCAAGTGGCTTGGATGTGCCAGAATTGGCGATTCCCATGCGGAATATCCGCGCCGATGTCGAACTATTCCGCGAAGAAAATTTGTCACTCATCAGCGAAGAGGGCGAATTGGGCATGGAATACGATAAGGTCATCGGCGCACAAACGATTGTGTGGGATGGTGAAGAAATCACCCTGCCCCAAATTCAACTCACGCTCAAAGAATCGGATAGAAATCGGCGCGAACAAATTTGGCGCATGGCAGAAGAACGCCGTCTGCAAGATAAGCCTGTGCTGGATGCACAATGGCGCAAATTCATGAATATTCGCAAGCAGATGTATCAAAATGCGGGCATGAGCGATTATCGCGCCTATCAATGGAAACTCAAACATCGGTTTGATTATAGCGCCGATGATGCTATCGCCTTCAATAAAGCGGTTGAAGAGGTGGTCGTGCCTGTGGCGGCGAAGTTATATGAGCGTCGGCGTAAACGGTTGGGCGTGGATACGCTCCGCCCGTGGGATTTGTTGGTAGACCCCGATAACAATCCCCCGCTCAAACCGTATACCACTGTCGAAGAACTCGAACATACGATGGCGACCCTGTTCGAGCGCGTAGACCCGCAATTGGGCGCGTATTATCGCACGATGATAAACGAGTCATTGCTCGATTTAGATAACCGCAAAGGCAAAGCGCCCGGTGGCTATTGTACCTATTACCCCAATGTCAAACGTCCATTCATCTTTATGAATGCGGTTGGCGTGCATGATGATGTGCAAACCCTTCTGCATGAAGGTGGTCATGCCTTCCATGCGTTTGAAAGCGCCAATTTGCCCTATAGCCAACAAAAAGATGTGCCGATGGAATTTGCAGAGGTGGCTTCGATGGCGATGGAACTCATCGGTGCGCCGTATCTGAATAAAGCCAATGGCGGGTTTTATAGCGATGCCGATGCTAATCGCGCCCGTGTCGAACATTTAGAGGGGATTATCACCTTCTGGGGGTATATGTCGGTGGTGGATATGTTCCAACACTGGATTTATACCCATCACGACATCGCTACAGACCCATCTGCTTGCGATGACAAATGGTTGGAATTGTGGTCACGATATATGGTCGGGATTGATTACACGGGCTTAGAGATGTATCTGGGCAACCGTTGGCGCAGACAATTACACATCTTCCAATTGCCATTCTATTATATCGAATATGGTCTGGCACAATTGGGCGCGGTGCAAGTATGGGGCAATTCGCTGAACAATCAGGCGGGCGCACTCGCGGATTATCGCAAGGCGTTGGCGCTGGGCGGGACGGTCAAATTGCCCGATTTATTCGGCACAGCAGGCGCAAAATTGGCATTCGATAGCCAAACATTAGCCAATGCGGTCGAATTGGTCGAAAAGACGATTTATCAACTCGACCCCGCATCATATAATCGTGATTGATTGGGCGGATATACGCACCTAAAGGTGCTAATCCGCCCGTACAAGCTCAAAAAATTTCCGTGACTGTACGGGACGATTAGCGTAGCGTATATCGTCCCAATATCTATAAAATTATCATTCTGTACGGACGTGCATAAAAGCGCGTCCCCAATAATATTCATCAAAAGAAAGGGATATGACATGCAACTCAGTTTAATTGACATCATCGTTGAATATTGCGCTTCTTGAGGGTATCAAAATCGTGCCGTCAGTTTGACGACAGAAATCTTGACAGAACGGGAGCTCGAATATTATATCCGCACATGGCAACTCGTCCCTAGCAGTGGTGGGGTGTTCAACATCACGGTGAACGGGGAACGCATCTTCTCCAAAAAAGAACTCGGCAGACATTTAGAAGAGGGTGAAGGCAAGCGCCTCATCGCCGAAAAAAATTAAGGCGATTGTGGGCGATAATGCGTCATCTGAATCATAAAAGATTTCGCGTGAAAATAGGACGCGCAGAAGCGCGTTCATAGTCGTTTTGTTCGATTTTGGCGATAAATATGCCATTTTTTGTCTTATAAAGGGCGGATATACGCACCTGAAGGTGCTAATCCGCCCGTACACACTTAAAAATTTCCGTGATTTGTACGGGACGATTAGCGTAGTGTATATCGTCCCTCAGCATATATCCTTATAATCTTCATGGAACAAATCCAGCCCCAATAACGTCTACATCATCAGTGACCAATATTCACACGTTTAAGGAGCTTTTTATATGCACAAAAAAATCGCTGTTTTAGCCATACTTATCACAATGCTCATGCTAGGGGCATTTTCAGCATCGGCACAAGAGGAACAACCCACCGATGAACCCGAACCAACTGTCGCGCTCACCGTTTATAATCAGGGGACGGCGCTGGTGCGTGACCGCCGTAGCTTTAGCTTTAATGCGGGCTTGAATACCATCAATTTCACCGATGTTGCCTCGTCTATAGATGCCACATCCGTCAGCTTTTTATCGCTCACCGACCCCGAAGGCACGTTTGTCTTGGAACAAAATTATGTCTATGATTTGGTGGATATTTATGCGCTCACCCGCCGTTTTATTGACCAAGTAATCACCGTCACCGCCGAAGATGGCACGGTGTATACAGGCACATTGCTCAGTGGTGGCGATAGCATCATTTTGCAAGCCGAAAATGGGCAAGTCATTGTGTTGAATAGCTACACCTTGCGCGATATTCAATTCCCTGCGTTGCCCGAAGGTTTAATCACCCGCCCCACCCTGCGTTGGTTGGTGAGTAGCGCCAGCACAGGCGACCAAGATATTGAACTGACCTACCTGACGGGTGGCATTTCGTGGACGGCAGATTACAACATTTTGCTCGCGCCAGATAACAGCACGCTCGATTTGAACGGTTGGGTGACGCTCTCGAATAGCAGTGGCACAACCTATCGGGATGCCCAAGTGAAACTCATCGCGGGGGATGTGAATCGTCTGCCAACCTACGATGAATTTATGTATGCAAATATGGCGATGGAAGCGCGTGCAATGCCCGCCGCCACACCGCAAGTCGAGCAACGTGAATTTTATGAATATCAACTGTATGAAATTGGTCGTCCTGTGACGGTTGGCAACAACGAGACCAAACAAGTCGAATTTGTCACCAGCACCAACGTCCCCGCCACCACCTATTATGTGTATGATGCCAGCGATATGTGGTATGGCTATTATGCCCCCATCACCGACACCTACTATGGCTTCACAGGCATCACCGATGTGAAAAATTATCTCGAATTCAGCACAGGTGATGACAATGGCGTGGGTGCAGATTTGCCTGCGGGTCGTATCCGTGTGTATCAAGAAGATGTGGATGGAGCGGCATTGCTCATCGGCGAAAATCAGATTGACCACACGCCCAAAGGCGAAAAAGTGAATATCTATTTGGGGAACGCCTTCGATTTAGTCGGAGAACGCATCCAGACCGATTTCCGCCTGATTTCAGATAAGGTCATGCAAGAATCGTATCAAATCACCTTGCGTAACCGCAAAGACACCGAAACGGTCGAAATTCGTGTGCCAGAACGCCTCTTCCGTTGGAGCAATTGGCAAATCCTGAGCGCGACGGTGAACGGGCAAGTGGTCGAATTCACCCGCCTCGATTCGGCAACCATCGAATTCCGCCTGCAAGTGCCACCTGATGGTGAAGTCGTGTTGAATTACACGGTACAATATAGCTGGTAAGATATATTTTGCCCATTTTGGACGCGCAGAAGCACGTCCATACAGATTCAAATTAAAGATGGCATTTTCGCCATCTTTTTCGATTATAATAAGTGTGACATGCTCACATGTTTTAGGGAAGGACAACTCTATCATGACAGACCGCACATTTTTGGCGCTCACGGCGTATCAAGGGACAGGCTTGGTGCGAGAACGACGCAAATTGACCTTTACAGAAGGGGTGAATATCGTCAATTTCACCGATGTTGCATCATCTATTAAACCCGAAACAGTTAAATTCGTATCGCTGACTGACCCTGACGGCACACGGGTAATTGAACAAAATTATGTCTACGATTTGGTCAGTAGTGAGGCACTATTAAGACGTTTTATAGAAGAAATTATCACGGTGACCGCCGAAGATGGCACTATCTACACAGGGAAATTATTGAATGCCGATAATCAAATTGTTTTGCAAAATGAACATGGTCAAATCTCCGTTTTGCAAAGTCATAATCTACGAGATATGCAATTTCCATCGTTGCCTGATGGACTGATTACACGCCCAACCTGACGCTGGTTGATTTTTGCCAATCAAGCAGGTGAACATGACATCGAACTGACCTATCTGACCAATCATATCACATGGAATGCCACTTACAATCTGCTTTTGGGGCGCGATAATCAACACTTAGACCTGAATGGATGGATAACGATTGCGAGTCATAGTGGGGCAACATTTGCTAAAACATATCTAAAATGTGTGGCTGGGCAAATTAATATTGTTCTATCTATGTTCTATCTACAAAACGTTCTTTTCCACCTATGGATGGGAAAGCACATTATATGTTAAATGCCAGTGCATTTGATTCTTATGAGGGAGATGTGGAAGAACGTGATTTGTTTGAATACAAGTTGTATGAAATTCCACGTTTAACTCATTTGAATAATAATGAGACCAAGCAAATTGAATTCTTAGTATTGAAATCTGTGCCTGTTACAATATATTTTGTGTGTGGGAAAACCAATTGGAATGTAGGGGATTCACGCTTTGGTGCATCACTCAATAAACCTTACATCAATAATGATTACAAGTCTGAGGAATTACAATCTTCGGTATATATCGAATTCAACGCCATCGAAACCGATAAAACAGAGGTGGATTTACCCGCAGGTGAGATTCGGGTTTATCAAGAAGATGTAGATGGTGCGGCTTTGCTTATCGGCGAAAATAAAATCAAACATACCCCCAAAGGTGAAAAAGTAACGGTTTATCTGGGCAAGGCGTTTGATATTGTGGGTGAACGCACACAAACTCATTTTCGACTGATTGGTGAAACCGTGTTACAAGAATCGTTTGAAATCAAATTGCGAAATCGCAAAGAATCCGAAACGGTTGAGGTGCGCGTGCCAGAACGCCTCTTCCGTTGGAGCAATTGGGAAATTTTGAACGCCAATATGGATTATACGCAAAAAGATGCCTCAACCATCGAATTTTTAGCCATCATCTCGCCGAATGGTGAGGTTGTTATCACCTATACGGTGCAATATAGCTGGTGAAAAAGAAATTCACGACTCCCGAAACACCACCCGATACGATAGCACCGCAGGCTGATTATTATCGGTAAAACACGGTGTCGCCGTGATGGGCGTGGTGGATGGATTCGATAAGGCGGGCATTTCGATGGTATAGGCGCGTCCTTGTTCCATCTGGAAATCGGCATATCCCAAACCGCGTTCTGGTTTTAAGCCCGTATAAAACGTGCTAGAGCCACCGTCCCAACGGACACGTATCGGTTGGGCGGGCAATTCTACCCCATTGCGATTAATCACCCGAACTTCGATGATGCCTGATAGCCGTGTATCACAAAAGGTATTGGCAATCACCAATTCAAACGTGGCAGGCGGGGCTGTCGGCGGGACGAATGGCGTGCGCGTGGGTGTGGGCGTGCTGTTATCTGGAATATTGACATTCGGTTCAGGTGTTTTGGTCGGCGGTGGCGGGAGTGTTGGGGTTGGCAACACCACCGTGACGATAATCGGCTCATTTTGTGTGAGCAGGGGCAAGTCATCGGCACAACCGCGCTTATTTTGCAATTTATAAAATTGCATCATGGCGCGGACGGCATCCACTCCGCTATTGGTGCTGATATAAGGCGAAGTCGCCAATTGACAGGCAATATCGGCGACGGCTTGGATAGGGTCATCGGTGGGCAGGCGTAAATCTACAAGGCGCTGAATGGTGCGTTGCAAATCGCCGTTATGGGCATAATCGAGGATAATCGCCACCACATAAGCATTTTTGGCATCGGTTGAGAGTTGCCACGGGGCGACATCGGCTTTGGGCAAAAAGGGAATATCGGTCTCGGATAGCGGGATGACCTCACGGGTGAGATAAAACACGCCTATCGCGCCGATGAGAACGCCTAATAATAACCCTGTCCACGATACAAATCGGCGTGGACGGTCATAGCGACTTCGCATTCGGCGACGGGCTTGAGTTTCGTGATAATCGTAATCGGTCATAGGCTACGGGGTATTCACCTGACGGTAGGGGCGCATAATTTCGGTCAATTGACCAAATCCTTCTGATAGAGCAACTAAAATTTGAATTTCTTCAAACGAGCGCGATGTAGAAATAAATTTTTCGGTAACGGTGCGGACAAATTGCGGGATATTTTCGAGATTCAATATCTGCAACCGCTCAAACGCGCCTAAAATATCGGCATCTTCCCAATAACCACCCGCCACCATCAACAAATATTCTTCTTGATAGCGTGTGGCGAGCATCTCTGGCGCGACATCGACAGGCGTGCGGGCAAAAATCCCCCAGCCCAAAATCACGCCAATCATTGCGCCTATCACCAAACCAACGATTAAAGATCCAATAAAACGCATCATCGTTACGGTGTTCTCGTGCTAGAGGGTGGCGGTACGCTGAGGGTGTTCGTCGGCGGTGGCGGTGGTGTTTTGGTCGGCGCGATGGTCGGTGTGATGGGGGTCAGGGTGGGTTGTGATGTTGGCACAGTTGGGACAGGGGTCGTCACAGGCAAACTGACAAGGCGCAAATCTTCTGGATTAAACGCATCACAACGTACTTGGGCGCGATTCACCCATGCCGATGCGCCACCCACAATCGGGGTGCGTAACCATGCAGTGGTCGAATCACGTCCATCCACCACCACCCGCGAGCCAGCCACATCATACGTCTGGATGACTTGCGCCGACTCGTTGGGGAAGGCATACGTCTGAATATTGTCGGCGATGGTGAAACATTCGGCATCGACAATGTGATAATCGGGACGTTCTGAATAACTGTTGCCCAGCGAATCTTGTACCGAGAGCAAAAAGAGCGTGTTGCTTGGGGCATCGGGCAAAATCGAAGCCACCAATTCGCCCGTACTAGCCAAGCCTGCCGATGGAACAGGGGCTTGTTGCGGAATCGTGGGGATGTTGCTAATCGTCACCGACTCTGTACCCGACACATCCCATTGGAGTGTGACTGTTTGTATCACGCCACGAATCAGGATATTCGGTGTGATGGTGTAATGATTGACGGTTAAGGCGGGATATATGGTCATTTCTTGGACTTGCGAGACAGATTTTTCGCCGTTATAAGCGATTAACTCTAGGCGCACAATCCCTTCATACCCAACCGTGTCAAATTCCCATTGGGTGGTCTGAGCGGGGATTTGGGTCAGAATCGGCACATTATTGACGCGCAAATCATATCGAAGTGTGTCTCGTGCCTGCCAATTCACCAAGATCACATCGCCCGCAATAGCTTGCGATTTTTCGATATTCAGGCGCAAAATTTGCGGTTCTGGCGAAGACGGTTGTGCGAGGATAATCAACAAGCCGATAAGCAACAGGGTAAAGAGCGCCCCAACAACCGCCACGGCATACGCCACCCACGTTGGGAGCAAGGCTTTTTCGGTGTAGTGAGCGGGGACAGCCGTCAGAAACGCGGCAATATCGCGTGATTTGACGCGCAAATCAAAATCATGTTGACGTTCTTGACCAAACAAACGGCGTTGTTTGGGTTTGACTGTCCCACGCACTTCGAGGCGTTGACCGGGCGCGAGCGCCACTTGGGTTTGTTGAATATTGAATTGCAACGATTCATCTGGCGAATAGCCACTTATGGTCAACGGCAACGACACACTGCCCTGATTGAGCAAAAACAGACGGAACGATTCATCATCTTGCAAATATGGATTCGCCAACGCCACCCCAAAACCACTGTATGGCAATACGCGCACACTCACCCCACCTTCGAGTTTTTTCTCTGGGTCATCTTGTTGGGTGATGATGAAATTAATCGGGTAATCGCCGGGCGTGCTGGTGCTTTGACGGAGCGGTTTGACATTATAGATAATTTGCGCCGTCTCATCGGGTTCGAGCGTGAGCGATGGGCGATTGAGCTTGCCCCACCCTTCGGGTAAACCAGTCGCTTCTATGGTGTAGTTATGCGCTTCTTTGCTCATATTGGTGAGGTTGATTTCGATGGTGGTATATGATCCGGGCGGGATGGCGATTTCTGAGCCAAAAACCTCCATCGAAAATCCGACATCGGGGCGATCGTAGCGTTGGGTTTCTTCTGGAACACTATCGACAAAGGTGGTGGGATCTTCATTGAGAGCATAATAAATCATCCGCAAATGACCAATTTGCAATTCTTCACCACCCAGTAATAAGCGCGATTCATCCGCGCCCAATTGCACACCATCTACAAATGTGCCATTGGCAGAATCCATATCCGAAATTTTCACCTCTTTGCCATCGTAGGTGATGCTGAAATGATAGCGCGAGATGGTATCGGTATCTAATACGATGGTACAACCCGCCGAGCGCCCCACCGAAACACTCGCGCCATCCAATAGGTACGTTGCAAAATCCCCATTGGGATAAAACACATCTAACCGCCCATATGCCATAAAGCACCTTATTTCACACGTTGCCAATATATATTTACTATTGTAGCGATTTTTGAGATTAGCAAAAGCGCAAATTTAACCTTTTTCTGATAGCGGGTGGCTTGCAAGAGTCTGTAAGGATATGGTAGACTATACTTAGTTTGTTGGTAAGTATTGGATTTATCCAAAACCGTGTTAAAAGACGTTCCCCAACGCCGAAAACGACGCGCAAAACCTCCTCATCCTCATGATGTGGGTGATTATGAGGCTGTTTGCGCGTATTTGATTTTCACCAGTAGAAGGATAGACACACTTGGACGATAGTATCGCTGGTTTAGCCAGCATATTCGTTTTGATTTTGCTTCAAGCCATTGTGACATTGGCATACGCCGCCGTCACCAACACCAAAGCCCCCAAAGTGCGCGATTGGGCAGATACCCGCAACACCATCAGCACACAGGTATTCAATATTGCGGGATCAAAAAATCTGCTCATCACCTATCAGACCATCACAGGCTTATTGCATTTTATCATTGCGAGTGTGACAATTCTGAATGTGGCAAACCCCATCATCTCAAATAATCCCATGCTTTCATCATGGGTGGTATATATCTTCACACTGGCTGTTTCTTTGTTTTTATCCATCTCTATAGGGAATATCGTCTCAGAATCGATTGGCAGTCGCTATGCCAACGAATTGGCGGTTTTCTCGCTGGGTGTGATGCGGGTACTGCTCACCCTATTTAGCCCAATGGTTTATGTGATGGTCAAAATGAGCCTTTTGCTATCTGCGCTCTTCAAAAGCGAAAGCAAAGTGAATACCGTCACCGAAGAAGAAATCATGACGGTTGTCGAGGCAGGTCATACTGGCGGGACAATCGAAGACGAAGAAAAAGAGATGATTTATTCGGTGCTTCAACTCGGCGAGACGTATGTCAGCGAGGTGATGGTGCCACGCATCGATATTGTCGCTATTGATATTGAGCGCACACTCGAAGATGCGGGCAAATTATTCATCAGCACCGGATTTTCGCGCATTCCTGTTTACGAAGATAATTTAGATAATATTCGCGGGTTGCTCTATGCCAAAGATTTGCTCGCCCATTGGGCGCGTGAAGACGTTACGCCAATGACCATCAAAGAGATGATGCGCCCCGCCTATTTTGTCCCAGAGACCAAACGCGCCGATGAATTGCTCAAAGAATTACAGACCAAAAAAGTCCATCTGGCGATTGTGGTGGATGAATATGGCGGCACGGCAGGCATGGTGACAATCGAAAATCTCATCGAAGAAATTATCGGCGATATTCAAGACGAATATGATGTGAACGAAGAAGCCGAATATACCATGCTCGACGAAGACCACTATGTGGTAGATGCCAGCATAGACCTCGATGATTTTAACGATTTGCTCGATGTCGAATTGCCAACGGATGATAACGATACGCTCGGTGGGTTTATCTATTCGCATCTGGGGCGCATCCCGCTCATCAACGAAGTGATAGAGCGCGATGACCTTCAATTGACGGTGCTATCGGTGGATGGACGCAGAATTCGGAAAGTGGATGTGATTCGTAAGCGTCCACAACCCGATGATGAAGAGGCAACCGAAAAAGTCGATATTTTCCGTAGACGGGGGCGCGAACAAGATAGCGATGACGCATCCGATATCCGCCCGTCTGTTTCATCCGATTCGGCTAATTCTCATTCTGCCGCATAACGATAAGGCATCATCATGGATACCATCACCCGTCAAGATTTGGTTCAACTGGCTATCAGTGCCAGCCAAAAAGCGTATGCACCCTATTCTAATTACCCCGTTGGGGCGGCGCTCCTCACGCCCGATGGACAAATTTTCACGGGGTGTAATGTCGAGAACGCCACCTACCCCGCAGGCATTTGTGCAGAACGCACGGCATTGGTCAAAGCGATCAGCGAAGGCGTACGTGATTTTAGCACCATCGCCGTTGTCACGAAGGCGGGTGGCTCGCCGTGTGGGATTTGTCGGCAGATGTTATACGAATTTGCCCCCGATTTGCGCGTGATTATCGCCGACATCAACGGGACGATTCATCATGATATATCGCTCAAAGACTTGCTCCCGTTGGGATTTAGTGGCACAGATTTGCACAAATAACGCCTATGGCATCGTCTGAACGCAGTTTCCGTACATCAGCACTCATCCTCAAACGGCGTGATTTTGGCGAGGCAGATCGCTTATTGACCGTCCTCTCGCCAACACACGGCAAACTGGATGTGATTGCCAAAGGCGCACGCAAGCCGATTAGCACCAAGACGGGGCATGTCGAATTATTCACCAGTGCCGATATGCTCATCAGCAAAGGGCGCGACCTCGACATCATGACCCAAGTCGAGATGACCAACCCATTTTTGCACTTACGTGAAGATTTACGGGCGGGCGCATATGCCAATTATATCGCCGAATTGGTCGATAAATTCACCTTCGATGGCGACCAGCACCTGCAACCCTTATATCAACTCACGTATGATACCTTTCAGCGCCTATGTGATGATCTAGACCCGCGCCTTGTGGTGCGTTATTTCGAGATTCACATGCTCGATGTGGTCGGGTTTCGCCCAGAATTAAACGAGTGTGTCATCACGCACCAGACGATCATCGCCCAAGACCAATTTTTTAGCCATGCCGATGGCGGTGTGGTTTGCCCCAACGCCCAACACTTGACGACAGGCTTAATTCCTGTCACTATGGATGGGTTAAAATTACTCCGTCACCTGCAACGAAGCCCCTATAAGCTCGTGCGGGATTTGCGAATCGCGCCCAAAATCCATCATGAGGTAGAACGCCTTTTGTTGGGATACATCGGTTATTTATTGGAGCAACGGCTCGAAAGCCTCGACTTCATCCGACGGGTGCGCGATATTTAATCTGGAAGTGATTGTGGTGGGAAAGTATGCAGTTCGACCAAAGCAATATCCAACAATTGTTGCGCTATGCCCTACAAGAACGTAATAGCGAAGCCGTCTTACACCTGAACACCTTCATGAAAGATGTGCCAGATGCAATCCCCGTCATCACAGCACAATTAACCGATTGGCTTCAGACTGAACCCGATGCGGTTTATTTTTTTGCGCGGACAACACTCGGATACGCATTCGATAAACAATGGTTGCCCCTCCTCCACGATGCGGCACAAGCCTCGTTAAAAATTGTCGTAGACCACAGCGATAGTGAAAGCATCATGGAGTGGTTGCGCCTCATTGCCAGAGAACCCGCGACCTATCAACTCAATGATATTTTACGCGAGGGGATTCATCTGGCACAAATTCGCGCTCGTGAAGATGGTATCCTCGGTGGGCGATTGCTCCCCTTTACGCTCAAACGGGCGTGCGATTTGGTGTTGGAGATGATGGATGATGCAACTTTCATCCAAGTGCTGAGTGCGCCCATTGGGCTGGCATTGCGAACATTTGATTCGGATGCCATCGCACAAACCCTCGATTCGGGACGCGATCTGGGCTTATTGGTGCTATCACAAGCCCTCAAATTTGCCCCGAACAATCCCGCCGCCGCCGAAGTCTTTACACCCGACATCATCACCTATTTGTGGCAACTCAGCCAAGATGAAGATGCCCTCAGTTATCTGATACCCGATTTGAGACCTAGTACGCTGATTCAGCGATTATTGGATGATAGTGTAGCATGGTTGAATGGTGATAGCATCCAAACCCTGTTGCTCCATACAATGGATGCACCCAACGATGAATTGTTCATTCGCTTATGCTATCAGCTCACCAAGCAAGACCACTCAAAATTGGTATCTCGTTTGAACACGCTGTATCTATCATCGCAATATCCGCCCGATGTGATTATCCGTTCACTGACCCGCCTCCAAGAAGCGACCATCCTCAGCCCACAAGAAATTACGCCCATCGCCTATCAATTAGGGACATTATATGACTGGAAAAATACGCAAGGGAAAATCGTTTTGGAATATTTAGGGCGGTTATTCCAGCAACATCCCACCGTTCAATTGCCGTTGGACGGGTTGCGTAAACTGAATAAACTCGCCAGCGAATTGCGCCAAGAGACGATTCAGAAAACGTTCATCAAGCGGATTCAAACCCTGTTGGATGCCCAAAGCGATGAAGCCCCACCGTTGGATTTCATCATCGAATTACAAGAGACCACCGCGTGGAACAACAACCTACAAAATCAATTACTCGGTTGGTGGCGTAGCTATGCGCTCAATCAACCGCTCACACGCCTGCAATTCATGGATAAATCGTTTGAGAATAAACGGGCATTAGAGACTTTGCGCGGTATCGTCCAGACAACCATCGCCATCCGCAAATTTTTGGGCAAACGCAGTCTTGCTGAGGTGGCGAGTATGGTGAACGCCACTTTCACCCTGTTGCAATTGCTATCCGATTCGTTTGACCCCGCCAACAACAAACCGCTCGACTTTGATGTGGCGACCTTTCAGATGGAATTGACGAATCATGCCGATGATTTAACCGCCCAAGAACGCAGTGTATTCGCCAAAGATTTGCGCGAATTGGCGGAACTCATCACCACCATGGCGGATTATCGCAGTAAATCCACGCTTATCCGCCGTGAAGATGATATAGAACGTCAATTGATGAGTGGGGAACAAGACCCGCAAAGCGCGATAGATACCATGCGCTGGTTAGCGGGCTTTTTGGGGCGAATGCCCAATAATTAGTTATTTCGGGCGCTCATCGGCGGGGATATCTGCCCAACAACGATTTTGGGCATCGCGTGGCGAGAGTAACGGGGTAAAATCTATCGCCCAATCCACACCCAGATCGGGGTCATCCCACGCTACACCGCGTTCATCTGCCCCACCATCATAATAATTATTGACCATGTAGGTGAGGATGCAATCGGTGAGCGCCACGAAGCCATGTGCCACGCCTATGGGAATGAATAACCCGATGTTATCATCCTCGCCCATGTGGAGGGTTGCCGTTTGCATAAAAGTCGGCGAATTGGGGCGTAAATCGGCTAATCCAACGCGGATGCGCCCCTGAAGGACATACCAATAATCGATTTGGTGAAAGTGAAAATGCAATCCGCGCAAGACACCCGCTTTGCTCTCTGACCGATTGGTCTGGATTTTATCCCACGAGACAGACGGAAACCATTCACGTCGAAAAGTCTCCATAAAGCGCCCACGTTCATCGGCGAAGGCACGTATCGGCACGGTGTATACGCCGTGAATCGTGGGAAAGGGTTGTGCAGGTGGCATAAAATCGGTCATCAGACATATCCTTTTTTGTATGCAAATTGGTGTTATAATGCTGTGCATTTTATCATGATAGACCATCAACATTGTAGGGGCGCAATATACTGCGCCCACCGACATGAGATAACCCTATAGAGGACAGCCATGACCACCACACCGCGTTATTCATCGTATTTATCGCCCAAATGTGAGGCACGTCCCATTTTTGGAGATGACCATCAGGGCATATTCGCGCTTGAACCCATCAAAGCAGGTGAATTGGTGGCGCTATTCGGCGGTGAAGTCATGACCTACGACCAGATGATGATGTTCCCGCCCGAAATTGTGCGCCAGAGTATCCAAGTCGAGGAAGGGTTGTATTTGGTCTCGACTTACCCCAGCCCGGGCGATAAATTTAATCATAGTTGTGACCCCAACGCTTGGATCGAGGGTCATATCGCCATCGTTGCCCGCCGTGATATTGCCGTTGGCGAACACATCTGCTTCGATTATGCCACTTGCGATGGTAGCCCGTATGATGAATTCACCTGTTTATGCGGGTCTGCGATGTGTCGTGGCACGGTGACAGGGGACGATTGGCGCAACCCTGAATTGCAAGCACGATATGCGGGTCACTTTATGCCCTATCTGCAACGGCGGATAGACGGCAGGAAATGATATTTTGTGGTACAGGGTCAGATATACGCGCCTGACGGCGCGAATCCGACCCTACAAACCAAGACACTCGTAGGGAAGCATTAGGCGAAGCCGTATATGCTTCCTAAAATTAAATCGTGCGAAAATTACTCTTTATCAAGGTCATGCGCTTGGCGAATATCGCGCCAGCTTAACCCGCGTTGGATGAGGAAATAAAATCCGATTAACGTCACAGGCAACCAAATGACCACATGCACCGTCAAGGCATACGTGAGCGCCAAGCCCGATTCTATCCCCGCCCCGATGAGTACCTGCGAGGCAAAAAATTCAAATACGCCCAATTGACCGGGCGAGGCGGGGATTAACCCCGCTAAATTCACCGTGCCGACCACCACCAGCATCAAACCATAATCGGGCGATAAGCCAAATGCGATTGCCACCAACAAGTACACACTCGCTTCGAGCATCCAACAGACATACGACGTGATAATCGTCATGGCTAAATCGGCGGGGGTGCGTAATCCTTCTAACCCGCCGATGATGTCCTCACTCAGTTTATCCAACATCCCCGCGAGGCGTTGTGGGAGCAACTTTTCGACCGCATTGGATAATTCGCGCAAGGTGTTGGGGCGCATCGCCAACGCGAAAAACACACCAAGCGCCATCAAAAAGAGGGGGGTGGCGAATGTGGCAACAGTTTGGATGGCTTCCCCGCCGACTTGGGTGAGATTAACGCCAATGAGGATGAAGGTCAACATCACCAAACCGTCAAAAACGCGCTCAATCAAGACGGTTGTCGCACCTTTGACAAACGGGATTTGATGCTCCTGCCGGAGCAGATAAATTCGCAACGCCTCGCCACTGCGAAACGGATAAACATTATTGCCCATGTAGCCAATGCACACCAATGGCATCAAGCGCACGAGGGCGATTTGCCGAATGGACTTGAGCAAATAGCCCCAGCGCATCGAAATCACCGTCACCGCCGAAAAATACCACCCCGTAGCAAGGAACAACACGGGCAAATTAGCACTCCCCAAATTTTGCAACACCGCTTCGGGGTGCAAATTGCGAAATGCCAACCACAAAAATAAGATACTCACGACAATGCCGATGAGGACGAAGAGTTTTTGTCGGTTGGTCATGAATACCTACTTGCTAAATTCGCCCAAAACGCGCCGTGCGATGACCAAGCGTTGGATTTGGCTTGTGCCTTCGCCGATACTCATCAGGCGCTGGTCACGATACATCCGCTCGACTGGATATTCACGGCTATAACCATAACTGCCGTGAATTTGGATGGCATCGTGGCACACTTTTTCGGCGACTTCGCTGGCTTTGAGTTTCGCCATCGCCGCCATTTTGGTGTAATCTTTACCCATATCGCGCATCCACGCCGCCCGATAAACCAGCGTGCGCGCGGCTTCAATTTCGAGGGCGGCATCGGCAATCATCCACTGAATGGCTTGTTTGTTAGCGATCGGCTCGCCGAATGCCTTACGTTCTTGGGCATATCGCACCATCTCTTCAAATGCGCCTTGTGCCAAACCGACACTCAACGCGCCAATGCTGATGCGCCCAGCATCGAGGGTTTGCATGGTCATCAGAAAACCCTCGCCTTCATTGCCGAGCAAATTATCGGCAGGGACGGTCACATTTTCAAAACTAAGCATGTGCGTTGGCGATCCTTTGAGTCCCATCTTCTTTTCGGGCGGATGAATCACCAAGCCATCGCGATCTGTCTCGACCAAAATCATGCTGAATCCGCGTGAGCCTGCCTCTTTATTGGTGCGGAGCAACACACTCATCACGGGGGCATAACTCACATTGGTAATCCACGCTTTTTGTCCGTTGATGACCCAATTATCTCCATCACGGCGGGCAAATGTTTGTGCGCCATTGAGCAAATCGCTCCCCGCTTGCGGTTCGGTGAGCGCCAACGCGCCGAGATGCTCGCCATCCATCAAAATCGGCAACCATTTTTCTTTTTGGGCTTTACTGCCCCATTTGACGATGGGACCACATCCCAACCCGTTATGTGCCGAAATCGATAACCCTGTCGAGCCACACACGCGCCCAATTTCTTCGACAGCGATGCTGGCACTGATGGTATCGAGTGCCGCGCCCCCATATTCTTCGGGGACTTGTAAGGCGAGCAAGCCTAAATCGCGCATTTTGCGGATAGCTTCACGGCGCATGAGACCTGTTTCATCCACTTCGGCGGCATAAGGTTTAAGCTCGGCTTCACAAAAATCGCGCACCACGCGCTGAAACATGGTCTGTTCAGAATTGAGTTCAAAATCCATTGGTCATTTATCCTCTAAAAAATAAGTGATTAATTACGCTTTTTCTGAGATATTGTAATGGATTGTACGGATGAGAGATAGGGGGTATCAAAATCTGGGGCAGATATCAATTTTCGTCTGTAGTCTGTAGGGGACGATTAGCACGAAGTGCGTATATCGTCCCTAAAAAATGTCATTCTACACCATCGGTTCTATCGGCAAGGTGAAATGAAACTGTCCGCCGCGATTTTTGGTCGTACTCGGCACAGCCCAAATCTTACCATGATGTAACTCGATGAAGGTTTTGCAAATCGCAAGCCCCAATCCGACCCCCTCCGCGCCGATATGTTTGGCATGATGCGCCCGATAAAACGGCACAAAAATCTTTTGCACATCTGCCTCGCTCACCCCTACCCCTTCGTCCAAGACAGAGACCATCACACACGGTGTAATAATTCCCTGTGGGGCGTGTTTTGGCAATTGGACATGCGTGGCTATCTGACGAATGGTAACAGTCACTTGGGAATTTGCGGGCGCATATTTATTAGCATTGGTCAACAAATTGCTAATCACTTGGTCGATGCGCCGTTGATCGCATAAAATCGCGGGCAACTCACCCGATGCGAGGATGCTCACGGTTTGCATTTTTTCTTTGAATTGCAATGCCAGACGGGTTTGCACATTTTGGATCAATTCGGGGATATGGACATATGAGCGCATGAGAATCGTCTCGCCCATACTGGCTTGTGACATATCCAACAATTCGCGCAACATATCATTCATGCGTTTGGTGCTATCTTGGATGATACCGAGTTTCTCGCGTCCTTCCGTGAGCAATTCAGCATCATCATACGAGCGCAACAATTGGCTATAGCCCATAACGGCGGTGAGCGGTGTCCGAAATTCATGCGAGACGCGCATCCATAATTCATGCTGAAAGCGCAAGGCATCGCGCTCTTGAGTAACATCATAAAAGGTAAAAATGCGCCCGACCACCATTTTGTCACGATAAACGGGCGCGGTATACCATTTAATAGCCCGTTCTGTGTTTTCTTGCGAGAGGAGGGTAAGTTCGCCTTCTTCGATCTGATTCGAGCGTTCTGGTATGGCACGCCAAGCACCGATGAGTTTATCGCGTGAGGTTAAATCGGTGCGGAGCATGGGCAAGATATCCCACAAGCACAATTCGCGCAAGTCTGCTGGCGGATTCTGTAAAAATTTGGCAAATTGTTGGTTATACGCAAAAACCCGCGCATCATCGGGTGTGACCAACACAATCGCCTCTAGCACCGATTCGAGGATGACCGAGCGCCCTTGTGTGACGTTATCTAAATAGCGTTTCAGTTCATTCACCACCACGCCCAATGTGAGCAAGTCGCTGATGCTTTTATAGACTTGCATTTCATAAACAGGTGGCGGGGCATGGTCATCACTGGTGAGGAACATCACCCCCAATGGGCGATGTTCAGACGTGAGGAATAATAAATTGAGTGTTTTTACATTGGGCTGATTGATAATATCGCGGATGCCCTGCGGGATGGTGACATCCGTTTTGAGGGCATCCAGTTCGGTCAATGAAATCACGCGCCCATGTTCGACTTCGCTTTCGTATGGCGCGAAGAAGGTGATGGGAATATGTTCACCGACTGCGACACCATCGCCAAAGCGTTTTGACCAACTGGCGATAATTTGCACACTCTCGAATCGGCGTTGCTTAATTTCTGAGATGCCCGGGCTGAACAAGCCCAACGCGCAATTGGTGATATGTCCATCGAACACGTAATCACGCAAGACCCGAATTAAATTATCGGGCGCGGGATTTTTGATGATGGTCTGTGAGGCATTGAATACCGCTTGTGCAAATACCAATTGCGACACATACTGATCGTTTTGCAAAATGATCTGGGCAAACAAGGCGATATGTTTGAGTTCTAAAAATTGAATTTGTGGGTTAATCAACGCCTGTTTGTAAAAAAAGAAAAAGATGCCCAAGACCTCGCCACTATCCGCCAACAAAGGGTAGACAATGCACCCCTGCAACTCACAGTCTTCGATATTGAAAATCGGTGCATAGACCACTTTATCGACATTGCGCGATAAGTGTCGCTCTATCCATGGGAGCAAACCAGAATAAGTGTGTTCGGTGATTTGAGCCGTATTCTGAACCGCCATCAACCGCATTTGGCGGTTTTCACGGCTATAAATATATAAACACACAAAATCGATGGATGTGATATTCAATTGGGGGATGAGCGCAAAGACTTGTCGTAACCGTGTATCGGCAGGGTCTAAATTTGCCAACACATCCCCATGATGCGAATTCAAATGCGCCATTGGCTTTATTCAGACTTCCCCTCCGCCTCTGGTGGGCGCACAGTGAACATATACCCAATACCCCGTTCTGTACGGATATAATGCGGATGATGCGAATCGGCTTCGAGTTTGCGCCGTAAGCGGTGCATGTGAACACGGAGCGTATCTTCATACACATCTTCAGAGGGCCACACACGGGCAATCAACATCCGATTTTCGACCACGCGCCCCGCATTGCGTAATAAAACATGCAGTAAAATAGATTCTGTCGGTGTCAGGCTAATTTGTTTATTGTCTAAGGTAATGCGATTATGGGCAAAATCTATTTGGAGATGTTCATCTATACGAATAATCGGTTCGCTGGCATAATCGAGGCTGGGCATACGTGCCAGCACAACTCGGACCCGCGCTTCGAGTTCACGGACATCAAACGGCTTGACGATAAAATCTTCAGCATATTTTTTAAGTCCTTGTACTACGGTGTCGGTGTCGTTGGTCGAGGTGACGAACACAATCGGCACATCTGCCATCGATTTAATCTTGCTGGCAAGTTCAAACCCGTGCATACTGGGAAGGCTTAAATCAATGAGGGTGATATGTGGCAACCCGAAATTGCGAATATGTTCTATCGCTTCGGGACCATCGGTGACGGTGATAACCTCGTAAGAATTTTTCGTGAGGAAATCCACCACCAGTTTATTGATACTCAGATCATCTTCTACAAGGAGAATACGCGATTTTTTCACCTTCGCTCGCCTTTCAGAATATAACGAAATAGATATTGTTGCATAGACTATACTCTATTCGTAAGGTTGTGTCAAATAATTTATTGAAAACGTATGACTAACATAACACAAATTATCAAAAAACGTAAATTTCGGCGGTCACAAAAAAACCAACGCCAATTCAAAGACCAGATGAGCCTGTTGTTGTTATTGGTATTTTTATTTTTTGGGGTCATTTTACCACTTTCGGTGGTGGTCGGCGCGGTCGGGATAAGTTATAGTCAAGCAGTGGCATTATTACCCAACGAGCGCACCTTGGTCTCTGTAGACCCGATTTTGGGCGAGACGCAACTGTATGATGCAACCGAGCAAACCTTGTTGCTGAGTTTGCAAGAAACGGGGGATAATAGCACCACATGGTTATCATTAGACGAGATGCCCGAAACGGTTTGGCAGGCGACTTTGTTGTGGGAAAATCCCACCTTTTTATCGGATGCGGGGTTTAACCCGTTGGAATTAATCGACAATTGGTGGCGTAACCAACTCAACGGACCGCTAGAAGCCGATACGACCATCACAGGTCGGTTGGTACGCAACATGTTGCTCCCCCCACAAACCAACGCCATTGAAGGGCGTGCGCTCGAAATGACGATGATTGCCGAATTGAATCGGCGTTATACGCCTCAAGAAATCCTCGAATGGCACATCAACACCAATTATTATGGCAACGAAGCCTATGGAATTGAGGCGGCGGCGCAACTCTATTTGGGTAAATCGGCACGCGATCTGAGTTTAGATGAAGTCGCCATGCTGGTCGCCATCGCCACCGCACCACAATTTAACCCAATTGATGATGAAACCGCCGCCAGAGGCAGACAAAGCGACTTATTACGGCGCATGTTGGTCGAGGGCATCATCACCAATTCACAATTCGAGGCGGTCGCAGGGGTGCAAACACCTATCCGCTCATCCATTGGCGAAACACCACTCATCGCGCCTGAATTTGTGGTCTATGCTCGCAAACAAGCCGAGCGCATCCTGAGCAATTTGGGCTTAGACGGCACGCGCTTAGTCGCACGCGGGGGGATAAAAATCATCACCACGCTCGATCTCGATTTGTATTATCAAGCCGATTGCACCCTACAAACGCATCTCGCCCGATTAGCAAATCCAACGGCGAGCGTGGTGAACACGCGCCTCAATACGCCCTGTGTGTCTGCCAGTTATTTGCCCGAAGAAATCCCCGCCACCGATAGGTCAAATCTGCCAGATAGCGGGGTGATATTCATCCTAAACCCCAACACGGGCGAAATTTTAGCGATGGTGGGCGATGCGACCAAAGCGCAATATCAACCGAGTGTCACCTTGCACCCACTCATCTATCTGGATGGATTTTTTAACCCCAATCCCAATTACACCGCCGCCACCATGCTCCTCGATATCCCCCGCCCTTTCCCTGGCGCGGTGGAAGGGCTGATTTACATCCCGACCAATCCCGATGGGCGCTTCCGTGGACCCATCAGTTTACGCAATGCCATGGGCGCAGGCTTGTTGCCACCCGTCACACAGGTGGCAAATGTGTTAAACCTGAATACGGTTTTGCGCCGTACCGTGAATCGGTTGGGGATTAACACCCTACGAACTGGTTTATATGACCTATCGCTGTTAGAACGTGGCGGGGCGGTATCGGTCTTGGATGTGGGGTTTACGTATGGCATTTTGGCGGCATCGGGTGATGCCAATGGGTTACGTGTCCCGCCGCTTGCGCCCGGTCTGCGTGACCATGACCCACTCGCTATACGGCGTATCGAATCGAACACGGGCGAAATTTTATGGGAATATGACCAAACTGAGCGTAACCTGAGTCGTGTGCCTGTTGTCGAGGCGCAATTGGCGTATGTGGTGAATCATATTCTATCGGATACGCGCACCCGTTGGGGGACACTCGGACAGGGCAATATTTTAGAGACAACCCGCCCAACCGCCGTCATTAACGGCATGAGTTCCGACCGTGTGGATAATTGGACGGTGGGTTATACCCCACAAATCGTCACGGTGGTGCATCTGGGACGGGCAGATAGGACATCCATGAGCCTCGATCCGTTTGCAATGGCGGGCGCGGCAATGGTCTGGCGTGCCATGACCGATTATATTCATGCGCGAGATGCCCTGCCCATCGTCAACTGGACACGACCAGAGACGATCATCACCGCGTTGGTGTGCGATATTTCAGGCATGTCGCCGAATGATGCCTGCCGTACCCGCGAAGAAATTTTTTTGGATATCGGGCAATTACCGCCCCAAGATACCTATTGGCAATTGGTCGAGATCAACACGCAAACCCGCCTCCGCGCCAGCATCAACACACCAACCGCGCTCCGCGCACAAGTGCCATATTTTGTGCCACCGCCCGAAGCGATGGATTGGTGGCGGGCGAATAATCAACCCCTCCCGCCAACCGAATATGACGCGGTGAATATCACCCAAACCGATTTAGGCACAACCGTCATCTTGCAACCACGTAATTTTGATGTGGTCGGTGGTATGGTGGATGTGCGTGGCAGTGTCGATGAGGGGACACTCGAATTTTATCAGGTATCATACGGACAGGGACCCAATCCCATCGAGTGGATTAACCTCACCGAAGCCCAAACCGACTTTGTGGCGGGGACAAGCATCGCCCAATGGGATACAACGGGATTAGACGGCACGTATGTATTGCGTCTACGCGCCGTCAAAACCGATGGCACAACCGAGACGGCTTTTTCGCAGGTGACAATCGATAACATCCCACCCGCAATTGTGCTACGGGCAGGCGAACCGAATCAGGTTTTCCGGTGGACAATCGACAGCATCATCCCCGTCACGGCAGAAGTGAGTGATAATATCCGTGTTGCGCGGGTGGATTTTTATCTGAATGGGCAATTTATAGCCACCGTCAGCAATTTTCCATATGTGTATAATCACCCCATTAACCGCCCAGGCATCGAGACCTTCACGGCGGTGGTGTATGATGTGGTCGAAAATAACTCCACCGCCGAAACGAGTGTCGAAGTGATACGGACGGATGGGTGATACATAAGCTAGAAAATATGTTATAATATGTCAAATGGTGAGATGTGGAGGATAAACACAATGCCCGATACCCCCCCCAGCAGAGCCGTTGAAGATTTTCTGAAAGCGGTGTATAGCTTACAACAAAAAACCAACGAGCGTGTTTCGACCAATGCGCTCGCAGAGGCATTGAATATCGCCGCCCCAACTGTGACCGATATGGCGCGGCGCATGGAAGAAGCGGGCTTGGTCGATTATCGCAAATATCACGGCATGGTGCTGACCGATAAGGGTTTGGCGTTGGCGTTGCGCGTGTTGCGTCGGCATCGGTTACTCGAATTGTATCTGGTGAACGAATTGGGGTACGAACTCCACGAAGTGCATCACGAAGCCGAAAATTTAGAACATGCCGTCTCTGATCGCTTTATTGAAGCAATTGCCACCAAATTAAATCATCCCACACTTGACCCGCACGGCGACCCCATTCCCGATATACATGGCAACATCACACCCCGTGAATTGGTGGCGCTGAATGTATTGGCGTTGAACACCCCTGCCCTTGTGAGCCGTTTCACCGCCGAAAATGATGAAATGCTCCAACATATCCTCAACCGCAACTTCAAACTCGGTGTGGCGGTATGCGTCACTCACCGTGACCCGTTTGACGGTCCGTTGACGGTGATGGTCAATGGCGATGAAAACATCATTGGACACGCCGTAGCGAGTCATATTTTGGTAGAAGTAGAGTAACCCCCAAATCGCTACTTCTACCCATTCACAGGCAATTGAAATCCGAATGTACTACCTTTGAGGTATTCACTTTTGAATACGATCTTTCCGCCGAAGCGTTCTACGATATTCTTGATGAGATACAACCCCAAGCCCGTGCCTTCGATGTCGTCTGTCTCTTTGGTACGGACGCGGAAAAACGGCTGAAACAGTTTCACCTGCATGTCTTCGGGGATACCATACCCGGTATCTTGTACCTCGAAAATGGCTTGCGAACTTTCAATCCGTGTTTTGACGGTGATTTTACCCTTGTTCGGGGTGTATTTGATGGCATTGGTGAGCAAATTAGCGGCGGCTTCGAGCAATTGCACATCATCGGCACGCACCATCAACGGGGTGCTAGAGAGTTGCAATTCCATATCTTGTTCTTTTTCAATGGCTTGCTGGCTATGTTCATAAAATGCCTCGTGTACCGTCTTATTCAGGTCGAACACTTTGGCTTTTTCGATATTGCTATTTTCGATGCGTTCTAACGATAAAATATCGTTGGTGATTTTTTCGATGCGCCGAATCGCCTTTTCTATCATATCCAAATAACCCAACGCACGGGTATCGATATCTTTGCCCAACACACGGCGAACTAATTCGACATACCCAATAATCACGCTGGCGGGGTTGCGAAGGTCATGCGCCGCCACCCGAATCATATCGGTCTTGAGTTGCTCTAATGAGCTGACTTGGTTGTATAAAATCTGCAATTCTTCGTAGCGGTCTTGCGCGACTTTATACAGACGGGCGTTATCGACCGCCACCGCCACACGACTCGTCACCAATTTCAAAAATTCGTAGGTGTCGGATGTGAACCGCCCTGGCTTGCTGGTCTCGATATTCAAAATGCCGATGATGCGATCCGATGACACCAATGGGAGCAACATCTGCGCGATGGTGTTCGGATGCACCACAACATCACCTTTTTCTGCTTTGACATCCATAATCAAGCGCGGTTGCAAATCGTCTTGAATTTGTTGGATGAGGGGCGTGATAGGATGCAAACTACCCGCCTTGAGTTGGCTATAACCGCCAATAGCTTGTGCAATGCGGACATGCCCATCCTCAAATAAACCAATGTAGCCCGCATCGGCATTGCTGAGGCGGACAGCTAAATCGAGCGCCATACTTTGCACATAGGTCATGCTCAATACTTGAGAGAGTTCATCATCGACCTGATGCAAAATTTTGAATTGTTCGGCATGACGTTCACGCTCTTTCGCCACACGGTCACGCTCTAGGGCATAATGAATCGCCCGTTGCAATGTGGTGGGTTTGAGGTCGGCTTTATCGATATAATCTGTTGCGCCCGCTTTAATGGCTTCCATATCCACGCCTTCGCGCACTTGCCCCGTCATCATAATCACGGGGGCGCTCAGACCCTCTTTAATGGCTTCGGTCAAGAGTTGGATGCCACTTTTCTGACCCAAATCATAATCTATCAGATACACATCATGGGCTTTGCGTTTTATTGCCTCTAAGCCTGCTTCATAGGTTGGCACATATTCGACAACATAATTGACCTCACCGCGCGACAGCATGTGGGTGATTAGAATTTGGTAACTACGGTCATCATCAACGACTAAAACTTTTATATCCGTCATACATACCCCGCTTTATATAAACTTATTGGGCTTGATTTTATAAATAACGCGCTGTTCTTTGCCACGCCTATCGGGCATCGAAGCGTAATAATCCGGTTGTCCACGATAGCGTTCACTCAAAAAATTGATATGGTCTATTGCACCCTCTTCGGTGATTTCGACCACTTCGCCACGCACCTCCAAATAGCGATAGGGGTTATTCGGATCAACTGATAAAATCGTGACTTTTGGTTGTCGGCGCATGTTTTTATCTTTTTGTCGCCCTTTGGCGCTATTCACCCAGATATAATCACCATCCCAACTAAACCAAACCGGGTTGGCTTGGGGTTGCGAATCGGGCATGAGGGTGACGAGTGTCACCACAATCGGACGTTCTAGCAAATCTTTTTTTTCTTCTGGCAAAACACTGATTCCCATCGGATCAACACCCTTTCAATATACTATAGATTAGACTTACACGTCAATACCTGCGGCGCGAGCGCGGGCGAGGACGGCTTCGGCAGATTTGACCATCGGCATATCTACCATCCGTCCTTCATAAACAAACACCCCTTCGCCATGCGCTTGATGGTCATTATGGGCGGCGATAAGGGCTTTGGCACGAGCGATTTGCTCTGCGCTAGGGGTAAAAACCTGTTGAATCACAGGGACTTGTTTGGGATGAATGGCTAACTTGCCCGTAAACCCCATATATAAGGCTTGTTCAGTATCGGCGCGTAACATGCTATCATCTGTGCCTAAATCGATAAATGGGGTGTCTATGGCTTGCAAGCCTTTGGCTTTGGCGAAGATGACCAATTTGCTACGGGCATAAAACACCTCCCACCCATCGGGGGTGCGTGTTGCGCCAATATCCCCCGCCAAATCTTCTGCACCAAAAATGAGCGCCGAAAGGCGCGGGTCTGCATCGGCAATATCTTTCATATTGACAATTCCAAGCGCCGTTTCGAGGATAGCCAATAGGCGAATACTACCTTCTATCCAACCATATTGACGTTCTGCACGGGTCAGGTGAACGGCAACTCGTTGGATTTGTTCGGCATGATCGACTTTTGGCAATACATACCCATCGGGATGACTTTCGATGGTTTCTTGAATATCATGAAACCACAGCGATGGGTCATCAATGACGGGGTTGATACGGACAAGCCGTTCTGTATGCCCAAAGTTCAGTTCACGCAAGGCGGCAGATGTAATGGCGCGGGCTTCGGCTTTACGGTTAAGCGCCACCGCGTCTTCTAAATCCATAATGACCGAATCCACCCCCAGAGTTGCCCCTTTTTCAATCTTGTTGCGGTCATCACCGGGCATAAATAATAATGCGCGTCGTGTTCTGATTGCCATGAGGTTTTTATCCTTCAATATTACGCAAACTCAATAATCACACCTTCATACGCGCCAAGCGTCATGCGGTCTAAATCCACGCTTTCGCCTTCGCGTTGTGGATGTGTGGCAAGCACAATCGTGCCTTTATTATAATCGGCGAAGTGCAATTCGCGCTTGCTCCCCGCAAAGTTTAACACAACTAACCGTTTTTGCCCTTCATATTCGCGTAAAAACGCATAACAATCTTCGGGCAAACCATCTATCGGATAATATGAGCCCCAATTGAGGGCAGTGGTATTTCTGCGATAGTGCAACAAACGATGATACAACATCAACAACGAATCGGGGGATTGTTGTTGTTTGGTCACATTATTATCGCCATAATCTGGCGCGAGTGGCAACCATGTTTTTACACCATCACCACTAAAGCCCGCATTAGGCGAATCGTCCCATTGCATGGGGGTGCGACATTCATCGCGGTTAAACCCGACTTTATTGCGCCCTTGTGGGTCTAAAATTTGGTCATCGGGGATCGTGGTGTTGTGCATCCCGATTTCATCCCCATAATACAGTGTTGGCGTTCCGCGTAAGGTGAGGAGCAACATCGCCACCAAACGAGCATTATCTTCACCCAAACGGCTGATGAGGCGCGGGGTATCGTGATTGCCCAGCACATAATTCGGTTGCCCATATACAGGAAGCGCCGCCTCATACGCATCCACATGCTTACGAATAGATTGAGCATCCCACGCTGTGAGGATCATGCCAAAATTGAACGGCAGATGGATTTCATCGCCCTCGCCATAATCGGTCTGCCTGCCATAATACGAGGCTAATTTTTCGGGTGATAGACCATAATCCACCTCACCGATGATGACGCGGTTGGGGTATTCTTCAAATAATGCCCGCAATTCGCGCATAATCGTATGAATTTCGGGTTGTTGTTCGCTATTGACGCGCAGATATTTCCACGCGGGACTATCGCCTTCTTTCCATGTGGGATTGGGCGGGTTATCTAAAAATTGCGGATGTTTGAGCAGGCGGTCTATCACATCCACACGGAAGCCATCGACACCCCGTTCTAGCCAAAACCGAATGGCATCAAAAATGGCTTTCTTCACCTCTGGATTGCGCCAATTGAGTTCAGGTTGACCGGGGTCAAAATTGTGCATGTAGTATTGCCCGGTGTGCGGGTCGAATGTCCATGCCGCACCACCGAAGTACGCCAACCAATTATTGGGAGGGCTTCCATCGGGTTTGGGGTCTTTCCAGATATACCAGTCGCGTTTGGGGTTATCCCGCGAGGAGCGCGATTCTTTGAACCATGCGTGTTCGGTTGAGGTGTGGTTGGGGACTAAATCGAGCAAAATTTTGATATTGCGTTGGTGCGCCTCTTGGAGCAGGACATCAAAATCGGCGAGCCTACCGTATTCGTGATGAATATCGGTATAATCGGCAACATCATAGCCAAAATCGGCTTGTGGCGAGGGGAATATGGGCGAGAGCCACAGCGCATCAACACCGAGCCATTCCAGATAATCGAGCCGTGAAATGATACCGTTTAGATCGCCAATGCCGTCATGATTGGTATCCTGAAAACTGCGGGGATAAATTTGGTAAATCACCCCCCGTTGCCACCAAGCGCCTTTATCGCTCACAAGCACCTACCTTATATACTTCGCCCGAAAAAAATCTAACATTTATATGGTGTTTTCTTTACAATTATAACATAAATGTGATATGTGTGGGGGGATAATAAACATTTTGAGGAGATTTTTTACTTTTAATACAGAACCTTATCAATCATCAACTTATAATATAAAATTAAAAGAATTAGCACATTTGATAGCCCGCACCACATCGTACACGATTAAGTCACTTGGAGGGCGCTATGCACATTTCGATATTCGTCTACGGGACCTGGGGCGATATTCGTCCGCATGTCGTTTTGGGGGTGGCGCTCCAACAATTAGGACACGACGTACAGGTGGTTGCCTCATCCATTTACGAAAAATGGGTGCGCGAGCGCAATCTCGGCTTTTATCCTCTGTCAACGGATGTGAATCTCGTCGTCAAAGAAAATGTGTCGGCGATGGATATGGGCATCATTGGGCAATTAAAAATCGTGAAAAATGTGTTGAAACCCGCTTTTGTCCAAATGGGATTAGATGTACTCGAAGCCACCCGCCAATCGGATGTGGTTATCACCGTGGAATTTGGGCTTGGGTTATTGTTTGATATTCTCAGAGTGAATAACCTACGGGCGATTCTCATCAACCCTGCCCCACTCAATCCATCCAGCGAATTCGCTTTTTTAGGGATGCCGACAGCACGAAAGGGATTTCCGTTTGGCAAGGCGTATAATCGCTTCACCTATCGCCTGATTGACCGCGTGCAATGGTCGGCAACGGCGGGGGCGCGGAATGAAATCGCTACTCAACATCTGGGATTGCCCAAAAGTAAAATCCGCGATTTTCGGGCGCTTTTAGCCAACAGTCCCGCACTCACAACGGTGAGTAAGCATGTATTCCAGCGCCCATCGGACTGGTCTGATTTATTTCAGGTGACGGGTTATTTATTTGATGACGACCCCGCATGGACTCTGCCACACGACTTGACCGACTTTTTAGCCTCTGGTGAAGCGCCTGTGTATATCGGCTTCGGCAGTATGCCCGATAGCAAACCCCAAAAAACCACCCAAACCATCATCGAAGCGGTTCAACAGGCGGGTAAACGAGCGATTATCCTCACAGGTTGGGCGGGTCTTGGCGCGAGCGATGTGCCAGAGACTATCCACGTCTTAAAATATGCCTCGCATAGTTGGTTATTCCCCAAGATGGCGGCGTTGATTCATCACGGCGGTGCTGGTACAACCGCATCAGGCTTTCGGGCAGGCGTGCCGATGACCATCGTCCCACACAACGCCGACCAACCGTATTGGGGCAAGCGCGTGAAAGAATTAGGTGTTGGAACAACGCCGATTCCACGCAAAAAATTGACCGCCGACAATTTAGCCGATGCGATTTTAGCCCTCACCCAAAATGATGAATTTAGGCGAAACGCCCAAACATTGGCGCAAAAAATTCAGGCGGAAGATGGGCTATCCGAAGCAGTGAAGTGGGTTCAGCATTATTTGGGTAAAATAAAATTATGACAAAAAGACAAAAACGTTTGACTAAAGACCTGAATTAGCCCGTTAACCACCATCCCCGACCCTTCCCCCACTGCATGGAGGAAGGGAGTAAAGCAAAACCTGTTTTATTCCCCTCTCCAATTTTTTGGGGAGGGGCTAGGGGTGGGGATAAATCTTTTCTCGCCTAGATGACGATATTCACCTTTGGTTCTTGCCCTTTGCGTCCTGCGATGAACACAATTTTCTTCGGTTGTGCGCCATTTAATGCACGCGCCACCGATGCCGATTGCATGGCAATCTCTACGGCTTGTGATTCCTCAATTTCGGCGGGGACTTTGACCGTCTCACGCGGTTTACCGTTGACCATCACCACCAAATTCACCTCATCTTCCGCCGCTTTTTCGGGGTCGTAGGCGGGGAAGGATTGGTTATGGATGCTATACGGATAACCCAAGCGTTCCCACAATTCTTCGGCGATATGCGGCGTGATGGGTGCCATCAGCAACAGATTGGTTTTAATCGCTTCTGTCCACATGGCTTTGCCGATGGTCTTGGATTTAATCGCCTCGCGCAGGATGTTGCGTAAGGTCATCAACGATGAAATCGCCGTGTTGAAGCTGAATCGCTCGATGCTGAAGCTGACCTTATCAATCATCTGGTGCAATTTGCGTTCCACCTCGCGGTTGACAGCCGCATCACCATCGCCCGAAATGGGCGCACCAGCTAAGGTCATATCCCACACATCGTTAATCCAGTTAATCACGCCTTTGATACCATTCGGGTCCCAGGGTCCGCCTTTTTCCCAATCGAAAGCGAACATCAGATAGGCACGAACCGCATCTGCGCCGTATTGATCGACTAATTCATCAGGATTGACGACATTGCCCTTGCTCTTGGACATGCGTTGGATTTCCAGATGATGCTTCAATTGGTTGACATTATTTTCGCCTTCGATAGCGGGGATAATCACCTTCGCGCCATCCACAACTTCGACCGTGCGTTTGACACCTGCCATATCCACCGTCAGGATGTTCTCGGTGCGTTTGACAATTTCGCCATACACGCCATCAAACCCATTGGGGACATCATTCGAGCCACCGACCACTTCGACATAATCGGCGAATAATTTTTCGTCCACAAATTTGCCCGTAGCGATGATATAATCGCCCGGACGTTCTGCGCCCAACACTTGCCCCTGATTGCGTAACAGCAACATCGGCTCATCGAATAAGCCTTCGGGGTCGCGCCCGTGTTGGCGCATAATATCGGCGGCTTCATCGAACATGCCTAAATCGCGCATGGCTTTGGTGAACCAACGGGTATATAACAAGTGCATGGTGGCATGTTCCGCACCGCCTGTATACACATCCACAGGCAACCAATACGCCGCCTCTTCGGGATCGAAGGGCGCTTTATCATAATTTGGACTCAGATAACGATATTGATACCACGATGAACACATGAACGTATCCATCGTATCCGTTTCACGGCGGGCGGGATTGCCATCGCTATCCACCGTGTTCAAAAATGGCTCATAATACGTCAACGGACTGCGACCAGACGGGTCAAAATCGACATTTTCGGGCAGTAAAACTAGTAGTGCCGCTTCAGGAACGGGTTCAATTGTGCCATCGGCGCGGTGAATCATCGGAATCGGGCATCCCCAATAGCGTTGACGGCTAATCAGCCAATCACGCAGGCGATAATTAACCGCCTCTTTGCCGATACCCTTTTCTTCTAGCCACGATATGACGGCATCAATGGCGGGATTTTTGCGCCCTTTCATGCCGTTGGATTCCGTCCCATTGAATTGGTCACTGTTGACCATCACACCATCGCCGATATAGGCTTCTGGCATGGTATCACCATCAAACGATTCGCCTTCGGGTTGGATGACAGGCACAATTTTCAAGCCGAATTTGCGTGCAAAGGCGAAGTCACGCTCGTCATGCGCGGGGACTGCCATAATCGCACCTGTGCCATACGTGACCATGACGTAATCGGCTATCCAAATGGGGATACGCGCATTATTCACGGGGTTGATGGCATATCCGCCCGTGAACACGCCTGTTTTTTCGCGATCTTCTGCAACCCGTTCAATCTCGGTGGAACGGGCGGCTTGGTCTTGATACGCCTTGACTGCATCACGTCGATCGGGCGTGGTGATTTTATCCACCAGCGCATGTTCGGGAGCTAACACCATGAAAGTCGCGCCCCACAGCGTATCGGGACGGGTGGTATAAATCAGCAAATCATCACCCGATTCCGTTTTGAATGTGACATGAGCGCCTTCGCTCCGACCAATCCAATTGGTCTGCATGATTTTGACGGGTTCGGGCCAATCCAGCTTATCAAAATTCAGCATTTCATCAGTATAGCGCGTGTACCGAAAAAACCACTGCGTCATCATTTTTTGGATGACAGGCTGACCTGTGCGTTCATCTTTACCATCAATGACTTGTTCATTCGCCAAGACGGTTTGCAGGGTCGGCGACCAATTCACCAGCGCCTCGCCACGATAGGCTAATCCCGCATCGTAAAATCGTTTGAAAAACCACTGCGTCCATCGATAATACGATGGGTCACAACTGACCGCCTCGCGTTGCCAATCGAACATCGCGCCCATACTGCGTAACTGTCCGCGCATCCGTTGGATATTGCTGATTGTCCATTTATATGGGTGAATGTTGCGTTGGATGGCGGCATTTTCTGCGGGCAAGCCAAACGCATCGAATCCCATCGGAAACAGGACGTTATAGCCCTTCATCCGCATATATCGGGCGCGTGCATCGGATGGGGTCATGGCGAACCAATGCCCGATGTGCAAATCGCCACTGGGATACGGTAACATGGTCAAGGCGTAATGTTTGGGTTTGCTCCAATCCACCACAGACCGATACAACTGGGTGTCTTCCCATTTTTGTTGCCATTTCGATTCGATATTTTTTGGATTATAACTGCTCATCTCTGCTCCTTATGCTGATAATTTTGGGATAAAATTTGGGCAAATAGGGGATTTGCCGATGGAAGCAGGGAGCGACTCGGTGGGGCGCGGCGAAAGCAATCTGCCGCTACATAAGAGAAGAGCGGACGACCTCTACGTCCAGTATGTGCATCATCACAATTTCCTTTCGTTTTATTTGTGCAATCTATTCAAATTGTACACATGGATGATAGTTATACGATAAAAGATTTTTGGCTATAAATCAAGCGGTAGCTGTGAATTTGTGTTAGAATAGATAAAAAGTGTGAGGTGGCTATGTCTCTTGACCAATTGACGACTGACCAATTATGGGCGGTGGTGCATCATCCGTTCAATTTTGAACAAGATATGCGCCTGCGTGAATTGACCCTGCGTAGCAAAGTAGATGATTTATCGGATAATGACGAAGCCAAAATTGATGATTTGGTGGATGCCCTCGACCAATATGTGCTTCAACGGTCAAAGGCGCTGGTGATACTCAAAGCGCGTGGCATGGAATAGGGATTTTCGCTAGGCGCTGAAGCACCTAGCTATTTCACCGAAGCCCCGTAAACGGGACTGTGTTGCCCAATTTCATATTGTTAATAGTTTTCGCTGAGGGTTCAAAACCCCTCAGCTAGTCGAATCAAGCGCACTAAAGGCGCTCAAAAACGACCTTTACAACAAATATTGACCTCAGAATCAGACAAATGGGCTTCCAAAATCGAATAGCTAGAGGCTTTGAGCCTCTAGCGAAACATAATTATCAAATAAGATGAATAATCCTATCAAGATTATCGAAGTTTTTGAAAATCTAATTTCAATTTTTCCAATTCAGATTTTTGAATGACAATTTGATGTTCTAAAAAAGTGATTTGTTTTTTAGCCATATTGTGCCTATTGAGCCAATATGTAAATAAACCTAGCCAAATGGCGAAAGCTGAAATCACAAGAAAAGTTGTGAGTGGTGATGTTGTTTGCACATTTGATTCTCTAAACCCAATGATAGCTATAATCACAGCTATCATTGCAAAAAACATAGAAAAGTACAATTCAATACGTGATTTAACTATTTTCTGATTCTTTTGCAATTGAGTTTGTGAATACGCTAAATTGGTTTTTACTTTATTTGCCCTATGCTTAATAAGCCACTTTTGAGCGGTAATTGTATCTCCTATTGCCCAATAACCATCTTCTAAATCTCCATAAATCGTATCCCCATATTGAGGCAATGATAAATTTTCATCAATCTCAATTTTCTTGAGACCAATCCCAACATTTTCGATTAAATCCCGAATTAAACTGTAAGGCAACAAATTTAATCGTTCTAATATGGCTTGGGTCTGATTTCTTCCATCAAAAGTCGCTTTAATGGTATCTTCTGCTTCTTTAAGTTGACGGTTAATCTGGCGGAGTTGTTCTCGATACAGGCGAATTTTTTCGATACGCGCTTTCTTAGTTGGGAAATTATCCCAATCTTCTACAAAGATACCCATTTCATGTATTTTGGTGAGTAATTGTTGAGGTGTTAGCATGATACAACCCCTATCTCAAATATGACCTTTCGTTAATGATAACACAAAAACACCCTATCGCCCATCGTCATCATACCAATCTTCACGGCGGATGGATGGCGTTTCGTTCACGGGATTATCCAACTTTGCCATATCCAACAATTGGATTTTTTCTTCGGGCGTGAGGGGGCGCTGGCTGGCGCGATGCGTCAATATGCGAATAATCAGCGCCTTTTGTTGTTCCTCTGATAATTGGTCTACCAAGTCTGCGATTTGGTCATAATCAAGTTTAAGTTGTGCAACCATAATGTCTATCCTTTCGGATGATGTCCCATGACATTCAAGCGTGATTTGACGCGCACGGCGACCGTCTCCCCTTTGACCGTCATCACATCGCCCGCCCAAATTTCGCAGACCACAATCGCTTTTTTGTCGGTGATGTCTTTGATATGCGCCCGTAGCGTCAATTCCACGCCTATCGGTGTCGGTTTGAGATAAGTCACATGCAAATTGCCCGTCACACAGGTGATTTCTTCGCCACTTTCAGGCGCAATGCCCGCCCGATCGTATAAGGCGGCGATGCCCGTGCCGATGCTATGACAATCGATCAAACTGGCGAGTAATCCACCATACACAAAACCCGGAAATGCCGTATGATGGTCGGAAGGGGTGAATTTACACACCCCCTCTTGCCCATCCCAATACGTCTTGATGTGAAGCCCGTGCGGATTGTTGCGCCCACACCCGTAACAAATGGCGGCTTCATCGGGATAAAAATCTTGGATGGGACGCAACATATCTTATTCCCCACCAGCTTTACGCATGTAATTCATACCCAATTTTTGACGGGCTTTATCGCGCAAATCATCCACCAATTCCAACACCTTGCCCGGTTGTGGCACGCCATCGAACACGAATGCGCCTTTGGCATTCGCCCCACCTGCCGTCTGACAAATCAAGTCGCCAAAGCCAAAAATGGTCGGAAAAAGCCCATTGCGTTCAATCGTCATCTCTTCGATGTTAATTAAATCGGTGGATGCCATGCGGTGATGAAACCAGTGATTCTTGGTGCTATCAATCACCCGTTGGTCGGTTACAATCCAGACATCATGTTGATAGCGATACCAAATGAAATATGCAACCACGATCGTGCCAATCCCCCAGACGATGGTGGCAATCAGAAACACCACACTGATAAAATCACCCGTGTTGGGCGATAGCCATTGAAATAAAACAATGGGCAACACCCCGCCAAGGATGGTGGCTATCATCTTCAAGACAAAATAAATCGGATGTGTTTTGAGGACTTGTACCAGTTGTTCCTCTTTTTGTAATTCAAGTGGTAATTTTTTCATGTGCATTTGCTCCTATTTGCATAACTCACAGACTGCTTTTAGTGTAACGCAAATAGCGCAATTTTGCTTAATCACCTTGACAATTTATGGTATATGCGGTTCAGATAAAATCAGATTCATCGTCTCAGAATCGATATTGCCACCGCTAATAATCACGCCGACCTTTTTCCCCGTAGCCGATACCGCCCCACTGAGCAATGCCGAGAGTCCCAACGCGCCAGACGGTTCTATCACCATTTTCAGTCGATAAAATCCAAACCGTACCGCATCTTTAATGGCATCTTCGGTCACAGTTTGCATATCATCCACATACTGCAACACCAAACGGAAAGTGTGGTCTACACCGAGCGAGGGTGTGCGCGTGCCATCGGCAATTGTGGGTGGGTTATGAATGGTATGGAGCGTCTTGGTGCGGAATGATAAAGTGGCATCGTTGGCGAGTTCGGGTTCAATGCCAATCACACGAATTTTGGATGATAAACCCTTCGCGGCGATTGCCGACCCGCTCAATAATCCACCACCGCCACAACAGACGAGTAACAGGTCTAAATCGGGAACATCTTGGAGCAATTCATAAGCCGCCGTCCCCTGCCCTGCGATGACAGGCGGGTAATCATACGGCGGGATAATCGTATACCCGTGTTCACCTGCGAGTTGTTCGGCGAGTTGTTTGCGGTCTGCTTCGGCGGGGTTATAAAAGACGATGTTCGCCCCATAATCGGCAGTGGCGACACGTTTGGTGGCGGGGGCATTTTGAGGCATGACGATAGTGGTTTTGATGCCCAACAATTGACCGACTAATGCCACCGCTTGAGCATGATTGCCACTGGAATAGGTGATGACACCGCAGTTTTTCTGCTCATCGGTTAATTGGCTAATGGCGTTGTATGCGCCCCGAAATTTGAACGCGCCAATCCGTTGAAAATTTTCGCATTTCAAAAAAACCTGTGCGCCTGTGCGCTCATTCAGGGTGCGCGATGTGATAACAGGGGTGCGATGTGCGATGTTGTGTAAACGGTCATGCGCCGACACCACATCGGCGAAGGTCACATCGTTCATGATTAACGTCTGGGCGGGAGTTGTTTGCGGTTACGCACAGGGACAGGCACCAGTTGAGGCTCATCTTTTTTGCGTTTTTCGGGGTTCAAGACGCGCTCAACATCTTCCCAAACACGACGAATACCTTCTGCTACATCATCCAACAAACTTCTACGCTCTGCCACGTCAATCCATCCTTTCTAGTTATAAACACACAACCCCTCAGCTATGTTCCAGATAGCAAAGGGGTTGTATGCGGGTTGGACTGTTTTTTCTTTCAGTCATGGACCTAAAGAGACTCGAACTCTTGACCTCTTCAATGCCATTGAAGCGCTCTCCCAACTGAGCTATAGGCCCCAATCAATGGCGAGATTATATACCCTTTGCTATTCGATTGTCAATTCCTTATATTCAGCATACAACAATTTTGATAAAAATGTTGATACCATTTTATGGGCATTTCATAAGAAATTTTCCGACAAACTGTACGAAACATGCTCGATTAAATAGATTGTACACATATATCATCCTCAAGGCGCACCGTACTTTCGGGTGATTGTGATGATTATGAATCCGCTTTGGCGATCGCTTCAGCATAATATGCCACCGATTGGCGCATTTCTGATAAGACATCATCGGGGATGGTGTCTAAATAAGCACCCTTTTGCACAAATTGTTCAAAACTTTGAACAGCAGAACTATCGCCACAGGCACATGCACCTGCATCTTCAAACCACATCACGCGCCCCTGAATTTGGTCAACGGTTGCGCCATTCACGCCACCGTCATCCGTCACCCACATCCATGCAGTATTGGGTAGCTTGGTCATGTTATGCTCCTTTATCCATTATTTTAGTGCGGATATACGCTTCGTAATCGGCCTATACATGCCCCAAAATTTATCTTGTCTCAGACAAATATATCGGGCAATCACAAGATTCAGACGCGCTGATATTCGCCCATCCTACTTGTGCTAATCCGCGTTTGACGGCGCACAGGGGCAATCCAACCACATTGTTATAACACCCTTCGATATAGGCAACGGGCATAAATCCGTTGTGTTGAATGGCATACGCACCCGCTTTATCAAACGGATCGCCTGTGGCGATATATGCCTCGATTTCGGCATCGGTATAATCGCGCATGAACACACGGGTTTGGATAAAATCGGCATAACGCACGGGCATATCGCCGAGTCGCAACACTGTGAACGCGGTGATGACCACATGCGGACGGTTACGCAGGCGCATGAGCATATCCCGCGCCATATCTGCGCCTTCTGGTTTGCCCAATAATTCGCCCGATTCGGTGATGCCGATGGTATCGGCACTGAGGATGACTATCGTATCGGCGGCGAGGATGGTCGCAGGTGCAGATAAGCGTTGTGCAACGGCATCAGCTTTGGCGGATGCTAATCGCTGGACATACGCGAGAGGTGTCTCTGATGGATGTTGTGTTTCATCTATATCGGGTTTGATGATGGTGAAGTGGATGCCGAGCGAAGTTATCATCTCGCGCCGACGCGGAGAACCCGATGCGAGGATGAAGGTGGGATTTTGTGGTGTCATAGTGAGTATATATCCGTAGGGACGGCATATGACCATCCCTACACACAAAAAACGAAGATTTATTCTTCGTCCTCATCGTAATCGTAGTCATCATCGAAGAATAAGTCGGCGCTGTGGGGATAGCCTTGTTCGAGTTCTTCTTCATCGGCTTCACGCAATTCCAACACCTCGACTTCATAGGTGACAACTTTACCCGCGAGCGGGTCGTTAAAATCGAGGACGACAGAATCATCATTGATGGCGCTGACGGTGGCTTCTATCAAGTCGCCGTCTTCATCTTCGAGCAGAACTTCCATACCAACTTCGAGGCTATCTGGCACATCTTCGCGTGCGACAACTTCGACATCTTCTTCATCATATTCACCATAGGCATCGATTGGTTGTAATGTCACGGTGAATTTATCACCTGCTTTTTTGCCTTCGAGAGCGACTTCTAAACCAGGGACAATATTGCCTGCACCGTGTAAGTATTCTAAGGGATCGTCCGAATCGGTGCTTTCAATTTCGACACCTTCGGATGTGAGGCGATACGCAATAGAGACAACAACGCCTTTTTCAATTTTGTTCACAGCCATGTATGTTTTTATATCCTCATGTAAAACCAAGAGCCTGCGAAATTTAGGCTCATCATAGAATGTCATTATAGGGTAAGTTGCACAAAAGGTATAGGGCGAATCACATGCGCTTATCATGGGCTTACTGGTCTCTCATGAACCCTTAAAAACTCATGATTGCCAAATAAGACCCAATCGGTTACAATAAAAGTATGATGTTTATGTGATAAGGAATAGAGAATCATTGATGATACCAGAAAAAACATTGCAAACGCTTGAACTGGATAAAATTTTGACCAAATTGGCGACCTATAGCACCTTCGCGGGTGGGGAAGAATTAGTGCGTGGGTTGTATCCGACCACCGATTTGGCAGAAGCTCAGCTTTGGCAAAAAGAGACCGCCGAAGCCCGTTTGCTCTTCGAGAATAAGACTAATGTCACCCTCGGCGGGGTGCGTGATGTGCGCGATATTGTCCGCGCCGCCCAACGCGGTGTGGTGATCGACCCGCCCATTTTGCAAGATATCCGCAACACCTTACGGCGTGGCATGACGCTCAGGCGCACACTCGGACGGATGAAATCAAATTATCCGCTACTGGCAAATCTCGCCGAGATGATGGAAGAAGAAACCGAAATCCAAGACGCGATTAGCAATGTGTTGGATGATAATAGCGAGGTCAAAGATTCTGCTAGTCCCAAACTCGCCATCATCCGCCGTGACCTGAAAATCGCGTTTGAGCGCCTGCAATCTAAACTGAATCGCCTGATTACCACCCCTAGCAAAGCGCAGTATCTACAAGAAGCTATCATCACCATGCGAAGCGGGCGCTATGTCGTGCCGATTAAAGCCGACCATAAGGGCAAAATTCCAGGCGTGGTGCATGATTCATCGGCATCAGGCGCGACCTTGTTCATTGAACCGCTCGAAACAGTGGAACTGAATAATCAGTGGCGCGAGTTGCAAATCGAAGAAGAAAAAGAGATTCGGCGCATTTTAGCCGCCCTCAGCGCCCAAATCGGGGAACGGGCAGATTATATCATCCATACGGTTGGTGTTTTAGCCTATCTGGATTTGACTTTCGCCAAAGCGCGATATGCCGATGACCAAAAAGCGGTGCAACCCGTCCTCATCCCTTTCAAGCAACGCCCCAACACGCCCAATCATCCGGGCAGTACGATTTATCTGAAGGGCGCACGCCATCCCCTATTGGGTGAGCATGTCGTCCCGTTGGACATTGAATTTGGTGATGAAACTTGGGTGATGGTCGTCACGGGTCCGAATACAGGCGGGAAAACCGTCTCGCTGAAAACGGTTGGGTTGATGAGCCTGATGGCACAATGTGGGTTGCATCTGCCCGCAGAAGAGGCGAAATTATGTGTTTTTGACGGGATTTTTGCCGATATTGGCGATGAACAAAGCATCGAACAATCGCTGAGTACCTTCTCTTCGCACCTGCGGAACACCATCCAAATTTTAGACAATTGTGATGACCGTTCTCTGGTGTTGTTGGATGAAGTCGGCGCAGGGACAGACCCCGCCGAAGGCTCGGCGTTGGCGCGGGCGATATTGACGACATTGGTCAATCGACGAGTAACCACGATGGTGACAACCCATCACCCCGAACTCAAGATTTATAGTGTCGAAACGCCAGGGGTCAGGAATGCCAGCGTGGAATTTGACCTCGAAACGCTCGCCCCCACCTATCGCTTGATTGTCGGGTTGCCCGGACGCTCGAATGCGTTGGCGATTGCCACCCGTCTCGGTCTGAGCCGTGAAATTATCGAATTGGCGCGGGGGATGGTCGCTATTGAAGATTTAGTCGCCGATGATCTGTTAGATGAAATCCATCGCACCCGCGAAAATATCCGCCGAGAACACGAAGAATTGGCATTACTCCGCCTCGAGATCGAAGAACAGCGCGATGCGCTCCAAGCCAGACTCGACCAAATTGAAGATGAACGCCGTAATATCATCAACAGTTCACGCCGTCATGCCGAAGAGGAACTCAACGATCTGCGTAAAGAGATTAAACGCCTGCGTGAAGATTTGCGCCGTGCGGGGTTGCCACTCGAAAATTTGATGGCGGTGCAACAGGCGGCGGAAAAAATCGCCCAATACAACGCCCAACCGATTGTGAATGCCACCGAAACAGTAGAAAATGAATTCATTCCGCGTTTAGGCGATGTGGTGTGGCTCGAAACGCTCAACGCGGAGGGCGCAGTCATCGAACTCGATGGTAACAGCGCGTTGGTGCAAGTTGGTTCGCTCAAAGTGCGGGCGGGCTTAAACGAATTGCAACGGCGCACCAAAAGCCAAAAACGCGAGATGAAACGCGGGCATGTGCGCCAATACGACACCAGCAAAATTTATATGCCCGATGTGAAATCGCCTGGGTTAGAACTGGATTTGCGCGGGCAACGGGTCGAATCTGCCATAGAACGGCTCGACCAATATGTGGATGCCGCCTATAGTTCGGGGTTGCCGTTTGCGCGGATTATTCACGGCAAAGGCACAGGTGCGCTCCGCAAAGCGGTGCGGGAGCATGTCGAAACACACCCGTTGATTTCTAAGGTCGAGACCGCCCACCCCAACGAAGGCGGTGATGGTGTCACGGTGATACACATGACCCCGCAAATTTAAGCGGTGTGATCATTGATGGGCGCAAAAGCGCGTCTGTACAGACATAAACATTCTGATGATGAGCATGAATTATCATGCCCTGTGGTTTTATATTCTATCTTTAAGGAGGAAAAACACATGATTTACACCAATAACTTGCTCACGGGCGAAAAAGTGCGCCTAGCCCCCATCAATAAAGATGACCTGCCCATTTATCACAAATGGTTTAGCAATACCGAATTTTTGCGCTTGCTCACGTCCGATGTCGCCATGCCCAAGACCACCGAAAATGAATTGGCATGGTATGAAGAGGCATCGAAAAGCAAAGACGAATATGTATTTGGGATTCGTGCATTAGACGACAATCGCCTGTTGGGGAATTGCTCTATTTTTAGCATCAGCCAAAATTCGCGTAACGCCGAAGTGGGTATTTATATCGGCGAACCGTCCGAATGGGGCAAAGGATTCGGGTCGGATGCAATGAATGTCTTGGTGCGCTTTGGCTTCATGGATGTCAATTTGCATCGCCTTGAGTTGCGCGTTTTTGGGTATAACGCACGCGCCATCAGTTCCTACGAAAAAGTGGGCTTTGTGCGCGAAGCGATATTGCGTGAGGCATTATATCGAGACGGGACATATCACGATGTTCATATCATGGGCATCTTGCGCCGTGATTGGCTGGCGCAACATCACCCAGAGGTCAAAATATCATGATTTACACCAACAATTTGCTATATGGGGAACGGGTTTATCTGACTGGTATTCGCAAAGATGATATAGATCATTATCAAAAATGGCATACGAATACCGAATTCATGCGCCTCAAAAGTGGCGGTATTGCCATGCCTCGCACACAAGAACAAATTGAAAAATGGGTTGAAAGTATCGCCAAAGATGAAGACACCTTCAGATTCGGCATTCGCCTGCGTGAAGATGACCGTCTATTGGGCAATGGTGACATCGAAATCGAAAGCCAATTTTCGCATCATGGCTGGTTGGGAATTTTCATCGGCGACCCCGATGATTGGGGCAAAGGTTATGGCACAGAAGCGATGAATGTTTTAGTCCGTTTCGGCTTCATGGAACTGAATTTGCATCGCATGACGTTGAATGTCTTTGCCTATAATGAGCGAGGCATCAAATCGTATGAAAACGTGGGATTTGTGCATGAAGGGACAAACCGTGAGGCATTGTATCGAGACGGGACATATCATGATGTTCATATCATGGGCATCTTGCGCCGTGATTGGCTGAATAAACATCATCCTGAATTGGTGAAATAATGCCCAAAACGCCCATTTTGTGCTATGCTAGTGGGCATGGAAAATCGTCTGATAACACACCTCAAAAAACCGAATATTCATGCGTGGCTGGTGGTATCGCTCATTTTATTGGCGATATACGCCACCACCATGCAGACTATCCCCAACGGGTCTGGGCATTATTTCATGATTGATGTCGGCGAGACGCAACTCGTCCTCAATTTATGGGGGAGTTTGCATTCCACAGGCTACCCGTTGTATGTCATTTTGGGCAATATCCTCACATCGGTCATGCGGTTTATTGGGGTTAGCCCGATTATCGCGCCAGCTATCACCTCGTTGATATGGGGGATGATGGCGCTCACCGTGCTATACGTCCTCGCTTATCACCATACCAAACGCGCATGGCTCTCGGCAATCGTCATCGGCGTGTTTGGACTTGCCCGTACTGTGTGGATACATCAGGTTATCGCCGAAATTTACACCTTCGGGTTGCTCATCGGCGCGGTATTGTTGTTGATTGCCCTCTGGCAAAAGCCGATTCGCGGGCGCATGTATTGGTTGGCATTCATCGGCGGGATTGGCGTGGCGCATCACCGCGCCATCGCCATGATGATACCTGCCCTACTCTTCGCCATGCTCCCCTATTTCTGGGAACATCGGCGCGAGATGCCCAAACTGGTATTGATAAGCCTGTTATTGGGGTGTATCGGCTTTGGGCAATATCTGTATCTGTATTTGCGTGGTATCGCAGGTGGTGCATGGGTGTATGGTGAACCGCAAACGCTCGAAGGCGTGTGGATACAATTCATCGGCATCGAAGCCTCGCGGTTTATCGGCACGCCTAGCACGTTTGAGGGCTTACGCCAAAATTTTGAATGGGTGAACAGCGTTTTGCGGTTAGATGTAACCACAAGTGCATTGACTGGTGGCATCGGTGGCTTGTTGATTGGGCTGATTCATCACCGTAAACTGGCGGTTGTGATGATACTCAACGGGTTAGTTGCGTATCTATTTCACGTCTTTTTCTATACCGATATTTTATCGGCATTGATATTGCCCGTGTTGGTGAGCATCGCATTTGGTTGGTTATTGGTCGGCGATTTTGGCATCCGCCTGCTGGATGGTGGCGACATCCGCGAATCTGTCCCCGATTTTTGGAAAATGTTGGTGCTGTGGATGTTCATCGGCATAGGGGCGAATTTATTTCGTATCCATCAACCGTTCATCCAAGCCATCACCACCAACCCAGACGGCATCAAGACGATTAACATGCTCAAACATGCCCCTGCGAATAGCGTGGTCATGGTGACATGGGGACCGAATCACTTTGCGGCGGGCATCGGGCGCGATTTGACGGGCGAATTGGTGCATCTCGATCTCGTAGATCATAAAGCCGATTACGCCCAAATTTTAGCCGATAACAAGCGCCTCATCACACCCGATTACACGATTTATACCCAACCCCCCTCATGGTGGGAGCAACGCTTAGGACGGATTTATCCCGTTGCGGTTGCGCCGAATGTGGTCGAGATCAAAACCGCGCCCGCTATCGCCGATAATCCACCCAACGCGGGTATCATCGCCCAAGATTATCAGGTGGTGTGTGATGATGACCGCATCAGCCTGTATGTGACGTGGGTCACGGCGGATATTCCGACAGAAGATTTAAGCGTATTCGTACACGGTTTAGCCGATGACGGCAACCTCATCGCACAAGGCGATCAACCCGCGCCCGTATATTTATGGCGACCCCTAACGACATGGGTGGCGGGCGAAATGGTGACGGATATCTATCCGTTGGTGTATCTGCCCAATATGAATGGCGATATTCACACGATCCGATTTGGATTATATCGAATATCAGATGCAGGATTTGAAAATATGGTCGAATACGAAACGGCGGTGAATTGTGATGGGTAAAATCAAACTGAAACGCATTTTCATTTTTATCATCACGATAGTATTATCTGCCTGCGAGACGGTGTATGTGCCACCCCAAACTGCGCCAACGCTGACCGCACCACCGATCATCAAACAATTGGCGACCCCCGCCCCCACCTTCACGCCCGATCGGGTGGCGATGCTCGCCACACAACAAGCCAACGCGCCGACACCTATCCGCACAGCGACCCCCACGCCAACCATCACGCCATACGTAGGCGTGTTTTTGGGCGAAATTGTACAAGAATCGAACATCCCAAACCCCGCCGATTTTTTCATCCCACCAACACCTATGAATACCATCCCCTTGATATGCGGATTTGAACCCGACCCTGTATTCGGCACGGCATGGGAAGATGAGCATCGCAACACGCTCAAATGTCCGATTCAAGAACGCTTCGGCTTCAATGGACGTGGACAAATTTTTGAGGGTGGCGCGATGTATTTTCGCATCGAGACCAACGAAGTATGGGCAATTGCGCCTGGTAGTGGCACATTTAGCGGGTTGTATTGGTACGAAGGGCAACCGAATCCGTCCATTGTGCCTGGAGCCAGTGTCGCACCTGCGGGGCGGTTTATCCCTAGCGGGTATATCGGCTCGGTTTGGGCGAGTATCGCCCCACTCCAACAGGCGCTCGGTTTGGGCTTGTTGCCCGAAGGCGATAGCGCCGTGAATGTGCAACGGTTTGACGGCGGGTCTTTATTTTTAGATGTGAATGCGGGTCAAGTGTTCGTCTTGTTGCTCGATGGCACAGCATATGGACCGTATACACCTTAATTATCATGAGGACGGATATACGGGCTTGCGCCTTAATCGGTCTGTACAAATTTTATCCATCAAAATCAATTGAGCCTTGTGTAAGGGACGATTAGCGAAGCGTATATCGTCCCATCGGGAAAGTCGGAAGTCTAAATCTTAAATAACGAAAAGGAAATCAACATGCGCCTCATCAAATTATCACTCATCACCCTGATCTGTCTTGTGCCGTTGGCTTGGGCATTGGCACAAGAACCCACCCCCACCCCGCCCACACCGATTGAAATTACGCCAGAACCCGCCCCCGATATGACCACCCCACCCGCCCAGCCGAGCGATGTCACACTGTTATTATCGGCACGGAGCGACCTCGAAAATTTGGTCAACGCCACCCGTGCGGGCGTGCGCCCCGATGGTTGGACAGGCGCAATCGACACCAACGACCCCAATTTAGCCCTGCTCATTCGGCTCGACCTCGAATTATTGGCGGGGTCATTATTGGGCGCGAATATCCGCCCCGATGGTTGGTTTGGCGCGGTTGCCAGCACCAATTACGCCATCGCCCGCGATATTCGGCATGACCTCGAATTATTGGCGGAGACCGTTCTCGGCACAGAACGACCCGCAGGTTGGATTGGTGGCGAGCCATTGCTCCGTTGTGACCGCACCACACAAGCATTGGTGCAATTATTAGAACTCAATGGCGTGTTCGTCTTGCAAGCAGACCGCACCGCGCCCGATTTTTGTGCGCGTGCCGCCCAAGAAGCGAGTGTGTTTATCGAGATTAATTATCTGGCGACTGGCACGCTCGTTGGGGAACGCATTTCGCCCGTTGTTGGTTCGACCTTTGTTGGTGATAACACCATCAATAGCAATTTCGCCGTTGGATTTTTCGATACAGGCGCGGTACGGCGGGCGGGAGTCATCCCCAACGGCACATCATTCACGCCTATCGCACGCAGTTATACCCAATTTTCCAATATGATGTTGATAGAAGGCGATGGCTTCGTGGTGTTCATCGATTATCAATTCTCGACTGTCACCGATGACCAATTCGAGGCGTTGCCCGATGTGACCACGTTGGAATATAGCGTGAGTTGCTCGGCAGAATGGTGTAACTAAACGATGTCTGAACTCACCAAACGACTCGGATTGAGTCGCTATGATGCTGATGTCGAGTATAAACTCTCGATTCAGCATTACCTCAAACGGCAATTGACCGATGCAATTTTGGCGGTGGAACGGGCAATCGCGTTATTGCCCACCAACCCCGAATATTTGGCGGCGCGTGGCTTTTATTATTTAGAAGACGGCGCAGAAAAAGAGGCAAAGCGCGATTTTGAAGCGGCGCTAAAAATTTTTGCCCACGAGGTATTGGCACATATCGGCTTGGGGATACTGGCGTATCGCAATAGCAAATGGGATGTGGCGCTGGAGCATTTCACGCAAGCCTACCGCGCCGACCCCAAACGGGCAGAGACCTGTTATTATCTGGCGCTGTGCTATCATCGCCAATTACAAAATAAAGAGGCACTGGATTATATGACGAAAGCGGTGGCGCTAATGGAAAAATCCAACGACAAACGCAAAACCGATGCCCAAAAGTGGGTCAAACAATTTGAGAAGATGATCGGTGGGTCTTAATTTTTCGTTTAGGCACTCCATTTCGCCCGGTATTCATCAATTAAGCGTTTGGCATCTTCGAGTGTATCGACAAAATAGATGGTGTTCGATATTTTAGGCAAAATTTTTGCCAATACATTGACCAAACTTTTGATGAATAAATTCGAGCCGACAATCATCACAAAACGCTGATTGGGTGGGAGATGCTTGTTGGCATAGCGCGAAGCCGTTAACACGTCTTTGAGGTTGGTATTCGCTCCACTCAAATCAATGATTAAATCGACCGGATGGTCAACAGAACTGATGAGTTCAACACGCTTTTTGACACCCTCATAATATTCTGCCAGAGATACTTCTTGACTAGGTTTGGCGAACTATGGTTTTTTCTTCATCATCCCAAACAACATTAATCGGCATAATAACCTCCCGATTCGGTTATATGGTGATATGTTCTTTATCGTGATACTCATTTTATCTGGATTATACCCAATCATTTATATTGGCATAAATTAGAAATTACTTAGTATATGACTTAAAGACCTAATTTCTTGCCCTCATCCCAAAATTGATCGAGTTCTTGGAGGGTAAAATCGGTAAAGGGTTTACCACTTTCTGCGACCCGCTTTTCGACATATTCAAAGCGCCGAAACACCTTTTGGTTGGCTTTTTTCAGTGCCAATTCGGGATCGACTTTCATCCAACGCGCCCAATTGACCATGACAAAAAATAAATCCCCCACCTCCTCTTGCAGATGCGCCTCATCCCCCGCCTTTTGCGCTTCGAGAACCTCATCCAGTTCCTCGCGGATTTTATCCACCACACCCTGCACATCCGACCAATCAAATCCGACTCGCGCCATGCGATCTTGATATTGCGTGGCAACCATCAGCGCGGGCATAGCTTTTGGCACACTGGCGAGCATACTCTCGAATTGCCCTTTCGCTTCGGCTTTTTCTTGGGCTTTAATCGCTTCCCAATTGGTGACGACTTGTTCGGCACTCTCTACGCGAACCGCATCTGGCTTCCAGACGTGCGGATGTCTGCGAATCATCTTGGCGTTGATATGGCGCAACACATCGGTCATGTAAAATTCGCCATCATCAATGGCGATTTGGGTATGCAACACCACTTGGAGCAATAAATCGCCCAATTCTTTCGCCAATTCTTGTGGGTCATCATCTTCAATGGCTTGAATCGCCTCGTATGCCTCTTCGAGCAGATATTTGATGAGCGTCTTGTGCGTCTGTTTTCTATCCCAAGGGCATCCTTCTGGAGCGCGTAAATGAGCGACAATCTCTTGAAATTGTTCAAAACTAGACATGTTCCCCAACGCGGGCAGATATAACGAGGTGGTGATGCCGATATGCTGGCTCTGGTCTATCTGATACAGGGGCAACTTTTCGACCCGTTGCGCCGATGTCCCCGCCGCGTGGATGAGCATGACTTCAAATTCATCGGGATATTGATTCATGAGCGTGAGTTTCACATCCGAAGCCACCAAGCGGTTATATACCTGCCCGATGATGGCAGGATAATCGGGGTTAATCGGCGGGTGGTGCATGGTCATGATGTCGAGTCCGTCTACGAGTTGCAGACCATTTTGGGCATCATATCCGATAAGGCGCAACATCGGCTCGATATAACTCACGCCATGCACGATTTCGATGGTGATGTTTTCTGCTTTGGCGCGGGATATGAGTTTTTGGGTGGTGGATTCGCCGATGAACGGGTCGCCAGGGACGGCATACACCACATCCCCCGTTTGGGCGGCGGTGATGAGTGTGTCGACAATCGTATCGTAGACCGTCTCGAATTTGTCGTTGGCGTTATAAATCTCATCAAACGAATGATACACCGCGCCTTTTGGCAAACACGGGACACAACCATGTTGATTGGTGCGGAGATATACCGTCTTGGCTTGTTTGAGCGTACGCCATGCCTTGCGCGATAAATCATCAATATCGCCCGGTCCGAGTCCGATGATGGTGATGGTGGTCATAAGATTGCCTCATGTTGATAGATGGTTGTTAGAATTTTGAATAACAATTTATGATTGGGTAAAATTGGCACATGATTGGATGATACACCATAGGGACGATTGAAATGGCAATCATAAATTTACTTAGGGATGTTCAAAGGACATTTTCAAATATTTTAGATGATATTCTCAATTTGAAGAATATCGAAAAGTACCTTGTAGCGGGTTTTGCCTTGATATTCGCCATTTTGGGATTGTTCGGCGATATTGTCCCCGATGATTATAAAGTCAGTGTGGGGTTGGCGGCGTTGGGGTTGTTGGTATTCAGCAACAGCCAACAAGAAAAAGACAAACCGGTTGAGCGGTTGCTAAACAAGCGCAAAGATTTGCCCCCGCTCGCCGAAAGCCTCAAACATACCAGTGAATTGTGGATTTATGCGCCATCCGCCACCAACATCCTCGAAGATGCCAATCTGAGTTTGATTGAGGAAAATATTTTATCGAAGAAGAACGGGCATTTTCGGGTGATTATCCAAAACCCAGACCAAACCGAGTCGGTCAATATCCTCATCAAACACTTAGATGAAGGCATTACCCGCCAAAACAATCAACCGATGCGCGAAGCGATCGCCAAGACGAAATCGCGTTTAGAGGCAATCGCCAAACGCCATCATAATGGCAAACTGAGTTACGGCTTTTTAGATTACGGGCTAGGCGTGAGCATCGTGGCATTTAACCCCACGCATCGCAAGGGATACATCATCTTAGAAATTCACGGCTCCCAAAATGAGTACACACACGACCGAATGCACCTGCGAATTGATAGAGAAGAATCGGAAATCTGGTACGATTATTGGATTAGTCAGATGAATTTTATTTGGGATAAAGCGCAAAATAAATATGAGAATCGGTAAAAAAATCCCCTATACAGGGGATTTTTTTGATGCACTTAACGTTTGGTATAGGTTGGGGCTTTACGCGCACGTTTGAGACCGGGTTTCTTCCGTTCTTTTTCACGCGCATCGCGGGTCAAGAACCCAGCTTGGCGCAGGCGAGGACGTAAATCGGGGTCAATTTTGAGGAGCGCCCGCGCTACACCCAATTTCATCGCGTCACGTTGACCTGTAATACCCCCGCCATTGACATGGATGGTAATATCATAGCTATTTTCTTGCCCAATGAGGGTCAGGGGTTGCACCATGATTTCAAAATCGCCGACACGGGGCATATACACGCGCCCGTCAACATCATTAATCAACACATTGCCTGTGCCATTGGGATACAAGCGCACACGCGCTGTCGCGGTTTTACGCCGACCAATACCTTCATAATATTGTGACATCGCTCATCTACTCCTTATAGTTCCAAGACTAGGGGTTGTGGATTTTGTGCGGCATGAGGATGTTCTGAACCAGCGTAAATCTTCAGCTTTTTGATCATCTGACGACCGAGCTTGGTTTTGGGCAACATCCCACGAATGGCGAACAACAAGGGGCGGTCTGGATGCGACGCCAGCAAATCGCGCAGGTTGGTTTCTGTCAACCCGCTCGGATAATTGGAATGGCGATAATACATCTTGTCATCCATGCGTTTGCCAGTGACGGCAATTTTGCCTGCATTAATGACGACCACATAATCCCCTGTATCCAAATTGGGGGTGTAGATGGGTTTGTTTTTGCCCTGTAAAATGGGGGCAATCTTAGAAGCCAAACGCCCAAGGGTTTGCCCTTCGGCATCAATAAGCCACCAACGACGCTCGCGCTCGATGTCTTTGGGGGTTGTTACAAAAGTCTTGATTTTCATCACGTTCTCCTCAAGCGGGCAACATCGCTCCGCTATCTAAATAAGCTACAGCCTCGATTTGTGCCACCTATTATGTTGTGAATAAGAGGGGTTTTGCGAAGCGTTAACTATTATCATCTTTATAGCGTACTTTTTCAAGCACCAATCCATGAGGCGGAGCCATATGTTTGACTTTTTCGAGTGCGCCCGTCTGAAAAATATGCTGAAATTGATCGAGCGTCATCACGCCCCGCCCCACCGCGATTTGTAACCCGACCATGCGTCGCACCATATGATACAAAAAGGCGTTGGCTTCGACGGTATAGTGCAACAGACGACCGTGTGCGATGGATGTGGATGTCCATTCGGACACATACACCTCGCGTACCGTGTTATCGCGTTTCATCGGGTCTTGACCAAAGGCGCGAAAATCGTGTTCGCCGATGAGCATTTGCGCGGTGGTGTGCAATATATCCAGCGATATATCGCCATAAATATGCCACGCCGAATACCGATACAACGGATGACGGTGGGGCGTGTTGAGGATGGTATAGACATATCGGCGCGAGAGCGCATCATAACGCGGATGAAAATCGGCTTCGGCTAGGCATATCGCTTGGATGGCAATATCTTCTGGCAAATGAAAATTGAGGGCGCGTAATAGTGTCAATTCATCGTGCGCCCAATCGACCTCAAAAACAATCACCTGACCAGAAGCATGAACGCCTGTATCGGTGCGTCCTGCACCAATCACCGCGACCGATTGACCCGTCAGTTGATAAATCGCCTGCTCAACCGCGAGTTGGATGGTGGGCGTATCGTCTTGGCGCTGAAATCCAAAGTAATGTGTGCCATCATAGGCGAGGGTTGCGCGGTAGCGAGGCATAGAAAATCCAGTGTGGCTAGGGCGGATATACGGCTACGCCTAATCCGCCCATACAAATTCCCTAATTTTTAGTAGTGGCGGATTAACCCCTTTAGGGGTGTATATCCGCCATAATATCACAAATTAGATGTGATTTACTCGCGTTCTGTCAATTCGATGAGTACCATTTTGGCGTTGTCGCCTTTGCGGGGACCCAATTTGTAGATGCGGGTATAGCCACCGTTACGATTGGCGAAGCGCGGGGCGATTTCATCGAACAATTTCTTGACCAAATCGCGGTCATTACCCAAACGACTGGCGGCAACACGGCGGGCATGAACGGCAACGCTATCATCACCTGTTTCTTGGGCTTTTTTGATGCCGCGTTTGGCGATGGTAATCATGCGTTCCACATTGCGACGCACATAATCGGCTTTCGATTCGGTGGTCTTGATGCGACCGTGAATCAAGACTTCGCGGGTGAGGTTCATCCGCAAGGCTTTACGATGACCGCTATCGCGGTTTAATTTTTTCCCGTATACATTGTGTCTCATGATTTATCCTCTATATTATACTGATAAACAGGGCGAGACAAACGCCTCGCCACTGGTTGGTACATGATAGGTCATGCCCTATCATGCCCATAGACTGATTCCATTAGGTGTTATCTGACCCGTTATCGCTGGGCATATAGCCTTTTTCGCGCAATTTTTCGACCAATTCATCGAGCGATTTTTCGCCAAAATTGCGGATGGCGAGCATGGCATCTGCGCCACGATCGAGCATATCCAACACATCGCCAATGGTGGTGATGCCTGTACGTTTGAGCGAATTAAACACGCGCACGCTCAGGTCGAGTTCTTCGATCAGTTTGTTATCAAACGGGCGCGGGCGATCGGGGACTTCGTTTTCAATTGGCTCCATTTCTAAGCCAAAATCCACCGATCCACCATGATCGAAAATGCCACTGATAATACGCAAGTGACGAATGAGGATGTTACCCGCTTGTGCCAATGCTTCTTCGGGGCGAACAGTGCCGTCTGTCCAGATTTCCAACACCAATTTATCGTAATTGGTGCGTTGACCGACACGGGCGCGTTCTACCTCAAAATTGACACGGCGCACGGGGCTAAAAATAGCATCCACAGGCAATTCGCCGATGGGCAAGCGCCCACGATCTTCTGCGGGGCTATAACCACGTCCCAAGCGCACCTCAAATTCCATTTCGATATGGGCGTGTGGCGAATCTACGGTGAACAAATACAAATCGGTATTTTCGATTTGGACTTCTGCGGGGCATAAAATATCCGCCGCAGTGACGATACCTTCGCCACGGTGTTGCAATTTGAGGCGCGATTGTTCACCATCGAGCAATTTGAGGCGCAATTGTTTGACTTGCAAAATGAGTTGGGTCATGTCCTCACGCACATCGGGGATGGCAGAAAATTCATGATGCACATCCGAGACACGGATACTGGTGACAGCCGCCCCGGGCAAGGACGACAGCAACACACGCCGTAGGGCATTGCCTAATGTCAAGCCGAAGCCACTTTCGAGCGGACCGATAACGAAGCGTCCATAATTGCGCGTAATGGCATCTGTTTCGACTTTGTGCGGTAAAACCATATTATTTGTAACCAAAATTGTACCCTCTGGCATACTGCCACTATTGACCCAGCGATTAAACACGACGTTTCTTGGGGGCACGGACACCGTTGTGAGGGATAGGGGTCACATCGGTAATAGAACGCACCTTCAAGCCACTGCCTTGCACGGCGCGAATCGCCGCTTCACGTCCGGGTCCGGGACCTTTGACGAACACATCGACTTCTTTCATGCCATGTGTTTGCGCCACTTCGGAGGCATTTTGTGCCGCCATACGTGCCGCATAGGGGGTGCTTTTACGGCTACCCTTGAACCCACTCGTCCCTGCGCTCGACCAAGAGACCACGTTGCCCGATTGGTCGGTCAGCGAGACGATGGTGTTATTGAAGGTGGCGTAAATATGCGCCTGCCCGTATGGTATATTCTTGACGACTTTTTTGGCGGCGCGACGCGCCGTCCCTTGAGTAGATTTTCCCTTTGCCATAATGCTCCTCTATCTTTGGGCTATACAGTCGAGAACGCCCACATCACCCTACGGCGCTGGGCGCTCTCTTGAGATGATCGTTTTATGATAAAACCATTCGTCATAGCAGGGCAACCCTGCCCCGCCATGACCCAACAACCCACCCAACGGTTATTTCTTGGTTGCGCCGCGACGACGACCACGACCTGGGACGGTTTTACGGGCACCGCGTTTGGTACGTGCATTGGTGCGGGTCCGTTGACCGCGCACGGGTAAATTACGGCGATGACGCATTCCACGATAGCACCCAATTTCTTGCAGGCGCTTGATATTCAGTTGCACCTGACGGCGCAAATCGCCTTCGGTGGTCAATTTGCCGATTTCTTCGCGCAACGATTGCACTTGCGCTTCGGTCAAATCTTGCACACGGGTGTTGGGGTCAATCCCGACCGTTGCCAAAATCTTTTGGCTGGTGGTTTTGCCGATACCGTAGATATAGGTCAACCCAATTTCGACACGTTTATTACGCGGCAGGTCTACACCTTCAATACGAGCCATGCTTTATTACTCCTCAAAATGACCTGCGAACAATTATCCCTGACGTTGCTTGTGTTTGGGATTGGTACAAATAATCATCACGCGCCCATTGCGTTTAATCACGCGACATTTTGGGCAACGAACTTTAATAGATGTTGACACTTTCATCAGATTTATTCCCTGTTGATTGTCTAACGTAAGGACAAAAACAATAGCACAAATTGGGCAAAATTTCAACGCCCAAACCGATACAATAGATAAGACCAATTATGGTAACGTCAAAATAATCGGGTCGCCATCGGTAATCGCTACGGTATGCTCAAAATGAGCGCATAGTGACCCATCTGATGTGACCACCGTCCAACCATCCGATAATTCTTTGAGTTTTTCGCGTCCTGCGATGACCATCGGCTCAATCGCGTACGTCATCCCAATCTGTAACGGTGGATTATATGCTTGTAGGCGTTGCACCTTTTTGGGGTTGCTATGCCACCAGTTCGGGACTTGCGGTTCTTCGTGCAATTTGCGCCCTACCCCATGCCCCGTGTAATCGCGTGCCACGGTGTAACCATGCTTTTCAGCATAATTCTGGGTGGCGCGTGCCACATCGCTGACATGATTGGGGATGCGCGAGGCTTCGATAGCCGCCCATAACGCCCCTTCCGCCACATCTAACAGGCGTTGGACGGCGGGCGGAATTTCGCCGATTGCCCATGTCCACGCCGAGTCGCCGATAAATCCCTGATAGATACACGCCGTATCGAGGCTGATAATATCACCCTCTTTGAGGATACGGTTTTTGGATGGGATACCATGCACCAATTCTTGATTGATGCTGGCGGTAATCGTTGCAGGGAATGGCGGATTGCTGTTGCTCCCGCCACGATAATTCAAAAAGGCGGGTGTTGCGCCGTGATCGCGAAAGACGGTCTCAGCAATTTTATCCAATTCCCATGTACTAATCCCCGGACGAAGCGCATCTTTCATAGCGGCGTGGGCGCGTGCGACAATCCGCCCCGCTTCGCGCATGATGGCGAGTTCATCAGGTGTTTTGAGGATGATACCATCCTCTTTTTGCTTGGGCTTCGGCGATGGGTTAGGCATCGGCGGACGGGCGATGGGTTTAAGATACGATTTATTGCGCGACATGCTGTGTCGTTCTTTCTACTCGACATATTGATTCAAGAGCGATTTAATCTGCTGGCTGACGACCTCAATCGGTTGCTTGGCATCAATCTTTTCGAGCAAGCCCTTCCCCGCATAGTAATCAATGAGGGGCGCGGTTTGCTCTAAAAAGGTATCAATCCGTTTGATGACGAAACTGGCTTCATCATCGGCACGGCGCGATAACGGCTTGCCATTTAAGGTCGCTTCTAAACGTGGCGGAAAGGCTTTTTCTGGATGTTCCACGAATTTCCATTCGATATTGCCCGCGTTAGAATAGATGTTATAGGTATCGCCCGTGTTTGGGTCAGATACGCGCCCATACGCCCGCTTAAATGCGGTGTACGCATCGAGTTCCAACAATAACACGCGCTGAACTGCTTCACCTTTTTGCGCCAGATGCGAATCGAGCCATTGTGCTTGGGCAATATTACGCGGAAAACCATCGAAAATCGCACCCTTTTGGGCATCATCCGCTAGAAGGCGTTCCGCCACTATATTTTGCGTGGTCTCATCATCAATCAACGCACCACTGTTCATAAGGGTCTGAATTTGCACCGCAAAGGCATCGGTACGAGTTTTCATGGCGCGGAATAAATCCCCTGTCGAAATGTGAGGGATGTCATACGCACTTTTGATGAATTGGGCTTGCGTGCCTTTGCCAGCACCTTGCACCCCCATGATAATCACATACAGGCTCATGCTGTGTGTCCTTTCAGAAAAATTTATTTATAAAAATGGCAGATATGTTGGTCTTGTGTGGGACGATATACACTTCGCTAATCGTCCCTTACATATCTAATCCGTTTTCTAGCGCGTCTGTAGGGGCTTGATATATCAAGCCCCTACGCGCTGTACGGACACGCTTCTGCGCGTCTTATTTGGGACGACAAGAATGTCATCCGTACAGCACCTACCGAAAAAATGCCCTAGCGCATGAAGCCTTCGTAATTCCGCATGACCAATTGCGCTTCGAGTTGACGCAGGAAATCAATCACCACGCCGACCACGATGATAATCGCCGAACCCGTGAGGACGTTGGCGGCATTATTCGCCGTTGCCACAGTTTCACCTGGGAACAAAATCCCATTGAGCAGATCGACTAAACCGGGCGTAATCGCAATCACACCCAAGAACACCGCGCCGACTAAGGTGATGCGTCGGGTTGTCCGCAAAATAAAATCTTCGGTACGCTTGCCCGGACGGATGCCAGGGATAAAGCCACCCTGCCGTTGCAGATTATCGGCTAAGTTTTGGTTTTGAATCATCACCTCAGAATAGAAAAAGGTGAAGCCCACCGTCAAGAAGAAGAATAAGCCCCAATAGACCAGCCCTTGTTGGCTACCGAAGGATGTGGTGATGCTGGTCTTGAGCGGACCGTCTGGAAAGAACGCCACCAACACGGTTGGGAGTGTGATAACCGCTTGCGAGAAGATGAGCGGAATCATGCCGACAGGATTCACGCGCAACGGGACGTGTGTGGCAGTGCCACCATATTGTTTACGTCCACGCACACGCTTGCCATATTGCACCGGGATGCGCCGTACCCCTTCTTGGATGTAAATGGTGACAACAATGCTGATGAGGACAATCACCACAAATAGCACAATATCCCACACAGGACGTAAGGATGTCCCGACCAAATTCACGAAGCTGTTTGGGGCGCGTGCCACAATACCCGCGAAGATGATGATCGAAATACCGTTACCGATGCCTTGCTCAGTGATAAGTTCACCTAACCACACAGCAAACATCGTGCCTGCGGTCATGGTCATCAACACCGAAATCGTCACTAGGGGATCACTCCCAAATGCGGGGATAATCTCGGTGGATTGGGCATTCGATTGGAGCAAAAGTGTGTTGAAAATTTGGATTTGACCAAATGCTTGCAAAAATGCCATCGGGATGGTCGCGTAATATGTCCAACGTTGGATTTTTTCTTGACCACCGGGTTCTTTTTGGATTTCTTGTAAGCGTGGCACAATCGGGATGAGCAGTTGGAAAATAATGGATGCGGTAATGTAAGGATACACCCCACTGGCAATCACGCTAAAGTTTGCCACAGCGCCGCCCGATAACAGGTTAAACACATTAATCAGACCTGCCCCCACATTCGAGGGGTTCAGGAGTTCGCGCAACGCATTGCGGTCGACACCGACCACAGGCACATGTGCCGCGAATTGATAAATGATGAGGATAAGCCCTGTAATGAGCAGTTTATTGCGGACATCTGGCAAGCGCCATGCGTTCCGTAATGCCTCTAACATAAAAATTCCTCCATAACGTCTGTCTAAAATGGGCGTAGGGACAAGGCGATAATTGCCGTGTCCCTACCCGTTGTGTGTGCTAAAGACTCATGCGTCTTTCAAAATCCGCGCTCCAAATTATTCCGCTTGGAGTTTGGCGAGTTGGTCTTTGGGGAGCTTTTTCACAGTCGCCAAAGCGCCCTTCACCTTGATGGCGATGATGTTCGTCGTCCCGCCCGCGTTGGTGATTTTTTCAGATGCACCTTTGGTAAAGCGATGAGCATGGACATTGAGTTTTTTGGTCAAGTCGCCCTTCCCCATGATGACCACTGGTTGGAGTGGGTCGCGGATAAGCCCTTTTTCGTACATGGTTTGCGGATTGACGACATCACCGTCATTGAAGCGGGCATCTAAAAAGCGCACATTTACTTCTTGATATTCAATGCGGAAGATGTTGGTGAAACCACGTTTGAAAGGCAGACGGCGCACGAGGGGCAATTGCCCACCCTCGAAGAACGCGCCTTTACCACCACCAGTACGCGCCCCGGTACCTTTTGTACCGCGCCCTGCGGTTTTACCTTTACCTGCGGCGATACCACGCCCAACACGCACTTTTTTCTGTTGTGAACCCGGTGTGGGTTTTAAGTCGTGTAATCTCATTATTCTGTGACCTCTTCAACTTTAAGCAGATGGCGGATTTTATGGAGCATCCCCGCAATCTGCGGTGTTTCGGTGTGAATACGGCTTTGGTGCATCTTACGCAAGCCCAAAGCACGCACGGTTGCACGTTGGTCTTCGGTGTATCCGATGGAACTCTTGATGAGTGTCACACGGACTTTACGATAATCAGTCATTGTCGTTAGTCTCCGTAGAATCCATAACAATCGGGGTTTTGCGATCCCAGAATGGACGAATTTCGTTCACATCTTTACCACGCATCGCCGCCAATTCTTCTGGCGAGTGTAATTCGGTCAAGGCTTTGACAGTCGCCATCGCCACATTGAGCAAATTGGGGCTACCTTGGCTCTTGGTCAGAATATCATGCACACCCGCGGCTTCTAATACAGCACGCACACCGCCTGCGGCGATAACACCAGTACCGGGCGAAGCGGGTTTGAGCATGACTTTGCTACCGCCATATTTGGCAGTAATTTGGTAAGGAATGGTCGAGCCAGCCAACGCCACAGGGCGCATATTACGGCGAGCGCGGTCAGCGGCTTTGCGGATGCTATCGGGAACGCCACGCGCTTTACCGATGCCCACACCAACACGACCTTTGTTATCGCCGACAATCACCACTGTACGGAAGGCGAAACGCCGACCCCCTTTAATCACTTTTGCCACACGCTTAATATCTATGACCCGTTCATCGAGTTCTTCGCGTTCTTCGTCACGGTCACGTCTTTCGCGGCGTTCTCTTTTTTCTTTTTCTGCCATCGTCGTCCTCTTAACTCGTCAACTAGAATTCCAGACCCGCTTCACGAGCCGCTTCTGCTAATGCGGCGACACGCCCATGATATTTGTAACCACCACGGTCAAATACCACAGCGTTAACACCGGCTGACTTGGCGCGTTCTGCGACCAGTTTCCCGACCAATTTGGCGGCTTCGGTTTTGTTTTTGCCTTCTAATTGACTCTTGATTTCGGCATCAATAGTCGAGGCAGAAACAAGTGTTTTGCCCGCTTCGTCGTCAATAATTTGGGCGTAAATGTTGCTCAAACTCCGAAACACGCTCAAACGTGGGCGGTTAGGTGTCCCTTCGACCTTAGCGCGAACACGCGCATGACGAAATTGACGCCCCTGATTTTTTCTTTTTCCTTTAATATCTGCCATGAGATAGTCCCTCTATTTCTTCCCAGATTTACCGGCTTTACGGCGGACAACTTCACCACGATAGCGAATGCCCTTCCCTTTATAGGGTTCAACTGGGCGCAATGCGCGGATGTTGGCGGCAACTTGCCCAACCACTTGCTTATCAATGCCATTGACGTGAATGACACGCCCACGACTGTCTTTTTCGATTTCAAACGAAACCGTCTTGTCTGGGGGCGAAACAACAACTTCATGGCTATAGCCCAATTTGAAGACCAAATCGCTACCGCGCATATCAGCTTGATATTGCACGCCTTCAATTTCGAGGGTGCGACGAAAGCCCTCAGAAACACCCGTGACCATATTCGCCACCAATGCACGAGTTAACCCGTGTAGGGCTTTGTGCGTAGGCGCATCCGAAGGGCGTGTCACCACCAAGTTACCGCCTTCCATCGCCACCGAAATTTCGGGATGAACCATCTGGCTCAATTCGCCTTTCGGTCCCTTAACGGTGATCTTTTGTCCTTCGATTTTCGCCTCGACCTTTGCGGGCAAGGCAATCGGTTTTTTACCAATCCGAGACATGGTTATCTTCCTTCAAAATTACCAAACGTAGCACAGAATTTCGCCACCCACGCGCTCACGACGAGCTTGCTGGGCGGTCATCACCCCTTTAGGGGTGGTGACGATGGCGATACCCGTCCCACTCAACACGCGGGGTAAATCGCGCCGACCAGAATACACACGGCGACCGGGTTTACTCACACGGGAGATATTGGTAATGACGGGGCGACGACTACGGCGCGGACCATAATATTTCAGCGTGATGTGAATCATATTCACGGGCTTTTCTTCGCCAACGGTATAATCTTCGATAAAGCCCTCTTCTTTGAGGATGCGGGCAATTTCGAGTTTGATGTTCGATTTCGGCACATCTACCATTGGTTTTCCGACCATGAGCGCATTACGAATGCGCGTCAACATATCTGCAATCGGGTCATTGGTCATGTTGGTTCTGCTCCTACCAGCTCGATTTGACAACGCCAGGGATTTCACCCTTGAGCGCCATTTCACGGAAACAAATACGGCACAATCCAAAACGGCGGATGTAACCACGCGGGCGACCACATTTTTGACACCGATTCCGCACTTGAACTTCGTATTTACGTCTGCCCTCGCGGGCAATCATGGATTTCTTCGCCATTGTTTATACTCTCTTTGATACCTTAATTATCACGGAACGGCATACCCAATAATTTGAGTAAGCGGCGACCTTCGTCATCGGTCTTGGCGCTGGTCACGATGGTGATTTCCATCCCGCGCAGTTGGTCAATCTTATCGAAATCAATTTCAGGAAAGACCAATTGCTCGCGCAAACCAACGGTATAATTGCCACGCCCATCGAGTTTGGGTGGCACACCCCGAAAGTCACGGATACGTGGGAGCGCAACATTGATGAGGCGGTCTAAGAGCGCCCACATTTTTTCGCCACGTAAGGTCACTTTGACCCCGATGGAACGTCCTTCACGCAGTTTGAAGCCTGCGATACTCTTTTTGGCTTTGGTAATAACAGGTTGTTGCCCGGTGATAATGCGTAAATCTTCGACAGCACCATCGAGCAATTTAGGTTCATCAATCGCCTTGCCCAAACCAATGTTGACAACAATTTTTTCGATCCCAGGGACTTCCATAATGTTGTCATACTTGAACTCGTTCATCAATGCGGGAACGACCTCTTCGCGGTAGCGTGTTTTGAGGATTAATTCTTTAGCCATGATTCACACTCCGCCTTAGTCTATATTGGCATTACATTTTTTGCAGTGGCGCACTTTGCGACCATCTACAAAACGAAATCCGACACGAGTTGCTTGGTTACACGATGGACACACCAGCATGACGTTAGATAAATCAATCGGTGCATCAAATTCGACAATTTGGGCAGGAATTTGTTGATTGCCAACCTGCCGCGCCTTCTCATGGCGCTTGAGTACGTTCACACCGCTGACCACCACACGGTTTTCTTTGGGGAGCACTTTTTCGACTTCGCCACGCTCACCCACGTCTTTGCCTGCGATGACCTGTACGGTGTCTCCTTTCTTAATTCGTTGCATCTTTCATATTCTCCTTCGTTTCGGGGGGCTTATGCTTACCCTAATGCCCGAAACAGCATCTTAAATGATGAGATTTACAGCGTCTCTGGGGCAAGAGAGACAATTTTCATGAAGCCCTTATCGCGTAATTCACGCGCAACGGGTCCGAACACACGCGACCCTTTGGGATTTGTGCCATCATCTGCCAAAATCACGGCGGCGTTATCATCAAATTTGATATACGAGCCATCATCACGGCGATATTCTTTCGCCACGCGGACGATCACGGCACGCACGACTTCCGATTTTTTGATGTTGCCTTGTGTCGAAGCCGATTTGACAGTTGCCACGACCACATCACCAATCGAGCCGTAGCGTCTGCGAGAGCCACCCAACACACGGATGACCAACAATTCTTGTGCGCCCGTGTTATCGGCGACCACTAAACGAGACTCATTTTGAATCATGATTAAGCCTCCCCGTCTGTGTCTTTATTGACATCGAACACTTCTGGCGTTTCTAACACCGTTTCGACCACCCACCGCTTATGACGGCTGATGGGACGGCTTTCGACCACACGCACCAACGCGCCCACAGGCACTTGGTCTGTTTCGTCATGCGCCATGATTTTCTTGGTGCTGATGACGACTTTTTTGTACAAGGGGTGCAATTTACGACGTTCAATTTGCACCACAACGGTTTTTTGCATTTTATCACTGACAACGCGACCGACCAGTCGCCGACGATTATTAGCCATGTTACCTATTCTCCTTTGGCGGATTGTTGCGCCGCCAGCACCCGTTCACGTTGGATGCCGAGCAACCGCGCAAGGTGGCGTTTGGCATAACGTAATTGGTTGCCATCTTCTAATTGATTAGCGGCTTTTTGAAAGCGCAAATTGAAGATTGTTTCGCGTTGGTCTTCAATCGCATCCACCAATGCTTCATCAGATAATTCACGAATTTCGCTCACGCGCATGTTCGCCATTAGGACACCTCTTTACCAGAGATAGGGTCGATGCGTTTGATGAAGCGCGTCTTGCACGGCAATTTGAATGCCGCTAGGCGTAAGGCTTCGCGGGCGGTTTCTTCATCCACACCCGACATCTCAAACAACACCCGACCGGGTTTAATTACAGCGACCCAATATTCCACCGAGCCTTTACCACTACCCATACGGGTTTCGGCGGCTTTTTGAGTGACAGACTTATCGGGGAAAATACGAATCCAGATTTTCCCGCGCCGTTTGATATAACGCACCATCGCTTTACGGGCGGCTTCGATTTGACGGCTGGTAATCCACACGGGGTCGAGGGCTTGTAAGCCATAATCACCGAATTGGACAACGGCACCGCGGGTTGCCTTACCCTTCATACGACCGCGCATTTGTTTACGATACTTTACACGTTTTGGCATTAACATTGCCGATATTCTCCCTTATCACCTAACCTGTTGCAGAGAGCGCAACGCCCTCTCTACCACATCCTCATCTTTACGAGGCGACAAACACATCTTTTTCGTTGGAACGGTTGGTAATATCTGGCAGTTCCATCTTGAGGATGTCACCCTTATAAATCCAGACTTTAATGCCGATGCGCCCATATGTTGTGAGGGCTTCTGCCGTGCCATAATCGATATTGGCGCGAAGTGTTTGGCGTGGAATACGACCTTCACTCGCCCATTCACGCCGAGCCATATCTGCACCCGCCAACCGACCGCTCACATTCACACGAATGCCTTGTGCGCCTTGGCGCATGGCTTGGCTGATGGCACGCTTAATCGCACGGCTATGACCAATGCGACGTTCCAATTGCCCGGCGATGTTCTCGGCAACTAAGGTTGCATCGAGGTCTGGTTTTTCGATCTCGGTGACTTTGATATTACACTTTTTGCCACCTGTCACTTTTTCGAGACCTGTTTTGAGCGTCTTGACCGCCGCGCCCTTGCTCCCAATTAAGATACCCGGACGTGCGGTATGGATATTGACCACGACTTGATTGCTTTGGCGTTCAATTTCGATTTTAGAAATGCCCGCCTTTTCGCCCTCTCTACGGATAAAATCACGGATTCGGCGGTCTTCATGCAACAACTCGACATATTTGTCGCCTTCGGCATACCAACGCGCATCCCAATCCCGATTAATCTTGAGTCGAAATCCGATCGGATGTACTTTGCGTCCCATTATTTAGCCTCCCGTTGTGCCAAAATCACTGTCAGATGTGAAGCACGTTTGACACGCGGTTTATAGCGACCACGCGCCCCTGCTTTAACACGGCGTGACCGCGGGGCTTCATCGGCGAAAATTTGTGACACGACCATAGCGGTTGGGTCGAGGTCAAAATTATTTTCGGCGTTTGCCATTGCCGATTCAAGCGTCTTTTTGACAATCTCAGCGCCTTTTTGGGGCATAAATTGCAACACAACACGCGCTTGTTCAGCATTCATCCCACGAACTTGGTCACACACCAAGCGTAATTTTTGGGGCGAAATGGCGATGTACTTGAATTTTGCGAAAACTTCCATCATCGTCCCTCTTATTTCTTCTTCTTCTCAACCAAGTGACCACGATAGGTGCGTGTGGGTGCGAATTCGCCCAATTTATGCCCCACCATATTTTCGGTGATATAAATGGGGACATGGCGGCGACCATCGTGAACAGCTATGGTATGACCAACCATTTGCGGAAAGATGGTGCTGGCACGGCTCCATGTCCGAATCACAGCGCCTTTCTTATTTTCCGCATTCAGTTTTTCAACTTTTTGCAACAGTTTGGGACTAATGAAAGGTCCCTTTTTCAATGAACGCGACATCTATACTACCTCATTATCTCTTCTTGCCACGACGACGGACAATGAATTTGTCGGTGCGACGGTTGGTACGGGTACGTTTGCCCAAAGCGGGTTTGCCCCATGGAGTTTTAGGACCGGGCATACCGATACCAGAACGACCTTCACCACCCCCATGCGGATGACTGTTGGGATCCATGGCGATACCACGTACTGCGGGTCTCCAACCCATCCAACGCGCACGCCCCGCTTTGCCAAGTTTGACATTGGCGTGGTCGGTATTACCAACTTGCCCAATAGTCGCCATGCACCGTTCATGGATGAGGCGTACCTCGCCACTTGGTAGGCGTACTTGGCAATAAGTGCCTTCTTTAGCGATGAGCTGGGCAGAAACACCCGCCGAGCGCACCAATTGCCCGCCCTTACCGGGTTCCAACTCGACATTGTGAATTTGCGTCCCCAACGGAATATTGCGTAATTCGAGCGCGTTGCCCGGACGCAAATCTGCCATGGGACCATTGCCCACCATATCGCCCACTTTTAAGCCCAATGGCGCGATGATGTAGCGTTTTTCGCCATCGGCATATTGTAACAAGGCAATCCGTGCGGTACGATTGGGGTCGTATTCAATCGCCACAACTTCGGCTTTGACATCAAACTTATTGCGTTTGAAATCGATTAACCGATAACGACGTTTATGACCACCACCGCGATGGCGCACTGTCACCTTGCCCCGATGATTACGCCCGCCAGTCTTGCGAATCGCTTCGGTGAGCGAGCGTTCTGGCTTAGACTTGGTAATTTCTTCAAAACTATGACCGGTCATCCCCCGCCGTCCTGCGGAGGTCGGTTTATATACTTTTACCGCCATTTGCTTGCCCTTTACACATTAAACAAATCAATGGTGTTGCCGGGCATGAGTGTGACGATTGCTTTCTTCCAGCTTTTAGAGCGGATGTATTGCTTGCGTCCGCGTTGACCGCGTTTGGCAGGCACAATCATCGTATTCACCCGGTCGACTTCGACATCAAAAATGACTTCAACCGCCTCTTTAATTTGTTGCTTATTGGCTTTGAGCGCCACTTCAAACGTGTATTTATTGAGGGAATCAATCACATCGTTTGATTTTTCAGTGACAATCGGGCGGCGCAACACGTCATATAAATGAATGAATGGCATCTCATCTACTCCTTTTTGCCCCAGAGGCTGGTGATCAGCTCTAGCGCATCTAACGGGACGATGACCTTATCATAATTGAGCAAATCACGCATATTGAGGTAATTGGCGAACAAATAGCGTGCATTTTCGAGATTGCGAACACTCAATTGAATCGGTTCATTTTTACCCGCCAACAAAACCAATGCCGAGCTATCGCCAACGAGGTTTTTCAACACTTGGCGCATGTGTTTGGTTTTGGGGGCATCCATCGTCAGGCTTTCCACAAAGACCAATTGATTATCGCGTGCGAGCGCACTCAGGGCGCAACGAATGGCTTTTTGGCGCATTTTGCGGGGCATGTTTTTGGTGTATTTGCGTGGTTTGGGACCATGTGCAATACCACCGCCCACAAAAATCGGCGCACTCTGAGCGCCATGACGCGCACGCCCCGTACCTTTTTGGCGGTACCATTTGGCACCCGTCATTTGGACTTCACTGCGGGTTTTGGTGTTATGCGTACCCAAGCGAGCATTCGCCATTTGGCGCACATAGGCTTGGTGCATCAACCCGACATTCACTTCGATTTCAAATATATCGGCGGGCAGGTCAATCGTCTTGACTTGCTTACCGTTCATATCCATCACAGGCACTTGCATCGTCTATGTCTCCCTTACTTTCTTGGACGCGCTGGCTTGACCAACACAAGCCCGTTTTTGGCACCTGGGATCGACCCACGTACCGCCAACAGATTGCGTTCTGCATCCACAACGACCACTTCAAGATTTTGAATGGTCACCCGTTCATTGCCATAATGCCCCGCCATGCGCTGTCCTTTCATGGTACGACCTGGGAAGGTATTTTGACCCACAGACCCTGGCGCACGTTCACGGTCAGATTGACCATGAGTTTTCGGTTGGCGCTTAAAGCCATGCCGTTTGATGCCCCCTGCAAACCCGCGACCTTTGCTCGTGCCGATGACATCTACACGCTCGCCTTTTGCAAAGACATCTGCCTTAATTTGTTGACCTTCGCTCACCGTGACTTCATCGTCTTTCACGCGGAATTCGCGCAAAATCCGTAAAGCGGGCAAATTATTACGGCGTAAATGCCCCAATTGCCCTTGTGTGAGATGTTTTGGTTTGGTTTCACCATAACCGAGCTGAACCGCCACATAGCCATCCTTATCCGCCGTGCGAATTTGGGTGACAAAGCAGGGACCAGCCTGAATGACGGTCACGGGGATGATATTCCCCTTGTCGTCAAAGATTTGGGTCATACCCACTTTTCTACCGATGATACCTTTCATACGCTTCCTCTCGGTGGGATGCTGTCGCAGTGATGCGCCGGGCGTACTTTGCACCCGCTCCCAACCTATCTACCGATATAGCGGCGGAAAAACATCCGCATATATCCTATACCAACTAAATTTTGATTTCGATATCCACACCTGCTGGCAAATTCAAGCGCATCAGGGTGTCAATCGTCTTGCTATCGGGGTCAAGCACATCAATGAGACGTTTGTGTGTGCGAATCTCAAAGTGTTCTTGCGAATCCTTATCGATAAAGGTCGAGCGCCGCACCGTGAACCGTTCCAAACGTGTTGGCAACGGAACAGGTCCTACCACACGCGCCCCCGTGCGTTCTGCTGTTTCGACAATACGTTGAGCAGATTGGTCGAGTACGCGATGGTCATAAGCCTTGAGGCGAATGCGAATTTTGTTTTTTGTAACCATAACTGTCCTCTTGCCTAAACAGATTAGGCGCTAGGCGATGTTGACGATATGGGGTTTGGGTTAAAGAAAGGCGTATTTGCTACGCCCTCTTTTTGCCGTTAAATAATGCCGAGCGGGTTGCCACTCGGCATTATGGATTCACCACACATCGCAACAGCGCGTGTTATTTCATCACTTCAACGATGATACCCGCGCCAACGGTGAGACCACCTTCACGGATAGCGAATTTAGAGCCTTTTTCGAGCGCCACAGGGGTGATTAATTCCACCTCCATGGTCACATTATCCCCCGGCATCACCATTTCCACGCCTTCGGGCAAGGTCACAGTGCCAGTCACATCCATCGTGCGGATATAGAATTGTGGGCGGTAGCCAGTGAAGAATGCTTTATGACGACCACCTTCATCCTTCTTGAGGATGTAGACTTCGCATTTGAATTTCTTGTATGGGGTGATACTCTTGGGCTTGGCAAGCACCATACCGCGTTCTACTTGGTCACGGTCGATACCACGGAGCAAAATACCCGCGTTATCGCCAGCTTGGGCAGAATCGAGTTCTTTGTGGAACATTTCGATACCCGTGACAACACTTTTCATGATTTCATCGCGCAAGCCAACGATTTCGATTTCTTCACCTTTGGTCAAGGTGCCACGTTCCACACGACCCGTCACCACCGTACCACGACCTTTAATGGTGAACACATCTTCCACAGGCATGAGGAAGGGTTTATCGGTCTCGCGTTGTGGGGTTGGAATCCAAGCATCTACTGCATCCATCAATTTGAGGATGGGCGCATAGTCGGGGTGATTGGGGTCGGTGCTATCGCATTCCGAAGCCGCCAACGCAGAACCACGCACGATGGGGGTATCTGGGGCGAATTCGTATTGTTCCAACAATTCGCTCAGTTCCAACTCGACCAATTCGAGCAATTCGGGATCATCCATTTGGTCAACTTTGTTCAGGAAGACCACCATCGCTGGCACTTCGACTTGGCGAGCCAAGAGGACGTGTTCACGGGTTTGGGGCATGGGACCATCGGGTGCACTCACCACGAGGATAGCGCCATCCATTTGCGCGGCACCCGTGATCATGTTTTTGATATAGTCACGGTGTCCCGGACAATCCACATGGGCATAGTGGCGAGTATCGGTTTCGTATTCAACGTGACGGATGTTGATGGTGATACCACGAGCGCGTTCTTCGGGCGCGTTGTCAATATCAGCATAATCCATTTTTTGGGCTTTACCCTTGAGCGCCAACACTTTGGTGATGGCGGCGGTCAAGGTGGTTTTGCCGTGGTCAACGTGACCGATGGTGCCGATATTCACATGTGGTTTGCTACGGTCGAACTTTTCTTTAGCCATTGTCTATCCTTTACTCTCTTAAAAAAATTGTGTTTAGCGAACTATATGCGCTAGGCGCGTTATCTTACACTGTTTTTGTGTGTTGCCACAGGGGAAAAATTCCCCTGTGGCATCGCCATTAAAGCGAGCCTTTGATAACCTCATCGGCAATGCTTTGCGGGGCGAGCGTGTATTTATCAAATTCCATCGTGAAGCTACCACGACCCTGCGTAATGTTACGAATGTTGGTAGCATACCCGAACATCTCACCCAGTGGCACTTGTGCCGTGATGGTGCTGATGCCTAAACCGCGTGGTTGCATCGATTGAATGATACCGCGCCGTGACGACAAATCGCCAACCACTGCACCCGTGTATTCATCGGGGACAACCACTTCTACCTTCATCGAAGGTTCAAGAATGACGGGACCTGCTTTTGGAACAGCATCTTTGAGGCACATTGAACCTGCGATTTTGAATGCCATTTCGCTCGAATCGACATCATGGAATGCGCCATCGACCAACGTGGCTTTGATGCCGACCATCGGATAACCCGCAATTACGCCTGCCTGAGCGGTTTCTTTAATACCGTTCATGGTTGGGCGGACGAATTCGGCAGGAATCGCCCCACCTTTGATGTTATCGACAAACAAGAAATCGGCGTTACCATCTTTATTTTCTTTGATGGCAATTGCGCGGTCTTCTTCGGTCATGGGTTCAAATTCAACCACGACACGGGCATATTGACCTTTACCGCCCGATTGACGTTTGAAGGTGGTATCCATGCGGACATGGCGGGTAATCGCTTCACGATATGCCACACGCGGACGACCAACCGTTGCCTGAACGCCATACTCGCGTTTCATGCGGTCTACCAAGATTTCGAGATGCAATTCGCCCATGCCTTTGATTTTGGTCTGACCGAGTTTGTCATCCACTTCGACCTTAAAGGTCGGATCTTCTTCTGCAAGGCGACGCAATGCCAACGCCATTTTATCTTGGTCTGCTTGGCTATTCGGTTCTACCGCCACTTCAATCACAGGTTCGGGGAACGAAATGCTCTCCAAAACAATTGGGTCATTGGGCGCGGCGAGTGTATCGCCAGTGAACGTTTCTTTGAGGTTAATGATGGCGGCAATATCGCCAGCACGCACTTCCTCAACATCTTCACGGCGGTCTGCAAACATGCGGACGATGCGCCCAATCCGTTCACTGGTGCCTTTGGTAGTATTTTGCACCGTTGTGCCTGTCCGAAGCACGCCCGAATACACACGGGTGAATGCCAAGCGTCCGAAACGGTCGGTGATGATTTTGAACACCAACGCCGCAAGCGGTTCTTCATCGGTTGGATGACGTTCAATTTCTTCTTCGGTCTTGGGATGAACACCCTTCACCGATGGCACATCCAACGGCGATGGCAACAAATCGACCACGCGATCGAGCATCAATTGAACACCCTTGTTTTTGAGGGCAGACCCACATAACACGGGTTGCAATTTGCCTTTGATGGTGGCATCGCGCAGAGCGGCGAGGAGTTCATCGTTAGTGATTTCCTCTTCCATCAAGAATTTTTCGGTGAGGAATTCATCCGATTCTATGATGCGTTCAACCATCTCGGCACGTTCTTTTTCGGCAATTGGCAAGAAATCGGCGGGGATTTCGACACGTTTGATATCTGTCCCCAAGTCGTTGCCATACGTCACCAACACCATATCTAATAAATCGATGATGCCACTGAAGTTTTCACCTTCGCCATAGGGAATCTGAATTTTGACGGGGCTACCCGACACACGCTCGACAATCATATCCACGCAACGTTGGAAGTTCGCGCCAGCGCGATCCATTTTATTCACAAAACAAATGCGTGGCACTTTGAACGAGTCGGCTTGCCGCCAAACCGTTTCCGATTGCGGTTCAACACCCATCACGCCATCAAACACCACCACGCCACCATCCAAGACGCGCAAACTGCGTTGGACTTCTGCGGTGAAATCAACGTGGCCTGGGGTATCAATCAAATTGATTTGATAGCCTTTCCATTGGCATGTGACCGCCGCCGATGTGATGGTAATCCCGCGCTCGCGTTCTTGTTCCATATAGTCGGTGGTCGCCGCGCCCTCATGCACTTCACCAATCCGATGCACCATGCCTGTATAATACAGCACGCGCTCGGTGGTGGTGGTTTTACCCGCATCGATGTGGGCGATAATGCCGATGTTCCGCACTTTATTCAAATCGAGTTTCACGTTTTTTGTCATATCGTTACGTTAAATCTTTCGCTTGATAGATTGAGATAGTGCTTAACGGAAATGGGCAAAGGCACGGTTGGCTTCTGCCATACGATGGGTATCGTCTTTTTTCTTCACAGATGCCCCTTGTCCAGAGGCGGCATCCAAAATTTCGGCGGCGAGTTTATTCGCCATCCCACGTCCGCCACGCGCACGCGAATATTGGATGAGCCAGCGCATTGCCAACGAGGTCGCACGGGCGGGCGCAACTTCGACAGGCACTTGATAGGTAGACCCACCGACACGGCGTGGTTTGACTTCCACGGTGGGAGTCACATTGCGAAGCGCCGTTTCATACACTTCGAGCGGATCTTTCTTCAGGCGTTCTTCGATAATATCAAACGCATCATACACAATGCGTTGAGCCAAACTGCGTTTGCCACCATACATCATGCGATTGATGAGCATGGTCACATTTTTGCTGTTGTATTTATTATCCGGTTGAACAGGACGTTTTGCAGGTGTACTACGTCTTGACATGATTTATCTTCCTTATTTCTTCTTTCCAGTCGGAGCGGGTTGCCCTGGTTTTGGACGTTTAGAGCCATACTTGCTACGACCTTGTTTACGATTTTTCACGCCATCGGTATCTAACGTGCCACGCACAATATGATAACGCACACCGGGCAAATCTTTCACACGACCACCACGGATGAGGACAACGCTGTGTTCTTGCAAGCTATGACCTTCACCAGGGATATAGGCGGTGACTTCTAACCCATTGCTCAACCGAACACGGGCGATTTTACGCAACGCCGAGTTTGGTTTTTTGGGTGTGGTGGTACGCACAACCGTGCAAACACCACGTTTTTGGGGCGCACCTTTAGGACGGCGCGTCCGTTTTTGCGAATAAACATTGAGCGTATATTGGAGCGCAGGAGACTTCGATTTTCTGCGTTTATTTGAACGCCCTTTACGCACCAACTGGTTGATTGTCGGCATAGTATCTCCAAATCAACTAAATAAGACATCACTATAAAACGCTATTGCCAGTAGATTCTGGCGCTAGACAAGCAAAAAGAAGCACAACATGAATACGTCAATCCGTATGCCTCCGATTTTTTGAACAACAAGCCACTTTTTTGAGGGTCAAAAGAGCACTTTTGTTGTTATGATCTTCAATTCAACACTGAAACATTGCCCTCATTGGGGTTGTGTGTTGTATCTAAGTGGGCAATATCATAACATCCCCTGTTCTAATTGACAAGGGGCATAACCATCAATTTTTGTGAAGATTAGCCGAATGTGTTGCGCGGGTTGCACAAACAGATAGCGAAAATGCCTTACACATATTGTAAGGCACGAAAATGACAGAATACAGTTCAGTCGGGCAATCGGCGGATTAGCGTAGACCAATGCCCCGTTCTACATCGGGCGCATTGGGGACGACCTTGCTCATCCCACGCAACAATTCATCTATACCGACGGGTTTGGTGAGTACCATATCTGCGCCTGCGTCTATCGCCTGCCCCATCTGATACCCGCCTGTGCTGGCACTGACAACCACAATCGGCACAGTCGCGCCTTTGGCGTGCTTGCGGATGAAGTGAATCAGGTTGATTCCGTTGCCTTCGTTGAGCATCAGTTCCATCAGGACAATATCGGGCATGTTGTGTTCGGCGAGCGTGATGGCTTGCGTGAGGTTGGATGCCCACACCGTCACAAATCCCGCTTGTTCCAATACTGATTTTATGGCGTTGGCGACTTGTTCCTCTTCCTCTAAAATCAGCACCCGTTCCCCTTTAGAAATGGTCGGGATGACCACCTCAGAAAACGGCATGTCCTCTTTTTCGTAGCTACTGGGTGTGACCACGAAGAATAATTGCAATTCTAAGCGCCCAAAGGTGAGTGTATCGCCATGCTTGAGCCGATATTCCTGCCCGACTTCGAGCCGTCCGCCATTCAAATATGTGCCGTTGGAACTGCCCAAATCGCGGATGCTCACACGGCTATTACGGGCGGCGATGACGGCATGATTACGCGATACACCGTGTTCATAGCCATTATATGGGGCTAAATCGACCTCTGGACGTTTGGGGCTATCTTCATCTCCGCGTCCGATGGTCATGGATTCGGTCACTTTGACTTGTAAAACGGTGGGTGTGCCGACAATTCGCAATTCAATCACCCACGGAATAGCATAATCGAGCGGACCCGTCCCCATGCGTGGCGATAAATTGGATACAACATCTGGATTCAGATGGCGCGTGACTGCTTGTTGTGGTTTGGTATCAGACATGAGGTTGTCCTTCCTCATTGCAATTTTACAAGTATAAAAATTAATTTATACCCTCATTGTACCGTTAATGAGGGATAAAATGCAATGAATTGGTTATTTTATCTCATACCCTGATACACCCCACTACCCTCTGGGGCATTATTCTCACGGATATTCACGCCGTCCAATTGCATATCGCCGATGTTATAAATCCCACCGCCGAATTCGGATGCCGTGTTATTCTGAATCGCACCACCGTTCATGACCAAACTGCCCACATTGTAAATCGCACCACCGCGCACGGCAGAGTGATTTTGCAGGATGACATTTTCGAGCGTCAAGTCGCCCGCGTTGTAAATCGCACCGCCGTCATCCGCCACACCACCCGATAGCGTGACATTTTTCAGATGCAAACTACCCGGCGCGGTCACATTAAATATGCGACTACCACCCGTCATGACAATTTGCGCCCCGTTGCCGATGAGGGTAATGTCGCCTGTGATGTCGGGCAACAATGCGGTTAGGGTATAGGTGGCATTTTTGGTGAGGCAGATTTGTTTACGAAACTGTATGGAATTTCCATCTAAAATCGCATTGGATAAGGCTAAAATATCACCTGATGGAATAATTTCACAATAAGTTGAAATTTCTACAATCTCATCCGAGTTAAATTCAGCGTATATAAACCCATTGGAATTACGAGAAACAAAACTGTCAATAGAAAGCGGAACAGATGATGCAATTTGCCATGTTATTGTATCCCATATATTAATCATACCACTATTAGCAATATATAGGTAATTACTTTGCCAGCGCATTAAAACACCATACTGCATTTGAAATGCTATTTCAATTTCATTGGTAATAAGATTCCAAACACTAAAATCCCCAGATAAGTTAATAGTAGCTAATTTTGTGCCTTCATCATTCCATATTACATGAATAATTACGTCACTACTTTGCACATGAAAATTTACACCGGTTACAATATTATAAATAGTAAATCCCCTTACACTACCTATTGCAAGGTATTCCTCATTTGGGCTAAAACTAAAATCATAGGCGGCAAAGTCCAATTCTTCAATTAGTTCATATGTATTCATATCCCATACATCTGTACCCCCTTCCAAACTAGAAATGTAAAGTCTTTCATGTTGTGACCATTCTAAATCAAGTATGTTTGGTACAGCGACAATCTGGTTGAGTAAATCACCATTATTCACATCCCATACACGAATAATACCATCTACATGATTTGTAGCTATACGTTGATTATTTGGCTCCCATTCAACTTTATATGCAAATCCATAAATAGGCGGAATTATAGTGATGGTTTGATTAGTTATAACATTAAAAATTTCAATAGCTCCGTTATTTTTATTAATTGCTAAAAAATCACCATCATTGCTCCATGTAATTGAATTAATATCATCATTTTGTGTAAATGCAATTCCTATGTTAATTGTCAATATACATATCAAAGCGAACACTGCTTTTTTCAGCATGATTATCATCTCCAATTACGCTCTTGAAAAATACGGGACATAGATTGATTCATCCAGCGATACCTTATATCACCAGATGGATAATCGTCATCGCAACCTTGAATAGTTTTACAATTTGGTCGAAGCCAATCTATATTTAAGAAACCTTGTAATCCATTTGTTGTTCTACGGTAAACCCAATTAAGGAACATATCAGATGTTGCCTCATCTATCTCTCGCACACGAAGTTGAGCGCGTTCAACTTGAAAAGTATCTTCTGGGTTAGGGTTGAGGGGTGTTACCCAATCATTAATCATATAACTATGTTGTTGGAAATCAGTTATATTGAGAGTAACTACTTCATCATCGATTAAATCAGAGGCCGGACCACTTCCCCAACCACGTTCACCCCGCCTCCAGTCGCTAATATATCTTCCACTTCGCAAGGAAGCACCCCAGCCGTTATTAGTCGCAATCGTAATTTGGGCTGGTGTCAGTTCTACATCTGCAACACCAAATATCAAAGCACCTGATGGACACCAGTTTTCTATAGGGTTGTTATTTGTTAAGTCAACGCCATTACATACTATTGCCTTTTCCATGCGCCCATAGAGGGAATTAGGAGTTCTACCACTACCCCCATCACTTCGTGCATTAAACCGATGCCCAATTTCATGCACCATTGTATGTTGATTGGGCTTCAAGTTAGGGTTTAATACAGTCGGGATCATACCATAAAAAGTGACAGCCCCGATCGTATTTGATGTACACGATGAAGATACTGTTCCATTACACCCATCACTAGGATATATCTGAAAGCCATTAGTGACATTTAACACATAAAAATTGCCCATGATACGCCTGAAAATTGTCTTTGCATCTTCTGTATTTGTGGGAT
>DAOTVP010000114.1:0-14371 GCA_034436155.1 Anaerolineae bacterium
GTAACTGATTGCGTGCGGCGATAAGTTCTTGTTCGTTCACAAATGACCTCCTCCCGTTTCTTTTTAGTTGGAGATAAGTATATCGCAAGTTTGTATTAGTCACGATGTCTCTGAACATCCCCCGTTCACGATGTCAGTGAACAATACAGTAGTGGCGGATTAGCACCGTTAGGTGTGTATATCCGCCATTTGGTTTATATATCTACCTTGATTGCGAATTGCTCTGTTTTGCCTCGCCTATGGCTCAAAGCCATAGACTAAGGTTTTGGAAGCCCACTAAAGGGACTGGTTTTTGCCTAATTTTGAGACAAATACTCGGCATAAAGGCGGATTTGAGCGCCTTTAGTGCGCTTTTTCGGCGCGTAGCTAGATGCTTTGAGCATCTAGCGCGAACTGGCAATCAAGGTATATCTCATCTGATTTATATCAATTCACGGCAACGCCAATTTCACCCATAGCGGGATATGGTCAGATAAGCCATTTTCGTGCCAAACCCGCGCCTCTTGTGCGATGAGGGGCGCTGTATAAAACACGTAATCGATCCGCACGACAGGAATCCCTTCTCCGCCTAATAACGGGATCTGCCCCAGATTATGCAACCGATAGGTGAAGCCTAATCCGTAGCCCACATCGGCATAACTATCGTTCAGATACGCCCGCACTTGAGTATAACCATCGCTGAGGGGGGGCATGTTCCAATCGCCCGCCGCGATAACCGTTTGCCCTGCATCCACATCTGCCGAAATTCGCGCCAAAATCGAGGTTAAATCGCGCCTACGCCGATTAAACCCATCCGTAGTCAATGGACTCATGGGGTGGACGTTATATAAAATTACCGTCTCGTTGCCGATAACCAATTCGCAACGCTGATGCTGAAAAACTTCTTTCCAGAGGATGCAATCGGATAATTCATAACGACTGATAATGCCCACGCCAGGGATGCTACCCGGATGCAATTCCATATAGGGATAGTCATCGTGCATATCACGCTGGAGCATTTGCGCGGTGATGGTGTTTAATTCTTGCAAAACCACAATATCGGCATCGGCTTCCGTGATAATGCGCTGAATATCATCAGGATATTCCATACCCGCCAACAAGTTATAGGTGAAAATGGTGATTTCGTGGGCATCTTCTGGGATTTGTGGGGCGTTTTTGGGCAAAAATAGAGGAACTGCCCATACCAGCCAAAATATCGCACTTGGCAATAACATCAGAGCTAAATCACGACGGCGCAAAATCAGGGTGATGGGGAGCAAAATCGTCGCGCCCATGGTGGTGAAGTGGATAATCGAATTGGTCAATCCCACAACATCCGAGACGGTTTCATCCAAGAAAAAATGCACCAGCAGGCTCAAAAATACGGTGAGGGCATACGCGCCGACTAAGGCACGAAAGGCGAAATAAAATACACCTACGATATATTGCAGGCGCGTTTGAGGGGCTATTGAAGGTGTTTGTTGTGTCATAGGGTTAAGGTTGGTTACTTACATGGTAAGGGCGCAACATGTTGCGCCCTTACACACGATTGCATATTAAACACGATTCAAATGTTATTTCAAACTACGCGGGTCGAGGGCATCACGCAGACCATCCCCAATGAAGTTGATGGATAGCACCGTGAGGGTGATGAAAATCCCAGGGAACAGCCACATCCACCAATAGCGGGCAATATCGCCTTGTGCGCGATTGAGGATGTTCCCCCATGTGGCAGTCGGTTCTTGTACACCGAAGCCCAAAAAGCTAAGATACGCTTCGGTGATAATCGCGCCACCAATGCCGAGCGTGGCGGATACCACAATCGGGGCGATACAATTGGGGAGGATGTGTTTGAAAATGATGCGGGCGTTGCCAGCACCGAGTGTTTTTGCCGCCACGACAAATTCTTGTTCTTTGAGCGATAGCACCAATGAGCGCACAATGCGCGATAAGCCCATCCAGCCTAGCCCACCGATGATGAGTACAATGACGATCACGGTGGTACTCAATTCGCGCCCTAAAATATTCATGGTGCTGGAATTACGCGAGAGCGAATTCGACAGCAACAAGAGCAAAATCAGGCTAGGGATAGCCAGTAATGCCTCGACGATCCGCATGAGCAATGCGCCAATCCATCCACCGAAATAACCCGCAATCAGACCAACCAATGTGCCGAGCGAAATTGAGATGGCGACACTGGTGATCCCGATCATCAGCGAGATTTGTCCACCATATACCATGCGGATGAATAAATCGCGCCCGACTTGATCCGTCCCCATCACATGGCGGAAACGGGCGAGGAAGGTCTGAGAATTTTCAAGGCGTTCTTCGGCTGCCGCGACTGTATTCAGGCTTCGGATGATGTGATGAACACGGGTATCTTGGAATTCCTTGCGGAAATTCGATAGTGCAGAAATTTGCTCATCAGTGTATCCAACGAATGTGTTGCGTGCCGTAGCCAGATCAAGCCGATCGGGTACAGGGAAACGGTCGAGATTACCCGTCCAAACGCCATAAAAACGCATCCCCTCAATCCATGTCAAGATTTGAACTTTCTCAACCGGAAAATCGGCGGGGATTTGGTCATTATAACGCGATGCTGTCTCGACTCCGTTGATAATATCTTGTTTTTGAGGCTCGGTAATTAGCCCCAATTCGACCGATTTTTCAATTAATCCTAGAACAACATCAGGTTCTAATGTGACAATCCGTTCAAATACACCTTCGGTTTGGAGTGTGACTTGTGTCACCTGAAAGCGTGTTTCTGCGATAGCATAATTATCGAGCGCGCTCATGAGTAGATTGACACCCAATTCATTGAACTCAGCGAGATATGCCATACGCGCATCGATAATTTCATCACTCACCCCAAATTCTTGGCTGGCGCGACCAGCGTTTTGGGCGCGAAGGCGGTTGATGTTATCTGGATTAAAACGTTGCAATGAAATCCAGAAGGTGTCATTGGCAAAATTGGGATTGCTGATACCTGAATATTGCACACGGACGAGGCGCAATCCTTCAAATATCTTGAGTTTATTGAGCATCTCTTCATCTTCAACAAGCCCATCAAAGCGATTTGTGCGGTCTGTACCCTGCAAAATGGCTTGGCGGTCGGCTTCGGTAATCATCTGATATTGCACCGCTTCGTCTAATAGTGTTAGGGTTTGTTGATAATCTACGAAGCCGAGCAATGATGGAATTTCGGTATCCATAATGTTGGGGGCTTCATTGTACAGGCTTTCGAGTGTGGGTGCAACGAACGGCGATGTTGGGTCGGGTATGTTACCTTCTGATTCGGGGTAGATAAAAGCGCCACCAATCACAAATGCGATGATAGCGAGCATAATGAGAGAGCCAATGACTGCCATACGATGCCGTAAAAAGCGTCGCATGATAATCTGCGCCATGCTTTCGGCTTTGACGTGTTGAGTCTCTGTCGAGAGTTTTGCGATACCGTTAGGTGTGGTGGTTACATCAGTCATGGGTAGATCTCCTTATGAATAACGCACACGCGGGTCGAGTACCGCATACATAATATCGGCGATGAGTTGAAAGATGACCACAGCGATCGCCAGCATCAAGACGAAGGCGATAACGACCGAATAATCGAGCCGATTGAGGCTTTGAATATATAAAGTCCCCATGCCGGGCCACGAGAAAATTTGCTCGGTCACGACCGCCCCTGCCAGAATGAAGGGAATATCTAAGCCCATGAGCGTCACGAGGGGTAACGAAGCATTTTTGAGGGCATGAACAAGCGTGATGCGCCGTTCCCCTAACCCTTTGGAGCGGGCGGTGCGGATGTAATCGGAATTGATAACCTCTAACATGCTGGCACGCACAAACCGACTGTAGCCAGCGATGCTAATTGCCGCCAAACAAAACACGGGTAAAATCATATGGCGAATTAAGTCGCCCACCGAATAATCGGTATTGACGCTATACATGCCTTGTACGGGCAAAGCAGGTAAACCCCATTTGCGGAATTGCACAGCGAAAATATAAACAGCTAATAACGCCACTAAGAAAATGGGCATCGAGACGAGGATGAATGAAAAGGTGGTGATGAGATTGTCGAAAAATGAATATTGCCGTAATGCCTGAAAAATGCCTAGACTAAAAGCGAAAATAATAATGACCAAGTAAGAGGTGATGCCTAAGAGGAGCGTGTTGGGTAAGGCTTCGCCCATGACTTCGAGTACCGGTCGCCCGCGGGCAATCGAATCGCCGAAATCGCCCCGTAAAATGCCTTTATTATCATTTTTTTGATAAAACACGCGGTAACACTGGTTATCTTTAATCAGCGTGAGTTGTTCTGTGCCATCGGGTAAGGTGATCAGGACACGCTCCCCGACAGGAATTTCTTGACCATAGCATATATTGGGGGCAACAAATGAAGTATCTGATACGGGCAGTTCTAACTCGCGGGTATACCAATCATCGCCAATAAGCCAATGGACGAATTGTATGGGTAGTGGGTCATCTAACCCATATTGAGCGCGGAGTAATAATTTGTCAGATTCGGTAATGCGTGGGTCTAGCGCCAATTCTGCGAGTGGGTCGCCCGCGGCTTTGAGTAAAAAGAAGACGATAACGGTGATGATAATTAACAGGGGTATCGCTTGTAATAAGCGCCGAAGGATATACTGTCCCATAAGTTAGTGCCTCATCCAGTAACCTAAGTAAATTGTTTTTTATAAAGCTGATAAGGACACAGCATAGCCGTGTCCTGTTGGGTGTTGATAATATCAAGAGATAGGCGAATTGCCTATCCCTAGTGATGCAAACCTGATTTAGCTGGCGGGTGTCCAGTATTCGACACGGTTGAAGTAGTTGCCCGTCAACACACCCATTTCGAGCATCGAATCGGGGTTGAATTTGGCGCTGTTGACCGCATAGAACGTATTGCGTGGGAACAAGCCATGCCAGAATTGCCCTTCGCTTAGCAGGCGCGAAGCGGTGTAATACAGTTCACGGCGAGCATCGGCATCAACGGTTGTGGCGATAGGTTCTGCCAACGCATCGAATTCGGGGTTGCAGAAGCCATAACCATTACCACCACCTGGGACGCGGATTTTATCGCAACCGAACCAATACAGGTCGCCGAGGTTGGGGCTGAGTGGGTCGAAGCTGAGGGCGAACAGGGTAATATCGAAGTCACCAGTCGAGATGATACCGCGTTGTTCAAAATCGGCGAACAAGATGGTCGCTGGCACGCCAAAGAATTGGAGGGTCACACCGATTTCACGCAAGTCGGCTTGGATAAGGGTCAGGAAGTCCAAACGGATTTGAGCGGTGGTGGTATAGGCACGGATGATGAACGGATTACCCGCGCCGTCATCTAACACGCCATCACCATCGGTATCTGTCCAGCCTGCATCAGCGAGCAAGTCGAGCGCGAGGTCGGGGTCATACGCCAAGGGTTGGACATCTTCTGGCACCCAGTTGGGGTGGAAGTAGTTGGCAGGGACGCGCAGACCAAGCGTACCATCGGGATCGAGCAAGGTGTTGATATATTTTTGACGGTCGAGGGCATGGATGAGGGCTTTACGCACATTGACATCTGCCATCGCTTGCGAGGCGGGGCTTGGATCGGTGGGTCGGACATTCAGCCACAACGCATCTTGGAACACACCGGGTGTTGACCAGACGAAGACATCTTCTAACGCGCTATAAGCGGGCGCTTGGTCAACAGACCAATTGAAGGCGAGGTCAATATCGCCAACATCGAGGGCGTTACGCATTTGAGCGGTATCGGTAATAAAGCGGGCGACAACACGGTCAATCGCGGGCGCTTGTTCCCAATCATTGTTGCCCCAGTTGGGGTTACGCACAAAGCTGACTTGTTCACCAACGCGCCATTCTTCAAACACATACGGACCATAGCCAACAAAGCCCGTGACACCCGATGGAGCCATGAATGGCATTTCTTCGAGTTTTAAGCCTTCATCAAGCAAGGGGCTGATGATGTGGTTGGGGAAGGCACAGGTGGGGGTCGCATCCACGAGGTAATCGGGGAAGGCACCTTTATAGGTGATGACAAACGTGAAGTCATCGACCACTTCGAAGGATTGAACTTGTTCTAAATAAGAACCGCGTTGGAAACCACCCGTGGTTTCATCTGTATAGAGCCGATGACCCAATGCACAGTCGGCAGTGGTGATAGGCGCACCATCTGACCACAACATCCCTTGACGTAACGTGTAGGTGACTTGTGTCGCGCCCGATTCGGTCTCGACAACCATCCCATTCTCAACGGTTGGGATTTCGGTGATCATGATAGGGGTAATTTCTGCGTTATTACCATAGTAGGCAAGGATATCACGTTGATAGAAATTGGTGAGGTAACTGGCAAACGCCATGTCGCTCACGGGCGAGAGCAAGCTGGGTTCTTGTTCCCAACCGATAACGATGGTCGCACCTTCTTGAGCAGAGACCACACGCACGCCGATGACGAGTATCAACGACAGCATAAGGCTCATGGATACAATGCGGAACAATTTTTTCATGCAATTCCTCCTAGAAAATTAAATATTTTATCAAGGATATGTTATCCTGCTGTCAATGCACCATTAATTAATGAATGTTGCATTTGATTAGCGCCTCACAGAATAACACAAACTTTTCTGGACTGCAAATGAATTATGGAGATTTTTAGGGGAATTTGTGATGTTTTTATGCGAAATCGTAAAATCCGTGTAAATTGCACAAATCATTTTCGTTAATCAAAAGTATATCACGCCAAAAGATAGTTGTTAGATACTTTTAACAACTATCTTTTGGTTTGTATTAGGTAAAATTTACAAATTATACCTTTGACCTGCTCAACATGGAGTCTCAACAAGCACGATGTAGGCACTGCTCTTTTTAGGTATGGGGCGCTTATTCATCGACTGGTTGCCAATATTCAACACGATGGAAATAATTGCCTGCTAACACCCCCATATCCAGCATCGAGTCGGGATTGAATTTGGCGCTATTCACCGCGTAGAAGGTATTCCGTAGATATAACCCATGCCAGAAATGTGCATCGTGAATCAAACGCATAGCCCGATGATAGAACTCACGACGAGTGTTGGGGTCGACTGTGATAGCAACTGGCTCGACTAACGCATCAAATTCAGGATTACAAAAACCATATCCATTACCCCCGCCCGGACGACGGATATAATCACAACCGAGCCAATATAACCCCAAATTAGGGCTGATCGGGTTAAAACTGAGGGCGAGTAAGGCAATATCAAAATCGCCCGTTGGGACAATGCCACGTTGCTCGAATGGGGCAAAGAACACCGTAGCGCCCGGCAAGCCAAAGAATTGAAGTGTTACGCCAATTTCTTTCAAATCCGCTTGTATAAGCGTGAGAAAATCCAGACGAATTTGCGCGGTGGTGGTATAGGCGCGAATAATGAAAGGATTGTTGTTGCCATCATCAAGCAAGCCATCATTATCGGTATCTGTCCAACCAGCATCGGCTAATAAATCGAGCGCCAAACTTGGATTGTATTCTAACGGGGCGATATCGTCTGGTAGCCAATTGGGATGAAATAGATGAGTCGGTACTGTAATGCCCAGTGTGCCATCGGGATCGAGCAACGTACGAATGTATTTTTGACGATCCAAAGCGTGGATGAGGGCTTTACGCACATTGACATCTGCCAGTGCTTGCGAAGCGGGGCTACTATCAAGCGGGAGCATGTTCAGCCACAAGGCATCTTGTAATACGCTTGGTTTTGACCAGACAAAGGTATTCGGAATGGCGCTATAGGCGCTTGCCTGATCAACCGACCAGTTAAAAGCGAGGTCAATCTCGCCAATTTCAAAGGCATTTCGTATTTGAGCGGTATCGAAAATGAATCGTGCCACAATCCGATCGATAGCCGGAACTTGTTCCCACGCATTCTTGCCCCAGTTGGGGTTGCGTACAAAACTGACTTGTTCCCCGATGCGCCATTCTTCAAACACATACGGACCGTAACCCACAAATTCAGTCGCACCAGCAGGCGACATGAAGGGCATATCTTCGAGTCTTATACCCTGATCCAACAACGGGGCAATTTTATGCGCGGGGAAACTGCAACTCGGTGTTGCATCCACTAAATAATCGGGAAATGGATTTTTGTAGGTGATGGTGAAGGTATAATCATCTCTAATTTCAAAGGTGTCTACCTGCTCCAAATATGAGCCACGCTGGAAATTACCGGTCGTTTCATCGCTGAGTAAGCGGTGTCCTAATGCACAATCGGCAGTGGTGATGGGCGTGCCATCTGACCATAACATGCCACGTCGTAATTGATAAGTGACTTGTGTCGCGCCCGATTCGGTTTGTGTTACGCCTCCGTTTTCTAACGTTGGGATTTCTTCAATCATGACGGGTCTAATTTCGGCATTATCGCCATCATACATGACAATATCGCGTTGATAAAAATTGGCAAGATACGCGGCATATGCCATATCACTGAGCGGGACAAGTAAACTGGGTTCTTGTTCCCAACCGATAACTATCGTTGTCTTTTCTTGAGCCGATACCACACGCAAACCGACAATCAATAACAACGACATGATAAGGCTCAATGAAACAATACGGTATAGCTTTTGCATGTAATTCCTCCCAAACACAATACAATACGTCACTGAAGATATGTTTTTTGTCGTGTACTTGAGATACACAAACGAAGGTTGCTTGTGATTTTTGATGGATAAAATAACATAATTGGGGTAATTTGCAAAGTTAAACTCAGTTGTTTGATATTCGCAACAACTGAGTTCAAAATTTTTATTGAGGGGGTGTTGACAAGCTATGCTTTTTCGCCGATGGTCACGGCGACATCTTGCACTTGACCACCACGCACCACTTTGGCGACCACCGACTTGCCGATGCGGTTGGCGCTATTCAATACGGCATATAACGAATCGAGGTGTGGTGTCGCTTGACCATCTAAGGCGACCAGCACATCGCCCATAAATAAGCCGGCTTTTTCTGCGGGGCTATCTGCCTCTACCGAGACGAACATCAAGCCTGTTTCTTGATTCAACACGGCAGAAATTGGTTGTGGCAAACGCACCGCTTGTAATCCGACCCCCAAATAACCGCGTTTCATCTTACCATGCGTGAGCAAGGTTTCTACGATGGTGTTGATGCGTGTTGCACCAATGGCGAGGCTTTCGTTACGACTGAATCCACTGGTATTCATGCCCAAGACCGCCCCATCGCCACCGACCAATGCCCCGCCCGAAAATCCGGGATACATCACCACATCGGTTTGGATGAATCCTTCCATGTCACCCGTGCCGACCACGCTAATCACGCCCAATGTGGCTTGGATATGGCTCGATGGTCTGGCAACCGCGAGGACGAGTTGCCCAACGCGCGGGTTATCGGCAAATTTGAGCGGGGTTAATCCGCCCGCAACGCGCAAAACGGCGACATCGCTGGTGTTATCGCGCCCGACTAGGGTGGCTTCGTGTGTTGCGCCATCGGGCGTGCCAATTTTGATGCCCTCATCTTTTGTCACGACATGACTCGCTGTGACGACCACATCCTCGCGCCAGACGATACCACTCGCGCCCATGCGTTTGCGCCCTGCCACCATCACCACGCCTTTGGATGTGGCTTCGGCAATATCTGCCATACTATCGGATAATTGCTTAAAAAAATCGCTCATGTTGTTTGCTCCATTTCTGTAATCGCTATCCATAGGATGCCATAACTGGATGGTGGCTCACATCATGCTTAGGGGCGGGGTGTATCCTACCCAAACGGGTGGGCATCAATTTAGATCTGAAACGTGGCTAAATCATGCCCACCATCGGCTAAGATAGCGCGGTTGCCTGTGGCGATGTTGTTATCGGCATAAATAGGTTTATGTTGCTGGCGGGCAAATTTGACGGCGTGCATAGCCCCCCCTTCTAACGATGTTTGCATGACGATAACCGCCTCAGACATGGCGGTGATGATGCGATTTCTGCCGACCAAACCCCACGCGCTCACTTGTGAATCGGGTGCGACTTCAGATATGAGCGCCCCGTTTCGTTCTAAAATGGCATCGGCTAAGGCGCGGTTGTGTTTGGGATAGATATGGCATAACCCGCTCCCCAAAATGGCGATGGTGCGCCCGTTTTTATCGACAAATGTCCCCAGATGGGCGGCGGTATCGACCCCTTCGGCGAGTCCGCTCACCACGATATGCCCTTTTTGGGTGATTGCATCACTCAGGCGGATGGTTTTATCCCGAATAAGCGACGCAGGGGTGCGCGTGCCAACAATGGCATAGAGATGGTGGTTTTTCCAGATGGTGGAATTTCCCATGATGAACAGTGTTGGCGGGGCATCGGGTATATCGAGCAATAATTGGGGATAATCATCCGATTCCCATGTGATGATATGAATGTGTGCCGATTGCCAACGGTGTATTGCATTTGCCAATTTGTCGAGTTGAATCGCCCGAATTTGATGGGCGACAGGTGGGTGTATCCCTTTTACCGTTTGTAAATCATCGACAGAGGCGCTCAAAATAGCCGATACATCCCCAAAATGATGCAATAAGCGCCGTAATTTAACCCCGCCGATGCCCTCGCATAAACTCAATCCGACCCATCCGATTAACCCCTCATCCATCCCCTATTCCTCTTCGTAATACTCAACGAGCGATAACAACATGGTGTTCATATAAGTATTCACATGGCGTAATAGCGTTGCCCAATCGTGTGGGTTGCGCGGAAGTGTGACCTCTGACCATGTAAGCACCGAATTGATGATAAATTCGCTGAAATAAAAAAATCCGCGTATGGCTTGGGGCAAAGTGAGCGTGTCGTGACTGAGGGTTTTGGCATATTCTTTGCCCAGATGAACGGCGGATGCCAATTGGACATCGGTCGCGCCGTTGGCGAGATACTTGCGTAACCCCTCTAAAATTTCGCGTCCCAAAACGCGCATGGTTTGGCGTGTCTCTTCGCGCATGGTTTTGTACCACGTTTGTTCAGATAACGCCCCATCACCGACATCCATACGCGCTTGTCCGAGCGCATTTTGTAGAATGAGTTGCACTTCAATTGGTTGTAACGATTCTGGTTGGCTGAACTTGGTCAGATCCTGTTTCAAAAAGCGCCGATGCCCGCCTGCCGTGCGTTGCGAGGTGATTTTGCCCTCATCTGCCCAATTGCGGATGGTGGCAGGATGCACCCCCAATAATTCGGCGGCTTGTTTTAGGCTAATCCATTCATGCTTGTCGGTCATACAGTAACGTCCCCTTCTCTGACGGTTTTGTTCTGACCTCTATTGTACACCGATTTAGCTATCGCATAAAAAAACAGGCATACGATGCGCCTGCTTTTTTGTGGTGACAATTTTTTAGGGCGGATATACACTTCGTTAATCCGCCCTTACAAAATGATTTGATTTGTAGGGAAGGATTAGCGCCGATAGGCGCGTATATCCTTCCTAAAATCATCGATATTAATCGTTATGGCGTATTGCTGGCAGTTTGGGTATCGCCCAGGTCATTCAAAATTTGTACCGCTAATAATTGTGCTTGACGGGCGGCATCGATAGACCCCGCCAAAATGCGTGCGGCTTCTTGGGGATTATGGAAGCCTGTGCTGTTTTCTGAGGAGACAAAATCCCAGCGCATCGAAGCCAAGCGATGTAATTCATAGGCTTCTGCCAATTGTTCATCGGTTGCGCCTGCTTCTTTGGCGGCAACGATAGCATCTATGGCATCGAGGATGGCGTGTTCAGAATCGCGCAATAATTGAGCCGTGTTATCTTGAATAATCAGAATGCGTTGTTGCAGATGTTCTTCTGGAAAGTTATGGCAGGTTTGGCACGAGGCGTTGATATTCACAAACGGGCTACGAACCCAGTGATCGCTGATTTTGATGCCACCTTCACGGATGTAGGGCATGTGACAATCGGCGCACGCCACACCCGCCCGCGCATGGAGACTAGAACTATACATTTCGTATTCGGGATGTTGGATTTTAATCATCGGCGCATTGGTTTCGCCATGTCGCCAATCAGTGAAGCCTGTCACGGCATAATAATCTTCAATGTTCTCCATGCGGATTTGCAGGCGGTTTGTGCCTTCAATAACCGTTGTGCCTTCGGTCCATGGGAAGGTCAGGACTTTATTATCGCCCGCGAAATAATATTCCACATGGCATTGAGCGCACACATACGTCCGCATTTCTTGGCGACTGGCTTGTGTCCAATCGATGCCGTTGGCGACGAGCGCATTAATAAGGGCTGGACGGGTGAGCCGTAACGACATATCTTCGGGGTCGTGGCAATCGGCACACGATGATCCCGTGTGGAGTTGATCTACGAGGTCATTATAGGGTGTTTTATTGAATTCTTCCCAACCCATATCGGCAATCAGTTGTGGCGCTTCTGCCGCATGACAATTGATACACGCGCCCGGTTGGTTGCGTGGGGCTTTCACCCGTTGGGTATTTTCTTGGTCAATTTGGGCGTAAAAATGACCACGTTCTTCATTATGGTCGATGCTGAAGGCGTAGCCCGCCCAAATTCGCACCATCGCGGGGTAGCGTTCTAATTTGCTATACACATCCGACCCGCCGTAGGGGGTTTGACCATAATTTTGTTGCGTCATCATGAAGCGATCATAATGCAATGGAAAATTTTTACCCCAGACTGCGGGGTCTATTTCGTTTGCGCCGATTTCCACCACTTTGAGTGGATATTGGAGCGCCTCAACTTGACGGGTGGTGACGCTGGTGAGCAATGCGCCTACCCCAACCCCGACCAGAATGAATCCGAACAGGGCAAATAATAAAATGGCTCTGCGTGCAGTTTTCGACATATAAAAACTCCTCATAACCTACATCATGTCATTGTTAAAACGGTTTCGGGACGATATACGCTACGCTAATCGTCCCCTACGATATGGATGGTGATATGGCATCGGGACGATATACGCTACGCTAATCGTCCCCTACTAATCGCGTGTGTTATGACCAATGCCTGCATGACAAGTTAAACAATTGGGCGCGTTTTCGTGGGTGGGGGCAATCATGCTAATCGCCGTTTCATGACATGCCACGCAATTATCTTGTACCACATCGGCGTTAAAATCTTTGATAGTGATATTTTCTGGATACGTGTTGAACGTAAAAGCGACACTGTGATTGAACCCGTTGAGTCCTTTCACAAACCATTTTTCGACGAATGAACCATGTGGCACATGACAATCATTACACACCGCCACCGATTTGTGCGATGAATGTTGCCATGCGTCAAATTGTTCCCGCATCACATGACAATTCACACAACCGTTGGGGTCATCGGATAGGTACGAGTATCCTCTGGCATATAAAAAGGTGTAACCACCCAATCCCAGTACGATACATCCCACACCAATCACCATCAAAAACAAGCTGATGGGCAATTTTGATCGTTTCTTTTCTTGAATCATGCCCAACTCCCAAAATATCTGATAAGATTAGTATCAGATTAACATAGGTACTCACATTGGTCTTTGATATAAATCAAGTAGCATAGGTGATTTTCGTCACTATTCAGGTATGTCACATTTCGGGCATAGTTAAGGTGAGTATCAGAGAAGGCGGTGGTATGCAAAAGTTAGACGAATTTTTATCGAGATTACCCTTATTTTCATCGTTATCCCCCAAAGCATTTGAAGCAGTGTCGTCTCGTGGTCGAATATTGATCCTCAGACCCGATCAGACCCTGTATTATCGTGGTGATATGGCACATTCATTTTATGTGGTGTTGAGCGGGGCGATTCGCCTCGTGGATTATACGCCAGAAGGACGCGCCACGCATATCAAGTTATATGGTGTGGGGGATTGTTTGGGTTTATTAGGCATTTCGGGACCGTATCCCTATCTGCATGGCGCAGAAGCCATCGAAGAAACACAACTCTTTGCTGTGCGGGGTGATGAGATTCGCCAATTAGCCCTGACCTATCCCGAAATTGGGTTAAGTGTGATAGATGCGTTGGTGGCACATATCCAAGAGGCGCATCATCGCATTGCCAAACAATTTGCAGAACGGGTCGAGCAACGCCTCGCAACGGCGCTGTTGCATTATGCCCATAAATTTGGTACGCCGATTGAGGATGGTATCTCGTTAGATGTTGCGATTTCGCAACAATCGCTCGCCGATTTCGTCAATACCACCCTCGAAAGTGTGAATCGGACACTCAGCCAGTGGGGGAAAAACGGGTTGGTGCGCGTTTCACGCGGGCATATTGATTTATTAGATATGCCCACCCTCCGCATGATTTCGGATGGTGATAGTGGTCACATAGTAAGTGATGAGACCTCTAAGTTGTAATCAATGATAAACCATAAGGTCATCCAATAATGATAATCGTCCGATTTAGAAAATGATAACGCTTTGCGAACAAAG
>DAOTVP010000115.1:0-50296 GCA_034436155.1 Anaerolineae bacterium
TTGTACCATTGCGTACGATGTTAGTGCTTCCACAACGACTACAGGTATACGTGATAGTTTCTTGTATCATGGGAAGCATTATCATCTCTCATCACTTACTTTTCAACCACTACCCGCGTGGGGAGATTTGGGTGGTCAATTTTGACCCTCAAACTGGGGCAGAAATTCAGAAAAAACGTCCAGCGATTGTGATTGATACGGATATTGTAGCTCAAACCAACACATTACCCCTGCGCGTGGTTGTGCCTATAACCACCGCCTCAAACAGATATAAGGGTATATTTTGGATGATACCCATTTTGAAAAGTAGTATCAATGGATTAAAATCCGACTCATTTGCAGATGCTTCTCAAATTAAATCTATTTCTGAACAACGATTTGAGAGTAAAATTGGTCTCATTGAACCAGCTATTTTGAATGAGATTGTGATTGCAGTCACCCTATATATTGGTTATAGTCCAAAAATATGAATATGCGCCCGATTATCAATCCCTATACCCGCCAAACCATTACCGAAATCCCCGATTCGACCCAGACCGATGTGCAGAATGCCATCGCCCGCGCCCATGAATTACGCGCCAGCTTCGCCAAAATGCCTGCCCACCGCAAAGCGAAAATCCTCAGCACTGCATCGGCACTCATCGAGTCTCAAGCCGATGACCTCGCCAAAATCATGAGCCAAGAAAGTGGCAAGCCGTTGAAATATGCCACAGGCGAAGTCATGCGTGCCACCGAGACCTTTTTATTCACCTCGGATGTGGCGCGAAATATCTATGGCGAGTCGTTCAGCATGGATAGCGCCCGTGGTGGGGTAGGGAAATTCGCCTACACCATGCGCGTGCCGATAGGAGTCATCGGCGCGATTACCCCGTTCAATTTTCCCCTGAATTTGGTCGCGCATAAGGTCGCACCTGCATTGGCGGTGGGCTGTCCGATTGTCCTCAAACCCGCCCCGACCACACCGCTTACGGCGTTGCGCCTGCGCGATATTTTGCACGAGGCGGGTTTGCCAGAGGGGATATTTCAGGTCGTCACGGGCGATGGTGATGTCGGGCATTGGCTGGTATCTGACCCGCGAATTGCCATGATTAGCTTCACAGGGAGCGATGGCGTGGCGCAAAAAATCAGCCAATCGGTTGGGTTACGCAAAGCCGTGTATGAATTGGGTGGAAATGCCGCCGTGATTGTGGATGAAACGGCAGATGCGCTCGGTGTGGTGGATAAAATCGCCATTGGCGCATTCGCCTATAGCGGACAGGTGTGCATCAGCATCCAACGCGCCTACATCCATCGGACGCATTACGAGGCGTTCACACAAGCGTTGGTGGCGCGTGCCGAAAAATGGACACTCGGAGACCCGCTTCATCCCAAAACGGATATGAGCGCCATGATACATCCATCAGCACATGACCGCATATCATCGTGGATAGAGGAGGCGGTTGCGGGTGGTGCGAAAATTCATACGGGTGGGCGTGTGGTGGATAACATCTTTTTGCCAACGGTGTTAACGGATGTCCCCACCGATGCCAAACTAATGCGCCAAGAGGCATTCGCGCCTGTGGTGTGCCTCATCCCGTTTGATAATTTCAACGATGCGCTCCGCATGGTCAATGAGAGCGAGTATGGCTTGCAAGCAGGTGTATTCACAAGCGATATTGGGCGGATGATGAGCGCAGGCGCGATTTTAGATGTGGGCGGGGTGATAATCAACGACACGCCGACCTTCCGTGTGGATAACATGCCCTATGGTGGGATGAAACGCAGTGGTATCGGACGCGAGGGTCCGCGCTACGCCGCCGAAGAGATGACTATCACCAAATTGGTGGTGATAAGCTGATGACTATGATTTAGCTTGCCAAAAGGCTTTAACACGCTCAAAATGAATAATGCGTTCTTGGATTTTGGCAATTTCACGCGGATAAAAAGCCAATACATGCTCACATAAATTGAGCATCCATTGTTTGCGCGTATAATCCGATTTTAGAATAAGCCTATTGGCATTGGCAATTTGAATTTGCCCCCATCCTAATGCGCCTATTGTTAAACAATCCCAGTCTAATGCTTCTATAGGGAAAAATTGTAAATTATCCACCGTGACATGAATATCTTGGACATCATAAGATACCCATAACACCGAAAATACATTTTTATCATCTTCATACAAGCGTGTGATACGTTCCACAGAGGTCAAATTGGGCATATTAAAACTGGTATTGAGCCGATGCGTTTTGACATCTATCAGGTAATAATTACTATGAGTATCCTCAAAAGCAATATCTGCCATCGCACGACGGGCAAAATCAGTGGAATAACTCTTGGCTATTTCACCTAATATCAGTCCGAATTGTTTTTCGAGTATGCTCTGAATTGCATCTCCAACAGCACGAGTGCTATTTGCCGTATATTCAGATAAAAAATCGGCTTGTTGATTAAGCATCTGTTTAGTTGATTGTGCGATTTGTTCCGATAATCCACGTTGAAATATCGTATTCATCAATTAATCTTCATCCTCAAATAATTTTAGGTTACGGGATGATGCGGATTTTGATTTTGCCTCTAACGCCGTGTTGCGCTCTAAAAACACACCATCCAAATACCCCTGTATATTCGGATTTTCATCGGCAAGTGCGAGGCGTTTTTCTGCGAGGCAGGCATATTCGTCTTCTAATTCAATCCCGATATAGCGCCGACCTAATTTTTTCGCCACAACCGATGTTGTCCCAGACCCTAAAAAGGGGTCGAATATTACATCACCTGCGTTTGAACTGGCGAGTATCAATTTCGCGATTAGTTTTTCGGGTTTTTGTGTCGGATGGTCGGTATTTTCTGGCATAGACCAAAATGGCACGCTGATGTCTGTCCATAAATTAGACGGGTAAGTGAGGCGATATTTCTCGCCGTCATCGGCATAATCCCAATCTTTAGGCGTGCCATTTTCTTTATAAGGGGCAATCACGCGCCGTTTGAGTTTGACCGCATCCACATTGAAGGTGAATTGGTCGCTCATGGTGGCATACCAAATATCCTCACTGTTATTTTTCCAATTTTGCTGTGCGCCACGACCCTTTTCACGCTCCCAAGTGATGCGATTTCGGATGATTGTATGCGCCGATAGCACCTGATAAATCACGGCTGATGAGCGCCAATCACCACAAAAATAGAGTGTTGCAGTGGGTTTGAGGATACGCAACAAGGGCATAAACCACCCCTCAACCCATACCCGATACTCATCATCCGATAGTTGCTTAAACGTTGTCGTGCCGAATGTACGGTTCAGATTATACGGCGGGTCGAGGATGAGCAAATCCACACACGCGGGTGGTAGAAATGGCACAACCGCCGATACATCACCCTGAATCGTCGTGTTGATAATTGTTTCGAGTGGCACAGGGTTGTTGATATGTATCAAATTTTGCCGATAAAGCGCATACTCATTATTGGTCAATGTAATCGTGCGATTCATCGGGGCGCGGGGTTTGGGATTTTTCATGACATCACCTCTTGCCACTCAGAATAGCACACTTGCCCATAAATGCAAACAGAAAATAGATGATCACAATCCATTTTCGGAGGGGATGGTCATATCCACGCACCGTAAAATATCTATCGCTTCTTCTATATTGGCGGCGAAGCGCACTTCGAGCCGTAACACCGTGAGCAACATCTGGGCGAAAAAGCGCGTCACTGAATTATTGGCGATGATAATCGTAAAACCCGAAGATTCGGGCTTAACGCCTTTGAATTCTTTGATAATCTGGTTGATATACTTCGGGATCGATTCGGCGCGGGTGGCATCGGCGATGGCGTGAATCGGGCTGATGCCCTCGTTGGTCATCCGTCGCGAGTCTTCGACCATTGTGTGAATCGTCTCGCTATCCAATTCACCTGCAATCACAATTCGTATCACGCGCTTATCAACAATCCAATCCATCGAATAGGGCATATTTGTCTCGCTATCACTACTTTGTCGGTCGTTTAGGATAATCAACAATATGCCCATATGCAAATGATCGGCATGAAATTTTTATGAAAAAATCGTCCTTCACCATCGAATATCACATCACCCGTTGCGGTGATGGTCACAGCATCAAGCATAAAACGAGCAATCCAAAAACGCGCATGATTCCCTCTTTGCATAAACGAATATACCATATGCGATTATAATCTGGCACAAAATTTGGTACAATCCGTGGATAATACATATGATAATCTAACGAAAGGTCTCGCTATCATTCCTAATTTTGATGATGTAAGGGTTGTTTTGAGCGCCTTTAGTGCGCTTTTTAGGCGCATCGCCTGTAAGGTATGGTATAATGGGTGACAAGGAAACGTTTCCAGTAGTACATGAAGGAGCAATGTCTTATGCGTGTGCCAACCATTAAAGATGTCGCAGACCGCGCACAAGTGGGCATCGGCACCGTCTCGCGGGTGTTGAATAACAGCGCACAAGTGCGGGAGGAGACCCGTCAGCGCGTCCTGAAAGCCATCGAAGATCTCGGATTTATCCCCAATCCTGCCGCCCGCCAACTCTCTGGCGGAAAAACATCCGCCATTGGTGTCATCACGCCCTTTTTCACACAACCCTCTTATGTCGAGCGCCTCGCTGGGATACAATCGAGCCTATACGATAGCGATTACGATTTGGTGTTGTATAGCATCAATTCACGCGAGCAATTTTATGCCCGCTTGCATAACTTGCTCAGCCAACGCCGTAATGATGGTCTGATTCTGCTCACGCCACCGCGCATCGATACCCAAGATTTGCCCACATTCGAGGCGATTAACGTCCCCGTGATTGTGTTAGATAGTCCCCATATGCCCCAATATCCCACTTTGCGGATAGATGACCACATGGGGGGCATGTTGGCGACCAATTACCTGCTCAGCAAAGGCTATGACCGCATCGGCTTCATTGGTGATAAACTCGATGACCCCAATTTCGGTTCTGGCGCGACGCAACATCGGTTTGAGGGGATGAAAGCCGCCCTCGAAAAAGCAGGTGCGCCGATTAACCCAGTATGGTATCGGTTTGGTGGCTTAGGGCATGACATTGCCCGTACCCATACCTACGAATTGCTATCTATGGGCGATAGACCGCGTGCTATTTTCGCCGATAGCGACATCAAAGCCTTCGATGTGATTAACACCGCCCGCGAGATGGGCTTGTCTGTGCCTGATGATGTGGCGGTGATTGGGTTTGATGACATCGATGCCTCGCGTTACATGATGCTCACCACCGTGCGCCAACCCCTTGTCGAGAGTGGCGCTCAAACGGTAGAATTGTTATTGGACTGGTTGCTCAATAATAATTCACCCGAAAAAATGATGTATTTACTGCCGTTGGAGGTCATCCCGCGTGGCACAGCATGACGCATGTGATATACCAGCACCGATTGTACCCGCTTTATGGCAAGAAAATTATGCGGCGCTCATGCCTGAACAACCGAATAAAGACGAAAAATCGCGCATTGGTTACTTTCTCGAATGGTTATCCATGACGGGGCGCACATGGCTTACGCCCGATTTGAGCGAGTATTTGCATTATCTCCTGTATGAACGCACCAAGACCAATATGCGAACAGGCGATGTATCGCCCGCGCTCCTCTCGCCGACCACCGCCAATGTCCATCTGGCGACCATCCGCGGGCGCTATAAACACCTATTGACCACCAATAAAATCCGCCAATATCTGTATGCCCAAGTCAGCCATTTGCCCTCGCTCGCCGACCAAAAAGCCTATGTGGATGAAGTGCTTGTCCGCATCCAAAATGATACGCACCCCACCAGCGCCACTGCGACCGTCATCAACAAGATGGATATTGCCGATAGCGAATACCTACGCCTGCGTCCGAGCCAAGTCCGCACATTGTTGCGCCAACCGCATGTGAATACCCTCATCGGTCTGCGCGATGCGGCGCTCATCGCCGTCCTCATCTGCACGGGGGTGCGTGAGGCGGAATTGGTGGCGCTGGATGTGGATGATTTGCGCCAAACGTTGGGTGGGGAGGTCGCCTTGCGCGTGCGCGAGGGTAAAAATCATAAACAGCGTCTCGTGCCGTATGGATTATTGGCGTGGTGCTTGGATTATGCCGATACGTGGATGTTACAGGCGGGCATCAGCGCGGGCGCGTTGTTTCGGGGCATCCTCAAAGACGGCAAAACCGTCCGTCAGACACGCCTCACCGTGCGGGCGGTGAATCAGATTATGCACAAATACCCCATCTGGATTGATGGCGATATGCGCGTGGTCAATCCGCACGATTTACGGCGCACGTATGCTCGTAATGCCTACGAATTCGGCATGGATTTAGAACGCATCCGCCAAAATTTGGGGCATGAGAGCCTCCAGACCACCCAAACCTATATCGGCACGTTGGATGTGAGCCAGCGTCGCCCACCGCGCATGTTCAATCCACCGCATACGGCGAAGGGTGGCATGTTGTATGAACGCCACGCCGATGATGATGAATAGTGGTGTATAATTAAAAATAAAAAGGATGTGATACGATGGACGCGCTCGAACAAGAATTGATTATTCAATTCATCAAACTCGATTTAGCCACCAAACAACGGGTGTTATCTTCTTTAGAGAGCCAGCCAAAAAATCAGGCATCATCCGATTTTGAAGACCTGATGACACGCGCCAAAGCCTTGCAAGACGAATTATATGAACAACATGGTGATATGTCTGTTGTGGATATGGTGCGTGAAGTGCGCGAGGAGCATGAGGATGGTCTCATCAATCGTGGTTGATTCAAGTGTGTTTTTGGCAACTGTCATTCCAGACCCACTGAGACGAAACGCGATGAATTTGATATATCATATCGAGAGAAGAAACGTGCAAATTATTGCGCCAACTTTATTTCGATATGAACTTGTCGCTGTACTCAGAAAACAATCTGGGCGGGGTGTCATTACACCTCGGCAAGCAGAAACAGGGCTTGATATTATGTTAAAACACACGCAAAAGATGCAATTTGTGATTGATAATGATTTGTTGAAGCGGGCTTTTGAAATTTCTAAGCAATTTAATTTTCCGACAGCTTGTGATACGCAAGATTTAGCGATTGCCGAACAATTCGGATGCGATTTTTGGACGATTGATAACTGATTGGTGAATGTGGTATCATCCACATGGTCATGGGTGAAATGGCTTGGCAATTTCATCTAACACACAAAAAGCGGTGAACGCTTACCGCCTTTTGAAGCAAAATGTATTCTAATAACCCCTCAATGAGCGTTATTTTTTCAGGGTGCTAAACCGAAACACGCCATAAATGGGGCAGAAGCCCATAAAGGCGGTTGCTAACAAGATCAACCCAGCGACAATCAGCAAAATCCCCAATACAGGGCTACTGCTCAATTGAGTCGCGCCGATTACGGCTAAAATCAAGAATAACACAACGCGCACGCCTCGCTCTACTTGGTGCAAATTTTTGACAATCGACATCGCAACAACTCCTCACATTGATTGAACGACTATATTGAGTATACCCTGTTTCGCAAACGGACGCAAGTACCATTTGTCATGATTGGGATGATACAAATATCATACTATACGCTTAAAACTCTCTTAACATAACTATGGTCAAAGTGTAATGATGATTTGCTATTCTATCTGGTGTTAGATTATGTCATGATTATTGGTCGTGGGCGAGGATTTTAGTTTGACGGTATTATCAAAAGCATCCTCCACAAGTACAAGCCAACACGGGCGTTTTCATCTGAACCCGCGTGTGGTCAGAGAAAATATCACCGGTTGGATATTCATCTTTCCTGCCGTCCTCATCATCTTCATCTTTGGTATTTTTCCGATAGGTTACACCGTTCACATGAGTATGCACGATTGGCGCACCCGCAACATGGGTTACGTGGAATTCGCCAATTACACCAACATCATCGGCAATTGGGGCGGGGCATTTTTGTTCGCCTGTGGCTTCATCATCCTCGTGTTTGCCTATGTATTTTGGGTAGATGCCTTCAAAGCCGATCGCGAAAAATGGTTTTTCGTGCGGGCGATAATCGCCTTCCTTATATTAGGGATTGGCTTGTTTTATATCGTCTATGCCTGGGAGATGATGCTCACCGCGCCAGCCGATAGTCGTTTGTTGCTCAGACGGCGCGAGGCGTTCTTCAACGGGCTGATTCGCACCTTTTATTATGCCTTTGGGAGCATCCCGATTCAATTGATATTGGCGCTGATATTGGCGTATGTGTTGTTCCAAAATATCAAAGGCAAATCGTTCTTTCGGATGATCTTCTTCATGCCCTATATCACGCCGACGGTCGCTACGGCGGTGGTCTTTGGCAAAATTTTCGCGCCCGGAAATTCGCTCATCAATCAATTCACGGGCTTATTCGGTGGCGAAGCCTATCGCTGGCTTCAGGAACGCCGTCCGTTTTTAGAGGTGGTGTTTGGTTGGCAAATCGAAGGCTTCTTCGCCGGACCGAGCATGGCGCTGGTGGCGATTATCATCGTGGGCATCTGGATGTATACCGGTTATAATGCCGTCATCTTTTTAGCGGGATTGGGCAATATCCCCAAAGATTTATACGAAGCCGCCCGCGTGGATGGCGCATCGGAATGGGTGATCTTCCGCCGCATTACGCTCCCGCTCATCTCGCCTGTGACATATTACCTCGCCATTTTGGGCTTCATCGGCACATTTCAAGCCTTCAATACGCTTTACGTCATGCGTGATACGCGGGTCGGCGACCAAGTGAATACCGCGGCGCTGGTGATTTTTGATACCTTCAAAGTCGACGGTAATTATGGTTATGCCACCGCCCAATCGATTTTGTTATTCATCATTATTTTGGCGTTAACTCAAGTCCAACGCAGTATATTTGAGAAGCGGGTGTTCTATGGTTGATAAAGTCTCTACGCTGGCGATGCCTGATTATGCCGATACAAAAGTCAAATTTCACATCCCGTTTCGGAAGATTGTTAACCAGACGGTGTTGTATGGCACGTTGATATTTTTCTCAATCCTCTCGCTGTTGCCATTTTTTTGGATGATTTCCACCTCGCTGATGACCGCCAGCGATGCACAAGTCTCGCGCCTTGTGCCGACCACCGAATTGCAATTTAGCAATTACGCCTCGGCATGGGTAGAAGGGCAGTTCGGCAAATATTTCATGAATAGCGTGATTATCGCCCTGGTCACGCTATCGGGCATGGTGGTCATGTCTATTTTGGCGGGATACGCCTTCGCTCGCATCAAATTTTGGGGACGTAATGTCATTTTTACCCTCTTGCTGATGACGATCATGGTGCCAGAAACGGTGACACTCGTGCCGAATTACCTCACCATTCGTGGCAATATCTTCCCGTTGCCGTTTGGCAATCAAGCTGTGTGGTTTGTGAGTGGCAATAGCTGGTACGATATTTTATCGGGACTGACGATTCCGTTCATGGGCAGTGTATTCAGCATCTTTTTACTGCGCCAATTTTTTGCCACCATCCCCGATGAATTGTGGGAAGCGGCGCGGATTGATGGCTGTGGGCATTTGCGCTTTCTCATCACCATCTGCCTGCCGATTGCCCGCCCGGCGGTGTTCACGGTGGTGTTGCTCGGATTTGTGGGGAGCTGGAATTCGTTCTTGTGGCCCATCATCATCACCGAGACCGAAACATGGCGACCGCTCATGATGGCATTGAATAATTTTGTCACCGATGCCGGTACGCGCACGCATTTGCTCATGGCGGGCGCGACCATCACCATCGCGCCCATCGTCATCATCTATTTCTTCGCCCAAAAATCGTTCACGCAAGGCGTGGCGACCAGTGGCTTGAAGGGCTAATATCGTGTTGGTGCTTCTCCGAGATGCAATGGCTCGGTTATGAACACATATTTTTTTAGGCGATACAATCGTATTTTCCAATTCAGGAGGAAATGCAAGGCTATGTTGAAAAAAGTAATGTTGTTTGTTGTCATGATTTTGGCGGTGGGAATCCTCCCAACTTTCGCTCAAGATGATCCCTATGCCGATGTTGACCCCTCTGGTCAAACTGTGACTTTCTGGCACAACCACACCGGTGGTCGCGCTCGCGCCCTCGATGTCATTGTGCGTGTCTTCAACAATCCCACCGCCTCTTGGGGTGTTGAAAATACCGAGTTCTTTATTGCCCCCGAAGAAGGCGATCCTGTCGATTTGAACGCGCTCGCCGTTGCGCTTGCCCCCGTTGCCGCCGAATATAACACCTATGGCATCACCGTAGAAGCCAGTAATCAAGGTGGTTATGGCGATATTTTTGAAAAAGTGCGCCTCGCCATTGGCGCTAACGAAGCCCTGCCCAATTTGACAGTGGCTTACCAAAACCAAGCCGCCACCTATCAATTCGATAGCGCAGGCGAAGCATTGGTCGATATGAACCTGCTCGTCAACAGCCCCACCTGGGGGATGCCCGCCGAAGAAGTTGAACAATTCTTCGCTGGTATCTGGGAATCGGACGTGTTCCCCACCTTTGGCGGTGAACGTTATGGTTTCCCTGTTCAACGCTCGATGGAAGTGCTGTATTTCAATGTCGATTGGTTGGCAGAATTGTTCGCCAATGGTCACATCAGTTTTGAAGGTGCGCCAACCACCCCTGAACAATTCCGCGAAGCCGCCTGCGCCGCGACTGCCAATCCGTTTAGTGGTGCCGCCGCCGATGCGCCAGAAGCCCCTGTGGGTTACGAAATGCGTATAGATGCCTCGAACTTTGCCGCCTGGGTGTTCGCTTTTGGTGGCGACATCTTCGATTATGAAGCGGGCGTGTATACCCTCAACACCCCAGAAGCGGTCGAAGCCATCTCCTTCGTGCAAGGTCTGGTTGCCGATGGTTGCGCTCGCATCCAAACCGACCCGCGTGCCTTCTCTGGTCAACGCAATTTCGGTCTTGGCACCAGCTTGTTCACCATCGCCTCTAGCTCTGGCTTCCCCTTCTATAACCTCGCCGTAGATGGTCGCTTCAACTGGAGCGCAGGCGTTGTCCCGCATACCACCGAAGAACCTGTCATGAACCTGTATGGCGCTTCGGTCAGCATCCCTGCCACCACGCCAGAACAAGAACTCGCCACCTGGATCTTCGTCAAATATTTGGGTAGCCAAGAAGTCATGGCGCTGTGGGGCGATGCCGCCAATTACTTCCCCACCCGCGGCGATGCGGCTGAATTGTTGGATGCCACCTTTGAACGTGTGCCAGCCTATGCCGCCACCTTCCCCTTGTTGCAATATGCCTACAGCGAACCCGGTGTGCCTGGTTATGACCCTGTTCGTAACGAAATGGCGAACACCCTCGTCTTGTTGTGGGATTTTGCGCCTGGTACCACCCCAGAAGATGTTCAATCGGCATTAGATGCGTTGAACGAAGTCGCCAACGACATCCTCGCTGAATTCTCTGAATAATTCAGTACCCCAATTTTTAGATGCAATACCCACACGGGGCGCAATTATGCGCCCCGTGTTTTATTTAACAAATATATCCCGCTAGAGGCTCAAAGCATCTAGCGACATGCCCCAAAAGCGCACGAAAGGCGCTCAAACTCGCCATAAAATAAGTTTACCCTTCAAAAACAGGTGAAACCTATCCCCTTTAGTGGGCTTGAAAGACGACTAGCCATCGGTTTTGAACCGATGGCAACACAAATTAACGATTTTGGTACATTTTATAATAATTCACGTTATTTCTTATTCCACCACCACGCGCCCCATGACGAGCGTTTTTTGCACCCGCGTATCGCTATCCACCAAAATTAAATCGGCATCTTTGCCGATTTCGATGCTCCCTTTGCGATGCGCGACATGAATCGCACGGGCGGGATTCAGGCTCACGGTTTGCCACACGGCATCTATCGGCTCATCCACACAGGTCATGAATCGGCGTAGGCTGTTATCGAGTGTGATGATACTGCCCGCCAAGTCGCCACTCTCTAACCGTGCCACGCCATCCATCACATGCACCGAGCGACCATCGAGCATAAAATCGCCATCGCCGAGACCCGTGAGGGCGTTAGACGCGCTCACCAACACCAATTTATCGGGACGTTTGAGCATCCACAATAAGCGCATCGCGCCGTCACTGACATGCACCCCATCGGCGATGAGTTCACTGGTGACATAATTCGCCTCTAGCACCGCCCCAACCGCACCAACATCGTGATGATGAAACGGGCGCATATTGTTAAATGTGCGCGTGCTATGGGTTAATCCGAGCGACAGCGCGTGGCGGGTTTGCTCATACGTGGCATCGCTATACCCCACCGAGACGGTGATGCCTTGCGCCACAGCTTCGCGGATGAACCATTCGTTGGCGGGGATTTCGGGCGCGAGCGTGACCAGTTTGATGACCCCACGGGTGAGCCAATCGCGCCCTTCTATCGGATGTGCCGGGCGCACATGCGCTTGCCGATATGGTGCGACATAATCTTGATTGAGATACGGACCCTCTAAATGCACGCCGAGCAAATTCGCGCCTAAATCGGGATGTTTGAGCGTATTTTTAACCGTGATGAGCGTGTTGGTAATGCGGTCTGTGGTGTCGGGGTGGGTGGTCGCCAAAAAGCTGGTCACACCATGACGGGCATAAAATTGGCTGAGTTGGATGAACTCATCTCGACCAGCATCCATCATATCAACACCCATCGCGCCGTGCGTATGAATATCGATCATGCCGGGCAAGAGTGTCAATCCATCGGCGTTAAGCGCCGTTTTATCAGGCTTACGAGTGGGGTTGCCGTTGCCGATGGCGCTGATGTGACCATCCCGACAAATCAGCCAACCGCGTTCTAAAATCGTCTGGGGTGTTATAATACGGGCATTGTAGATGAGTAAATCCGTCATGACACAGCCTCATGTGATATGATAGGCGCACGATATATCTCTATATTAAGCAGGTGGCATGAAATTCAGTAGTCGCAAAGGTCAGCAATTTGTCATACAGGGTGGGATACTCTTCATATTATTCATCATACCGATGTGGTTACGCATCCCCAACGCGCCCAAATCGTTTTCACGCGAGTATGTGTTGGGGTTCGCTTGGGTGATTCCGCTTTTAATCACCCTCGCCGTATGGGTAGCGAGCGGGTTTTGCGGGATAAAAACCATCGTCACCAGTCGGCGACGGACGATTTTCGCGTTTGCCATGTTAGGATTGGCGCTATGGGGTGCGCTCTCGACCACCTGGGCATACATGCGCGATACCCGTCCCGATATGACATGGGGTGTGGTGGGGCAATTGTGCCTCATGGCGTTATTCGCCGTGATGACCCTCGCCTGTGCGCCACATCCACGTTGGGTGACGCTTGCGCTCATACTCGGCATGGTGGTGCATGGGGCTATCGGCGCGTTACAAGTCGCCATACAGGGGAGCATCGGTTTACGTTGGTTGGGCGAATTCAGGTTAGATCCGCTCATCGGCGGGATTAGCGTAGTGCAGGCGGGTGATGTGCGCTGGTTGCGTCCGTATGGATTAACCCCGCATCCCAATCCGTATGCGGGGTATCTGATGGTTGGCGCGTTGTGCGCGTTGGGCTGGGTGATACATTACCTGAACATTCCTTCCCATAAAATGGATAGGGGGAATGATGTCGAGAAAAAATCCTCATCTATCTATCTGAAAAACAGAGCAAAAATTGATGCCACAAGTGGTTTAGCCCCCTCTCCACAGCGTGGGGAGGGGGTTGGGGGTGGGGATAATTATTTAATCACATTTGCGGTGGGGTTCTGTCTCCTCTTCGGCATATACATGCTCTGGCTGACCTTCTCACGCGGGGCGTGGCTCGGATTTGCCAGCGCCGTCATCGGTATGATGCTCATCCTGACCATCACCAAACGCTGGACGAAGCGCCTATTCCGCATGGGTATGCGCCTCGCGGCGATAATCATCCTCATGGGCGGGGTGTTTGTGATGCTCTATCATCCGTTTTTATTGGCGCGGGCGGGCGTGAGCGATGAATATGTCGAAAATCGGGCGATTAACGAGCGTGCCATTCATCTGACGGTGGCGTATTCCGCCTTTGAAAAATCACCCGCGTTGGGTGTTGGCATCGGCAACTTTCCGTGGTATGCCACTTATTATCTGCGTTATACGTTGCGCGTGGATATGAAAGGGGATAACATCCATAACGTGTATCTATCGGCATTAGCCGAATTGGGCATCGTTGGACTTCTGCTGATGTTGGCGGGGATTTTGGCGACCCTCAGCCACATCCCCAAAGATCCGTATCGCTTGGCGTTGTGGGGTGGGGTGATTGCGCTGGCGGTGGTCGGCTTTTTTGACCATTACACATGGTCTATGCTGGCATATAGCAGTTTGTGGTGGGGCTTGATGGGCGTAGTTTTATCAGAGGAGAATCGTCCGTTATAATCCGTAAGAATGTGCTATCATCAGGATACTCGTAGCTATTCAGAAAGGTGTATCCAATGATGAAAACAATTCAACACAGTTTGTTTCTCATGTTGGCAATCATTTTGATGACCATCCAACCCACTCACGCCGCCGAAAGTGTCATCACCCGCCAAAACGTATCCCGACTGGTTCAATTGGGCGCAATAGAAGATGGTTCAGAATTTCGGGCGCTTGCCATGTCCCCGCTAGAGGACACATTTTTGGTCGCCACCGAGACCGAGTTATGGCAATACGCGCTCCCAGACCTGACCGCCACGCGCATCATGACCTTTCCGCCTGAAATTGCGCCCCTGAGTGATATGGCGTATCATCCTAACGGGCAAATCGTTAGCCTGTTAGATGGACGTGGTGTTTTGTATGATGTTCAGCTATCCGATGGGGCAATCCTCAACATCAACAGTGACTATGAGGATAATGTTGAATACATCGCCTATCATCCCGAACAAGAAATCCGTGTTCTGGTCGGTGATGGCGATATGATCCCGATTTTAGATGAACAAAATGATAGATTTTTTCATTTTATCGTAAAATCGGATGTATTAGGCGCGGTGACATTCAGCCCCGATGGACGTTGGATAGCGATAGGCTCGGCAGATGATCTGATAGTCGTCTATGATACCCACTCGTGGGAACGGCATTATGTGTTTACACGCGGTGCACGCGGTCCCGCCCGCGATGTGACGGCGCTCACCTTTAGCCCCGATTCACGATTGATTGTGTCGGGCGGGTTTCAGGTTTTGTCTGTGTGGGATAATATCACATTTCAGCGTCTACATCGCATCGATTTTTCAAATTGGGTTACGGGTATCATCTTTAGTCATGATGGCGATATGCTTATCGTGGCGGATGCCGATGGGCAGTTATCGTTTTTCGATAGCACCACTTACGCCGAAATTGCAATGTTTGAAGCGCATAACGACTGGATATTTGAACTCGTTATCAGCCCCGATGGGCGCTATATCGTCTCGATGTCGTATGATGATGTCATTCAGGTGTGGGGTGTTTCTGGATAGCTGTGACAGGTGGTATAATGATGATAGATGAATGTATATCCACAGCATCGGAATAAAAAAGGACAAGTCACCATGCCCAAAATGAACCCCGCAATCGGCACGAGCGCCACCAGCAAGCGGTGGGTTGGGTACACAAATGGGTTAATCGGACGCGATAGCGATGTGAATTGATAGATTGGGTTATTTTGCATGACTACCATCCTGAACGTGTCATTTGGGGACGCGCACAAGCGCATCCTAGTTTATATGTCGCTAGAGGCTCAAAGCCCAATACCGTTAAGATAAGGGTGAAATCACCCTTTTCCGCTAGGCGCTGAAGTACCTCGCTATTTTACCGAAGCCCCGTAAACGGGGCTGATACACCCAGATTCATAGGTAAAATGGTCTTAAAAATCTAAAATCACCATCGAAATTGGCTTGACAGCCCGATTTATCGGGCTTCGCAAACACGCAGGCAGGTGGTTCACCGCCTGCCGATGAAAATGGCTAACTGAACGGTATTGGGCTCAAAGCCTCTGGCTATTCGATTTGGAAGCCCACTAAAGGGGCTATACTTGCCTCATTTTGAGGGTCAATCCAATTTTGAAGTGCGACTAGCTGAGGGTTTTGAACCCTTATTACAACCATCAGTTTAATGATACCCGTCATCGCTTAGGAATTTTTGAGGACGCGGTGAATATTCAGACAATCTATTGTTATCTTGAACGGGTGATAAAATCATACACCTTGCTCAATCGGATGGCGACTTGGTGCGGACTGTGATTTTGCTCGATTAATTGCGCCGATATATCGCCCATGGCGTGCAAACGGGCGCGGTCGCTGAGCGCCTCACATAATGTGTCGGCGAGGATAGGCGGGTTTTCGGATGGTATCACCCAACCGTTGCCCTGAACCGTCTCGCCCATGCCACCGACATCGGTGACAATCACCGCTCGCCCAAACCCCATTGCGGTGATAAGCGCCGCACTTTGGGTAATTTCACGATAGGGGTGTACAATCACATCTGCCGCCAAATGGTGCTTCCAAATATCATGCGTGGGGATGAAGCCTTCATACACATGCACATTGGGCATCGCCAAAATCGCCTCTAGCAATGGTAATTTGTGATGCTGACCCGCCTCGTATTTGCCTGCGATGACCAGATGAAAATTGGCATGGCGTTGTTGGGCAATCTGGAACGCCTCTAATAACACATCTAAGCCTTTATAGTGTTTTATCGCGCCAAAAAATAAGGCGATAGGTGCATCGAGTGGCAACCCTAATGCTTGGCGTGCCGATTGTTGATCGGCGGAGGTGGGTATGGGTGGTGTTGGGAAGGCAATCATGGGGATGAGGTGCAATTTTTCGATGGGGATGGTTGGATATGCCGATTGAAATGCCTCTATATTACTTGTTGTATGCAGAATGAGCGCATCCATGCCTTCATAAATATGGGCTAATGCTGTTTGCATACCCGCTTTGGCGAACATCGGCGCAATATCGTGAACAGTATGAACAAGCGGGATACCCATTCGTCTGAGCCGTGACCATGCCCAGCTATCGAGTTTTGGTAATCTGCTCCATTGGATATGAATCACATCAGGACGCAGACGGCGTGCGCTCCGCAAAACACCCCCATGCCCCAACGGATAACTCACCGCCCGTAGACCTCGCCGTAAGCGCGGATAATTAACCAACCAGCGCCATTCTAACCCACGAAAATAACGATAATCGCTGGTAAAAGCGGTCGGTACGGGCAAATCGGGATCATAGATGAAGCGCGTGGTGATAAAACGCACGTCATGACCCTGATTTGCCAACGCATCGCACACGGCGAGGTCATAATAGGGGGTGATATTTGCGGGGTCGAGTTGCCAAATGTGCATTCTGTTTTAACCTTTAGTTGGGTATATTTTTGGGATTATGCGTTAAAACTCCACCACCACCAATCCGAAATAATCCACGCGCAGGCGGGCGTGGGTCTTGAGCAAGTGTTCATCATCGCTTGGCTTTACTGGGGTGATGATTTTTTCGGTCGGCACAACACCACCTTCAGAGGTGAGTGGTTTGCTATCCCAAATTCTTTTGGTCGCATCCACTTGGGTGTATGTATACCGAAAATCGGCGCGGTTATGTCTGTTCCACAAAATGAACGCCTCATCCACACCCATATCTTTTGTCAGTTGATGCACCCCGACCCCGTGCGCCGTCTCGCATAAGGCGCGGATTTGGGCGGGCGTGAGGTAGGTGATAAAATCACGCAACACGAGCGGGTCTTGGATAAAATCGGCTAACCGTTTGCTGATTTCATCTTTGACCCACGTATTCATCGTAAAGCGCCACAACAACGCCTCACATTCGGCGCGGATATCGCGCTCTTGGTGATGATGATGATGCACCCACGACCGATTTGCGGGCAAATAATCCCGATGGGTAGGTGGTGGGGTGATTTGCATTGCGCCACCTGCTACCGCGTTGATGACCGTCTCGGCATAATCACCCGTTGTATAGGCGTTGGATGTGCCGTCATCCTCATACAACACAAACCACCCATCGGCATCGCCGTAACGGTGTAAGTGTATGGTCTGGGGCAGGGGGGTATCATTTTCGCCCGTGATGGGCGCGAGTGGGATGATGCCCCCGTCTTTGACAAAAATGGGGATGTGGCGCAAATCGCCGTAGATGCACATCCATCCGCCACCCGCATAGCGCCTACCCGATTCAAAATCGTACCAATTGCCTTCGGGTAACCACACCGCCTGACGGCTCACACCTGTATCTTCGTCAATAGGCGATGTATACGGCGCAACAATCATCTCGCTCCCAAACCAATATTGTTGCGGGGCAAAATAGGCGCTCTCGGTTTTGGGATGGGTGTAATACATGGGGTTAATCAGCGCCACGCCATGAGTATGATTGCGCCACGCCATGCTATAGATGTACGGCACAAGGGCATGACGCAAGCGCATGGCATCCCCCGCCACTTTTTCGATTTCCGCGCTCCGCCAACCCCACGGGCGACGCTCGCTATACTGATTTTTGGTGCTATGCAGGCGCATAATCGGGCTAAAAACGCCGTATTGTACCCAACGGGCATAGAGTTCACCCTCCTCTACGCCAAACATATGCCCGCCAATATCATGACTCCACCAGCTATAGCCGACATTGGTGGCGCTGGATGTGAAATACGGCTGAAAGGCGAGGCTCGCCCATGTGGTATGCGTATCGCCCGAAAATCCGATCGGATAGCGATGATTGCCAAGTCCGCCCCAACGCGAGAAGATGAATGGGCGTTTTTGAGCATCGCGCCCCAAATCGTAAAAATGCAGATGATTCAGCCACCACAACGGATCCAGACCGCGCAGGCGGGTTTTTTCGCCCTGTTGCCAATCGATCCACCAAAAATCGACACCGATCGCTTCGTGCGGATGGTGTAAAATCTCGAAATAGCCTTGTGTATAACGCGGGTCGGCAATATCAAACGAAATCGGCGCTTCGGTGGTCGGGTCTTGATTCATCCACTTCGCCATCGCTTCGTACATGGCTTCGTGCGCCTGAACACCCGCATGGGGATGCAAATTGAGCGCCGTGCGTAATTTGCGCTGATGTAATTCGCCGATAAATTTTTTCGGGTCGGGGAATAAATCGGTGTTCCATGTGTACCCCGTCCAACCACTGCCTTTTCCGCCCGTATCGGTGATGTGCCAATCCATATCGACAATACAAACCGCGAGTGGGATGTTGTGCGCGGCGAATTCATCCATCAGGGTGATGAGTTCTTGGTCGGTATATGCCCAATATCTGCTCCACCAATTGCCCAATGCCCAACGCGGTATCATCGGCACACGTCCCGCGACTGCAAAAAAATCGTTCAGTGCGCCCTGATAATCTGTCCCATGACCGAAGAAATACAGGTCGTGCGTGGGGGATGTATCGCGTTCTGTTAACCAACCCTCAGTGGTGAACACGAGCGATTGGCTATCATCCACCAGCGCCCAACCTTCCCGCGAGACCAAGCCCAACTCCAACGGGATCGCGCCGTCTACGCCATCGAGCGTGCGGAACGTCCCGCGCAGGTTGCCTGTGGGGGCATCGCCATAATGCCATGTATGGGCGTTTTCTTTGATGAAAATTGATAGCGCCTGCGGTGTATCACGCTTAAGATCGTAGGTCAGCACCAGATGATCGGTTTCGAGGCTGAAAAAATCGCCCTGTGCGCCACTATGAAAATCGGGCGTGGGGTGGTCTCGATACCAAAAGGCTTGGCTAGGGCGGTCTTCAAATTTGCCATCGGGGCTGTATTCAATCCGCAACAGGCGCGATGTGAGCAGGGTGATGCGGAGTTTGCCGATTTTAACGGTGGATTTATGACGTGCAATCGGCGATTGCGATACTCTGAATTGGGGTGGCAGGGGGGTGTTCATGGCGCATATCCTTTTGTGAGTGAAAAGTCTATGCCCTTATTATAGCATACGCTAGGGGAGCAGTTCTAAATGGTCGAGGTGGGCTGGTCTGAAAATGGCGAAATCGCGCTGGTCGAGCGTGCAGACGATGCTGATGTGGTGGCGTTCTGCCAATGCCATCAGGCAACAATCTACAAAGTCGAATTTGGCATCACGATACAGACTCATAATTTGCCGAATTCGTAAAAAGTCTTGCGGTGTGAGAGGTTCATAGATAAAGTGCGTGGTGTTTAATTTGTCTAAAAATGACACGACAGCAGGAACACCTCCCACACGATTGAATAAATAAGCGACTTCTGTCAGCACAACATAAGGTAATACAAGACGACCTGCGAATGAAGTAGCAATTTTATCAACCATCGGATGAAGTTTTTCTTTGGGATTGAATAGTGCAAATAAAAAACTACTATCCACCAAAACTTTATCCATCATATTCCCCATTCATGCGGTTATAAAGATAATCGCCAAATTCTTTAGCCAATGTCTCCTTCATATTGGTTAAATCAAGAGGCTCATTAAGGGGGGCATCTATGATAACACCACCCGTTTCTTCGATAATTTTCGCCGCATACGCCAATGACCCAACAGGTGGTTCATCGGGCAATTCATCCTTAAAACGCGGGATGCCATTTTCATCGAAGCGACCAAATTTTTCTGCGAGTTCCTCATCGGTTATGTTGGCGCGGTCAACATCGCCAACGGATTGCCAATAACGACGCGCCATGTTATAAATTTTGTGCATAGCACGCTTGAGCATATCATCGGCATGATCTGACGCATCCACTGGCTGATGAGAAGGCACAGATGCTTCATCTACAGATGCTTCTGGTTTGATTAATGCTTGTTTGATGATGTGTTCGATGGTGCTATTTTGGGCTTTGGCTTGTGATTCTAAATATTGAATCAATTCTGGGTCGGTGAGTTTGATAGTCAGCATGATACAATACCTCGCTAGGCAACTTTGACTCATTGTAACACATGTTAGGGGAGCAGTTCTAAATGGTCGAGGTGGGCTGGTCTAAAAATGGCGAAATCGCGCTGGTCGAGCGTGCAGACGATGCTGATGTGGTGGCGTTCTGCCAATGCCATCAGGCAACAATCTACAAAGTCGAATTTGGCATCGGCATATTGGGCGAGTATGTTTTCAATACGAAGAAAATCGGCTTCAATCAAAATTTCGTATGTGAATGGTGTAAATTTTAATGTTTGTACAAATTGTCTGAGTGCTGGTATTCCACCATCTCGATTAAATAAGTATGCGACTTCTGTCAACACAACGTAAGGCACGATGAGTTGGGGAATACGTTTGGCGATATTTTTCAGACGTTGGTGGTCTTTATGTTTTGAATTGAGCAGAATATATAAAAAACTGCTATCTATAAGTGCCTTAATCATCATTATTTCCCATCATGCGTTGATATAAATAATCGCCAAATTCAGCATGGAGTATATCATCCATTTCTGACCCCTCTAAATGGGTCTCTACAGGCACACCTCCTGTTCCCTCAATCATCTTGACAATATATGCACCAGACCCAATAGGTGGTTCATCGGGCAATTCATCCTTAAAACGCGGGATGCCATTTTCATCGAAGCGACCAAATTTTTCTGCGAGTTCCTCATCGGTCATGTTGGCGCGGTCAACATCACCAACGGATTGCCAATAACGACGCGCCATGTTATAAATTTTGTGCATAGCACGCTTGAGCATATCATCGGCATGATCTGATGCATCCAATTGCTGATGAGAAGGCGCAGATGCTTCATCTACCGGTGCTTCTGGTTTGATTAATGCTTGTTTGATGATGTGTTCGATGGTGCTATTTTGGGCTTTGGCTTGTGATTCTAAATATTGAATCAATTCGGGGTCGGTTAGGATGATGGTCATCACTTAATACCTCTATATATGTCACCTATAACCCCTATTATAACCCCAAAATGCACCCCGATTATCCCCCGCCGAATATCAGATTCGCCAATTGGACGTAAATCGGCAAGCCGAAGGTCAAATTGAACGGGAACGTGATGACCAGCGACATGGTGAGGTAATAAATCGGCTTGGCATCGGGCAAACTGGCGCGGGCGGTGGCGGGCGCGGTGATATACGATGAACTGGCGGCAATGGTGGCGAGGACAATCGCACCGCCCATCGAAACACCGACCAATTTACACAGTAACAGGGCAATTGTGGCATGAATCATGGGCATGACGACTGCGAAGATGATTAAAAATGGTGGAATTTGGCGCAGTCCCTTCAGTTGCCTGCCGACACTCATGCCCATTTCGAGCAAAAATAGTGACAACATACCGGGGAATAAATCAACAAAAAACGGCGCGACACTTTTATATCCCGTCTCGCCAGAGATGAGACCAATCAGCACACCGCCACCGAGCAATAAAAACCCTTTACCGCTCAATGCCGATTTTAATACTTGCCATTGCGTCATACTGCCGACATTGCCTAAGCGCGAGGTGGCGATATACAACGCCATAGCGATACCGGGCAATTCCATAAAGGTGTACATGGTGGGCACGAAGCCTTCAAACGGTTCGTTCAATGTGGTGAGTAGGGTGATGACGGCGCTCAGGGTGACGGATGAGACGGCGCTATAATGCAGGGCGATGGCGGCGCTATCGGCAACGCTCATCTTGCCGACTTTTCGTAAAATGCCATAACACCACGTTGAAATGCCCGCGCCCATGCCAATCGCCACAATTGCCGCGCCCCAAAAATTGGTCAACGGCGAGCGGGCGAGGTCGAATCCGCCTTTTAACCCGATGGCGAAGAGCAAATACACCGTGATGATGGTATACACTTGGTCGGGGATGTCGAGATCGCTCCGCATGATGGCGGCGATAATGCCCAATACAAATGCCAATACCATCGGCGAGAGCAAGTTAATCCGCAAAATCTCAGTTAATTCCATTGTGAGCTATCACTTTCTGAATGTGCGTAGGCAAAAAATGCCTATTTGTGAGGGTTACGACATTGTTTTAACATATTTCACCCCAAAAAACAATCGTATTACCGCTTATTCGGCGAATAAATCCGCCACCAATACGGCAAAATCGGGTAGAACAGACCCGCCTGTGAGCATCATGTCTTTCGATAGAATTTTGACGGCTTGTTGTGGCTCATATACCAAAACGTGTTCGGCATCGGGGTCTATCACCCAAACCACAATCCCTAGCGCCAAATAATTTGGCACTTTGATGAGCAAATCGTTCATTTCTGCACTGTTGGCGGGATTGCTGATGACTTCGACCACCAAATCGGGCGGGATAGGGCTGTATCCTGCATCCAACGCATACGGCGCTTTTTGCGCGGATGTATAGGCAACATCGGGGATGTAGCGTTCTGCCCCGATGATGTAACCGCCATCAGGCACGGTCACTAACCCTTTCATTTTTTTGCGATGGAGATAATCTTTAATCCGATAAATTACTTCGCCTGCGATGCGTGATGATTTTTGATTCGATACCACTTGCACAATCTCCCCGCCGATATATTCGTAATGCGTGTTGATATTTTCGGGCAGATACACCCATTCATCAAATTCTGTCACGGTCATGGTTGGTGTTTTTATGGCTTGCATCGTCTGTATCCTATCACTTTTGGATATAGTATAGCATATATTCATCATTCATCAGCCACTATACCCTCATAAATCGCGCCCCATATCCTCGCGCTTTTGGCGAGCGTGTAGCGGTTCATCACATCCGAGCGCAACGAAGCCGATTCGCTCACGCGCAACAGCTTATCCTCTGCCAAGCGCCGTAAAATCTTGGCTAATGTATCGCTATCGCCGATTTCGGGCGCGGTCGGCGGTGAGATAATAAACTGGCTATCTACCAATTCGGGCAAAATGCCAACGCCTGTGCCGATTGTCAACACCCCACACGCGCCCGCCTCTAAGACGACCATGCTCTGGCTTTCGTGATACGATGTGATGACGCACACATCCGCGCCATTGTAATAACGTGGCAAATCGTGATGGGCGATCGCGCCGTGAAAAGTGACGGCGTGACCGATTTTTAATTGCTTGGCTAATTGTTGCAGGTCAGATTTGAGCGCACCATCACCCACAATATGCAAATGGGCGTGCGGATGGGTCTGATGCAATTTGGCGAAGGCGTGGATGAGCAAGGCTTGATTTTTAATCGGACTGAGCGATGCCACATGCAACACGGTAAAATCGCCCCGCAGGTGTTGGGCGGTACTATCGGGGCGGAACAGGTCATTATCCACGCCGAGCGAGACGCGCCATGTGTTGCCTGAATATTGTTTTTTGATGCGATCGACCAACAACGCCGAGCCACCCGTGCGTGTATGGGCATGGCGCAGGGCGTAATCGACCATCCAGCGCCCGATGCGCCCCGTCTGATAGCCGATTTGGGGTAGGTGGGTCAATTCGCCACCCATCACCGAGACCAACGCAGGGATATTCAACTGTTCCCCGGCGCGTGTGGCGATAAACCCCGCCTCATCCGCCCAAAATGCGTGCAATATATCGATCGGTTGGTGTTGATGAATCTGGCGAATGGCGTTCATCGCTGTTTGATATACGCCAAAACGCCAAAATCCCGCCCGTTTTGCAAATCCGAGCGGGATGACAAATGCGCCATAAACCTGATAAGGCTGAGTGGTATGCGGATATCGTAAACTGATGATGCTGAACGAGATGCCTTCAGGTGGGTGGTGGATAAAATCGAGTAATGCGGGGATGCACCAATCGCTCTCGTCTGCGCTAAACCCAGGTGTGATGATGCAAATGTGCATTCTATTGCTTAACACACTCAATCAACACAGCATGGGGTTGTCTGAGGTAATCTGCAAAATAATCTGCACCGTATTGTTGCTCACCATCGGTTGATAACGTGGGTGTCACCCAATTGATATGTGTAAATCCAGCTTGGGTGAGGGCGTGTTCGACACTCGCTTTTTCCCAGCGATATGCGGTAAAGGGTGGTGTGGTCATCTCGCCCATCGTAGCCGTGAAGGTGAACATTTCACCATCGGATGGGGTGGGGTTCATCACATTCCCGATGCCATGACGCTTATAATAGTCGGATTGGCGTGCCATATCGGGATTGGCGATATAGGTGATAAAGCGCCCGCCGCGCTTGAGCATATTGGCAATGGCGTGGCACATGGTAGATAACGCCTCTTTTGTCGGGGCGTAGTGAAGCAGATAAACCGCCAAAGCAATATCGAATGACTCATCCACTTGGAATTGCATCACATCTTGCGTATGATATTCAATGCCCAACGGTTCTGCCTGTTCTGCCATGCGCCCAATTTGCACCATGTCGTTGGCAATATCGACACCAACCACCCGCGAGGCACCGCGCTTTTTGGCGAGGCGGGCATAAAACCCCGTCCCAGTTGCTAAGTCGATGAGTGATTTGCCTGAAATATCACCCAGCGTTTTCAAGACGGTGTGCGCTTCGATATGTAACCGAAACGGCACAAGTTGAAATGACAAATCATATTGGTCTGCGACGGCATTGTCATTATATTGTTCAGACATTAAGCATCTCCTTGTTGTTTGTTGTGGGATAATACCTGATTCAATCGCTCATAAATTCGATCGCGCCCTTCATCGGCATTTTGGCAGAAGATAGTCAGGCGTTTGGCATGGGGACGTAATTTGATTAAGACGTTCATAAATGTTGTTAAAATATTGGACTTGCCAACGATAGCCGATGCAAATACATTCGGTGGCATTTTTCTATCCACTTCCAAAAGGATATGCAAAATGTTGCCATCTTTGGGCAAAGTCCCCATTTTTTGAATGTGAACCATGGTTGCACAAGGTGTTTGTTTATCGCGCAATTCTGAAAAAATGGGGTTCATATTTTCGATATATTCTTTCCATGTCCAGGGTTGCTCGATAATCACATCTAAAATAACATCATCGCGCCATTGATAAGAGACACCCATATCACACCACCTCTCTATCATAACATGAAACCCATTTATAACCTATTTCTAATCAAATTGCAAAAATTGGTTATAAATGGGCTTGTTTGTGTTTATCCCTTGACCGAGCCAGCCAGCAACCCGCGAATGAAATAGCGACCCGCGACAATATAGACGAACAAGGTGGGCAATGCCGCCACAATCGCGCCCGCCATGGGCAAGTTAAATTGCACCGCCTCGCCACCCGCCAAATACGATAGCCCAACGGTGATCGGTTGATTTTCGTTGTTGGTCATGGTGATGCCGAATAAAAATTCGTTCCAGATTTGCGTGAATTGCCAGATGATGACGACCACAAACCCAGGTACCGAGAGCGGGAACACCACTTTGGTGTAAATCCCAAAGAAGCCCGCGCCGTCTATTGCGCCCGCCTCGATGAGCTCGTTGGGAATATCGGCATAAAAGTTGCGGAAAATCAGGGTGGTTATCGGCAAGCCATACACCACATGGATGAGGATTAATCCGGGCAACCCGCCATATATGCCACCTTCATTCAGGGCGATTTGTTCGGGTGAATACCCCGCGATTGTCCGAAACACATCCACCAAGCCTTCGGTACTGCGTAGAAATTGTTGTAAGGGCAATAAAATTGCCTGATAGGGGATGAACATGCCAAACAACATGAGTGGAAAAATGATATTGGCGTAGGGGATGCGCCATTTTGCCAAGATATAGCCATTCATAGATCCCATAATCGATGAAATGACGGTGGCAAACATGACCAAAATCACGCTATTGGTGAAGCGCGGACCGAATTGTTTCATCACTTCTGGAAAGGCATCAGTGGTAAAACTGGTCGCATTGGGAACTTCCCACACGGTTTGTAGGTTGATGTATTGCGGGTCTTTGAATGCCGTGACAATCACCAAATAGACGGGGATGAGGAAGAACGCGGCGAATAGGAACAGCAGGGTATAAATCGTGATGCGTGAAATACGATGTCGAACAGGATTTGCGCCGACCATAATTTATTTCGCCTCCTTGCGTAAGGATGACCACAGATAAGGCACAATCACCAAAGTCACAAAAAATAACATGACCATAGCGATTGCCGATGCTGTTGCGAAGCGTTTGGAGTTATACATCCAATCGTAGACGATGATCCCTGGCATGATGGTGGTGGCGTTGCGTGCGCCCGCCATGGCGTATACCAAGTCGAAGATTTTCAGCGAGATGTGTCCTAAGACGATGATGGCGCTCAACATGATGGGGCGGAGCAGGGGGAACACAATCGAGAAATACACACGAATTTCCGAGCAACCATCCACCCGCGCCGCCTCGCGCAATTCTTCTGATATACCGCGCAGACCCGCTAAAATCATCGCCATAGTATACCCCCCCATTTGCCAAACGGCGGCGATGAGGATGCCCGTCAGGGCGGCGTTATAACCTTTGGGGGCGATTCTAGCTTCGACATCGGGGTTCACCAATGGCGGGAATATGACATCCCAAGCGCCGACCAACCGCGCCAATATCATAATGGCGATGCCAATCCCCAACCACATGACGGGTCTCCAATTGCGTGGTGAATAGGCTTCGTTGCCAAAATCTTCATTGCTCAATGCCACGCGCAATACGACCGATGCCACACCAATCAACGCCGCACCGAGCCATAAAAAGTCGTGATGCCCGATGACCATCCCCGCGATGAAGGCGCTGATGAATGTCACTAATCCGAATTGGCTCAACCAACTGGCGGCGCGTCCAAGACGGTCTTCCTCTTGTGCCAGATACCGAAATAGCAGGAAGAATAAAATCATCACCCCCCCTAATGTGAGCCAATGGGGGATGTCTTGCCAATTAAAGGGCAATGCCACCGTTTTATTATTTATCCAGCGTTCTTGAATCGGGTCTAGCCCAAATAATTGGCGTGGCAATACATTGATCCCGCTATCTGGGCGTACAAGCCACGCCCAAATGGTGCCTGTGACGATGAATGAGAGCGACATTGGGAACAAGAAAATCGTCCGAAAGATGCCCTCTGCGACGATTTTCTGGTCGATGAGTAAAGCCAGCAATAAGCCTACGCCCAAACATCCCACGATGAAAAAGATGGTGAAGAAAAAGGCGTTCACCAACGAATTGCGGAAGTAATATTCTGGCACCATGTTGGTCATGAGCAGGTTATAATTGGCAGATAAGGGGTTTTGAAAACTGATGACCACATCCTCAGCGAGCGGGGGTTGCGATGTGTTTTCGCCCCAATCGGTGAGGGATGTTTGAAAGGTCTGGAAGATGAACAGGTAAACGAAAATCCCCAACAAGAGAATCGATGGGGTGAGCATCAAAAATGCGATGATACGGTCTTTACGATTATACATAAAATCCCCCCTAGGAGAAGATTTCTGTTGGACAAAAATATTTTTATGATAAGGCTATTGCTATTACTTGTAAGGGCGCAACAGTGTGCGCCCTCACAAGCTGGTTATGATTATTTTTGTGAGGACGGCGTGTATGCCGTCTCTACAAACCCCAACTGGGGGATGTGCCGTACGGACGCGCAGAAGCGCGTCCTATACGAAAGAATCGATTGATTTAGAAACCACATTCACCCGATTGCACGCAGATAGCGAACAACGCGCTGGCGGCGGCATTGGCATCGCGGGTGACTTTATAGATTTCTAACACAGTCGAGAATTCGCTGGCGAAGCGTGGGTTGCCGACTGTACCGTGTACCATACTCCCTGCGATGACATCCATGCTCCAAGCGGCGGCGGTATCGATCAGGTATTGGTTGTATAAGCCAGTTTCTTCGAGGTTAATATCGGAACGGGCGGGAATCGAGCCTTTGAGTGGGTTGAAGGCATTTTGACCATCGACACTTCCCAAAACGCGCAACCATTCCACAGCCGCATCGCGGTTGGGGGCGTTGAGTGGCAAGCCGAAGCTATCAGACAATGCCATGAACACGCCCGCGGTATCGGGTGATGGGGCATACCCGAAGCCGACACCGGGTTCTAAGCCGAGCGTAGTTGACATATAGCCCGCCGCCCAGTCGCCCATGATGTTGAAGGCGGCTTCGCCAGCGACCACGCGGTCAATCGCTTGTTGCCAAGACAGACCAGTAGCATCGGTGTCAATATTGCTACACGCCAACACTTCACCGAATTTTTCCCACACGGCGACCATTTCCGGACCATCGGCGGCGGTTTCACCCGTCCAGAAGCCCGCCCAACCATCAGCACCGAGAACGGCTAAGGCGACACTTTCCCACAGATGGCGTTGTGTCCATTCTTCACCGACCACGAGCGGGATCACGCCTGCTTCTTGGATGGTGGGGCAAACGGCGAGGAATTCATCCCAAGTCGTGGGCGCAGAAATGCCCCATTCTTCGAGTTTGGCGGGGTTATACCACATCACGTTGGAGCGATGAATATTCACAGGCACGCTATAAATGCCACCTTCGTAGGTCATCAGGTCGAGGATACCTTGCGGGAAGGCATCGAACCAACCTTCTTCTTCATATAAGAAGGTGAGATCTTCCATACGACCAGCGACGACCCATGTATCGGTGAGCTCATCGCCCGCATGGACTTGGAATGAACTTGGCGGGTTGCCACCCAACATACGATTGCTGAGGACGGCGCGGGCATTCACACCAGAACCGCCTGTGACGGTGGCATTGATGACGTTGACATTGGGATACAAACTATTGTAGAGGGCAATTAAGGCTTCGAGGGCGGGACCTTCATCGCCTGCCCACCACGAAAAGATTTCTAAATCGCCACTGAGGTCGGTGTTTTGGGCGCTCACAAACGAGAATGCCGAGACCACGAGGGCGAGCATCACAACTAAAATACTCAATTTTTTGAACATATTAAGCTCCTAAATATTTTTATCAGCGATGTGGAATGGTGTAAAATTCTCCACATAATACTGATGATAACGCAACGGATTGTAATCTGCAAACGGTTTCAGACAGATTCGTGAAAAATGCCCAATGCCTTTCAGAAAATGTCTGATAGGTCTGGTGAGGTTGCACAAATAGGGCTGATGATGTGTTATAATCGTGCATGTTAAATAGATAATATAAGGAAAAGAGCTATATTTTATGACACACATCGGCATTATTGGCATCGGCACGTATTTCCCAGAACAAATCGAGACCGCGCACGATTTAGCACCCCGCGCAAACATCCCCGCCGATATTTTAGAATCGAAAATGGGCATCCGCCAACGGCATGTCGCCTCCGAAACGGATACCATCAGTCACATGGCGACACAAGCGGGGCTACGTGCCATTCAGAACGCGGGCATATCCCCCGAAAAAATCAACGTGGTCATCTCGCATGGGAGCGAACACAAAGACCATGTGGTATGGAACAGCGCGGGTAAAATTCAGCAAGGCGTGGGGGCGATTCACGCCTACGGCTTCGAGATTTACGCCCTATGCGCGGGTGCGCCGATTGCGCTCAATGTGGCGCGGGGCATGATGATGAGCGACCCCAGCCTCGAATATGCCTTGCTCGTCGCCGCCAGCCGTGAAAATGACATTATCAATCCTGCAAATCCACGCACGCGCTTCATGCTCAATTTTGGGGCGGGGGCATCGGCTTTGGTGTTGCAACGCGATGCGGGGCGCAACATCATTTTGGGCGCATCTGCATTCACCGATGGCACGCTCTCCGAGACGGTTGTCCTGACCCGTGAAGCCACGCCCGAAGGTGAGCCGTTAGTCGTGGGCGATGTGATTGGGCGCTTGGATGTGACCGACCCCGATTATATGACGGAACGGCTCGGCGCGACCTCGCTCAAAAATTTTGTGCGCGTCATCCACGAAGCCGTCGAAAAGAGTGGTGCGACCATGCGCGATGTCAAATTTATGGGTATCGTCCACATGAAACGCTCGTTTTATCGTGAAATTTTAGCCGAATGCGGTCTGACAGAAGACCAATCGGTGTATTTAGAAGATTATGGACATATCCAAAGCGTAGACCAAGCGTTGGCGCTTCAGTTGGGCTTGGGACAGGGTAAAATCAGAGACGGGGATTTAATTGTGCTGACGGGCGCGGGTGTCGGATACACCTGGAGCGCAGTGGCGATTCGCTGGGGGAAGGGGTAAGTAAATTACCCCATTTATAGGCGTATTAGCTTGCGTCATCAGTATCCCCATAAATCTCGGCGCGAGTGATTAAGCGTACACCTTCATGCAATCCACCTAAATCTATCGGCTCAAGTTCAAGTCGTTTTTGTTGATTTTTGTTGCCTCTTAGCGACTCTATCAGCAAAAAAATCAATTCTTGGCGTTCATCATCTGTAAGATGTTGTGCTTGTTCAAAAATATCTTCAGTCGTCATCGCGAAATTGCCTTTCCTAAAAAATTAAATTTGATTATAGTATAAATCAAACCGCTATGATGGGGCAAATATCCAATTCAGTGATGCCATGCTATAATCATATCAGAACCAAGCAACACATCACACAAGACAGGATAATCACATCATGACAAAAAAGACCATTCGTATTTTTGGTGTGCCGATGGATTTGGGGCAACAACGGCGCGGGGTGGATATGGGACCCAGCGCCATCCGTTACGCGGGGTTGCAAGACCGCCTGATCCGTCTGGGTTATATCGTGCATGACGGGGGCAATATCTACGCGCCCCAAGCCGAAGAAATCGAAGCGCCGTATGATAGCGCCGATTTGGTCGGCACGGCGCATCACCTGCCACAAATTTCTACCATTTGTCAAGAGGTGTATGACCGCGTGAAAGCCACCGTTCAGGCGGGCGAAAAAGCCATTTTTCTCGGTGGAGACCACAGCATGAGCATGGGGACGGTCGCCGCGGTTGCCACACCGAAAATCGGCGTGTTGTGGATAGATGCCCACGGCGACATCAACACGCCGTCTACATCGCCATCGGGCAATGTGCATGGCATGGTCGTCTCGGCATTGTTGGGCGAATGTCCCGCGCCGTTGTGCAATATCGGCTATGCAGGGGCAAAAATCGCGCCCCGACAAATGGCGTATATCGCCCTGCGCGATTTGGATGAAGGGGAACGGCAACGACTCACCAAAGGCGACATCAAAGCCTATACCATGCGCGAGGTGGATGAATATGGCATAGCGAAAATCGCCTATGAGGTGTTGGATTATTTCGCCGATATGACGCATATTCACGTCAGCCTCGATTTAGACGGCTTAGACCCGCGTCATGCCCCTGGTGTCGGGACACCCGTCCCTGGCGGATTGACGTATCGGGAAGCGCATCTGTTGATGGAAATTCTTGCGGATAGTCAAAAAGTAACTTCGTTGGATGTGGTCGAGGTCAACCCGATTTTGGATGTGAGTAATCAGACGGCGCAAATGGCGGTGGAATTGGTCGCGGGTTTGATGGGACAGCGCATTTTATAGTTATTGCGAGATGCTCAAAGCATCTCGCTACACGCCTCAAAAGCGCACTAAAGGCGCTAAAAACGATGTAAAAGTCGTACAATTTGCCTCAAAATTGGCTCAAAATAGCCCCTTTAGTGGGCTTCCAAAGTCAAATAGCAAGCGGCTTTGAGCCTCTTGCGAGGCAAAATGGCACAACTAACTTATTTTTATAAGGTCATATGGATTCGTTTTTAGGTACATCAAGCAGAGGATACACCATGCCCGATAAACACCTACATACCCCTGGTCCCCTGACCACATCCGAGACGGTGAAACGCGCCATGCTCCGCGATTTAGGCTCTAGGGATAGTGAATTTATCCACATCGTTCAGGATATTCGTCATCGCTTGCTCGATTTGGCGGGTGTTGCCGATTTAGCCCATGCCTGCACCGCCATCCTCATGCAAGGCAGTGGCACATTCGCCGTTGAATCGGTCATCTCTTCGGTCATGCCACCCGATAAACAATTGTTGGTGATCATCAACGGCGCATACGGACGGCGCATCGCGCACATCGCCAAAACGTATAAAATCCCCACGGTTGAACTCATATATCCCGAAAATGAACGCCCGAATTTAGATGAATTAAGCGCACGCCTCTATAAAAATCCCGATATTTACATGGTAGCATGTGTGCATTGCGAGACGACAACGGGTATCCTCAACCCGATTACTGAGATTGGGCAGGTGGTTAAATCCGCAGAGAAACGCTATTTTATAGATGCCATGAGCAGTTTCGGCGCGATACCGTTTGATTGGATAGCGACGGGCGTGGATTTTATGGTGTCATCGGCGAATAAATGTATTGAAGGGGTGCCTGGATTTGGATTTATCCTCGCGGATATCGAGGCGCTCCTCGCCAGTGAAGGCTATGCTCGCACAGTGTCGTTGGATGTGCTGGCGCAATATCGCGGACTCGAAGCCGATGGTCAATTTCGCTTCACGCCACCCACGCACGCGCTACTGGCATTTCATCAGGCATTACTTGAAATTGAAGCCGAAGGTGGCGTGGCGGGCAGGGGGGCGCGATACACCGAAAATCATCGTATTATCACAGAAGGCATGGCGCAGATGGGCTTCGAGGCATATATCAACCCTGTTTATCAAAGCAATATCATCACCACCTATCGTTATCCGAATCACCCCAATTTCGATTTTGCCCAATTTTATGCGGGATTAAACCAGCGCGGATTTGTGATTTATCCGGGCAAGCTCACCACCGAGCCGTGTTTTCGGATTGGCAACATTGGGCGCTTGTATCCAGATGATATGCGGGCGCTGTTGCTGGCGGTCGGGTCTGTTTTGGAAGAGCTAGAAATCGTGCTAAAATAAAATGAGATAACACATACATCCAGATAAAGGTTTTGTGATATGACTTTGATTGAAATTGTTGAAGAAGTTAAGCGATTGTCGCATGAAGAACGACAAACCTTGTTCCATATTTTGATGGATGATATAGACGAAGAACCCAATCCTCGCCGATTACTGGATATTGAGCCGATTAGTTTAGGCGGATTACGTCCGGGTGTTAAACTCGTCAGCCGAGAAGAATTTTACGATGATGATGAAAATGGGCGCTAATCCATCCACATTTATGGATACCAATATCTTGTTGCGATTACAAGCCGTGATTTTTGATTGGTCTGGCACAACGGTCGATTTTGGCTCGTTTGCGCCGACAGGTGCGATTATATCGGTGTTCGCACGGCGCAATATCCCCATCACCATCGCAGAAGCGCGTGCGCCGATGGGGACATATAAATATGACCACATCCGCACCATCACCGAAATGCCCCGCGTGGCAACGCTCTGGCGCGAAACGCATGGGCGCGATGTGACCAAAGCCGATGTGGATGCCATGTTCGCCGATTTAACCCCGGTGCAAATTGAAGCCATCACCCAATACGCCGACCTCATCCCTGGTGTGGCGGATGCGGTTTCGGCGATGCGGGCGCGTGGGTTAAAAATCGGCTCTTGCACAGGGTACACCACCGAGATGATGAAGCCGTTATTGCCATTGGCACAAGCGCGAGGCTATGCCCCCGATGCGTTGGTATGCCCCGATGATGTGGGATATGGCAGACCCGCGCCGTTCATGTGTTACGAAAATGCCCGCCGCTTAGGGGTGTATCCGATGTGGACGATGGTCAAAATGGGCGATGCGCTTGCCGATATTCACGAAGGACGCAACGCGGGCATGTGGACGGTCGGAATCGCCAAGACGGGCAACGAATTGGGACTCACCCCGTCTGAACTGGCGACCATCCCCGCCGATGAATTGCAAACCCGTCTGAACGCCATTTATGACCGTTTTTACGAGGCGGGGGCGCATTTTGTGGTGGATAGCGTGGCGGATTCGTTGCCGATCTTGGATAGCATACAGGCAAAATTGGCAAACGGTGAGCGACCCTGAAAGGATATATAACGATGTCAGCGATATTTTTAGACCGTGATGGGGTCATCAATCCCATGTTGTATTACCCCGATTGGGGCGAATATGAGACCCCGCGTACCCCCGCCGAATATAGCCTGTTGCCGAATGTGATTGAATCGTTGCACGCGCTCCAAGCCGATGGTTGGCAATTATTTTTGGTATCTAACCAGCCCGGTCACGCCAAAGGCAAAATCACCATGCAGGCACAATATGATGTTCACGCTTATTTAGAAGCCATGTTGACCGAAGCGGGGATTTATTTCGCTGAATTTTATTACGATTACACCCATCCCAAAGGGGTTGTGCCTGCTTATACGGGCGAATCGGCATTCCGAAAACCCAACCCCGGATTTTTGCTCAAGGCACAAGCCGATTATCACCTCGATTTATCGGCGTGTTGGATGGTCGGCGATTGCGATACCGATGTGGAATGTGGGCAACGGGCAGGTTGCAAGACGGCGCTCATCACCTACCCGCATACGGCATATAAACGCGAGGGTGTGATACAACCGAATTTAACCTGCGCCGATTTGCCCGATTTTGTGGCGCAATTGCGAAGATTATAATTCCGCACGCAACGCCGCTATCACCGATTCGTCCATCGTGAAGCCGTTGGCATCGCTTGGGAACACTCCCGTCTCTACCTCTTCGCGGTATTGCGTGAGCGCGTCTTGAATCACTTTGCTCAAATCGGCATAGCGTTTGGTGTGGCGTGGGATGAAGGCATCGAACAAGCCCAACACATCATGAAAGACTTGTACCTGTCCGCTACAACCCGCGCCTGCGCCGATGCCGATAGTGGGGATGTGTAATTGTTCGGTGATGAGGGTCGCCAGTGGGGTGGGGACGAGTTCGAGTACCACCGCAAACGCGCCCGCCTCTTGCACGGCGCGCGCATCGGCTAAAAGCTGACGCGCCCGCGCTAAGTCGCGCCCCTGCACTTTGAACCCGCCGAATTGCCCGACACTTTGCGGGGTTAATCCGATATGTGCCATGACGGGGATGCCCGCTTGCACAATTTTGGCAATTGTTGGCGCGATAAATTCGCCCCCTTCAATTTTGACACAACTCGCGCCCCCCTCTTGCATCAGACGGGCGGCATTTTTGAGCGTCTCGTGCGCGTTGGTGGTGGCTGTGATGAAGGGCATATCCCCCACGATAAATACCTTGCTGGTCACGCGGTTGACGATTTGGCAATGATAAATCATGTGGTCGAGTGTGACGGGGATGGTCGAAGTATGACCTTGCACCACCATGCCCAACGTATCGCCGACCAGCAAAACGGGGATGCCCGCCGCTTCTGCGAGTCGTGCCGATACCGCATCATACGCCGTCATGAGGGTGATTTTTTCGTTGCGGGTTTTCATCGCCTGAATATCTAAAATGGTCGACCGTGCCATAATCGTATCTCTTTTCTTAAACATCTGATAACGCATTCTTGGTATAATGGGTGTTCATTGTAATGCGCTCTGTGGGTGAGAAAAAGGGTTATATGGAAAAACGTATCCTCAAACAAGACTACGACCTCATCGAAGAGTGGTGGTATGATGATGGCTTGGTTATCATTCGCGGGTCGGGTGATATGAGCCGTAAGGCGCTCGACAATTGGGGGGATTGTGTGATTAATGCCGTCCATGCGTTTCCAGATTATACACCTGTGTTCATGATGTTCGATTTATCATCACCCAAACAGGGGTTTACACCCTATTCGCGCTCGGTGATAGACCGCGTGTATGCCAGCTTGCCGATGAATAAACCGTTATATGTGGGGATATTCATGCGCGAGGGCATCATCAGCCGTATTATCAGTTTATATGTAAATCGGCGTGAGGGCAGAAATTTGACCATGAAGATGTTTTTTGATGAAGATAAAACCATCGCGTGGCTACATGCCATGATGAAGCAACACGGCATATTGGATGAAGACGCTTAGATTTCCCAATCTTCTAATTCTAAATTGGGGACACGACCGAATTCTCGTGTGTTGTGTGTCACTAAAATCAGATTATTTGCGCGTGCAAGGGTGGCTATCATCATGTCATTTCCGCCGATGGGCGTGCCTTTATTGGCTCAGTCAGCGCGGATTTGACCATAATGTACACTACCAGCATCATCAAACGGGAGCGATACAAATAAATTGAAGAATTGTTTTTGCCCTGCGAGTGTTTTTGATGGATTATTGCTTCGTAATGCGCCGAAAAATAATTCTGCCTTAACCACAGAGCAAACAACAACTTGAGATGATAAAATGCCATCGAGTCGTCGAGCTACTGATTCAGAAGAACCGTTGATATAACGAATACAGGTATTGGAATCGAGTAGATATTTCATTCGAGCGGTTCTCGCTCTTCTAGTGGTAATTGTGGCGGTCGCTCAATCGGGTCATCTGCTAAAATACCATACGTGGCGCGTCATTGCGCGTGCCAATCTGTTTCATCAATCCATTCTGTTTGTAATCCACTGGCTAAAACTTCTACAATTCGTAGCCGTTCTTTTGGGGATAGCCGTTTAACTTGTTCTAATAACATATCAAAAGAGAATTCGTTCATAGAATATACTCCTTATCTCGATAAGGGGTAGAGAGAAATCTCTACCCTTTTATGATGATTATATCACGGACGGCGTTTGAACTTGCTGAAATCGGGTTCGCGTTTTTCGAGGAACGAATTTTTGCCCTCTGTGCCTTCTTCGGTCATGTAGAACAGCATGGTCGCATCGCCCGCCAACACCTGCACGCCCGTTTGACCGTCAAGTTCGGCGTTCAGACCTGCTTTGATGAAGCGCAACGCCATTGGGCTTTTCTTGAGCATCTCGCGTGACCATTGCAAGGCTTCGGCTTCGAGTTGTTCAAGCGGGACAACCGTATTCACCAGACCCATATCGAGGGCTTGTTGGGCATTGTATTGACGGCATAAAAACCAAATTTCACGCGCTTTTTTCTGTCCGACGATCGCCGCCAGATAGCTCGACCCGAACCCCGCATCGAAACTGCCCACGATGGGACCCGTCTGACCGAACACGGCATTATCGGCGGCGATGCTCAGGTCACATATCACATGCAATACATGCCCGCCACCAATGGCATACCCCGCAATCACGGCGACGACGGGCTTGGGGCAGGTGCGAATATAGCGTTGCAATTGCAACACATTCAGGCGTGCCACGCCATCATCGCCGACATAACCCGCTTCTCCGCGCACTTTTTGATCGCCACCTGCACAGAATGACCACACGCCGTCTTTGGGCGAGGGTCCGTTGCCTGTTATCCAAATCACCCCCACTTCTTCATCGCGCCACGCCATGAGGAAGGCTTCGGTCATCTCGTCAATCGTCTTAGGACGGAAGGCATTCCGCACTTCTGGGCGGTTAAACGCGATGCGTCCGATGCCTTCGGCTTTATGATAGGTGATGTCTTCGTATTCTTTCACAGGTTGCCAATTGGCGAGTTGCATCAGGTTGACAGTCATATCGGTTTCTCCTTATAGATAAAATAGATAAAAACATACTAACGGGCGCTAAAATCGCCTAGCCATTTAACCCAATTTAGTGTAGGCGTTACAGTGCTAACAAGTCGCTTATCACCTGTCCAAAATTCGCATTTCAGATGTTCAGCAATAGATAAATATTGCGAATCGTATGCGGTTGGAAAATTGAATTGATTGGCGAAATCAAGACCACGCAATAAGAGTGGCATATCCAGATACAAGGTTATTTTATGATGAAAAATATACTCAATTGCCTCTTTTGCCTGATTCGGTGTGATAGATTCACGATAAATATGTTTTCGTATCACGGCGATAACTTCATAGCGGAATAAGGCGGGTGCAAAAAATTGAACATCATGATACAACCAATGTTTTAATAATGCCCTTGCTTGTGGGGTTGTACTATCTGGGATAACAGTTGCAATGAAAATATTTGAATCAACCACCACTGAGGTCGTCATCGGTTTCCTCTCTGATTTGGCGCACTGCTTCTACCGCATCTAAAAATGGCACTTTTGGAGTAAGGCGTTTTTCAAAGGCTTCGACTTTCTGTAACCATACGTCAAAATCGGCTTGCGATGATGATGTACCTTCGACTTGTGCGATGAGTTGTTGTTTGGTGGCGAAGTCGAGTTTTTTGAATTTTTCGATGAGTTCCTCTTCTAAGGCTTGTAAATCGTTTAGCATGGTCTTGCCCTTTCTATAAACTCCTGCTTTCTTGTATTATCGCATAACTTTAAGGCATAATCACAGACTGCACCCGCGCCAGCAACGCCTTGCGCGTATCGAAATCGGCTTGGCTATCCGTCTTGACCTCTATCAACATCGATTTGCGCCCATTGATGCTATCCGCAAAAACCGCGTCAAATTCGGCGAAGGTGGTCGGATTAGCATAGTCTAATCCATACAATTCCGCCACAGGCTTAAAATTCAGCCCGTGATGCGTGAGGAAATAATCGGTGAATTCAGGCTCGAATTGGGCAATCGGCAAGCGGTGAAATATCCCGCCACCATCGTTATTCATCACCACCAGCGTGATGGGGATACTGCATCGGCGCACGGCGAGTAACCCGTTCATATCGTGATAGGCGGTGATGTCGCCGATAATCGCGCATAGGGGTTTATCCCCATACCCCGCGCCGAGTCCCAACGCCACCGAAATGTTGCCGTCTATGCCCGATGCGCCGCGGATGCCATAGGCGTGGATGCGCTTATTCGTCCCGCGCCCAAATTGGTCGAGGTGACGGATAGGCAGGCTATTCCCCACGAATAACACACTTTCGGGTGGCAACAAATTCACGGCACGATGCACAATCGCACCATCAAACCATGTCGTAGCCAGTGCAGATGATAGCGCCTCCCATGTAGCGCGTTCTAGGGTTTGCCACGCGGTGTAAAAATCGGACGGTGAGGTGTACAACCGCGCAGAAGCGCGTCCATCGGGGGACGGCAAGAATGCCGTCCGTACAGCTTGCCATGCTTGATTCAACACATCAGCAGGGTCGGCGTGGATAAACCAATCGGTGCGGTAACTATCATCCGCCCACACGCCATTTTCGTGGATATGCACACGGCGCACATGCGCGGGGAGTTTATCCAAATAGGCATTCAGCCAGTTGGATGTGGGGACATATCCAAAGCGCACCACCACATCAGGTGTTGGCAGATTGTGGGGCATATTCAAAAAAGTGTCATAGGCGCTGATACCGTAGGTTAATCCAAATCGTAAACCAGATGCACCATCAACCAACATCGGAATATCCAAATCCCACCGATATAACTCGTTGTATAAATTGGGTGGGCAATGTGTCCCGCATATCAGCAAAACTTTCGGCGTGCTAGTGATAAGGTCACAAAATTGGCGGATAGTCTGGTCATCGGCTTTTGGTTTAGCCGTCTGATAGGTTATATAAGGAAGCGATTCATCCCGCGCCAATCCATCATCGGGGATGGTTGTGATGTCGCTTTCGACCACAATCGGCTCTAGCGGCTTGCGGAAGGGCATGTTGATATGCACCACGCCTTTACGGATACCCATCGTGGTCGCTACAGCGCGGTTGGCGATGCTCCGCAAATAACGAATCGTGAGCGCCGATGGATTGCCTTCTGGCGTGGGCAAATCCACCGCCCATAACGGGTAATCACCAAAAATTTTCACTTGATCAATGGTCTGATTCGCGCCACTATCGCGCAATTCAGGCGGTCTATCGGCGCTGATGACCAGCAAGGGGATGCTACTTTGCGTGGCTTCTATCACCGCAGGGAAAAAATTAGCCACCGCCGTCCCCGATGTACACACCACCGCGCTTGGCGTGCCTGTTGCCAGTCCGATGCCGAGCGCGAAAAAGGCGGCACTCCGTTCATCCAAATGCGAATACACTTGAATGGCGGGATGTTTGGCGAATGCCATCACCAGAGGCGTGTTGCGCGACCCTGGCGCGAGGCACACGGTTTTTAATCCCGCACGGGCGAGTTCATCCACCAAAATGTCGGCGTAAAACATGTTACGATTAGGCATAATTTATCTCCAACGCGCCCATCATCGGACGGAATTTGAGCGCCGTCTCATCCCATTCTTTGCGCGGGTCGCTTTGGGCAACGATGCCCGCGCCCGCATACAACCATGCGCGATTGTTTTGCGTCACCGCCGAGCGAATCGCCACCGCGAATTGCCCGTTGAGTGCGCCATCTATCCACCCAATCGGCGCGGCAAACCACCCGCGTGGGACGGGTTCTAATTCACGGATGAGCGCCATCGCCAGATGTTGCGGGTCGCCACCGAGCGCGGGCGTGGGGTGCAAGGCTTCGATAATCGGCAAAATGCCCGTTGTTTGTGCCAGACTACCCGTTATTGGCGTGTGTAAATGTTGGATGTTGCTCAAGGTCATCACGCCTGTTTCGGCAATTGTCAGCGACTCGGTGAGTGGCGCGAGGCGCTCGGCGATTTTATCGATGACCAGTTGATGTTCATAACGGTCTTTTTCGCTATGCAATAATTCATGTGCTAATTCCGCCGTTTCTTGAGGGGTATTGCCCCGTCTGATGCTCCCCGCCAGCGCCATCGTCTGAATAGATAACCCGTCTACGTGCGCCAGTAATTCGGGTGTCGCGCCATAAAAGGCATGATTCGGGCGTGGCTCGAATAAAAAGCGGATTGTTTCGGGGTATGTTTGCGCCAAAAAATCGAGTGCGCGGTCGACATGAACGGGCGCGTTAAAATTCGCCTCGCACACGCGGGATAGCACCACTTTATTCAGCTCACCCGCCCGCATTTTGGCGATCGCGTGGTTCAGCCCCGCTTCCCACACGTCATACGGCATGGGATAGCGCAGGTCGGTGACGCTGGGCGTATCTGTCAACGGCGGTGCAGGTTTGGATAAATCGGCGATTTTCGCCCGCAATGCCGATTCGAGTTCGGTCATGAGTTGGCGCGGGGCTTCATCTTCGCCGATATGCGTGTTGATGGTCAGCCAGCAATCATCGCCCATTTTGAGCAATTGGTAATGGGGCAAAATGAATTGCGCGGGCAAAAAATCTGCCCATGCTTCATCGGGGATGAAATCTGCCCGAAACGAAAACCCGCCGAATAAGCGCGGTTTGGCGAAGGGCGGGGCGATCTCCGCGCCACTTGCGAACACGGCATTGCTGAATAATTCGCGGGCTTGTGTTTCGATATGCGCGAAGCGGTCTTGATAGGCTATCAGTTCCACCGCCACACCACACCCCGCCAGCGCGATATCGTCATGACCACTCTCCCAATAAAAACGGGGCAACCCGCGATGATGCGCCAAAAATTGACGCGGGGAGATATTCGGGCAGGGCAGGGCATAACTAATCAAACGCCCATATTGTTCTTGGAGCGTCACAATCGAGACTTCTTCCCACGTTTGGTCGAGATTATCAGGCAACATAACCCACACTCCGCAGTAACATCGGCAACAACGCGCTCATGATACGGTCTGGTTTGGGGTCGTTGGTATACACCCATTGGATGACCACATTATAAATCGCGCCCATCCACGCATGGGCAATCACAGGCGTATCGGCGGGTTCAATTTCGCCCAATCGGATAGCTTCATCCAAATAGGTCTGGATGAGGTGGGCGAAGCGGTCGTTAATTTCGAGGCGTTTTTTCTCGAACACGTTGCCCAATCCAACCGCTTGTACCAACAACAATTTGGCAGGACGGCGATATTTGCCAAACGTGTTCAACACACTCTCTAGGGCGGCTTGCACGCGCTTCATGCCTTGTGCCTCTTTTTGGATGGCTTCATTGACGCGCCGTTCTAATAAATCGGCGAATTGGTCGACTAAGGCGAGGAATAATTTTTCTTTATTCGGAAAATGAAAATAGATAGACCCTTTTGAGGTGCGACTCTCTTGGACAATTTCATCCAGACGGGTGTCATGATAGCCCTTTTTGCTGAAAATATCCAACGCCGCATCGAGGATGCGCTCACGGGTGCTTTCGGATGGTGCTTGTTGTTCATCGGACATAACCGACCACCTCATACTACTAGACTGACCAGTCAGTATCGTTATGATACACTCGCTAGATGAAAAAATGCTATGCCGATTTTGAGCAGGTGGTGAGAAATATGTTATGATGATAGATGATGACATTGTGTGAAGGATACAAACTCATGCTTAAAAAAATAGACATCCAAAAAACACCCCTGACACTTGAAGAATTGCTGGCGCAACTCTCTCCTGATGATGAAATTATGCTGTTGCGTGATGATATTCCCATTGGTCATCTAACACCACCTACTATATCTATAACAGATAGACGTGTAGTGGGTTTACATGAAGGTGAGGGATGGATAGCCGATGATTTCACCGATGAGTTACCCGATAGCTTCTGGCTCGGAGACGAAGCATGAATTTTTTGATAGATACGCATGTGTTTGTTTGGTTAGATATTCAACAAGGTCGCCTTTCTAAATCTTTTTTGAATATTTTCCAAGACACTAACAATCAGTTTTATCTGAGTTTTATAAGCATTTGGGAAATTCAGATTAAGACCCAATTGGGTAAATTAACACTGAGCAATTCGCTATCCTCTGTTTTAGAGGTTCAACAAAAGATAAATCATATCCATCTATTGCCCATGAAACTAACCCATATTTTAGGACTAAGCCAATTACCTAATCATCATAACGACCCATTTGACCGATTATTGATTTCTCAAGCACAGACTGAAAAGATGACATTTATTACAGATGATGCAAAAATCCGCTTATATCAAATCCCTATATTTTGGTAATTGCATCAGCGTATTTGAGAAATTCAAGAATAAATAAGGAGTATCTCCCATACTCCATGCCGAAAGCGGATGATACACAACAGGCAGAAATCCGACAGATTCACCTTAATACCTATGCTAAAGCCCGCGAATATTGGCGCAGAGCTGGTGATATGCAAAAAGCAAATTTGACAGATGCTAAAATAAATATGCAATTTGGCGCGTTTGACCAAGATAGAATACCGCGCATGAAATATGAACTGGTATCCAATGTGCCAGAGGGGTCACTGGCTCATGCAATCCAAAATTTGAATGACTTGGATGATGACGATGATGATATTGATATGTTTGTAGACACATCGGCATTGGATGATATTTTACGAGATGAATTTGGCGATTATATTTATCGACGTATGAATCGGGGCGACCATGATTAGCGATTATCGTGATGCCAAATTCGATTTTGTGGATTGTTGTATCATGGCACTATCAGAGAAGCTAAATATCACCGACATTTTGACATTTGATAGGCGTGATTTTTCAATTTTCCACCCCAAGCATGTCCCCCATTTATACCTGTTGCCATAAATCAAAACACCCCCGTGCGGAGGTGTTTGTGAGTGTGTATCTGTAATGCAGATTTATTCCCAGCAGACAAACGATTGTCTGTTGCTCTTGCCATCAGGATAGGGGTAGGTCACAGAGCATTTTCCGCCACCCAAATACGTGAAATAGATGTTACCCGCGTCATTGCTCCCCAACACTTCTCCAGCCGATGCGCCAGCAATATCGTCAATGCTGACGGTGAATGACAAGAAGCCTTCACTGACACCATCAATCACGAAGATTTGATAGACATCAAAGCCTTTATTCGGCACCATGTAGGTTTGAGCGAGGGCGGCGTTATCGTCATAGGCTTGGAACGAGCAATATTGGCTATCAATAATTTCGAGATACGCGCCATTGATGGCGAAGAAATTGCCACCCAACCCTTCAAAGATGAAATAGGGGTCGAGTATAGTGGTGTCGTAGCTATTCAAATCGAAGGCGGTATCACTAGGGACAAACAATCTGCCTTCTACAATATCACCCGGTTGGTAATCGAAGAAAACAAAAACCTGGATATCCTCAATATTATACCAAATACTATTATAGATGAAAGAATCAATGATGCCAACATCACCGATGGGAATAGAAAAATAGATGCAAAATCCTTTGGGAATGGGGAGTGTAGATTGCTCTGGGGTGACAGTTGTGGCGCTGATAGGTGCAATGCTGACAAGCAACATGAAGACAACTACACAGGTGAGAATAATCCGTTTCATAGTCTAGGGCTTTCTTCTGCTAAGAGTGCGAATGTAGATATGGACTTTCGTACCATAATTGCAGTATATGAGCATCTAATGAGTATGTCAAGCAGTTGAGGTAAGAAAAAACTACGATTGCCTTACGTATTCACATGATCTACCTTTGCTTCGATATTTGTATAAAACACGCCTGTCGGATATAATAAACATCGAGATAATGGTGATATAGATTGAAGATGCGTGTGCCATAATGGATACCGAATTTTACGAAAAACTCCTTGCGCTCAGCCGTGATATGGCACAAACCCGTGAACTTGTCCCCTTATTGAAATACGCGATGCGTGCGGCGATTGAGTTGGTGAATGCCGAACAGGGGTATCTGATTTTGGTGGATGAATCACTGACGACTCACCCCTCCAACAGCGCCACCTTGCTCGACCATCTGACTTTTGCGGTGAGTCAGGATAAACACGGCAACACCCATCCATATCCACAAACACAAGTGAGCAAAGCCATAATCGAACAGATGATACGCAACAAAGAGCCGTTGGTCATCACCGATGCGGTGAGCGATGACAGTTGGCAGACGAAATCGGTTAACGAGTTGGGATTGCGCTCGGTGATGTGTGTCCCATTACAGACCGCACGCGGTTTTATGGGGTTGATCTACCTCGAAAATCGCTCACAATCGGCAATATTCGCCAAACGCGATATTGTCCCACTCAGTTATTTTGCGACACAAGCGGCGATCTTCATCGAAAATGCCCGCCTGACGCAATCACTCGAAGATCTGATTCAACAGCGCAACCGCGATTTGCAAACCAGCCAGACCAATCTTCATGCGTTGATGAACAATATCCCCGATGCGATTTGGTCGGTGGATAAATCGTATCGGCTACTTTTTGGCAATGACACATTCAAGCGTAATTTTGAGCTGAGCGTGGGCGTTGCCATCAAAGAGGGTGATAATCTGCTCAAAGTCATGCCAACCGCCTTATCGGTCATCTGGAAGGCGCGATATGACCGCGCTTTTAAGGGTGAAACGGTGTTTGTCGAAGATAGCTTCACGTTATCGGGTCGGATTACGCACCGTGAACTGGCGATATCGCCCATTTTGCGAGCCGATAATAGCGTGGCGGGGGCGGTGATTTTTTCGCGGGATATTGAGGGGCGCAAAAATATCGAACATGCCCTCAAATCTGCTAAAGAGGAAGCCGAAGCCGCCAACCGCGCCAAAAGCATTTTCTTATCGAGCATGAGCCATAATTTACGCACCTATATGAACGCCATACTCGGTTTTGCGGAGGTGTTGCAACGCGATGAGACGCTTGCGCCTGCACATCGTGAATACGTCCATATCATCTCGCGCAATGGCGAAATGTTGATGTCCATCTTGAACGATATTTTAGAGATGGCACGTATCGAGGCGGGGCGGGTGAGCTTATATAATACCCCATTTGATTTGCATCAACTGTTGCGCCAACTCGAAGCGCGGTTCAGACCATTGGCGCAACACAAAGGGTTGCATTTCGCGCTCGATTATCCGCCCGATTTACCCCGGTGGGTTGAGCAAGATGAGGGTAAAATTCATGTGTGTTTGCGTCATCTGCTCACCAACGCCATTCGCTTCACCCAACACGGCGAGGTGGTTTTGTGGATAGAATGGCAGTATCACGATGGTCAAGCCATGTTGTTTTTTGAGGTGCGCGATACAGGCATCGGCATCACCCCGAAATTACAAGCCGATTTGTTCAAACCCTTCATGCGCTTGCCACAAGGCGAAGATGATATGCAAGGGACTGGTTTAGGATTAGCCATCACCAAACATTTGGTCGAGTTGATGGGCGGGACGCTCCAGCTTCATAGTATCCCATTGAATGGCACACAAGTCGGGTTTTGGCTTAAAATAGACTTACCCGATGAAGCCACCGCCAACAAACTCGCCACCGAAGAATTTGGGTCGCTCGCCATAGAAGATAGCAGTTTTACCCTATCGCCCGATGCGATTGTCGCCTTGCCACAAGAATGGCGCGATGAATTTGGTCAGGCGGTTGTCGAAGTCGATTTAGAACGCGCCCTCGCGGTCTTAGAAAATATCGCCCAGTATAATCCAGCACTTGCCAATGCGCTCACACAATTGGTACGGGCATATCGGTTCGATTTGTTGCAAGGTTTGATGAAAGAGGCAAAACGCAAGCTATGACTCCCGCCAACATCTTACTCGTAGATGATACCCCCAGTAACTTGGATGTTCTGACTACCATGCTCAAAGAGAGTGGTTATCGGGTGCGCCCGGCTATCAATGGTGAATTGGCACTCGAGGCGGTCAAAGCATCGCCACCCGATTTGATTTTGCTCGATATCAACCTGCCCAAGATGAACGGATATGAAGTTTGTGAGCGCCTGAAAGCCGATGAGACCACCCGCGATATCCCCGTGATTTTCATCAGCGCCCTGAACGATGTCGAGGCGATTGTCAAAGCCTTTGAGGTCGGCGGGGTCGATTACATCACCAAACCGTTCAAATTGCGCGAGGTGCTGGCGCGGGTCGCCACCCATTTGATGATTGTGCAACAACGGCGACAAATTGAAGAACGCTATATGCGCGATATCAGACACTTCGAGGCGCTCAACAAAATGAAAGAACAATTCGTCCGTTCTGCCACGCACGACCTCAAAAATCCGCTCAGCATCGTCACGGGTTATGTGGCATTGTTGCAAACGCTCACCCCAGAAGAATTCGCCCAATACGGCGCGGAATATATCGATGGCATTTCGAGCGGTGCCAAACGGATGCAAGCCCTTATCACCGACATGCTCGATTTAGCCCAATTGCAAACGGGCGCAAACCTCAAATTTGAGCCAACCGACATCGAGACCTTCATGAATATGGCGATGCGCGGCATGGATATTGCCGCCAAACAGCGTCATATCACCCTTGTCTATACCCCACCTGCCAAGCCGGTCACGGTGATGATAGACCCGCACCAGATGATGCGCGTGATTGATAATCTGGTCAGCAACGCCATCAAATATACCCCTGATGGTGGGCGTGTGGATGTGTTTTTTGATATTTACGATGATGCCGTTGCTATTCGTGTGCGCGATACGGGCTTTGGCATCCCCAAAAAAGATTTGCCCCACCTCTTTGATGCCTTCTATCGGGTGCGCGGTGAACAACAATCGAAAGTATCTGGGACGGGGTTGGGTTTGGCAATTGTACGCACGATTGTCGAACAACACAACGGGGAAATCGAGGTCGAAAGCGAAGTCGGGCATGGAAGCATGTTCACCGTCTTTTTGCGCCGTGTCTAAACAGTTGTAATCGTCAATATTTCACAATAAATTCATATAATTAACGATTAAACACCTATGTTTATAGTAAAATAAATGTAGTGTGTTCGATTTATTCTTTGAGGATTTATATGGCGACATTAAACAATAGTCAAGCCCAATCCCCCATTTACAAATGGATTCCGATGCGAATTTTGGCGTGGTGGATAACCCCTCGTGCAACGGAACGCGATGAACGCTTCCGCGAGGCGGTTATTCGTGTCTCGACATTGGTTTTGGTAGGTGTGGTGATGATTGCTTTGTTCATCATTGTTCCAAATTTTGTGGGCGATGAACAAACCCGCACCAATCGGATTGTTACATTGTTGACATTCATTGTGTTGTTATTGATACCTTTCTTTTTGGCACACCGCGGTCAAATCACGATTGCAGGATGGGCGTTGCTCATGATGCCAACCTTTGGCTTCCTCACGTTGGCGACTTCAATTGGTTTATGGATGAATTTGAGCATCTTCTTTTTATTAATGACCAGTTTGTATGGGCAAGTTGTTTTGCCACGTCAACAAATCAAATACTTGCTGGTGCTTAATTTCGCCCTGATTTTTGTGGTTCAGTTGTTCCCGATTCCGGTTGTCACCTTAGCAGAATCGCCAGCAGAGATTTTGCCCGACTTGTTAAAACAACCGATATCTGTTTTGTTGACAGTTATTATCTTGATCATTGTAAGTATTTTATTATACATCTTGCGCCAAGAATTTGATTCTCGCCAAGAGGAATTGCGACGGTTTGTAGCTGAACTTGACCAACGGGTGCAAGATCGCACCAAAGAATTAGAAATTGCCCGCCAAAAAGCCGAAGAAGCCAATGTCATCAAGACCAAATTCTTGGCGAATATGAGTCATGAATTGCGGACACCGCTCAATGCTATCCTCAATTTTACGGCGTTTGTCGCCGATGGCATCATGGGCGATGTGAATGAAGAACAAGAAGAAGCCTTACGTCAATCTATCAGTAGCGGCAAGCATTTGCTCTCGCTCATCAACGATATTTTGGATGTGACCAAAATCGAGGCTGGTCTGATGGATTTATTCATCCAAGAGGTCGATTTTAATGAAGTGTTGAACGGTGTGGTGGCAATTGGCAAGGGATTATCGAAAGATAAACCCGTGGAACTGGTCACAGAAATTCAGCCCAATCTGCCAAAAAGTTATGGTGATAAGCGCCGTATGCGCCAAGTCTTTTTGAACATCGTATCGAATGCGTTTAAGTTTACTCGTGAAGGCTCAGTCATTATCAGGGCGCGTAGCACCGATACCCATATTCATGTCCAAATCACCGATACAGGGATTGGTATCGCGCCAGAAAATTATCAGACCGTTTTTGAGGCATTCAAACAAGTTCAAAACGAGTCGTTAGAGGTGGTTGGCACAGGCTTGGGGATGCCCATCTCGAAATATTTTGTCGAGTCGCACCTGGGCAACATTTGGTTCGAGAGCGAAGCGGGTGTTGGTACAACATTTTTTGTCGAGTTACCCATCCTAACCGAAGAACAAGCCAACGCCTTGCGTTTTGAGGCAGAGGGATTAGCATGACCGACCAAACCCCTGTTTTTTTATATGTCGAAGATGATACAGCCAGTCGGCAAGTGGTCAAAGTCCTCATCACACGGGTGATGAAGCATGAACACCTGCATATTTTTGAGAATAGCGCCGATTTTATGACGCGCATTCATGCGCTCAATCCAAAGCCGACCCTCATCTTTTTGGATATTCAAATGCGACCGCATGATGGCTATCAGGTCTTATCTATGCTTCGTCAAGACCCCGCTTTCGCCCATACCACCATCATCGCCATGACCGCCAATGTCATGTCATATGATGTTGACCAACTCAAAGCCGCGGGTTTCGATGGGCTAATTGGCAAGCCGATAGATAATACCATCTTCCCGCAATTAGTCGCTCGTATTGTATCAGGTGAATCGATTTGGTATTTGCCCTAGTGAGTTATTGAGGAACAAAACATGACAACGTTACTTGGAAGACGTATTTTTATCGTTGAAGACAATGCCAGCAATAGTACCATCATGAAAGTCTTATTACAGGCGGCTGGTGCAGTTGTGTATAACGATCGTTTTGCCATCAACACCGTAGAGCGTATGCGAGATGCCGGTCATATTGACCTGATCATCATAGGGCAATTGCATATTAAATCTTAATGGAGGATAATGGTTACAAAAAAGGATGTGACCATGAACCTCGAAACCAGTATCTTCAACTATTTCGCCGATTTAGAAGACCCACGTATCGAAAGAAATCGCGCTCATCCGC
>DAOTVP010000116.1:0-100106 GCA_034436155.1 Anaerolineae bacterium
GCGAAAACAGCGTGGTGGGCATATACCCCCGACCAAATTTTAGCCGAATTCGATGTCGAATTGGCGCACGGGCTATCTGAACCCGTCATCCGCCAACGGCGCGAGCGCGATGGCGCGAATGAACTGCCCGAAGAAGAAAAACCCACTTGGTATCAGGCGCTCATCAGCGCATTTCTCAGCGATCGGTTGGCGATCATCCTGACCGCCGCGGCGATCTTGAGCGCGATTGTGCATATCAGCAAGGGCGAAATCAACGAATTGCAACAATCGGTCTGGATTATGGCGATTGTGATTTTCATGATTATGGTCGGGTATATCACCGATCGATCTGCCGATAACGCCCTGCAAAACCTGAAAAATATGCAAAAAGAGATGGCAAACGCCATTCGGGGCGGGCAACGGGTGACGATTGAGGCGAAAGAGCTGGTGGTTGGCGATGTGATCGAGCTGAAAACGGGCGATCGAGTCCCCGCCGATGCCCGCGTCATGCGCGAAAAAGATGCCATGGTCAACGAGGCGGTGCTGACGGGCGAATCGTTACCCATCCCCAAACAGAGCGCCCCATTGCCGGCAGAAACGCCTCTGGCAGAACGCGATAACATGATTTTCACGGGGTCGTTCATGACCTCTGGCAACCTGACGGCGGTCGTGACCGCCACAGGCACGCATACTGAACTGGGCAAAATTTGGGAGAAATTGCAACAGGCAGAAGCCACCGAGACCCCGCTCCAACGGCAACTCGACCAACTAGGCGACCTGCTCACCAAAGCCACCATCGTGCTATGCGTGCTGATTGTCCTCATCTACGTGGTGTTCCAACAATACGACATCCTCACGGCGTTGTTGGTGGCGGTGGCGCTGGCGATCGCCTTCATCCCCGAAGCGTTGGGGGCGATTATCACCATCGCGCTGGCGCTAGGAACACGCGAGATGGTCAATAAAAAGGCGATCATCCGCAAACTCCGCGCCGCCGAAGGGCTAGGTAGCGTGAGCGTGATTTGTACCGATAAAACAGGCACGATTACGTTTGGGCAGATGAAAGCCACGCACATCTGGACGCACGAAACGGGCGATATCGACCTCGAAGCCACCGCTGACCGCGCTAAGGGCGATGATTTATCGCGCTTGATGGAGGTGGTGCGCTTGGCGAATAACCAATCGGATGCGTCGGAATTGGCGCTGGCGGATTTGGCGAAAATCGGCGGGCATCAAATCACGCCACAAGACGCGCAATCGCGGGCGCACGAATTTCCGTTCAGTAGCGCCAACAAATGGATGGGCGTGGTGCATCCGCACGCGGGGGATTATCATCTGTATATCAAAGGTGCGCCCGAAATTCTGCTCAGACGGTGCGATACATGGCACGCAAGCGCGGGCGATATGCCCCTGACGGATGACATGCGCCACCAAATTGAGGCGCAAATCAAAGCGTATGCGCTGGAGGGGTATCGCGTGTTGGCGTTTATGGATAAATCGCTCTCGGCGGAGCAATACGAGGCGGGCGATTATGAACACAACGGGCTGACCTTCATCGGCTTGGTGGCGCTCTCAGACCCGCCCCGCCCCGAAGTGCGCGATACGGTAGACTTGCTGAACGGCGCACGCATCACCGCCAAAATGATCACGGGTGATAGACCCGATACGGCGGTCTCGATCGCCAAAGCGGTCAAACTCGCGCCAGAGGATGCCACCGAAGACTACGCCGTGCGCGGGACGGTTCTGCACGAATGGATAAATAGCGCCAACGCCAAAATCGAGGCGGTCATCGCGGATCATCCCGAATGGACAGAGGATGAGAAAAAGCGCCTCCGCCATGATGTGACGGCATATTTTGAAGATTACCAAATCGACCGCATCAACGAGTCGAATGTGTTCGCCCGCGTCACACCCGAAGATAAGGTGGTGATCATCCAAGCCTTGCAACGGCGGGGCAAAATCGCCGCGATGGTCGGGGATGGGGTGAATGATGCCGCGGCGCTCAAACAAGCCGATGTCGGCATTGCCATGGTCAACGGCGCAGACCTCGCCAAAAATGTGAGCGATGTCATCCTGACAGGCACATACAGCGCCATCGCCGCGGCGGTGCGCGTTGGGCGGACGATTTTATACCGCGCACGGCTGTATACCCACGCCCTGCTGAGTACCAACGGCGCAGAGGTGGGGTTGTTCATCGTGGCGGCGTTGCTGGGTTGGGCGATTCCGCTCACGGCGTTGCAATTGCTGGTGATCAACCTGCTGGGCGATTCGTGGTTGAGCATCGCGCTCGCCACCGAAAAAGAAGAGCCGAATGTCATGCAAAAGCCGCCGCGCAAATCGGATGAGGCGGTCATCACCCGTTATATGTGGTGGAGCATCGGCTTGCAAAGCGTGTTGGTGACGATCCTGATGGCGATTGCCTTCTACGTCACGGGCGAACACGCCCTGAAAACGCTAGGGATGGATGCCGAAAGTGCGTTGGCGGTGCAACGGACTTCGATTTTCATCTTGTTCATGACGCAAAAAATTTTGCGGAGCGGGTTCACGGCACGCAGTTTGAGTTTTAACCTGTGGGAAATTGGGTTTTTCACCAACCGTTGGAGCATCATCGCGGTGTTCATCACGTTGGGCATCTCGGTGGCGGCGATTTACGTGCTGAATATCGGCATGGTGCCTGTGCCAAATGAGACGTTGCCCCTGCTATTCGGCATGGGTCTGATTCCGCCCATCATCGAGGAGGCGGTCAAGTTTGCACGGCGCGGCGTGCGAATGAAAGACATGGCGAGGTGATTCGGTTTTTCGATGTAGGGGCGCGAGTTACAGCACGCCCCTACACCAATCGTCATTTACAACCCCAATTTTTCCTTGAGGAAATCGAGGAAGTAGCTTTCGTGGTCATCGATTTTTTTGCCCATGCCAAATAAGCCAGAGCCACTCGCGCCCGCCACCGCTTCGGCTAATCCATAGATGAATTGGCGCACCTGATTGCCCGCCTCATCCATCGGCAAGGCTTGCCCCAGGTTGCCCATCGCCTCGAATAAATCATTCGGATTGTTGAACGGCGCGGGTGATTGCAAAAAGTCGCCACGGAGCAAATTGGGGAGCAATTGTTGAACGAGGGCGTTCCCCGCGAACAAATCGCCCGCTTTCGTCAGATATTGGGTGAAGGCGGTCATCTCGCGGGCGCGTCCGATGATGCCCGACTCGCCCGAATTGAGGACACCATCCAGAATGCCGCGGATGGTGGTGGTCATATCTTGTACATTCATGTCGGTTAGCCTTTCGCTGGGGTATCATATTTTTCGGATGGCGGATTATCGCCCCTTGCCCCGCTCATCTGGTCGAGCGTGGCGTTGAGTTTGGTCAATGCCTGAAGCGTCAATTCTTCGGTGGTGGGCGCGGCTGGTGTGGCGGGCGCTTCGGCTTTCGGCTGGCTCATGCGGTTGATGGTGCGTATCAACAGGAACACCACAAAGGCGATGATTAAAAATTGCACCACGGCATCGATGAACGCGCCAATGCGGATTTGCGCCTCGCCGATGGTGATGAACAACGCCGAAAAGCTGATTTGCCCGATGATGATGCCCAAAATCGGCATGATCAAGTCGCTGACGAGGCTGTTGACGATGGCGGTGAACGCCGCGCCGATGATGATCCCCACCGCAAGGTCGATGACGTTGCCACGGGCGATAAATTCACGAAATTCTTTTATCATAGGGATTTCTCCTGTGTTACACATTGAAATGTTCAGTTTACTATAACACCATTCGGGGATTTGTGCTAATGGTTCGTTCTCGCCAGAGGCTCAAAGCCTCTGGCTATTCGCATATCAGAAGCCCCGTAATGCGGGTTAGTTTTTTAATATGGCGTATAATTTTGTGGCTGACATACGAGGCTAAAGCCTCTAGTCAGCCATTACACCCCTAAAATAAGGCTATGTGTAATGGACGACTAGCCCGCAGGGCGTATGTCGTCCACCGCTATACACCGCCTTTATTTACTAACTTGCAAATGGAGAGGGGACTTTTTTTCACGGGAAATGGTGTTTTCTCCACGGTGTTGTAGGGGCGACCTAGTGGGTCGTCCCGCGAGGACACGCAGAAAGGCTTGTCCGTAGTTGTTTTGCCTCACTTTGTATCGTCAATGGCTTTCGCTGAGGGTTCTAGTCGCACGAAGCGCACTAAAGGCGCTAAAATGCACCTTCAAAATTGGATTGCTCCTCAAAATGAGGCAAGTATAGCCCCTTTAGTGGGCTTCCGAAATCGAATAGCTAGGGGTTTTGAACCCCTAGCGAGGTATAAACTACGGACAAGCCTAGAAGCGCGTCCGTACAAGTCACGGGAATTTTGAAGCCCGTACTGGCGGATTAGAGGCTTTAGCCTCGTATATCCGCCATAAAATAATTGGATGCGATTGCCCTAAGGGACTTCAATCGCCACGACCACCATCACAAAATGCCCCATGCGGATGTATCCCTGCCGCAACCAATTAACACATATCCACCATTATACCCCAACTTTGAACCTCCCCCACCCCAACTCATGACGACCCTCATGCGAATAGGGGATTATTATCTATACCCACATCACTTCATTCGCAAGCCTCGTAGAATATTGCCGTTAAAATTTTCATCCGCCCAAAATTTCATACATCATCTGCTGTGCGCTCTGCGATGCGCTTGAGCAATTTTTCTTTGGTCAGCACATGGTCGGGAAAATCGGCTTCAAATTTACGTCGGATGGCTTCGGCTTGGGCTTTGCGGTCTGCCAAATACGCATCTACCGCCTCACGATTGGCGAGATAATAGGCAATCACATGGGATACATCGCTCACGGTCAAGGTATTGTCTGCCTCGACAATCTGTTCGGGCGATAACCCGCGCAGATATTCGCCGATGACAATATCCAACAACACGCGGGTATTGCCAACGCGCCACGCCCCTGTTTCATCTCAGCGCAAGGGACGGTTAACGGGTGTGGGGTTCAGGTGGTCATGCTTTTTTATCCTCATGTTGTATCACATAGCTCTATTATACCCCAACTCATGACGACCCTCATACGAATAGGGGATGAATTTCACCTGTGGAAGCGCGTGAAGGGTGGTATCGTAAAGGTGTAATCATCATCCGTAGGGACGCGATGAATCGCGTCCGTACACATGCTCATGAAGAAACTGGAGAAATGTCTCATGAAAGCACCTGAATTTATGACGCTGGATACCAACGAAGCGGTCGCACGAATCGCCTATAAGCTGAGTGAAGTCATCGCAATTTATCCGATTACGCCGTCATCGCCGATGGGCGAATGGGCAGATGCGTGGTCTGCCGTTGACGAAAAGAATATCTGGAACACCACGCCCGCCGTCATCGAGATGCAAAGCGAAGGCGGGGCGGCGGGCGCGATTCACGGCGCGTTGCAAACGGGTTCGCTCACCACGACCTTCACCGCCTCGCAGGGGTTGTTGCTGATGTTGCCGAATTTTTATAAAATCGCGGGCGAGCTGACCAGCGCGGTGTTCCACATTGCGGCGCGGTCGCTGGCGGCGCAGGGGTTATCGATTTTCGGCGATCATAGCGATGTGATGGCGGCGCGTGGCACGGGCTTCGCCTTGCTCGCATCCAATTCGGTGCAAGAGGCGCAAGATCTGGCGCTGATCGCCCATGCCGCCACGCTGAAGGCGCGGGTGCCATTTTTACACTTCTTCGATGGCTTCCGCACCTCGCACGAGGTCAATAAAATTGCGCTACTGGATGATGACACCATCCGCGCCATGATTGACGATGAACTGGTATTCGCGCATCGCCAACGCGCCCTCACGCCCGATAAGCCCGTGATACGCGGGACGGCGCAAAACCCGGATGTGTATTTTCAGGCGCGTGAAACGGTCAATCCGTATTATCTGGCGTGTCCGAGTATTGTCGCCGAGACGATGCAACGTTTTGGCGACCTGACGGGGCGGTACTATCACCTATACGAGTATCACGGCGCAGAAGATGCCGAGCGCGTGATCGTCATCATGGGCAGTGGCGCAGAGGCGACCCACGAAACGGTGGATTATCTGAACGGGCAAGGCGAAAAAGTCGGCGTGTTAAAAGTGCGGTTGTACCGTCCGTTTGACCTGAAAGGGTTTATCGATGCCATGCCGACATCGGTCAAGCGGATAGCCGTGTTAGACCGCACCAAAGAACCAGGGAGCGCGGGCGAGCCGTTGTATCTGGATGTGGTGGATGCCTATCACGAAGCGTATAGCGAGGGGTATATCGCCAGCCTGCCGCGCATCATCGGCGGGCGCTACGGGTTATCGTCTAAAGAATTCAACCCCGCCATGATCAAGGGGATTTTCGATCATCTGAGCGAAGAGCGCCTGAAGAATCATTTCACCATCGGCATCGAGGACGATTTGACGCATACCAGCCTTCCTTATAATAGGGATTTCAACCTGCCCGATAGCGATGTGACCCGCGCCCTGTTTTACGGGTTGGGGGCGGATGGAACGGTGGGGGCGAATAAAAATTCGATTAAGATCATCGGCGAAAACACGCCGAATTACGCGCAAGGTTATTTTGTGTACGACTCGAAAAAATCGGGCAGTATGACCATCTCGCATTTGCGCTTCGGTCCGAGACCGATCCGCTCGACATATTTGCTGACACGGGCGAATTTTGTGGCGTGCCATGTGCCGATTTTCCTCGAAAAATACGACATGCTCGACATCATCGAAGAAGGCGGGACGTTCTTGCTGAATACCATGCACAGCCCCGATACGGTGTGGGATACGCTCCCGCAACGGGTGCAAGAGCGCATCATCGGCAAAAAATTACGCTTTTATGTGATAGATGCTTACAAAGTGGCGCGTGCGGTGGGGATGGGCAACCGCATCAACACGGTGATGCAGGTGTGCTTCTTCGCCATTTCGGGCGTGTTGCCCAAAGAGGAGGCGATCGAGGCGATTAAAAATTCGATTCGTAAAACCTACGGCAACAAAGGCGATAAAATTGTGCAGATGAATCTGGATGCGGTGGATAACACGCTGGCATTTTTGTATGAGGTGAGCGTCCCCGCACAGATCACCAGTCGCAAGCCGATGCTCGCGCCGATGAGCGCCGATGCGCCCGTGTTTGTGCGCGAGGTGCTGGGGATGATGACGGCGGGCAAAGGCGACCTCATCCCCGTCAGCCAACTGCCCAACGATGGCACGTATCCGACAGGGACAACGCAATACGAGAAGCGCAATTTGGCGCACGAAATCCCCGTGTGGGATACACAGGTGTGTATCCAATGCGGAAAATGCGCGTTTGTGTGTCCTCATGCCGTGATTCGCATCAAGACGTATGATGAAGCCTATCTGAAAGACGCGCCCGACACCTTTAAGCATACCGACTCGAAAGATTTCCCAGGACAACAATACACCATCCAAGTCGCGCCAGAAGATTGCACGGCGTGCGGGATTTGCGTGGAGGTCTGCCCTGCCAAGAATAAATCGGCAGTCGGACAAAAAGCCATCAACATGCGCCCGCAAGCCGACTTGCTCGAAGCAGAACGCGCCAATTGGCAATTCTTCGTGGGCATTCCAGAGGCGAATCGGGCGCACATCAAGGTGAATAGCATCCGCCAGCAACAACTCCAACAACCGTTGTTCGAGTTTTCGGGCGCGTGTTCGGGATGTGGCGAAACGCCGTATCTCAAACTGGCGACACAACTATTTGGCGATCGGATGATCGTCGCCAACGCCACAGGGTGTTCATCGATTTACGGCGGGAACTTGCCGACTACGCCGTGGTCGCATAACGCCGATGGGCGCGGACCGGCGTGGGCGAATTCGCTGTTTGAAGATAACGCCGAATTCGGCTTGGGGATGCGCGTGTCGTTGGATAAAAAAGCGAGTTACGCCCGCGAATTATTGACCGAATTGGTCGGTGATTTGGGCGATCAATTGGTGGAAAGCATCCTCAACGCCGACCAGCGCGATGAGGCGGGCATCTATGAGCAACGGGAACGGGTGGCATTGCTCAAATCGCGCTTATCGGCGATGAAGCCCACACCGACCATCGCGCAATTGTTGAGCGTTGCCGACTACTTGGTGAAGAAAAGCCTGTGGATCATCGGCGGGGATGGTTGGGCATACGACATCGGGTACGGCGGTCTGGATCACGTCCTCGCCAGTGGGCGCGATGTGAATATCCTCGTGCTGGATACGGAAGTGTATTCCAACACGGGGGGACAAGCCAGCAAATCGACACCCCGCGCCGCGGTGGCGAAATTCGCGGCGGGTGGCAAGCCCGCTCGTAAGAAAGATTTGGGCATGATGGCGATGACCTACGGCAATGTGTATGTTGCCAGCGTGGCGATGGGCGCGAAAGATGAGCATACGCTACGGGCGTTCCTCGAAGCCGAAGCGCACAACGGACCCTCGCTGATTATCGCCTATAGTCATTGCATCGCGCATGGCATCAACATGACCACCGCCATGACCAACCAAAAATTGGCGGTCGAGACGGGTCAGTGGTTGCTGTATCGGCATAATCCCAATTTAATCGCCGAAGGCAAAAATCCGTTGCAGTTGGATAGTCGCCCACCGAAAGGCAAATTGGCGGATTATTTCAACCTAGAAAATCGGTTCAAGATGTTGATGCAAGCCGATCCGCAAACGGCGCGGCAATTGTTAGCCGAAGCCGAGCTGGATATTCAGAGCCGTTGGGCGCTGTATGAATACATGGCGAATCGCCCGTACGGGGTGGCGGAATAGGGTGTTGACCCCACCCCCTAACCCCCTCCCCATTTTATGGAGAGGGGGAACACCATTAGATTGGTGTTACTCCCTTCCCCTACGAAGTGGGGGAAGGGTCGGGGATGGGGGTGGCGGAGTGCCTATGGCGCGGAGAGATAAGTATTTTTTGCGCGTTGTGAAGGCAAGAATGATGCCCAATCGCCCGAAAATCGTGCCAATGCGAAACTCGTCTTGACAAATCTTTACAAATCGCCATTTTTGTATTAGCAAACACTTTTTATCCCAAATTTGGGATATTTGTAAGCGCATTATTATACCAAAATATGCCGAAACTCACCCCACTTTTTTGACGGTGATCGAGTTTCGCATTTTTGGCATGTTATGCCCATTTTCAGCCGATTTTTGGGTTTGCGTGTCAAAATCAAATTGTGTTATAATGCGTTTTAAGCGATTATTTTGATGTGTGAGGATATAAATGACCTTTTTCGCGTCAAAATCATGAGCGGTTTTCCTAATCATCGACCCGCTTGAGGGTACTGAAACATGATAGGCGTTTCGCCCTCGTATGCCACCCGCAAGTTTTCCTAATCATCGACCCGCTTGAGGGTACAGAAACATCACACGGCGACCCGCAACCCCGCGAGAGGCTTTGAGCCGCATCGCCCATCTGATAACAAACACCCGCCTATGCGCGAGTCATAAGCGGGTGTTGGATTGCTAACGTTCACCGAAGGCGCTTGGGCGCATCGGGGGACAGAGCGGTTGGGAGATTATTCACCCGATGGGGGCAAAATCACCGCATCGATGACGTGAACCAAGCCGTTGGTGGCATCGACATCGGTCATGACGATGTTGGCATCGTTAACCTTGGCGGTCAACATGCCCATGTCATCAACATTGATGAAGACAACGATGCTAGCGCCATTCACAGTGGCGATTTCGATACCGCCCTCATCGGTGAAGCCAACGAACCATTCGGGCGCGTCTTCGATTTCTTCGCCGAACATGGCGAGCAATTCACCCAATTCGGCAGTGCCGACTTTGCCCGCGACCACATGGTAGGTCAACACGGCGGTGAGCAGGTCGACATCGGCGAGGGCGGCTTCGAGGGTGGCGGCATCTAAGGCGGCGAAAGCGGCATCGGTGGGGGCGAACACGGTGAAGAAGGCTTCTTCATCTGCCAAGACATCCACCAGACCCGCGGCAGAGACGGCGGTGAGCAGGGTGCTGAATTCAGGGGTTTCGGCAGAGGCGAAATCGGTCACGAGGGTGGGCAGGTTGCGATCTTCGGGCAAGATCACCGCATCGATCACATGAATCACGCCGTTAGAAGCCATGACATCGGTTGTGACCAAGCCCGCGCCGTTGATGGTGATGGTGCCTTCTTCATCTTGGGCGACATCAATATATTGACCATTCAGGCTTTCGAGTGTCGCCATACCACCCGTCATGTCGAGTGTCGATACGACCAAATCGCTGGTGATGGTGCCCTCTGCCACATGGAACAGCAACACGCTGGTGAGGGCTTCGGTATCGGCTAATAAGGCGGCGACCGCTTCTTCGCCGAGTGCTTCAAACAATGCGCCGAAAGCGGCATCGGTGGGGGCGAACACGGTCAATTGGGCTTCTGGATTGGATAAGGCTTCGAGGACGGCGGGGTCTGCGGCTTGTACGGCGGTCAGCAAAACGCTAAATTCGGGGGTTTCTGCGCTGGCGCTGGCGACTACAATGTCGGCGATGGTGCCGGGCATATCATCTTGTGCAAAAGCGGGGACTAACGATAACGCGAGTACAGCAAGGGTTACAAACAATACAGATAACTTACGCATTTCTCTCTCCTAAAATATAGATAACATAACGCAACAAACTGCATTACACATGAACCAGATTTGCGTTTGTAGCGAGGCGATTAATCGCGTCCCTACGGTGCATCCAAATTTGCACGGTGCATATCTCGCTCATCAACATGCATCACCTTAAATTTTTTACATGAGTGAAACGCGAATGGATTGTTAAGTAAACATGAAAATCGTATATTTTTATAAGTTGCTCATCGAAATTGTCATTTTTGCTTGCCAAATTTAATAATTCGCTTATACTGTAATTATCTGATATTCACACCCGAAAGGACAAAACGTACCATGACATTATCGAAACGTGTTCTGCTCATTGTTGCCATGATGATTATCGCGCTCGTCTCTGCCGCATGTGGCGGTGGTGGCGGTGGCGGTGGTGGTAGTGCAACCGATGCCGCCAAAGCCTTTGTGGAAGGTATTTTTGCAGGCAATGCGAGCGCAGTGCGTGATGTTTTATGCGAAGCCGCCAAAGCAGAATTGACTGATGAGGCATTTTCGACTATCACAGAAGGTCTCAATTCGATGAATCAACTGGGTGGCGAAATCATCCTCACAGGCTTGACCTACACCTATAATAGCGATGCCAAAGTCGTCAATATCGGTGGCGAAATCAAGATTACCGCTCAGGGTCAAGAAATTCCATTCCCCATGGATGTGAACAGCATGTTCGGGAGCAACGGTATTCCGGTTGCCGAAGAGGGTGGTAAATGGACAGTGTGCTTGACCAACTAATCTCGGTTGGGAGAGCATCGAATTTTGCAACACAAACGGGCGAGCGAATCGCCCGTTTTTTACACCGCATCATGATAATCAAATAGGGACGATATACGCGCTACGCGCTAATCGTCCCGTACAAATTTTGCAGGGTGTAGCGACGGATTAGGCGAAGCCGTATATCCGCCACATGCTGAAAACATGCCCGTACAAATTTTGCGGGGGGTAGTGGCGGATTAGGCGAAGCCGTATATCCGCCACATGCTGAAAATATAGCGTATACCTGCCTTAAACATCATCATGAATATCGAACCATAAGGAAACAACCATGCGCCACAGCGTTAGTATCGTCATCTTATTCATCGCCGTGTTGTTGGTCGGATGCAGTAGCGGGGGCGCAAAAACGCCCGAAGCCGCGGCTCAAAATTGGGTCAATGCCTTGTTTAGCGCCAACGGCGAGCAACTTCGCGCCAATATGTGCGCGGCGCAAGCCATCGTATTGGGCGAAACGGTCATGCGGGGCATCAGCGAAGGCTTGGCGCAGGGCGGTGCGGTGGATGTATCGGGCTTGACGTATACCTATAACCCCGCCACACAAGCGGTGACAATCGGCGGGGTGGTACGCATCAGCGTTGCGGGTCGGACGATAGACCGCTCGCTGAGCGAATTAAACCTGAATATTCTGCCCGTTATTCAAGAAGACGGCGCGTGGAAGGTGTGCTTGCGCGTATGATACACACGCCCGCCTGCATATACTCCTCTGATACATCTCACACACATCTCTAATACGCCTCATAAATTTCTCTTACACAACGGCGCTATGATAAAGGCATAGTGTGAGGTTGAACAAACCCACATCAACATCAAGATACAACTAGCGTATAGGAGAAAAATATCATGGCTAATATTGTTCGTTGGAATCCCATTCGTGAAATGGCAGTGTTGCAAAATGCGATGGATAGATTGTTCGATGAAGCCTGGGGTGGGATGCGCCCGACTATCGCAGGGAACACCATGCCGATTGATGTGCATGAAACCGCCGATGCCTACACCGTTGTCGCCAATATCCCTGGTTTGGATGCCGACCAACTGAATATCAATTGGCACGACAACAAACTCACCATCTCGGTCGAAGTGCCTGCGCCCCAAGTGCCAGATGACACCAAAGTGTTACTCCAAGAACGCGCCTTCGGCAAATTCGCCCGCACATTAACCCTACCGTTGGCGGTGGATGCCGATAAGGTCACGGCGGAATATGCCAACGGCGTGCTGACGCTCAATCTGCCCAAGACCCCAGAAGTCCAACCACGCAAAATCACGGTACAACACAAATAAGTCGCATATTTTCCTGCTAAAAAGCCCCCTCGCGGGGCTTTTTTTATTGGACATATCGCATAAAAATCAGCAAATTCTCATCTTTTGAACTTGGTTAGCACGAAATAATATGTTAGACTATCCATCTAAACATCTTGCTTAGAGAGAACGTCACACTCTGAAGCAGGGGAGCAATTATATCGGTTGCGATAGTTTTTTACGCATCCGATATATAACAAAAATGATTAAAAGTTTATTTGTGAGGAGAAAATATGAAACGCAACCTTGTACTTTCGTTTTTAGTGTTCCTCTTGGTGAGCCTGTTTTCGGTGAGCGTCATCGCTCAGGAAGGCAAAACCCTCACCATCGCCTCTGGGACGGATATTGAAAGCACCAACATTCATACCGTCACCTCGTCCCCATCGTTCTCCGTCCTCGAACATGTTTATGAAACGCTCTTTTCGATGAGCGAAGAGGGTGTCCTCGAACCGTTGTTGGCAGAGAGCATCACCGCCACCAGCGACACCACCTATGTGATCGAACTCAAGCAAGGCATCAGCTTCACCGATGGCACGCCGTTCAATGCCGAAGCGGTGAAAGCCAACCTCGACTGGGTTTTGAATGCCGATAACGGCGCACCGTTCCGTTTCTTGTTGGTGGTGGCGGGTCAACCGGCGCAAGTGGAGGTGTTGGATGAATACACCGTGCAAATCACCACCGCCATCCCCTTCGCGCCACTGCCCGCGCACCTCTCGCACGGGGCGTTGGCGATGATTAGCCCCGCCGTCATCGAACAAGGGGCGGATTTCATGGCATCCAACACGGCAGGCACGGGTCCGTATGTCCTGAGCGAATGGGCGCGGTCTGAACAAGTCGTCTTGACGCGCAACGAAAATTATTGGGGCGATGCGCCCGCCATTGATACCGTCATCTTCCGCGTGATTTTAGAGGCGGGTGCGCGGTTGGTCGAACTCGAAGCGGGTACGGTCGATGTGGCGTTGCGCGTCCCGCCTGCCGATATTTCGCGCCTCGAAATGACCCCCGATGTGCAAGTGGTCATCACGCCCGGTTTACGCACGATTTACATCTTCTTCAACACCACCGAACCGCCCTTCGATGATGTGCGCGTGCGCCAAGCGGTGAATTATGCCGTTGATAAAGAGGCGATTGTCGCCAGCCTGTTTGAAGGCGCGGCGCTCGTCAGCCAAGCGCCTTTCGCCCCGCCCATCTTCGGCTATTCGGCACAAACCCCGTATACCCGTGACCTCGACCGCGCCCGTGAATTGTTGGCAGAAGCGGGTGTCGAGGAAGGCACGACCGTCACCCTGTATCATCCAACTGGGCGCTATAGCCAAGATGCGTTGGTGGCAGAAGTCGTCCGCGCTCAATTAGCCGATGTCGGGTTGAATGTCGAATTGCAAACGCTCGAATGGACGCAATATGTGCCGTATGTTCGCCGTCCTAAACCCGAAAATGACATCCAATTCGCCATGCTCGGCTGGGGTGTCCCAACTATGGATGCCGATTACGCCCTGTATGCGCTGTTCCATTCGAGCGAAGTGCCACCCGGCTTCAACGGCGCTTTCTATAACAACCCCGAAGTCGACCGCCTGCTCGATGAAGCGCGGTCTACGCTCGATAGCGAGACCCGTCAAGCCTTGTATGCCGAAGCGATTGCAACCATTTGGGAAGATGCCCCGTGGCTGTTCTTGTATAGCGAAATCCAAGTGACGGCGGTTCGGAGCAATGTGACTGGGTTCATCATCCACCCCGATGAAAGCGCGATTGCCACTTTTGCCGATAAAGAATAATCCCCCATCCCCGACCCTTCCCCCACTTCGTAGGGGAAGGGAGCAGGGAAAAACCCCGCTAACAGGTGGAACATCGTCCCTGTGCAACGGGTGGAACATCGTCCCTGTGCAACGGGGCAAAATGCGCTTTATTCCCCCTCCCCACTGCGTGGGGAGGGGGCTAGGGGGTGGGGACACTGACCAACATCCAATTTAGAGAGCTATAATCTATGACGACCTTCATTTTACGCCGATTTTTATTAGCCATCCCCACCATCATCGGGGTCTCGTTTTTGGTATTCATCAGCATCCGCGCCGTGCCGGGCGGACCCGCCCAAGCGTTGGCGGGCGAATTAGCCACGCCCGAATACATCGCCGCGCTCGAACAAAAAATGGGTTTAGATCGCCCGATACTGGAACAATACATCATCTATGTCGGCGCGGTGTTGCGGGGCGATTTGGGCATGTCGATCAGCAGTCGCGTGCCTGTGATTGAAGAAATCGGCATCCGCTTGCCACGCACGTTGTTGTTGACCAGCGTGAGCCTGTTTTTTGCCACCCTCATCGGCATCACGATTGGCGTGCTGGCATCCACGCGCCCCAATTCATGGTTCGATACGGGCAGTATGATCGTCTCGTTGTTGGGGGTCTCGATGCCGATTTTTTGGTTAGGGCTGATGCTGATGATTTTCTTCGCCAATTTGCTCCCGCAGTGGCTTGGGCAACGCACCGCCGTCTTACCGCCTGGTGGATTTGGCACATGGCAACACATGGTGATGCCCGTGATGGTCTTGGCGACCAGCTCGGTGGCGATTCAAGCCCGCATGACCCGCGCCTGTATGCTAGAGGTGTTGCGCCAAGATTACGTGCGTACCGCCCGCGCCAAAGGTGTACGAGAACGGGTGGTGATTTATCGGCACGCGCTTCGCAACGCCCTGTTGCCGATTGTCACCATCGTTGGCTTGCAATTCGGCACGCTGTTGGGCGGGGCGGTCATCACCGAGACGGTCTTCTCGTGGCCCGGTGTCGGGCGCGGTTTGATTGATGCCATCCGCAACCGCGATTACGCCGTGGTGCAGGGCTTCGTGCTGGTCATCACCATCGGCTTCGTGTTCATCAATTTGTTGGTGGATGTGATTTACGCTTATCTCGACCCGCGCATTCAGTATCAATAAAGGGGTGAATTTATGACGACAACCGTACCTTCGCTGATAGAGACCGCGCAACCGCGCAAATTTCGCATCCCCAAAGTGGTGATCAACACCTTGCGGAGTCGGATGGCGGTGATCGGGCTGATTATCGTCTCGACATTCATCTTTGTTGGGGTTGCCGCGCCGTGGATCGCGCCGTATGATTACGATTTTCATAACCTGATGCTCGCCCGCAAGGGACCGAGCGAGGCGCACCCGTTGGGGAATGACCCGATTGGCAAAGATATGCTGACGCAGTTGATGTATGGGGCGCAAATTTCGCTCACGTTGGGGATTATTTCGGTGGCGATTGGCTTATTCACAGGCGTGCCATTGGGCATCATGGCGGGTTACTTTGGCGGGATTGTGGATACCATCATCATGGTCATTATCGACATTATGTTGGCATTCCCAAGCATCTTGCTGGCGATTTTATTCGTGGCGTTTTTGGGGTCTAGTTTACAAAATGCGATTATCGCCATCGGCGTGCTGTCTATCCCGACATACACGCGCCTCGTCCGCAGTTCAACCATGAGTGTGAAGCAAGAATTGTATATCGAAGCCGCTCGCGCCGCGGGCAGTCGGCATTTGTATATCCTGCTCCGTCATGTGTTGCCGAATGTGCTTGCGCCCGTGATTGTGCAATCCACGCTCCAAATGGCGGTGGCGATTCAAGCGTCTGCCGCGCTGGGATTTTTGGGCTTGGGTGCGCCAAGCGATGTACCAGAATGGGGCAACATGTTGCAAAAAGGGCGCGATTTTATCCGCTCTGCCCCGCATATCGTGTTGTATCCGGGCTTGGCGACCATGCTGGTGGTGTTCGGCTTTAGCCTGCTAGGAGATGGTCTGCGCGATGCGCTCGACCCACGCCTGCGCGGTAGCCGCTAGGGGCGCTCAAACGCTTGAGTGGGCTTGCAAAATGCAATCGCTAGGGGGTTCAAACCCCCTAGCGGCGCGTGTTAATTCGTCAAAATCAGGGTGCCAGGGGCGGGTATCCAACCACAGGTGAGACCATCCACATTTTCGGATGCCAATTCGATGGAGACACGCGGGGCATTTCGGCTATCCATATAGAATAATCTACCCGGCCCCGATAAGCATACACGGGCGTAATCGGGGAAGGTGTTGATGCTCATGCCACCTTCTAATCTATACACATCCACCGCCAAAATCACACCGAGCGAAATTAAATCGGCAGGGATTGCACCGCTATAGCTGACCACGCCACCGTTCCGCATCAAGACACGGCAATAGGTGTTATCGGGTGCGTTGGCGAGGTTGATGCTGGTGGTCAATTCGCAACCGAGCGCGGTCGGGTCTGGCGAGAGTATCGGCGCGACAGGCGGAACAACGGGCGGGATGACGGTGGCATCACACGTTACCGATGTGGTGAATTGTTCACCATCCCCACTTTCTTCGCAGACGATGACCGTGAACGTGTTGGGACCCGCGAAATTGTATATCCCCAACGGATTGGCGCTGGTGATGCTCCCGTTCACATCAATCGTGAAGGGCGCGTTGCCATTGGCAATAATCACATCCAAATTTGCACCGTTACAAACCACGCTGGCGGATAGCGTTTCGCTGATGAAACAATCAAAATCGCCAAACGGAAAAATTTCACCATCCCCACTTTGTTCGACCACGCGCAAATTGGTGACGGTGATGGGACCTGGGACGAGGATAGCCCCCATGGGGACATCATCGCGCAGGGTGGCGCTATCATCGACAATATCAAACGGCGTATCGCCCGTGAAGATGTTCACCTGTAAATCTGCGCCGATGCAAGTCGCGCTGGCGGATAGCGGGACGGTGGCGGGACAGGTTATATCACCCAAATCAATAAATTGGCGGTCTCCGCGCCGTTCTGTGGCAGTGACCTCTGTCCATGAACCCGCACCTGTGAGCGAGACTATGCCTGTGCCGATATTCGATAATGGCAAACCCGCGCCCGTGCCTGTGATATTAAAATTGGCATCACCATTGTTAATTGTGAATTCGGCGTTATCCCCGTTGCAGGCGATTGCCGATACATCCAACGGAATCGGCGCACTGCCTGGGCAGCCTGTGGCGTTGGTGACGGTGTTGCCGCCGTTATCGGTGATTGTGCCAGAACAGGTGTTATCTTGGTAATGCGACTCTTGTGTCGAGACAGCGCCAATCGCCGTATTGAAAATCGCGCCACCAGAGAGTGCTGAATTGGTCGTGAAAATGCTACCGATAATCGTCAGAGAACTGGCATTATAAATCGCGCCCCCCTGATTTGTCCCACCGGATGAATTATTGGCGAAGGTGCTGTTGATGATGGTGACATCGGAACTGCTGATATTTGAAATAGCACCGCCATTCGTGCCTGCGCGGTTGTTGCTGAAGGTGCTATTGGTGATGATGAGGGTGGCAAACGAAAAATTGTCAATCGCCCCACTCTCACCGCTCGATCGATTGTTGTTGAAGGTGCTGTTATTGATGATGAGCGTGCCACCAAAACTTGAAATAGCACCACCCAAACCCGCATTGCCATTTTGAAGCGTGAGACCATCTAATGTGAGCGAAACGGGGGAGCTAATGCTAAAAAAGCGGGTGCTGTTGCCCCCATCAAAAATAACGGTATTGCCATTGGCGTTGATGGTGATATCTGAGGAGATGGTGATTGGGGCGGTGAAATTGAGGGTGGTCGAACAATTAAAATTGACCGTTGCCGTTGGCGATGGTGATGGCAGATGTTAATTCGGCGAGCGTGCATACGTCAAAGGTGGCGGCGCGTGCGGTGTGGTCGGGGATGAGGCAAAGACAGAGCAACGCACATCCACAGAAGAATACAATTATTTTGGTCATATAAAACGTGTTGCGCTCCATGTATCAAACTGACAGATAATAACATTGTAAGCGAGATTGGTTATTTTGGCGCACAGAAATATACGAAATTTAGAAATGGGGAATAGATTTTCCCCCATCCCCAGCCCTTCCCCCACTGCGTAGGGGAAGGGAGAAAAACGTGGCAATCACCATCAAATTAGGAAAATCATGCGACCCGTGACCAATTCGCTCTCTCCAAGAATTGGGGAGGGGGCTAGGGGGTGGGGATAACGGGTCACGCATCATCACTGAGGACACCTACGAAACGGGGTAGCTCGACATAAAAGGTGCTACCCACGCCTTCGGCGCTCTGCACCCAAATTTTGCCCCCGTGCGCGTCTATCACCGCCTTGACGAGGCTTAATCCCAACCCCGTGCCTTCGATATGGGCGGTTTGGGCGGTCTTGACGCGGTAAAATTCTTGAAACAGGTTTTTCTGTGCGTCTGGGGATATGCCGTAGCCGTTATCTTGCACTTCGATGCGAATCGTCTCGGTTTGGGGGATGAGTCGGACGTGAATCGTGCCGTTCTGTGGGGTATATTTGATGGCGTTGCCGACCAAATTGGTGATAGCCTGAAACAATTGGCGATAATCGCCCTGCACCAAAGAGGGTTCATCGGGCAAGTGTTTGATGAGGGTCTGATGCTTCTCTTGGGCATCGAGTTCGTGACGCGAGATGACCTCCTCGACCAAAAAATGGAGCGAGAGCGGGTCTCGCTTGATGTTGCCAGAGCGCATTTTTTCGAGGTTGAGAATATCTTCGATGATATGGAGCATGTCGTGGGCGCTTTTGACCATACTCTTGATGAAGCGGGCGTGTTCGGCAGACATGGCATCGGGGTTGGCTTGGATATCCTCTTCGATGAGCGAGCCGTAAGTGATGACCACGCCGAGCGGATTTTTGAGGTCGTGGCTCGCCATGCGAATCATGCGCGTTTTGAGCATACTCAATTCGGCAAGGGTGGCATTTTGGCGGTCTTTTTCTTCGATGATTTGCAAGCGCAAGGCGGAGAGTTCTTTTTCGGCTTGGAGCATAATCTCGGCGCGTTGGCGACGGCGCGTCTCTAAGACGATATCCATCATTTGGGCGGCGAAGATGGGGAGTATGACCGCCAGACCTGCATAAAACAGGTTGATGATTTGTAAGGTGAGTTGAAAGCGGATGAACAGGGCGATCATCAGCGCCACCAGCAACACCGCGCCGATGATGAGCATCCACCACCATCGAAGTTGGACGTAAATCGTGCTTGCGATAACGGCGGTCAGGGTGATAGTCAGGATTTGCCCGATGGGGCGCTGTTCGGTATACGAAATATTCTGCAGGAGCGATTCAAACGTGTTGGCGTGAATTTCGACACCTGCCATACGGCGACCATCACGCCCCGTAGGGACGCTGTATAAATCGGTGTTGCCCGTGCTATTCATCACGCCGACCAGCACGGCTTTATCATTAAAAATGGCGGGGTCGATGCGCCCTTCGAGGACATCTATAAAGGAAAGGACGGTGAAGGTATGCGTATCGGGCGAATCGGGCGGACCGAAATAGGTAGGGATCCAAAGCCCGTTTCGGTCGATGCGGATTGTGCGCTCGGCGGTGATGGCTAATTCGCCCTGCCCCATCGTCACGACTTGCGGGATGGCGATGGTAGGGATGCGAAGATACGCCAGATACACGGCGATAATGAAACTATAGGCACGGGTACGGTCTGTGGTACAGGTGGGATCATCACACGGATATGCGATGGTGGTGATTTGCCTGCGGATGACGTTATCGGCATCGGGATAGGCATTGACGAAGCCGATATTGTCGATGACATCCATAAAGGCACGGTGCGGTGTGAGGATTGTGCCGTAGGCGATGGTCTGAAAGGCGGGGTTATCGGCATTGGTCAAGCCAACGGCGGGCATGACCACACGGGTGCGGGCTTCGGACTGGCGGGCGGCTTGGATGGCGGCGATGAACGCCTCATCTTCGGCGGTGGGTTCAGAAAATAACAGGTCGAATCCGACCACCCGCGCCCCGTTCTGGCTGAGGATGGTCATCAGGTCGGCGTATAAGGTGCGTGACCATTCGCTAGGGGTGCGTCCGTAAGCGTTCAGGCTGGGGTTATCAATGGCGATGATGACGATTTGGTCGCTAGTAGGGGCGTTGGCATAATACGCATCGTTAAAACGCAAGCGAATTTGGGCGAAAATCTCGCCTGCCCATATCAGGATGATGAACACGGCGACTATCAACCCCAGCAACACGCCGTATAACGTTTGGCGTGTGCGCGGGATGGTTAGCGGTTTGAATGGGATGAGAATGTGACGCATGAGACATCCTGTGTTAAGCAATAAAACTAGGCGTATTGTAACATAAGATGCCCAGAACGGTCGAATTTGAAGGATTTTTGATGCCAATCTCGTGTTCGTTGCCGATGTGATGTGTGTGTACCCCTCTATTCAACATTTGTATGGAGACGGATAACTTTTTTGACTATGCGAATTTTTAGACGAGGTGGGTGGGGTGAGTAAATTTAGAATTTTTGTTTTGTATGTAACATATAGGTAACATGTATGTTACATAACGGCGCGTGGCGTGGTGCATGGACGGGTCGGATGACGTGCGTCTGTGTTGGCTCGGCGGTTTTTGCGCGGTTTGTGACTAGAATTTTTGTCTTGTATGTAACATATAAATAACATGTATGTTACATAGCGAGTGTGTTTGGCGTGGCATGGCATTGGGCAAGGCGTATTTTTTAGGGACGATATACGCGCTTCTCGCTAATCGTCCCGTACACGCTGGCTCGGATTTTTGGCAGATGGCGGAGGGATGGCATATCTGACGGAACGAGGCGATGCCTCGCCCCTAGTTGATTTTACGGGGCTTCGGGGGTAGATTCGGCGGGCGGGGTATCGGACGGGGGGGTATCCACGCCATTTTCACCCGCGAAATCATCGGCAAAGACGCGCAAGCCCGCACAAGTGCCAATTTGTGCCGATGATGATAAAATCCAGCCGAAGCCATCATCCAACCGAATACGATACCATTTGGTGGACTCGGTGCGTCCGTAGAGGGTGGTGATATTTTCTGCGAGTACGCCCGCGATGATCTCGGCGTTGCGGTTGGGGGCGTTGCGGACGTTGATGGTGACATCATCGGGCGTGGTGAGCGTTGCGGGGCATCCATCTAAGGCGGCATCGAGTTGCTCGAAGGTGGTGGCGCGGACGACATCGCTGAGGGGGCTATCGGCTTCGGCACGGATACCAAATCCGACCGGGACATCGGCTGTTTGCGCTTGGTTGCTGGCATCGACCAAGCCTTCATCGACCAGCATGGCGGAACGTTGCGATTCTTCGACACGGATGCGGAACACCGTGCCACGCGCCACGAGGGTCATGCCGGGCGTGCGGATGGTATAATTGGCGTTGGCATCGAGCAAGCGTCCCAGTCGTTGGATGGTCTGACCGAGTACGACTTCGGCTTCGAGCGCAAAGCTATCGGCAATTGCCTCGAAGCGGTTAATCTGATAAGTGGTGTTGGGGAGCAATTCGGTATCGGTGCCATCTTCAAAAAAGGTGATACGAGCGCGACCCGTTGCATCGGTGCGAATCATATCCCCTACCCCGACAATCGCCTCAAGGCGAATGGGCAACCAATTGGCGGTATTGACGCGCAAGACTTCGACCCCGCTCTCTAACACTTCGAGGGTGGCGGCGAGTTCGGTGGTGGTTTGGGCATGGCTAACCGCGCCACCCATCCACACGGACAGGCTGAGAGCGATGATGAGGATGGTATATTTCATAATAGAAACCGCTTTCTTATGAATGTTGAACAACCATTTACCCTTCTATTATAGCGAGGATTGCACATTTTTGCGCGATTATGAGGGAATATTTATCTTGAGGCGGGTGGTGGTGACAATCTGTGAACGGGTTACAAACCGATTAGCGGGACATTTGTACATGGTTTGTTATGCTTCTGAATTTTTTCTGAATTTTTGGTGGCTTCTGGCACATTAGAAAATGGTTTATGCTAGAATATGAATGTGAAAAGATGCAAAAATGCTTTGATATCGGTTTGTTGTGCCGATTTGTTCATAAAAAAACGCTCGTCTCCCGTTGAATATGAAAAAATCCCCAGCGACCCACGTCAAGCATAATTGCGTTGGTCGCTTTTTTTATCATGATGATTCATGGTTTATTTTTTAGAAGGAGTCACACACGGTTATGAAAATCTCCAGAAGTTCCAAAATTCGGTTCTTGGGGTTTTCGCTTGTCCTGATGTTGGCATTGGCAATCGTGGCGAATATCGCTACCGCCAGCACGCCCACGTTGGGTCAGGAGGAAACGCCCGAAAGCACGCCCGCGGTGGAGATGCCCGCGCAAAATCCACCTGCACAGGTACAAGGGGGTCCAGACCGCCCTCAATTCACACAAACATCGTGCGCCATGGCGATAGATGATTTGGGCGATAACGACCCGTTCACGTATCAATTTAGCGCGATTAATGCCAATAATATCGCTAGTTATGCGTGGGATTTTGGCGATAGCACCAGCGGGACAGGCACACCTGTTAGCCATACCTATACCAACATTGGTACGTTTAATATCATCCTGACGTGTACACCGTTGCCTGGGTTCGGCAGTGATATTGTGTTGACGGGTCAAATCAGCGTGACACAACCCCCATCGGCGGGATTTTTCCTCTCGCCAGGGCAAACGGCGACCAGCGCCACACCAGTCACCTTCACAGCGACCAGCACCAGTACGCCTGCAGGGTTGACTGAAAGTTGGTGTGTGAGTACCACCCCACCCCCACCTGCACCCGTACCCGCGTCATTTTTTGATAGTTTGCCGTGCTTGGGGACGACCACCAGTTACCTGCTCAGCACTTTCGCAACGCCACATTATTATTATCTGAAAGCCGAAAACACGGCGGGGCAAGCGTCTGTGGCGGTTTTATCGTTTGTGCTGAATGCCACGCCACCCAGCATGACCTTCACGCTCAACCCACAAACGGGTCCAGAGCCGTTGACGGCGGTCGTGACCGAGATTGATTATGCCACGGGTCCAGTGGACACGATTAGTTATACGCTGACGGGTCCGGTGAGCGGGACGTATCCCAATGTGGCATCGCTGAATGCGGCGCTGGTCGGGTTGGCACAAGGCACATACACCATCCGTTTAGATTACTCTGGACCTGGCGGGAGTGGGTTTACCCAACGCACTTTATTTGTGTATAGTGCCGAAAGCTCGGTGAACGCCAGTTTCACCTATACATTAGCCGAAAATATTGGTAGTGGACGGCGTGTTTGTTTTGAAAACACCAGCACAGGCACCTATCAATACAGTTTTTGGGATTTCGATAATAGCTTCGGCGGACCGATTCCCCCTGGCGGTCCGAGCGATACGCCATCGATTGGTAGCCCGAATGATACCATCGTGTGTTACGATTATCCGCCCGCGGCAATCGGCACAACTGTAACTGTGCGCTTGCGTGTTGAAGGTAGCATGCCGATGATTAGTTCTGAGGCGGTACAAAGTTTCACGCTCCAATTACAACCGACAGCCGATTTCACTTGGTCGCCTGGGTCGCCGATTTGGGGTCAATATGTGAGTTTCGATCCAGACCTCAGCACGGGGACGATTTTCAACCCCAACGGGTATGATTGGCAATTCGATTTCGGCAATGATGGCAGTATCGATACCACCCGCGACAATGTGCGCTATCCCAACGATGTGCCGTTGCCTGTCGGTGTGACCCGCGTCATTTTGACCGTGACCGGCCCTGGCGGGAGCGATACACAAGAATATTTCATCACAGTGGCACGGCGCGATATTACCTGTGGCATCACGGGCGATTTCGACATTTTGCCAACCGATGGTCCGCAAAATTATAATAGCACCGTGACCGACTTGAACGGACCCAATTACGGCACACGCACCGCCAGTTATGAGTGGACAATCACCCCGAACACGGCGGGCATTCCGCAACCCATCACCACCGCCAATTTGACAGGTATCAACTGGTCGGCGTTTGGATTTGGGTCGTTCAACATCAGCCTGACCGTGACCACCAATGACGGCGCGGTGTGTACGGCAGATGCGACTGTGGTACGCGATTGGACACCGATTGAATGTACGTCGATCGGCATTAGCGGGACGAGTGTGAGCGGGATTTTGCCCCAAAGCATTTACGCCAGCGCCAGCCCTGTGACGTATAGCGTCAATTTTAACAGTGGGACGCTCAATGGACGCGCCATTTTGGGGTACGCTTGGGCGATTGACGGGGTTTCGCAACCCGAAACTGGCACGAGCATGACCCGCAGTTATACCAACCCGGTCACATCGACCAGTTACGTCATCCGTTATGATGTGTTTGTGGATAACAACAGCAACGGGATTTATGATGCTGGCGTGGATGCCACTTGTTTTGAAGAAGACACCGTGACCATCCTGCCCTTCCCCGATCCAACCTGTAGCATCCTCACGGCGTGGGATAGCCCACAATATGCAACGGGCTTGAATTACAATATCAACATCAGCACGGGGAACGTGTTTGGTCGTCCCATTTTGGGGTATCGGATTTATCTGACGAATCCTGCGCCAGGGACCGAAACACTGGTCTATGATGGCACGGGCAACCCCACCAGTCCGTTCCCGTATACACATACCATGACGAATGATCACGTTACGCATCCCGACTTCCAATATCGAGTCGAGGTGGATTTCGATAATCTAAACGCAACCGTCTCCACTGCCAATTGTAATACGGGCATTGTGGGCGTAGACCCATATCCCACACCCAGTTGTAGCGTGACTGGAAATGGGACTCCATTGCCACAAATGGGTAACACCACAGCGTTACCGACAGGTGATACCACCACCGCGCAACACAATCACACGTATACCAGCACATTCAGCTTGTTCCAATCACCGGGCGTGTTGGTGCCGGGCATTAGCAGTGTGAACTACGCCTGGTCATATCCTGTCAATGCGCCAACGGTTGTCGCGTTGGGCGGTAGTGGCGATTACCAAACGACCGTGCGTTGGAGTGGCAACCAGCCATCGCCACAAGGTAGCTTGCCCCCAGGCACACCTGCTACGATTGATTTGAGCATTAGCTGGTTGTATCCGAATGGGACACCCGGATTTGTGGATTGTACGCAACGCGATGTCAATGTGCGCGTGAATAATTTGGTATGTGGATTGCCGACAGGCGACTTAACCCCACTGCCGGGCGATAATAACACGTACATCCGTCAATTGGGCGGTGGGTCGCCGATTTTTGGTCGCGCCAATTTCACGACATGGTTCTTAGAAGAAGAAATCGTGCCACTCTCGAATGTGTGGACACCCGTCACGGTCGACATCGGCGCGGCGGATATTGATGGTGTTCCCGGTAGCCCGTATATGTTGGCGAATGAGACGACAGGGGCAACGCAAGCATTCATCTTCAGCGCGTTTGTGCCAGACCGTCGCTACCGCGTGAGTTATCAGGTCGATGTGACCAATGACATCCTCGATAGCTGTGTCAGTGATTGGCAAATTTTAGTTGCCGAAGCGGCGGGCGTTGGCTTCACCTGTGATACGTTCTACGGCGGACCGACCAATACATTCACCGTCCCGAATGCGACAGGTACACGCAACGTCACAGTTAATGTGGATAATGGTAACGGTTATACCTTGCGTTACGATTATTATCTGATTGGACCGGGCGCAACCCAAACGCTGATTTACACCACCACCAGCACAACCGATGGTGATTTTACGGCGACCATCAACCGTACCGCCTTCGCGCCACCCAACAGCCCAACCGATGGCAATGTCGGTAACTATAACATGCGCGTGGATGTGACGTATGTGAGTGGTGCGGCGACCCCGCCAACCCCGTTAAGTTGCTCATTGAATGCTCCACAACGGTACATCGTCGGCGCGGTCGATGCGAATTTCGCTATTGAGGCGTATGGCGGTGGTCGGAGTGGGTTCGCGGTGGGTGAATGTTTTAATATCACCAACAATAGCGTGACCAATTCGGGTAGCGCATTGGGCAACCCCGCCACCAATCTGCTGTATACTTGGACGATTAGCGGCGGTGGCAATCCTGCCGATAACAATTTTGGTGTGACGACTTTCAACACGTATTCGCCATTCAATCCAGACCCGGCATGTATCAGTTTTGGCACGCCTGGGACGTATACGATGACGTTGGTGGCGACCAATGACTTCCAAGGCGATACGAATTTCCGTCAACAAAATACCCAGGCGACCAATTTCCGCATTTGTGCCTTGCAAGGGTTATCGGTCAGCCGTAGCGGTGGTGATTTGGAATATAGCACGCAAACCTTCACCGTGACTCCCACGGGCGAATTGACGGGCAATTACACCTTCCAAATCCGCGATGTCGATACCAACACGATTGTGGTGGGTCCGACCAACCAAGCCAGCAATGTGTTCACCACATCGGTGTTAGGTGCGGGAAATTATCGCCTCGAAGTGAGCCGTAATGGGTGTTTGGGTGTGGCGAGCGCACAATTGAACTTCACGTTGTTGGGTATCAACGACATTATTGCGCGATACAGCTTCCGCAATAACATCAATGCCGGTGTTGCACCGCTCGAAGTGTGCTTCCGCGATACCAGCGTGAGTGGTTCGGCGATTATTTTGTGGGAATGGGATTGGGATTGGGACGGTAATCCCGCCAACTTTAGCGCAGATTACACCTATACCACCTATCAAGATGAAAATACGGTGTGTCATACATATCCGACGCAGGGCGTATATTATCCGGGCTTGCGCGTGAGCAATGGCACGTTAACGGCAACGGCGCAAAATCCGGTGCGGGTATATACCGTCTTGGAGAGTCAAATGAGCTTCACCGCAACGCCTATCGGTGGTGGTCAATGGTGCTATACGCCCGATATGACCTTCGCGCCGAGTGGAACTGTCATCAATAGCTGGGATGTAGGCGATGGCACAGTTTATAGCCCCGCGCCCGGCGTGAATGGGACGGGTGTGCAATGCCATACGTATGGCTCGGCTGGCACGTATTATGTCGAGATGTGCTTCACGGGTCCCTCGTTTGAGACGGGATGTGTGATTCGTCCGATTGTGGTGGATTTGCCCGGTTCGCCCGCGGCAACGCTGAGTGGCAGTGGGACGTGTGCGCCCAACCGCACTGCGACCTTCACAGTGCAAAATACCAGCGCCAACAACATGACCAGTCCATCGCAAGTCATCTTCTATAACAATGCCGGTGCGCCGATTTTGTATCAGACGGTGCAATTGAATGCTGGCGCAACACAGACCTTCAATTTGGTGAACATGGAAGGCGTGGTGCGGATGCGTATCCCCGATTATGGTGTGGATACCAATGCCGATGTGGTCTGTAACTACGCGCCGATTTTGAGCGTGTCGCATATCTGCGAGAGCAATCTGCCGACCTTCATCCTGACGAATACCGCCAGTGGCGGACCGAATCCGATGCACACCACCCAACCCTACGAAGTGCGGAACAGCGCCAATGTGTTGGTCGCCAGTGGTAGCTTGCCCCAATTGGGGAGCGGAACAGTCAGCCAAAATATCGTGCAATTATCGACGGTTGGCGGATTAGACCCATACGAAACGTATACCTTAACCAGCCCAACGGGCGCATTCGGTTCGATTAGCAGTGCGCCGACCAATTGCGTGGCGCGTCCAACATTGACGGTAGCGCGGAGTTGCGCCAACCCCACAGTGGTCACATTCACAGTGACGGGTACGATGGTGTTGCCACAAAGTTTTGAAATCCTCAGCACACCAGTCATTACAGGGACAATCCCCGCAGGTAGCACGACCTATCCCGTGACGTTGACGGGCGTGAATCCGTATCTGAGTTATCAAATCCGCACGACAACGACCACGCAAGGCTTCTTGACGTTGGATACGACCATCCCCGCGTGTACGCCACCGACGTTGAGTGTCGTCCGTACCTGCGCCAACCCGACACAAATCACGGTGACCAGCAGTGCGCCGTTGCCCGTGGCACAAGGGTTTGAAATTCAGGGTATTCCGAGTGTGAACGGTGTGATGGGTGTCGGCGAAAGTAGCCTGACATTAACACTGACCGGTTTAGACCCGTATGCCAGTTATGTGGTGGTGAGCAACACCTCGCCAAACGGTTACTTGTCGTACACCAGCACGCCAACCGATTGTGCGCGTCCGAATATCAGCATCACGCAATCGTGTGTGAATCCGATGGAATTCATCGTGAGCAATGCGGGCGGTGCGGGCGACATGTTGATGCCATCTACCTTGACGTATGTGGGACCGAGTGGCTCGACCATCAGCCCGACCAGCGTGCAATTGGTGGCGGGCAGTAGCCAAACGGTGACGGTCAGCCCTGCCGCGCCTGCCATTGACCCCTACGGGGCGTATTCGTTGACCATCAACGACTTCAATACCAACAGCATCCCCGTGATGGATGCGACCAATTGTGCCGCGCCCGTCTTGACGGTGAGCAACAACGATTGTGCCAGTTATCCATTGACGTTCACGGTGAACAACACGGGTGGCGCGATGTTAGTCGGGCAAGCCTTCAGCATCACCGATAGTAGCAGTGCAACGGTACTGACAGGCACGCTGAATATCGGTGCGGGTGGCAACCAAGTCATCACCATGACGGGCATTAATCCGTATGACACGTATACCATCACGACAACGGGCTTCGCGGGGACATTCACGGCGGGCGATGCGACCAACGGTTGTACTGCACCGCAATTGGAAGCCGAAAGTACGTGCGATCATCCCGCCACGTTCACCATCCGCAACATCGGCGGTGGCGATATGATGTTGCCCCAAGCGTTCACCATCACACACAAAGATGGGACGGATGTAACGGGTACAATCACGCCAGCCGTGACCGAATTTGACCTGAATGTGGGCGAAGAATTGGTGCTGACGCTCTCGGCGACGGGCGATCCGTACGGTCTGTATACGCTGACCAGCACCGGGTTCGCGGGTAGTGTGACCAATACGCAAAATTGTGAGTTGCCCGAATTGCAAGTGACCAGTTCGTGCGTGTTCCCGGTGCAATTCTTAGTCCGCAATGTCGGCGGTCCGATGTTGATTGACCATCCGTTCACGGTGACGAATACGCTGGGCTTCGATTTGACACCTGCGCCCGGTTTCCTGCGCCTGAATACCAACGAGATGCAATTGGTGAATATCCCTGTGACCGATTTGTCGCTGACCATCACCTTCGCCACCGATGTCTACGGCATCTTCAATATCATGCAAGTGACCTGTATCTCTGGCGGTGGTGTGATCAATAACCCCGTGTTGGATTTGGGCGATACCCCGCTCGCGCCGACCATTGTCCCGATTACCGCCGAAGGCTTGTTGCTGAATCGGTTGTCGTTAGACCTGTTGGGATTGCCGGCGTGGAATAGTGTGCCAACATGTGGTCATGGATGCCCGGTGTTCCGTTTGTATCATACCAACCAATCGGGCGACTGGGACATCTGGCGCTTGGATGGTGCAGATGAAGAGAACCGAATCAGCATCCATACCAACTTGACGGAACGCGATAGCGCCGATCTGGACGAAGTGAACGCGCCCGATGTGACCGACCTCATGCCGAGCCTATCGCCCAACGGGGAATGGTTCGCCTTTAGCAGTAACCGCGATGGCAATTGGGAAATTTATGTCGCGCCAACGGCTGGCGCTATGAACTATGCCCAACGGGTGACATACAACGACATCGCCGTGGAAATCCAACCCGTGTGGGGTCCGAATAACTACATCGTGTACGAATCGACCCGTAACGCCAATTGGGACTTGTTCATGGTGGATGTGGTGACAGGGATTAAGTATCAACTCACCGATAGCCCATCTAACGAACAAAATGCAACGTGGTCTGGCGATGGGCGCAAGATTGCGTATCAGAGCGACATCGATGGCAAGCTACAAATTTACGAACTCGATTTGACCACCATGACGGTGCGTCGTTTGACCAGCGAGCCAAATGGCGCGATGGATGCCCGTTATTCGCCCGATGATAGCCGTATGGTGTATCTGAGCATGGCAGATAATGGCAACAGTGTGATTAAAGTATTGAACTTGGCGACCACCCAAGCGGTGAGCCTGACAACGGTGGACGAAAATGCGACGATTTCGGCATTCTCGCCCAGTGGACGGTTCTTGGCGTATCAATCGAATTTGGACGGCGATTTGGACATCTACGTGCATGAATTCGGCACGGGATTGACGCGCAAACTGACCGATAACACGATTGACGATTATGCGCCGACTTGGTTGTGTGGCGATGACCGCTTAGTCTTCACCAGCGAAATTGAAGGCAACCCGAATATCTACGAAGTGGATGTGTTGCCAATCACGGCATCGCCGATATTGGTGGAAGAAGATGCCTTCCAATTGACCTTTGAAGAGTATATGGATGTGTATCCTGTCATGAACATGCCGTTTGAACGCGCCAGCCGCGAAGAAAGCATCGTCATGCGCGATACACAATACCCAGACGGTCTCATCCACAAAGGATTCGCCATGACCATCGAAGATACATCGGTGGATGCGGTCATCCGCGATGAATGGTTAGAGGTGAATGTGTGTCCAGCGAATAATTTCGCCATCGGTGGCGGTGGGTGAACCCCACCCCTGACCCCTCCCCAAAAATTGGAGAGGGGAAAGAAACACACCCCTGACCCCTCCCCAAAAATTGGAGAGGGGAAAGAAACACACCCCTGACCCCTCCCCATAAAATGGAGAGGGGAAAGAAACCACCTGATATATCAATAACAAAAAACAGGCGTGACGATAAGGGTCACGCCTGTTTCATTTTTTAAGGCATGAATGATATTTTTAGGGCGGATATACGCACCTTGCGGTGCTAATCCGCCCGTACACATGCCCACATTTAATCTGAAATTTGACAATATCTTATCTGTACGTCCTATTCTGAGACCCTTAAACGAGATGGGATGAGGCGATGCCTCACCCCTACAAATGATGGTTAGTTAATCCACCAGAGGGGTGTTGAGTGGGAAGGTGATGGTGAAGGTTGTGCCTTCGTTCACCACGCTATGCAGGTGGATTGTCCCCGACATGGCATCGGTCAATTTTTTGACGATGGTCAAGCCTAAGCCCGTCCCGCCGTATTCGCGGGTGGATGATTGGTCGACTTGGCGGAAGGCATCGTAAATATAATCGTGGGCTTCGGGCGGAATGCCGATACCGGTATCGGATACAATGTATTGGATGAATTGCCTATCGGTGGTGGGGGTGATGGTCAGCGAGACTGCGCCATTCGGCGGGGTGAATTTGACAGCATTCAGGAGCAGATTAATCACAATTTTGCCGATGGCATCCTCATCACCCAGTAATACAGCTGGCACATCGGGCGATAAATCGACAGTCAGGACGATATTTTTCTGTTGGGCGAGGATGCTCACTTGGTCTTGCCACTTGGCGACCAGATGCTTGGGTCGGAATGGCAAATAAGCGGGTTGCAAAAATCCTGCTTCGATGCGCGATAAATCTAAAATATCGTTGACGAGGGCTATCAGACTTTTGCTGTTTGCGCTGATGCGCTCGACCATGCGCAAGGCACTAGGGGGTAGTTCAACACCCATCCCGCCGAGCATGATGCTGGAAAATCCTTCGATGGCGTTGAGTGGTGTGCGGAGTTCATGCGTGATCGTGCCGATAAATTCGGATTTGAGGCGGGAACTTTCCTCGGCGCGTTCTGTGGCAATGCGTAATTCGCGGGTGCGTTCTGCGACACGCTGTTCGAGTGTGTTCCGCATCCGAATATTTTCGACCGTTGGCGCGAGCAGGACAGCTAAGGCGTTATAAATATTTTTTTCGAGTGGCGTAAATTCATGGGGTTTATCCCAAGTGATGTTCATGACACCTATCCAATTGGCAACACCTGTATACAAGCGAATCATGGCAGTGGCGATAGCATCTACCGATATAAACACCATGCGGGTGATGTCGTCAAGGTCGGTATCGGTGTGGGCATCTTCGATGAATTCGGTATTGGATGCGTTGTTTATCCACAACGCCGCGGTGGGGAGTTCTGGCAAGTAAAAGCGCGTACCGACCGCCATGAGGAGTTCTGCACCATCATTTTTGACCGCCATGAGTTCTGCCCATTCGGGGTAGCCAGTGGCATCGAGGTCGAAGTAAAACAGGCTGACAGCGCCTGCGCCATACTGCGAGGCGAATTTATACACCAGTTTCACAAGGTCATCGGGCGAGGTGGCGGAACTTAGGTTGAGCGCGATTTGGAACAGGACTTCGCGTTCTAGGCGCTCAATTTGGATTTGTTCTAAAAGGTGTTCTTTTTCGGTTTGCCAATCGTTTAGGGTCATACGTCACATATTCCTTAATCACAATAGAAGGGAAGCGAACCGCGTGATATATATACAGTATAGATACTTTTGATGAAAATGGGCGTTAAGAAGGTGGGGTGGGGGAGATGAAAATAAGAAATAAATGCGTGTATCGCAAGAACGTTCATACCCAAAACACCAATTTAACGATACAATTCCTATAACAAGCATAGGCGAAGATCGCATTAGGAGCAAGTGAATTATGCGGATTATAGCAGTGGCAAATCGTAAAGGTGGCGTGGGTAAAAGCACTATCTCGGTGCATATCGCGGCGGGTCTGGCAACTAAAGGGCATAATGTGTTATTGGTAGATACTGACCCACAAGGTCATGCGGGGTATTCATTAGGTGTCGCCCCGCAACCTGGGCTATTCAATTTATTAGTGGATAAAAAAGATTTTCAGGATGTATTGCGTCCAGTATCGTCACAAGCGTTTAGCGTCCCCGATAACCCGTCACGCGGTCGGTTATTCGTGTTGCCAAGCGATGAAAAGACGGGTGTGATTCCATTGCTGGAAAAAAATCCATTCGCATTTTCGATGCGTCTGGAAGAGGTGCAACGGGTTTTTGATTATGTCATCATCGATACCGCCCCCACGACAACGATGTTCGATGGCGCAGTATATATGGCGGCGAAAGGGTTTGTCTATGTGACGGAATGTGAGGCGCTCTCATTTGACGGGTTAAAACGCGGTCTTGACCAAATCCGCGAATTTGAGGGTCGGCGGTCGGATTATAACTTGCCACCGAATCACATTTTAGGGATAGTGCCGAATAAATTCCGCGCCAAAACAGAAAATCATGAGCGAAACTTGCAGTATGTCCGCGCCTCTTTCGGGGCGCTGGTGTGGGATGCGATCCCGTTACGAACCGTGTTTTCTGAGGCGACCAATTTTAAGCAAGCCGTTTTTGCATACGCCCCCACTAGCTACGAAGCAGGCATTATGTGGGGGTTAGTCGAGCGATTTGAAAGAGAGGTGTTCGCATGGGAAAACGCAAAATAAAGAACGCCGATTTTAATCACTTCAGTGATGATGGTGGGCGCAATCGAGAAGATGCGAGTTACGAAGAGACGAATGCGGCGTTCTTCGGTCAATTCGCCGATTTGCAAGCCCTGAAGCAATTGCGAATTGAGCAGGTGGATATTTTTGATATTATGCCCGATTTTGCTCAAGCACGACGCGCTATTCCAAGCATGTTACGCGCTGGTAAAAAACCGACCGCCGACCAAATAGCATCGTTATTTGAGCATTGGTTGGGTGTTGTAAATGAAGAACGCAAAAAAAACAATTATCCACCGCTCAATTTACGCGATGCGATTGAGATGGTTGAAACAGCGTTGCTCTCACCTATCGCCGACCAAACTGAAAAATACGAAAATGACCATCGCTTACCACGCATGTGGATTACAGATAGAGGTGTCCGGATTGACCCGCGTGATTGGGGTGATTCAGGAATGATGGATGACGGGTTACGTCCAGAGTGGATTGAAGGACCGGATAGCGTTGAACTCAAAAGACAATTAGCTGAATTTAGTGCAGAAGCTGGGCTGATGAATATCATTGTTCTGGCGGCGAGTATCCGCCAAGATGGGTTAACGAACCCGATCACGATAGCACGCTTGAACCCGTATTATGTGATTGAAACGGGTGAAAGGCGCTGGATGAGCTATCATCTGCTCTATTCGATATACGGCAAGGATTGGCGACATATTCCTGCACGTATTTCAACTGAACATAACGTATGGCGACAAGCCTCCGAAAATAATGCCCGTCAAGAATTAAATGCTATCTCGAAGGCACGACAATTAGCAATTTTAATCATGGATACTTACCGCAAAACAGGGGTTGAATTTTTACCCATTACCGAATTTGAGCATGAAAAAGATTACTACGCTCAAGTGGCGGATGGTGTCAAATGGCGCGTGTTGCCCGGAGATACTCAAAAATTAATGACCTTTTTGGGGTTTACCAATCCGAGTCAAATTCGACAATATCGTGCCTTATTGCGTATTGACTATGAACTTTGGGATTTTGCCGATGATAACAACATCACAGAATTTGAACTGCGTGAGATGCAACGGCAAGGTATCATCCCCTCAAAGAAGAAACCTGCAAAAAAATTGGAACATCCACCAGAACCCGAATTGAGTTTATTCAATAAGCATTGGACACAATTGGCGGAACGTCAACGAGCATTAGCAAAGAAAATGACCCGTGAAGATCGTCATAAGATGGTCATCATGATGCGGGCATTAGCGGATGAAATTGAGAAGATGAAGTGAATTCTACACCCTATAGATCGTTACGCACGTAACGATCGTAGCGGTATCACTCACACAAACAAGCCGAGATCGTTACGCACGTAACGATCTCGGGCAAAAAAACAGGGCATCCATTTGTGATGATGCCCTGTCAAACCTGAGGTTATCTGCCCTTCTCTATGGGGATTAGGCTTCTTCTGCGAGAATATCCTCTGGCGCACTACCGAGATAGGCTTTAATCACAGCAGGGTCTTTCTGGACGTAAGCGGGTGTCCCTTCCGAAATCTTGGTGCCATAATCCATCACGCTCACTTGGTCAGAAATGCTCATGACCAGTTTCATATCGTGTTCGATGAGGAAAATGGTCAAGTTTAATTCATCGCGCAAATTGCGGATAAAGCGCATCATCTCATCGGTTTCTTGCGGATTCATACCCGCCGTCGGTTCATCCAGCAGGAGCAACTGCGGACGGAGCGCCAGCGCCCTAGCAATTTCTAAACGACGCTGGAAGCCATAAGCGAGATTACTGGCGAGCAAATCGCCTTTATCCCCCAGCCCAACAAATTCGAGCAAGCGATAGGCTTCTTTCAGCGCCTCACGTTCTTCATGGCGTGTGCGCGATAATCCCAAGACAGACCCAAGTGGCGTGGCTTTAAGGTGGATGTGCATCCCCACGAGGACATTCTCTAATGCCGTCATCGCACCGAACAGACGGATATTTTGATATGTCCGAGCAATTCCACGATGGGCAATTTGGTCAGTTCGCAAACCGCGAATATCGCGGTCATTGAACATAATCCGACCCTCTTCAGGTGTATAAAATCCGGTTACACAATTGAAAAACGTGGTCTTACCAGCCCCATTCGGTCCGATGAGGCTGGCAATCATGCCCCGTTGGATTTTCAAATCCACGCCATTCACTGCTGTCAGACCGCCGAAGCGTTTGGTGATGGTGACTGCATGTAACAATAAATCGCTCATTTTCGTATGCTCCTCAATCTGTGCCTGTAGGTTCTGGATGAACTAATAAGCGTGCCTGTTCGGTCAATTTCGGCGGTTTCGGTGGCAACAACCCTTCTGGTCTGACCAACATGACCAACACCAGCAACCCACCGAATGCCAGCAGACGGTAGCTCTCTAGCTGGCGGAGCAATTCGGGCAACCCTGCCAACACGACTGCGCCTAAAATCACACCGGGAATTGATCCCATCCCGCCGATAATCACCAATGCCAGCACGTTTATCGAGAACGCCAATTTATAATTTTCTGGCGTGACACTCTGCAATTGCGCCACCAAAATCGCGCCACCCAAACCACCAATTGCGGAACTGACACCGAATGCCATCAGCTTCGTGCGGATGGTATGGATACCCATCGCTTCTGCTACATCTTCATCAGCACGCAACGCCCGCCAACTCCGTCCCTGACGTGAAATAGACAATCGATACGTGATGAATATCGCCAACAAAAACGCAAAAATATACAGATAGAACATGCTGACCGCATTACCAAATAAGATTGTCACGCCACTCCCATTCACCGCATCAAACATCTCAGGCATGGGTAACGGACTTTCCCACTGCGGGAAGAATATTTTCGGCGGGTAAATTGGCGACAACCCTTGTGCGCCACCGACCAACGGCTTGAATTTATCCGAATAGATAATCCGCCCGACAATCTCGCCAAAACCGAGTGTCACAATCGCCAAATAATCCCCGCGCAAGCCCAACACAGGCACACCGAGCAACATGCCCGTTACAGCCGAGAGGACAACTGCAATAGGTAATGCACCCCAAAAATTAATCCGCCCTGTACATAGCGCATTAATTTCATCCAACGTAATCAAGTTCGGGTTAATCGCCACGCCATCGCACGTCAAAATATTCGGTCCCGTCAAAATGCCGATGGTATATGCCCCGATGGCGATACTCGCAACGAAACCCAGATCCAGTAGCCCGGCATAGCCAATCATCACATTCAGACCAATGCCCAGTGTCGCGTACAGAATAATCAGGTTGACATTATTCGCCAACGACACACCCATAAATTGCGGGGCGACCAAAACGACACCCGCCAATACCACCAAAAAGGTGAACCGCCCCTGCCATTTATCAGCCCGCTTCAAATGAACAAATTGCTGATTCGCCCGTTCACCCAACGGCGAGGCAAACCATACCGTTATCACCAACAGGATAAAAATCAGCACGGGAATGTGCAACGGCAAATTGCGACCCGCCATATTCAACAACCCCAACACGGTGATGAAGGCGATAAAATACAAACTCACATTATGCGCCAACCGTTCCGCTTTGGGTGCTAACGCACCTGCCACACCTGCCATACCCAACACAACGATGAGCGCCCACCACAAATCACGCATCCCCATATCAATAATCTGAGGCGCAGTCCCCAGTCCACATAACACACCGTCCCGACCAAACGCATCCTCATTCCCTAAAAACAGCAATGCGCCCGCGACAAGTGACCCAATCACAAAGCCAACGACCATCGTCAACCATTGCGGTAGCCGATCGGCACGACCCCGATTCAGCAACCACGAAACGCCGTATGCCAGCAAAAACGGGATGACAATCCCCATAGCATCAGGAAAGGTGATAATTCGATTAATCTGGCTCGATAATAACGATGATACTATCGTCAATACGATGCTGATACCCAACACTTGTTGGACGCGCAACGGCAACAACACCGCAAAGCCAGATATTGCCCCCATCATCGCACAAAACACGATGAGCATGGCTAATCCACCGAATTCCACCGCATCCGTCTCAGTTGGGACAAATCGCACCACCTCGCCAAATGTCAACGGACTCGGATTCAGCCCCGTTAAATTTTGCAAAACGAAGCGCGTATCCACCGTTGTCGTAAACCATACTGCGACTATCCACACCACCGCCAGCGCCAATGTTGCCACAATCGCATTCCCCATCATCACCAACGGTTTCTCGCGTCGGAGCGGATACGCCACCGCATAACCCAACATGCCCACCATGCCAATGATGATCACCGTGTTCAAACTCAATTGGTTAGGGATGACCATCTCTCGTACGAAGGTGTTAAAGATCCCTGTCAATGTCAGAATCAGGATAATACCAATGCCCAAAATACTGCGTTGAATCGTACTCTTTTTGACCATCATCTTATACCTTCTTATCTGCTACAACTTCGCCAAAAATACCCGTTGGACGGAAGATGAGTATCGAGACTAGCAAGCCAAAGGCAATCACATCTTGGAGCTGATTATCCAAGCCCAACAACCCCGGTCCGACTGCCTCGACAATCCCCAAGAACAACCCGCCGAACATCGCACCCGGCACATTCCCGATACCACCCAACACCGCCGCCGTAAATGCCTTGATGCCGGGCAAAAATCCCATATACGGGGTAAATAAATTGTTCCCCGGAAAGAATCCCGCCAACACCGCACCCGCGCCTGCCAACACCGCACCCAAGGCAAATGTGATGACAATCACACGATCGACATTTATCCCCATCAATTGCGCGGTAGTCTTATCTTCCGCCACCGCTCGCATCGATTTACCCGTCTTGGTATTGCGGATAAATTGCCACAACGCGAACATCAACATCACCGCAATGAAAAACGCGATGAACGAAAACGGGCGGATTTTGAGCGACAATCCCAAAAAGTTGACATCGTACAACCCGCCAATAATATCTAAACCGGGTGTACAAACAGGTTCTGTTTGACGCGGCAGGGTTTTACATGTCTCGAAGGCTTGGGGCAAGATGTAATAACTCACATCCGGAAACCGCCGTGTTGATGCCCCAAATAACCGATTTGCCAACTCTTGCAACGTGATGGATGCACCGATTGCCGTGATGAGTGGCACAAGGCGCGGCGCGTTCCGCAAGGGACGATACGCGATACGCTCCAGTAACACCGCCGTCACCAATGACGATAACATCGCGCACAAAAACACGATCCCCAACGCCAATATCGTGTGTTCTTGTAAAAATGTACTACCCGCCGCAGGGGTCATTGGATAAATCGCAAAAAAGCCACCATACGCGCCCATCATGAACACTTCGCTATGGGCAAAATTAATCATCAACAAAATCCCATAGACCAGTGTATAACCCAGCGCAATCAGGGCGTAAATGCTCCCTTGCGATAACCCGAAAATAAATTGTTGAATAATTTGTTGTATGGTATATTCACCCCCCAACACCCGCGATAAACTGATATACAGCAATAGCGCGAATAAGGCGATGAATATCCCGCGTAGTGGATTTTTTATTGTGTTATCAACCACCAAGCGCAACAGCCGCGATGAGATCCCCTCATCAGGTTTTTCCATACTGATATCCGCTCCACTCATAAAACCAACTCCCATTATGAACCCGCTTCATCTCAGCAGGTCAAAAAACACCGATAAACAACCAGTTGGATTGTTAAACATGTAGAATGCGAACATTATAACCTAGTTAAATCCGACCTGCGAATTTTTCAACCCATTTCAGAGAGGGTAGGGTGCAAAATCCTATCCCATGTTAAAATAACCCTATCGAATAGCATCATTCCTGAATGCCCCTGTTTGGCATGGAGTAACGATGACCCGACCAATCCAAGAACACCGTCAAAAATCTGAGACCCGTCAAATAATCATCCACGCGCTCATACACACGCCCGATATGACGCGCACTCAAATCGCACGCGCTATCAACCGCAAAAAATCACCCCATCTCACCAACATCCTCAATCAGATGGTCGAAGAGGGCATTTTACAATGCCGTATCATCCAATTTCATAATGGCGTATCGGGTTATGTCTATTCGCTCACACAAGAGTATCTCAGAGGAGGCATTCCATGAAAAAATTGTTGTTCGTCCCTATTTTTATCATCACGCTTTTTTCGTATTTTAACCCCGTTTTTTCGCAAAATTGTGATATTTTGATACAGCAGACCATCACGTTGCTAAATAATGCCAAAAACGCCTTTTCAGACGGTAATCCCACCCTCGCCACTGCCTATCTCGATGGCGCACAAGCCCTATTGCGCCCCTGTATAGACACCAACCCCACTTGTCCCGTCCAAAGCATTATCGACCTAATTGACCAAACCAAAAACGAAGTCGATACTTCCGTCCGCATCCCCTTGCTAGATATCATAAATACCCTCATTAGCGGTTGCCCAACCGACATAACCATCACCACCACAAGTCCCATCAGCCAACCGATTCACTTCATCGGGGTGGATACCTTCGTCAATGGCGTGGCAATCAGCCGTGACAATCGCTTTGTCGCCACCAATGCCAGCGACTTTTCCATCCGCCTTTGGGATGCAACCCGTGGTGATGAACTCTATCAACTCGATGCCCTTGAACAAACCAATTTGGGCATGGCAACCGCTTTTAGCCCCGATGATGCCTATCTCGCCACCAGCGACTTTTCGGGCAATGTGGTTTTATGGGATTACCAAACCCGCACTGTCATCCACTCATGGAAACATGATGGCTACGTCTGGCATGTCGAATTTAGCCCCACCGCGCCAACTCTCGCTTCGGTTGGTTCAGATAGCTACCTCAAACTCTATAACATCCGCACTGGCAGAGAAATCCGCTCATTGCGTTATAATACCTCGCCCTTGCGCGGTCTGGCATTCAGCCCGAATGGTCGTCAAATTTTGGTCAGTTCCGAAGAAGGCGATGTGATTTTATGGGATGCCGACACCGGTGAACGGCTGATGGTCATGTCTGAACACAACACCATCACCAACGATGTCGCCTTTAGCCCCGATGGCAACCGCGCCGCCTCGATTGATAACACCGGCTTGATGATAATTTGGGATTTAACCGCAGGCACAGCCATTACCCGCATTTCCGCACACAACCGCCAAGCCTTCGCTCTCCTCTGGTTGCCCGATACCAACCGCATTATCACAGGCGCAGATGATGGCTTCTTGCGCGTTTGGCATGGCGACACCTATGACCAACTCGCCGAATACCCATTTGAAGGCAAATTTATCCGTGCGGTAGATTATACTGCCGATGAAACCGCCATCCTGCTCGGCATGAATGATGGCACAATCACCCTGTTCCCGATTGGTCGTTGACGTGGTGCATAACGCTTTCGCGTGATGGATGGACGACTCCGACTAGCTTATCGCGGTCTGTGTCATCCATCCTCATGTGACATTGAATAGGTAGAAGGGGGGTAAAATGACTCAATTTGACTTGAAATTTGAATTTTGCCCCTCATTTAGCATAATTCCCCAAAATTCATCAAAAAATCGCTTGCATCCAATTCAAATTCGGTGTATAGTAATAACAAGTTGGTGTGAGAAATAATGTTGGCGCTATAAATGTAAAAATCCGATACATCTGCATCGGACCGCACCAACCTAAATAGTTGTGTAAGCTGTAGAGCCAACTACTGGCTTACTTTATAAAATCCGTTACTTATATCTGATGATATAAGTAACCACCTGATTTCATTATACCAAACAACACGAAATTTGTCACCTGTTAAAATGTACAAAATGGAGGAAATGGGGAAATTCCTTCACTAAAATGACAAAAATCGGTTAAAACTTGGTGAAGAAAACAGGTACAAAACAACGCAAATCGTTAGTGTGCTATCACACACGGTTTTCTGGCAAGTATCGTTAACAAATGTATCGGATGGAGGAGTGGGCGGGAACTCAGAGATGCCCATTTGCTTTCCCCAGCAAACATCCCTGAGCCACCAACCGCCACAGAAAAGAAAGGTAATTTATGTTGTCAACGCGAATTGACAAATACATTGTATCCTATTTTAACCGCAATTGGTCAATTTTTCCAGTATACGCTGACCAACGTCCAGAATTTGCCAAACATCCGGCAGTTCGTTGGGCAGAGTATCAAATTCGCGTGGCGACCCTTTCTGAAATCAATCGCTGGTATCATGAGCAAAATCTGAGTGGAATAGCCATAGTCACGGGTAATTTATCCCGTCTTCTCGTCCTCGATTTTGATTCAATCGATGTTTACAACACATTCTGTAACCAATACCCGAAACTTGCCCATTCTTACACCGTCAATACACGGCGTGGCAAACATATCTATTACACGCTGATACCTAGCCTAAAAGTACCCCCCACCATGCGCGGAAATGGTGTCGATTTACAAGCCGAAGGCGCGTATGTGGTTGCGCCACCGACCACCATCAACGGATTTACCTATACCATCGCCAAAGATTTACCGCTTCATACCCTCATTCCAGCCGAAATAGCCCTTATCCAACGCTTCATCCAATCGTCTAAACATGGCACAGTCGCTAAACCACTCACGCCTACATCGGCAACACTCACCACGCCCGACCACCACATCACCGTAGACCATATCCAACGGCTCTACCTCGAATCACTCACTATCGGACGTAACAATGCCTTATTTTGGGTATCCTGTCTCGCTCGTGATTACGGCATCTCACAATCTGAATTGACCCGCGCTATGGTCAATCTGCACGCCAGCCGACCAACGCCCGCAGGGCATCGCCCAGAAACACATGCCTCGCGTACTCGTGAAGCCTATAACACCATCGCCAGTGCCTATAGCCGTCCACCACGTCCGATTAAGCCTTATCAACCCGTCACCGCACAAGTACCGAATCACCTGCGCGAAATCATGCTCCAAATCAAGATGATGGATGCCCTCCGCACCATCGAAGCCTTACGGCTGGTTGGCATCACCCCGCATACTCAATTCACTGCGCAAGAGGCAATAGAACGCCTGCGTGGGATTGTCGGCAGAGATACCATCCGCAATGCCCTGAATAGCACCGCGCCCAATACAGGGTTGCCCCTGTTCCAATCCCCCCGCGCCCCCCTGGGACCGAATGGTATTGCTATTGAACCATCCACTGCCGTTACTAATTCATGCGAATTAGTAACCGTGAAAAAGTCAGGAAAAAATGCCAAGGGGCGTCCCGCAGTGCTGTATACCATGCCCAGCAATGACGATTTATTCGCTATTTTCGACCAAAAACCGTTCAAACAATCCGACCCGCTCACGCTCGATGACCTCAAAAATGTGCGCCGTGTCCGCATGACCCTCCATCAAAAATTTCTCACCCGCCTGCCCGGACGCTGGTCTGTCGCCTCATTCGCCCGCCGACTGGGTGTGACCACCCGCACCATCCGCAATTATCACAACCTCGATGAACAATTCCGATGCGTACCCCTCTTCAAGACCAATGTCGTCCGTTGGAGCGGTCTCAAATACATTTTCGAGGGCGAATTTCCGCATAAAGGCTTCTTTTTGACCGATTCCCTCAATAAAAAATACCCCGCCAAAGAGGGTATCGCTAAAAAATTGCTGGCAAAACGCCAAGATGTCCTCATTCATGAACGCATCCCCAACTTTTGGTGGTACGGTTCAGCCGATACACCGCCCATCATCGCCAAATATCAAGCCGATCTGACCCGCATTTTGAATGATGAACACCGCAAAAAGTTCGCCCATACGCGCTTTGTCACCGAAGAATCGCTTGCTGTGGATGAAAATCCTGCCGATACGCACGCTGTCGATGCAAATCCATCGCCTGTACCCCCTGTCGATGTCACCAGCCCGATTTTGAATGTGTCGTTCACACCCCCACAACACCTTCTCGCCTGTGATGTCGCCACACATCGCACCGTCAAAAATCCCATTGCCACCATCCAACCGCCGTTGTTGCCCGATATGCCCATTCTCGCGCCTGATGGTGAGAAAAAATTGGCACCCGCGCCCAAATATGCCTCATCCAAATTCGATAAATCCAACACCTTCCGCCGCCCATTTGCCGATGAAGCCAAAGAAGAACTCGCTATCTACCTACAAAAGGCGATTAACACCCGCACCACCGATAAATCCCACCGCATCACCCGCGAATCTGCCCGTCGGCTGGTCGGGCGCTATAGCGAATCCGCCATCCGTAATGCCTTGCGCCTGATGGAATCGCGCAAAAATATCACCAAACCCGTTGGCTTTATCAGCACCGTCCTCCGCGCCTCCGCCCGTCACGACTGAGGTTCGGGGATACAAAAAGCCCCTATCCAGTTTCAGATAAGGGCTTTTTGATGGGCTTTGTGCCTGTGTTCGGGCGGGGCGGATATACACTTCGTTAATCCGCCCCTACAGGCATACTAGATTTGTAGGGGACTGCAGGCATACTAGATTTGTAGGGGACTACAGGCATACTAGATTTGTAGGGGACGATTAGCGCACAGCGCGTATATCGTCCCTAATTCCTTATTCCCTTCTCCATTTTATGGGGAGGGGTTTATTCCATCAAACTCGGTGGGAGCAACACGCCGTCAATCACATGGATGACACCGTTTGTACCCATCACGTCCGCCATGATGACGGTGGCTTGCCCACCATTCAACACGACTGCGCCATCGACAACCTCAAACGCAAGTTCTTCGCCAGACAATGTGACAACCGTGCCACTGCCCGCTTCGACCAACGCCGATGACAACGTGACACCATCCACCACATGATACATCAACACGCTGGTCAACACGTCAGCAGGAATTTCGCCGACACTGCTCACACCCAACGCTTCCAAAACCGCCGCGAATGCGTCATTGGTGGGCGCGAACACGGTGAATTCGGCACCATCGGCGGTGATGGCTTCTAAAACTTGTGGGCTGAGGAGGACTGCTTCGACCAATGTGCTGAAATCGGGGTTCATCATCGCCACTTCGGCAATAGACATGGTGGCTTCCATGCTCATTTCTTCTTCCATCATGTCGCCACCGACCACTTTCACTTCGGTGAATTCACCATCAATCACTTGTTGGATGGTGACGATCGATTGTTCCGCCGTGAAGAATTCGCCCGTGCCGTCGTTGCTCATCACACCGACCAACCCTTCAAAGTTCATGGTGCTACGAACAGCCGCTTGCAAAGCCGCACGGTTGATGACCAAATTGCCATCGCCATCAATCACACCAACAGCTTCAATCGCATCCAGCAACACATTATACGCATCATACGCATTGGCATGGAATGGAGCAGGCGGTTCTTCACCATAAACTTCAACATAGGTGGTCAAGAATTCGCGCATTGCATCGGTTTCTGGGGTGGTGGCGGCAGACGCATACACGCCTTCGGCAAATTCACCCGCCAAGTTTACGAATTCCGGTCCGAGCATCCCGTCCGCGCCCATGAATAACACATCCGTCAGACCAGCATCTGGCATTTGTTGCACTAAACGAGCGGCTTCGGCGTTGAAACCACCAAAGTAAATCAATTCAGGACCCGCAGAAGCGAGGTTTTCGAGCGTCGAACGGAAATTGGTTTCGCCGACCGTCACCGCATCCGCCGCCACAATTTCACCACCGAGTTCGGCGAAGCGTTGGCTCATCACTGTCACCAGACCTTCACCGTAGGGGCTACCATCGTGCAGTGTCGCTACTTTGGTCACGCCTAAGTCGTTGTAGATGAATTCGGCGGCAATCGCACCTTGGAAGCCGTCAGAAGCAACTGTACGGTTGAAGCTGGCGAATCCGCGCACGGTCAACAACGGGCTGGTGCAGGATGGGCTGATGCTCACGAAGCCCGCCGTGTCATAAATGGGGGCGGCGGCTAAACAGCTTGATGAACACATATGACCCACCACACCGACAATCGTTTCATCGGCGGTATACAAATTGGCAACCGTTTGACCACCAATAGCCGAACATTGTTCGTCTTGTGGGTCGAGTTCAACCATAAATTCCACACCATCCACCACCACGCTGGGGCGGGCAGATTGCGCCAATTCGACACCGCGTTGAATATCAATCCCCAACGGGGCAATGCCTTCACCGCTCAACCCGCTCGCCACACCAATGCGTACAGGATCGCCCGGTTCGACAATCACATCTTCACCTTGAGCCAATGCCAATGACGACATCACCAACATCGCCACCAGTACCAAAACAAGTGCCATAAATTTTTTCATATCTTTAATTCTCCTCTGATATTGAGATTTTTTCTGTTAGATACACCATACCTAACACTGGGATGATTATAACGAAATATTCAACATCGCACCACTTTTATCAGGAATTGTTAAGGATTATCGCCGATATGAATCCTTTACACCCAAAAATTCGCATAGTCATCAAAACATCCGTCAGGGATAAAGCCGAAGGCGCAAGCAAGTTGCGCCCTCATCTTTATCCCTTTATGCTTATCGAAAACATGACGGTGTTGCATGGTATTAGCGACACACATCTCCAAAATAGACCGATGCGTAATCGACAACGAGCTGTATGTCGTTTACATCGGGGCGTAGCCCGTCGCCACATCCTGCAACGATTTTGCCATACCATCCCCATTCAAAAACGGGTTATAATAAAATTTGCAATTGAACTCTTGTTTACAAAGGAACGCAAATACATGGATTGGAAAAACACACGATTTGTCGTCACAGGTGGCGCGGGATTTTTGGGGCGTGCCGTTGTGAACAAACTCAAAGAACGCGGTGCAGAGCATATTTTCGTCCCCAGAAGCGCCCAATACGATTTGCGACAACATGACCGCGTGTTGGCGCTCCTCGATGATGCCCAACCCGACATCATCATCCACATGGCGGCGGTGGTGGGTGGCATCGGCGCGAACCGCGAACATCCCGCCGAATTTTTTTATGATAACTTGATGATGGGGACAACCCTCATGCACGAATCTTGGCGGGCAGGGGTGCAAAAATTCGTCACCATCGGCACAGTGTGCGCCTATCCCAAATTCACACCCACCCCCTTCAAAGAAGAAGATTTGTGGATTGGTTATCCAGAAGAGACCAACGCCCCCTACGGTCTCGCCAAGAAGATGCTGTTGGTGCAAGGGCAGGCATATCACCAACAATACGGCTTTAAGGCGATTTACCTGCTCCCCACCAACCTCTACGGACCGCACGATAATTTCGACCCCAAATCATCGCACGTCATCCCCGCATTGATTAAAAAGGTGTTAGATGCCCAAGATGCGGGCGAAAAACAAATTGTCGTCTGGGGCGATGGCTCTCCCACCCGCGAATTTTTGTATGTCGATGATGCCGCCGAAGGCATCGTCCTCGCCACCGAAAAATATGACGATACCGAACCGGTCAATTTGGGCAGTGGCTTCGAGATTAGCATCCGCGACCTTGTGACCAAAATCACCAGCATTATCGGTTTTGATGGTGACATCGTGTGGGATACCACCAAACCCAATGGGCAACCGCGCCGTAAATTGGATGTGAGTCGCGCTCATCATGCCTTTGGCTTCGATGCCCAAATTGACTTCGATGAAGGCTTGCGCCGCACCATCGACTGGTACAAATCGACCCGCTAGAATTGTAGTTTGCTCTTATGATTGTCTGGTCGCGCAAAATCGCATCCATACAACAACTTATTCTTTATCACCCCTCTGGATGAGTCGATACAACCCGTTTGTTAGTTGCCGATTTTCATCCACTTTTGCTGATATAACCTGTAGCATCTCTAAAATATGGTGAGGCGATATTGCCTCATCACCTGCTATGGGTGGTAGTGCGACACCATCGACTGTCCGATTTGCCAATCGCTTTTTGATGATTTGCCTCAATATACGGAATACCTGCCCTGTCATCAACCATCGCCAAAAAAATAACCGACTTTGCATCAGGTAGGTGTGCGTTTTTTGCGTCATGACGATGTTATATTGTGTTGCTTTTAACAGACTTTGCAACCGCGCCTCGATTTGATTGATCACAATATCCTCATCATGACTGAGATGATTGATGTGAGTCGAATCTGTTTGTGCCAATACCGTATCAAACACCTGTCTCAGGTTATTGGGGTCATGATAGATAATTGTCTGTGTGGTTGGCTTGTCGGGTATCATCGTCACATCAGACGGGATAAAAATACCGCGCCACTTGTCCATCAATGCGCTCATATCCTGTAACCATGTATCCGATGGCGTATTCATCAACCGCAAGGGATGATTTTCGCAGTGTATCATCAATGCCGTAGGGCAGGGGATAATCTCATATCCCGCATGGCGCAATCGAAAACAAATATCGCTATCTGCGCCATAAAATAAGAACGATTCTTCATCGGCATACCCAACTGTCGCTAACGCCTGGCGTACATAAATCCCATGATTGAGCATCGGCACATCAAACAAGGTGAATATTTTATAGTGGTCGGGTGGCTCTTTATCCACATCATGAAAATAAAATGGCACCGCGCCGATGTTTTTGCCAGTGGCTTGCTGCTCTTGGATGAACGCCAACCCGTTTTTGACCGCATCAGCATGAAAAATCGTGTCATCACTCATCATGAGGATATAATCCGCTTGTGCCGATTTGAACGCGAGGTTCATAAAATAACCCCATGAACGGCGTGGGATTGACTTGTTGTTGAATGTCCCACGATTATGTTGGACAATCGTCACCACATCCTTCTGATGAATCAGCCATTCTAACGAGCCATCATCCGAGCCACCATCCACGATGATTATCTCGTGCGGTATATCATCAACCGCATTTCGCGCACTTTCCAATGCGATTTTCAAAAACTCAAGGCGGTTATATGCCCCCATGACAATCGATATAAGCGGTTTTTGGGTCATTGTGATTTCTCTTTATGATTTTTCAAGACAAATTCGGCATATTCGGGAATTTGGGCTATCCATTGGCGGTAGCCTTCAGCTTGCGTACGGCGGGCATTCGCGCCTAATTGGGCTAAATCGAGTTGCCTGAGTGCATCCCAATCCTGAAACGTGAGCGCATCTAAATGAAGCGGATATTTTCTATGTTTGAGATAAAATAAGCCCGAAAAGATCTTCCGAAAGAACCAGATGATGAGCTTATTGAGGCGTGTTTTCGGTTTAGGTTTTGGAAATAAAAACCCATTGAAACCGCTTTGAATATACTCATTCATCGTGGGAGCATCATATCCAAAGACTGCACATCCACTAGCGAGGGCTTCTAACATCACAAACCCGACCCCTTCTTTTTGGCGTGGGGTTAAAAATACATTACTACGGCGCATCATCGCCAAAAAATCATCCCGACTGGTTAGTTTATCGTGTATCTCGACAACCGTCCCGTTCATCTGGCGCGGTAGCCGATAATTATAATACTTCGCCAGTGGTTCATCAGGGCGTGCGCGAAAAATGACCCGCTTAATACCCAGTGCCTTGCACATTCGCTTGATAAAGCGCGGACGATAAAACGCCAACCGATTCCAATACAACATCACCAAACCGTCATCAAAGGTGGCTTGCGGAAAATCTTCTGGATTCATAAAGTATTGCAGTCGCAAATAAGGCAATCCCAAATTTTCTGCCCATGTCGCCACCTCATGCGAAAAAGCCACCACCCGCACATACGGATGATGAGCGATACTTGGCGGATACAAGTCGTGGTCTGCCATCGGTATCCACACCATCGGCGCTTTTGCCTGTTTTAACCACGATTCGGGGGGCGGATATTGGCAAAAAATGGTCACGGTATCGTCTTCGGGGAGCGGGAGATCCTCATAATATTCCCAACCCACGAACCGAATATCGGCATACGGTGCAAGTGGCTTGACCAATAAATCATGAAATGCCCCACTGGTGTGAATGTGCCAATGGAGTGCATAGGCAGTTATCACAGGTCTATTATCCATCATCCATTGCTCCATTACTTGACGAGTTGCTGTTTGACCCATCGTAACGGCGCGAATAACGCCCATTCCGAGAGCATCCGCCGATAAAACGGACGCGCAAAGCGATTTTGCTGAAAGCGTATCCACTCCGTTTGTTGTTTTTCGAGTTGCTGGGTCAATTGAACATGATAGCGCATTGTGCCTAATATACTGTTTAACCGCGCTTCGAGTATCTCTAATTTGGTATCGATATCCCCCTTGAAAGGGTTGTTTTCATCGTTGGTGGTTGCCGAAAGAGCTAATGCCGCTTCAAACCGTTGGGCATACTCGGCAGTAGCTAATCCTGTAATCGTCTGCTTACTAAAATCAATCTGCTCAATGCCTTTGGTGCTATCGGTAAACACGCCATCCCATTTTTGGATGAACGCCGTCACATCGCGCACCCACATCTCATTGTGTTCCATCGCAAAACTCACTGGATGATCTTGTTTATGCAACATCAACGCTGTTTTACACGGCAACACCTCATACCCGTGTTTGAGCAACTTGAAGCAAATATCGCTATCCGATACATAAAATCCGTAACTGTCCTCATCGGCATAATCAATATCCACCATTGCCGATTTGACATAAATGCCATGATTCAACACCACCTTGCCCATCAGTGTGAACACTTTATACGTGTTCGGCTCATCATAACCCACATCATGAAAATAAAATGGCACAGCACCTACTTTTTTGCCTTGTGCCTCTTGTTCTTCGATGAACGCCAACCCGTTTTTGACCGCATTAGCATGAAAAATCGTATCATCGCTTATCATCAAAATGTATTTCCCCTGCGCCGATTTGAACACCAAGTTCATAAAATAACCCCAAGAACGGCGCATAATTGCCTTACCCCGAAATTCACCCCGATTATGTTGAATAATTGTTATAATATCTTTCTGCAACATCAACCATTCCAACGATCCGTCATCACTGCCCCCATCAATCACCAAGATTTCATGCGGTATATCGGCAATTTCTTCGCGGGCGCTTTCTATTGCTAACTTCAAAAATTCGCGTCGATTGTATGCGCCCATCACTATCGAGACAATTGGTTTTTGTGTCATCTCATTTTCCTTTAATCAAAAAATGCCTGTTTAACCTGTTTTTTATGCCGTATCGTTACTGCCGTAACGATATAAATGGTGTTTACTTAATTTTTGCCGATTACAAACTCTGCGTAAGCGGGGATGCTGGCTATCCATTTTTGATGCCCTTCTATCATCGCTTCCCGTGCATTCGCGCCTAACTGTTGGCAAGTCTCTTTATCTAACGACACGGTTAACTGGAATTGAGGCTTATCATAATAGGTGATAACCCGCTTATACAGATACCAGTGATAGCGCCGATGCAAGGCGCGATACACCCGTTTGCGCCAATAGTGCCATGTGCCTTGTTGTGAATTGGCGCGGATGAGCAACCCCGTGACACCATCTTGAATATATTCATTCATGGTGGGCGCATCATAACCCAAAACCACACATCCCCGCGCCATCGCTTCGAGGAGCGTCATCCCAACCCCTTCTAATCGGCGGGGCGCAAGAAAAAAATTGGCGCGGTTTAATAACGCCAGATAATCGGCGCTGGTTTGGATGTTGTCATATACCTCGATTTCGCTGTTCCCGATTTTTGCAGGTAGCGAATAGGCTTTATCGGGGGCGATTCTAGGGTCAAGCTGATTGCGAAAGAGCAACCTATCCAGTTGCAAGCTGTGGCATAATTTTTCGATGAATGCTCGATCGAACCATCCTGTCCGATTCCAATACAGCAACACGCGCTTGTCCTCAAATTGCGCTGGTATGAAATCGGTTGGATTGAGATAATAAGTCAGGCGCAAATAGGGTAATCGCAATTTTTCTGCCCATGTGGCTACCTCATGTGAAAAAGCCACTATCCGCACACTTGGATGCTGGGGCATATTTGGCGGATAGGCATAATAATCCGCCATGGGTATCCACACCACAGGTGATCGATATGTCGCCAACCATGATTCAGTTGGGGGCATCTGGCAAAAAATGGTCACTGCATCATGATTTGGCGCGGGTAATCTTTCCTGACCATCCCACGCAACCATCTGAATATCCACATACGGCGCAAGCGGTTTCACCAGCAGATCATGAAAGGCGCTACTCTGGCTCAGATGCCAATCTAAACAATAGGCGGTGATAATCGGGCGGTTAGTCATGCTCGACATGATGATAATCCTTGAGTACAAATTGGGCATATTCAGGGATGCTGGCTATCCATCGGGCATACCCTTCGGCTTGCAGTCGCCGCGCATTTGCGCCCAACTGGGCGAGGTTTAATTGCTTCAGGTCTTCCCAATTTTCAAACCGCAATGCCTCAAAATAAGTCGGGAATTTGCGATGCTTAATGTAATACGCCGTGCCATAGACCAGCCGATACATCCCCAACACCAACCGATACCACCATGGGTCGGGTTTAGATGGCGGGAATAAATACCCGTTCACACCACTTTGAATGTATTCATTCAGGGTCGGCGCATCATATCCAAACACCGCGCACCCACTGGCGAGGGCTTCAAGCATCACAAACCCAACCCCCTCTTTGGCGCGTGGCGCTAAAAAGATGTTACACTGTCTCAATAAGGCTAAAAAATCGTCACGGCTACCCAACTGGCGATGATTCTCGACTTCGGTGCGCCCCAGTTTATTTGGTAACTGATACCGATACCGCTTGTGCAACATCTCATCGGTAATAGACCGAAAAATGAGCTTTTTGATGCCCAAAACCTTGCACATCCGCCGTAAAAAACGTGGACGGTAAAACGCCAACCGATTCCAATACAGCATCACCAACCCGTCATCAAAACGGGCTTGTGGAAAATCATCCGGGTTCATGAAATATTGCAGGCGTAAATAAGGCAAGCCCCATTTTTCTGCCCATGTCGCCACCTCTTGCGAAAATGCTACCACGCGCACACTCGGATGATGGTCGATGCTCGGCGGATACAACGTATGATCTGCCATCGGTATCCATACCACAGGCGCTTTCGATTGACGCAACCATGATTCAGGCGGGGGATACTGACAGAATATCGTCAATTCATCCTCGCGGGGCAGGGGCAGTTCTTCATGATATTCCCACCCTACAAAGCGAATATCGGCATACGGCGCGAGGGGCTTGACCAGCAAATCATAAAATGCACCACTGGTGTGTATATGCCAATGCAAGGCATATGCAGTTATCACAGGGCGCTTATCGGTCATACTTACCTTTGTTAGGATAATCGAAATTTACACTTCCATCTGCACCATAACCCCATGCGTCCATCTGCTCTTTGTTATAGGCATAAATCATGGCTTTCATATCATCTGTTAGGCTTTCTTTCGTCTTTGTCTGGCGCTCATCGCCACGACGCACCAATTCATAACCCGGTACCTCAGACCCCTTTTTGTCCATCTCTATCATATTTTCTTGAGATGCAAATTGGCGAATAATCTCGGCTTGTGCTTCATTAAGCGGTTTACCCAAAAAGCCCCCAATTTGTATGATGGTCGGGATAGTCTGTTTTTGTAAATCTTCGTAGCGCAAAAATAGGGTAGATTGAGCACGTTTTGCCCCATATAACCATGAGATAACGTGTTGTTGCCAATTGCCAAAGTGATACCCACCCATTACCACCTGTTCGACAAAATCGCCCAGTGTGGTGAATAAATAGGGCGCACGGAAACGCTCAAAATCATAATAAGAGGTGATTGCTTTATAGGGATGACGCAAGATATAGATGAACTTGCCATATAAATTCGGATTTTGCCATCCCTCCCGTTGATGATAAGGCTGATGACTTTTGATTACTCGTGGGGATGAGAAATGATTATGGTTCGGAAAACGTGTATTCAGATCCGGTATATAATCGTCCAAATCTTGTAGGCTTTGAAATAGATGATGTGGATACAATATCCCACCAATAATTGTCCGCATCCATGTGTTGCCAGAACGTGGAAAGGATAACAAAAATACATCATCCACGCTCAAACGATTCGCATAATTCGGGATCAGGCTCACCTCATCTGTCAGTTCAATAAATTGACCCTCTCCCGATGGCAATTGCCCAATTAAACGTGGATCTAAATGACTGGCTATCACCTTAAGGGCTTGCATCGTTTGTATATGCTGGATTTGGCTTTGTGTTTGTACATTCGCCAAATGCGCTGCCATAAAATGATTCATCCTTTCCTTAAAACGCTTTATCAAAAATGCCATGCTTAACCTCCTATTGTCCATGTTGAATGTGTTGTCACCACACCCATTACTGCCAATGGCGGGGCACCCACGCCATACGCTGTCTGATCGACTCTTAAACGCTGACAACGTGGCAGATGGTCGTAAATGACCCGATGTCTATCTCGGATGATCAAGGTGATAAAATAATCAGCAGGTTCTAAAAATAATTGGGGGATGTTGCAATTGACTACCAACGGTTTATTAGGGATTATTGTATACCAGTGCTGATAATCACTACTCCGTACAGTGGTCACAACGATGTTATCGGGCGTTTCAATGCGAATAATCACATCAAAATCGCTTATCGGGCGCGATGTTTCAATCCTAATCCGAAACCGCAATGGCTCGCCTAGTTGTAAGGTGTTTGTGGGGTTATTCAATTCATCTAATATTTCAAAATGACAAATGCGGGGCGCATCACTCATCACATCACTTGGACGGGCTAGTTTCTGTAGATTATCATCTGAATTATCCCGATTCGCCAACGGCTTCGTATACGCCTCAATCACGGCTTGGGGCGTATCGTCCATCATCAACACCCCTTTTTGCAGGTAAATCGCCCGCGTACACAGTTGTTGTACCGTCCGCATGGCATGGCTCACAAACAACACTGTCCGACCATCATTGGCTACATGTTGCATCTTGCCCATCGACTTGCGCCGAAAGTCGTCATCCCCAACCGCTAACACCTCATCCACAATCAGAATTTCCGGGTTCAGATGTGCCGCCACTGCAAAACCCAACCGCAGGCGCATCCCACTGGAATAATGCTTAATTGGGGTATCGATAAACGCCTCAACACCCGCAAAATCCACAATTTCATCAAATAATCGCGCAATCTCACGCCGTTTTAGCCCCAAAATTGCCCCATTCAAATACACATTTTCGCGCCCTGTGAGTTCCTCATGAAACCCCGTCCCGACTTCTAACAGCGCACCGACACGTCCATTTAGGATGATTTTGCCCTCAGTCGGCGCGACAATCCGCGAGAATATCTTCAGCAAAGTCGATTTTCCCGCCCCATTCGCGCCCACAATCCCCAAAATATCGCCTTGCTTGAGCGCAAACGACACATCTTTCAGCGCCCAAAAATAACCGCGCTCGGCTTCATCGCGCTTCCTGAACGGTTTGCGAAGCGCCCGTATCACATCGCCCGCGTTTTGTATCCGACCCGAAGACCCGCGATGATACCGCTTGCCTAAGCCGATAACCTCGATTGCATATTTGCTCATAACACATCCATTAAGCGTGTTTCGACACGCTTAAAATACAACGCACCGACTAAAAATATCGCCACCGCCACCAACGATGATAGCAACCACGCATCTGGCGGGCGGTCTAACCCCAAAAATGCCCACCGAAAGCCCTCCACCACCCACGCCATGGGGTTAATCATGTTCAACACACCGCCCAGAAGGTTAATCTGTGTCGTTGTGTATAAAATCGGGGTCGCCCAAAATCCAATATTCAAAATCACCGTTAAAATGCGACCCGCATCGCGGAATTGGGCATCAAACGCGCCGAATATCATCCCAATCCCCAAACTGGCGAGGATAGTCTGAACGATGAATATCGGCAACAGCAACACGCCCCAGGTGATTTGTATCACAAATGGCTCGACAGGCGCGAAGGCGGTGGTCGCCACGAGATCGTATCCGAACACAAACGGCGCTGGCGTGCCGAGTGTGTGGATGATGAGGAAAATGATCAGGATCGCAAAATAGAATAAAAAGTCGAACAAACTCACGCACGCGCTGACCAACACCAATATCAGGCGCGGAAAATACACCTTTTTGATGACCCCCGCGTTCATGGTCAAACTGCTCATGCCCCCGATTGCCGTTGTTTGGAACAACGTCCACGGCACCAATCCGCAAAACACGAACAGCGCGTATGGCACGCCATCGCTCGGAAACCGCGCCAACACGCTGAACACCACTGTGTAGATGAGCATACTCACCAACGGGTTGATGATTGCCCACAACACGCCTAAAATCGATTGTTTGTAGCGTGCCGAAATCTGACTGCGCGTCCACACCCACAGTAAATCGCGGTATTGCCAAATTTCTGCGATGTTCAACGCTTGCCACCCACGCGGCGGGGTGATGATGGTGGTGATAGGTTTGCTCATAAATGGGTTCAATACAGATGATATTACAAGTAAATTCCTACTTTAGCATGATGACCGCCTTCCCGCAAGCCAAAATTTTATGTGCCAACGAGGTGTAGTGTATCTGTTGGTGAGCGCCATATTGCCTAAATATGAGTGTATACAACTGTTACTCGCGCTTGCCTTTAGGTGATGAATGACCACCGCAAACCTGTTAATCGCCCCCTCCACCAAAATATCGGGCATCGCAGACCCCGTAAACACCCGCGTATAGGCATAAAACACGCTCATCCAAATCCCGCCCAAGACCAACAAGAACAATTCGATGGTGGTGAAATTAATCACATCCAACACCAACGCCACCAGCGCCAGATAGGGCAACACGCCAATGACGACCGAAAACCGCTTGAACACCGGCGGATAGGGCGGCAACCAAATATACACGCCCAACGAAATCAGCGTTGCCGTGATGACGCTTATCCAACCGCCTGCCCGATGTGGCATGAGCCACGGCTCGCGGTCTGGAAACACGCCAATCCACAACAAGCCGAAGCATAAGCCGAATACCAACCAGCGAAAGGTGTATAAGCGCCATAACGGCACCCCCCAATGCCGTCCCATCTGGCGCAATTGCAGATGGAGCGCCATCGCCAGCGACAACGGGCTGATGATGAACCCCGCCGAAAAAATGAACCCAAATGGCTCGTTGCTGAGCCGACTGAGGGCAATCTGCCACCAATTATCGGTCGTACTGAGGGCGATGGAGGCGCTGATGCTGATGACCATGCTAAAAGCCGAGATTGCCATCCAACCAAACGGATGTAAGACGGTTTTATTCATGCCGATTCTATCAACTTTCTAAAAGGTCAGGGCGATGTTCTTGGATATAAGCGCCCGTCATAAAGAAGAAAAATGCTACCCACACCGCCCCCACGCCAATCAACAACAATTCAGTCATCGAAAAATTATACAACCCCAACATATAATGCCCGACTCCAATCAATATCGCCACCACCCCAAACGTCCCCGATGGATAATGAATATTCTTGGGGAAGATAGGCAACAATTGCGCCGTGATGAAGGTTGCCAAGATGAACGATAGCGCCGCCACATTCGCCGCAATCTGATGCAACACAAACAACGCCGTATTCGGGATGAACGGGAACAAGCCGATGCCCGTCAGACCGATGCACAGCGCCAGCAACAAGGCATGAAGCCATTCGAGGCGCGGCGCATCGAAGAAGCCCGCCTCGCGCATGACCGCTAAATCGAGCATTCGGTCTTGCAAAACGGCTAATAAAATTAGCCCCGCGATGATGAAGCCCATATTAAAGAAGATACCCCCCATATCCCCGCCCAAAAAGCTGATGGCGCGTGTCCACCAATCCAAATCGGGTGTGACGATAATCGCCAACACCAACCCGCCACTGAATATCCCGCCCGCCAAAAACAGCAACCACGCTTGTCCGCGTCCCGATATCGTGTAGGCGATGATATACGTAAACGCCGCCGTATAAGCGATGCAGATGATGAGTACCGCCCAATTCGGCAACCATAAATCGCGCAACCACACCCCCACCACCGAGAAAATCAGCACGCTGGCGGTGGTGATAATCACGCCCGTGGCGAAGGCAATCGCCAACCGCGTCAGCCATTTGCCCGTCGCCTGAAGTTGTTGCACCCGCGCCCCTGCCGTCTGACTGACGAAGGTATAGCGCCGAAACCCCAATGCCGTCACAAAAAACGATACCACAAACGTGATCTCGATGAGGAAAGATGCCACCGAAAATTGATTATCGCGCACAAACGGCACGCTCTCATGCCCGATCATCCGCAACACGAAGATGACGAGGGCGAGTATCGCCGTAAACAGCATCCAACTGAGGGCGAAATTTTGTCGTTGCGTGATGGGCTGGTTGAGGTTGATTTTTTCAAACAAGCGGTGCATCAACACGATCACATCCTTTTGGCGACTCATGTATTACAGTGCGTTAACCACACACAAACATAGCGCAAATGTCGCTAAATTGCAAGCGATTGCCGATTTGCCAATCGCCTCAAAAATAGATACAATACAGCGCAGATGAAAGCCTTTTCAGAGGATTTTAGGTGATGTAATGCAAACACGCTTCGCTCTGTTCATCGGCGCGATATGCCTGATTATCGCTATCGCCCAAGCCCAAACCGAATATGCCGCCTTGCTCCGTGTCGATAACGGACGGGTGGAAATGTTACGCGCCAATACCCAAGAGTGGATAACCCTCCCCGTTGGCGCACACGCCCCGTTTGGCGTGGGCGATGTGGTGCGTACCGATTTTTTCGGGCGGGCGTGGATCACGTTGCTCGATGACAGCGCCACCGTTTTCGTCTTGCCCACCTCAGACTTGAGCCTGCTCCAATTTTCGGCGGATGAAAATCAGACCGCGCAGGTGGCAATCGCGCAAAACGGACGGGTGATTTATCAGCTTGCCGATAGCACGCGCTTCACGCACTTTCAGATTATCACCGACCATCTGACGGTCGAGCAACCCGCCACGCTCTTCGCCGTGCAAACCCTGCCCACACAAACCAGCGTGATTGTCGCCGAAGGCGAGGGGATTATCACCCAAGCCAACACCCCCACCCGCATCCGTGCGGGTCAGAATATCGGCGTGCGTGCCAACCAAACGGGCATCTCTGCCCCCGTCCGCCTGAGCAACCCCACCACCTTCGCCCAACTCGATGGCGTACTCGATGGCTGTGTCGGCGTTATCCAAACCCGCAACCAACTCGATTTGAATGTGCGCCTTGGGCCCACCGAAAATTATGAGGTCATTGGCACGATTCGCAACGGCGAGACGGTCTATCTGATGGGCGTATCGCCCAACGCAGAACGCTATCGGGTGGTGTATAAAAGTCATTTCGGTTGGATTTTGGCGCTGGAGGTGCAGAATAATTGCCAACATTTGCCCGTCTTTGCCTATAATACGTTAGAACGCCAATATGGGGTATTCGCCCCGTCCGATGATGAGCAACGCTTGCTCGCCCCGTTTTTCGGATTACCCGCCGATGATGATTGGTTTTATTATGGCTGTGATGAAGATCGCTAAGGAGATATGGTCATGAGTTTATTGGTTGTCGATAATGCACACGCCTATTATGGCAAAATCCACGCCCTCAAAGGGGTCTCGCTCACGGTGGATGAGGGCGAAATCGTCACGCTGATTGGTGGCAACGGCGCGGGCAAAACCACCACGCTGAATACCATCTGTGGCATCATCCCCACCGCCGAAGGGCGCATCACCTTTATGGGACACGATATCACCAATATGCCCGCTCATCAAATTGTCAAATTGGGCGTGGTACAATCACCCGAAGGGCGCAAAATTTTTAAGCGCATGACCGTGATGGAAAATTTGCAACTCGGCGCGTTCCAACGCAATAACCCCGCCGAAATCGCCCGCGATTTAGACTATGTTTTCGAGCGATTCCCACGCCTCAAAGAACGCGAAAAACAATACGGTGGCACATTAAGCGGGGGCGAACAACAAATGTTGGCGATTGGTCGGGCGCTCATGGCGCGTCCGAAATTGTTGCTCTTAGATGAACCTTCGATGGGTCTCGCGCCGTTGTTGGTACAAGCCATCTTCGAGGTGATTGTGTATCTGAACAAACAGAGCCACACCACCATTTTACTCGTCGAGCAAAATGCCCGCATGGCGCTCCAAATCGCCCATCGAGGCTATGTGTTGCAATCGGGCTATATCACCCACAGCGACACCGCCCATAAACTCGCCAACGACCCTAGCATCATCGAGGCGTATCTGGGCGGGCATTAATCCCCATCATGTCTGAACATGATCTGAATTTGCGCCGAGATGGAGTTACCCGCCTCCCATCTCGGCGTATGATCTGGCTAAAAAGAGGCATATCCTACAGGGTGTTTTGCGATGACGCTGTTCGATGCTCACCGAATGGTGCATGATAGAGTCCGTCAAGCCTGTCTGCCCTAAAACACCTGCTTATTCAGATAATGTTGCTCACGGGCATAGCGCAACAGGTCATCGCGGAAATTGGGATGGGCGATTTCTACCAACGCCAACACACGCCCTTCCAGCGTTTTGCCCCACAAATCCACCGCGCCGAATTCGGTCGCCACGAAGCGCACATCGTAGCGCGTGGTGACAACACCCGCGCCCGGCTTGAGCTGAGGCACAATTCTGCTGACGGTATCATTTTTTGTCGTGCTAGGCAAGGCGATGAAACTTTTGCCACCCTTGCTACGGGTCGCACCACGCACAAAATCGAGCTGACCGCCCGCACCAGAGTAAAATTTCGTGCCGATGCTATCACTACACACCTGACCGGTAATATCCACCTCAATCGCCGAATTAATCGACATCATCTTGTCGTTGCGGGCGATGTTGAACGGGTCGTTGACATATTCGGTCGGGTGGAGTTCAAAAATCGGGTTATCGTGAGCGAAATCATACAGTTTGCGCGTGCCAAGCACAAATCCCGCCACGACTTTGCCCGGATGAAAGGTCTTTTTGCGGTTGGTAATCACGCCCATCTCGATCATCTCCATCACGCCATCGGAGAATAATTCGGTGTGGATGCCCAAATCGCGGTGATGCGTCAGGTGGCGCAAGACGGCATCGGGGATGCCACCAATCCCCATCTGGAGCGTTGCGCCATCGGGGATATGCGGGGCGATATGCGCCGCAATCTGGTTTTGCACCTCATCGGCGACCGAAGGATGCAATTCGGGCAAGGCGTAATCCACCTCGACAAAGTGATGAATGTGGTTGACATGGATGAAACTATCGCCCAAAATGCGTGGCATGTTGGGGTTGACTTCGGCGATGACCATCTTGGCGCTCTCGGCGGCGCTTTTAGTCACGCCGACCTCCACGCCATACGAACAAAATCCGTGTTCATCGGGCGGGGATACTTGGATGACGGCAATATCCAACGGCAACATGTTGTTGCGGAAGAGTAACGGCACTTGCGATAGGTGACAGGGGGTGAAATCTGCCAAGCCGTTGGCAATCGCATTACGCACGTTGGGCGCGATGAACAGGCTGTTCATGCGGATGTGTTGCGACATATCGGGCGTGATATAATCGCCCGTCCCCATGCCGAGCAATTGCACCACCTCGACATCTTCGAGTTCTTGATAGCGGCGCACGAGGGCGCGTAAAAATTCGAGCGGGGTCGAGCAGTTGCCCGTCAGAAAGACGCGCATCCCGCTCTGGACGAGCGCCGCGGCTTGGTCTGGATTGAGGATACGTTTACGCCAATGGGTCATGGGTGCTTCCTTAATAGTGATTATCCATTATACCCTCACTATAGCGCACAACCGCGTTTATGGGATGTGAAATTTATCCCCTTTTGATGTGCCGATGGTCATTGTTTCTGCAAGATGAGCATAAACTCCGATTTCATCCCGTCTGGGTTGGGATTATTGCGCCCGCCGAATAATTTGCGCGTTTTGATGGGGTCTTCTAATAAATCCACCAGCTTAAAATGCCCGTCTGTGACCAGATGCCCATAAATTGCCTTCCAAATTTCGACAGTCGTCTGTTCCATCTGTGGATTACCAACGAATATACACATATAGCCACCTGATTTAAGCTGTCGGGCGCTGTTGTCGAGCGTAGCAAGGGTGAATTCAAAATAAGCATGAAGCAATTGTCGGCGTTTTTTGTCGCTAATCGTGGCGCTCATATCGGCGATATAAGCCGATGTGAGGGGTGCTTGTGGTTTACGAACGGGAATTTCGAGTGATGCCAATTGGCGCACAGCATCGGCAGACCATCCTAACCACCATAATTCGAGTTTGAAGGTGCGGATATATTCTTGCGCCTGTAAATAGGGCGGTGATGTAATAATGGTATCAACTGGTGACATATCAAAATGATGCGTGACACTATCTACCCCGCTATAAATCGTGATGTTGCCTCGTTGAGGATACGCCGAGAGCAACCGCCCGACTTGCTGATAGATGGTGTGCATTTCGGTTTTAAGGTCATGCCAAATAAATTCATCTATTGTGCCACCATTTTCCAACAAGTTATCAAGCCATGCCCGTTTGGTCTTGGATGTGAACAACTTGGGCATGTTATGTTCGGCATACGAATATTTTTTGCTGGTCTTACACAGCGCCAACGCCAAAACATGACGCGCTAACGATGGGGATAATTCATGAAATTGCCCCCAAATTTGCGAAAATGTCTGATACACCATCGGCGGATACCAATAAGGTAATTCGGGCATGGTGAAGGGGGTGGCAGATGTATCTTTGAGATGGGTCAGCATACGCTGGGCATCGGCATAAATGGTTTGCCATTCGGCGAGCGTGAAAGCGGGGATTTTAATCGGCAAAAATAAATTGATAAGTGGGTTTATATCTGCCAAAACCGCATGATAACCGTGCATAACAGCCTCTAAACCTGTTGTCCCACTGCCCGCGAAGGGGTCGAATACACACCCTGCCGATGGGACAAATTCGTTCAGGCAAAATCGAACCACCTGCGGGATAAATTTGGCGGGATGAAAAAAGAGGCTATGCGTGGCGTATCCTGTATCGGTAATATCGGGGATAAGTTCACGGAATGAAATGGGTTTGGGGTTAGGATAGGCTATCATGGATAAATTTCAACAGGATTAAATCACGGATATAAACAATTTTTTCGCTCAGGGTATGCAAAAACGGAAAATCACCGCGCCATTCGGCGGCAATTTTTTGCGCCAAGTCGTCTGCTCATGCAACATAGTCTTGGCTGGTGGTGAAATCATCCAACCGATATGGGTGTTGCGCTAAGGCTTGGGTGAGCATGAGGATGTTATTTTGACCATATAATTCGAGGCTTTCGAGTTCCAAATGCCCAATGAGGTATGCCAACCATAAATCATCTGATTGGGTGATATAAGCAATCAGATTTTCAAGCGTTTGGCTCTCGATACCACCCGCCCATGCCGATATAACCGATGCCAATTCTTGATACCCATACGCCAATTGTAAGGTTAAATGAGGGCGCAAGCGGGCACCCGTTGTCAATTGTGCCGAAAAATCGGCTTCGGATAGGGTCATATCGGCTCGACATACGGCAAGCGTACTACGGCAACCGTCCCCGAATCGACCACGCTGGTGATGTGTATCGTCCCGCCATGACGCGCCACACAATCGGCAACGATGCTCAAGCCCAATCCCACCCCGCGCACGGGGTCATCTTGCCGTATCCGATAAAACGGCTCGAAGATATGGGGCATGTGTTCTTGCGGGATGCCGATGCCCGTATCCGCCACGCGCAAGATGAGCTGGTTGTCCTCTTCATCATGCACGATCTCTACAAAAATCGGCTCGTTGGCGGGCGAATATTTAATCGCATTGCTGAGCAGGTTGGTCAATATCCGATTAATCAAGATGTCATCCGCCACAATTTGGTCGATGTGTTGGCTGTTGATGAGGCGCACCTGCCCGCTCGCGCCGTACATCTGCTCGACCTGCGCGATGCACACCGTACACAATTCGTGAATGTTGATGAGATGTGGCTGAAATGGGTGGTCGTTCAATGCTCGGCGCACCGTCGTGAGCGTCTCATCGATCAATTCCAGCGCCAAATCGAGTTGTTGCCCGATGCTCTCTAATTTTTCGCGCCGATTTTCTTCGGTCAGTTTATCATAATAATTGAGCAGTAAATCTTTCGAGAGGCGGATGACCGAGATGGGCGTGCGAATATCCTCGACCAATCCCGATAACGCTTTTTGGATGAGCGCCGCGTGTTCGTGTTCTTTGCGAAATTGCGTCATCAGGCGCTCGCGCTCGATGGCTTGCGCTTCGACTTGTTTGCGCGTGGTGATATCTTGAATGGTACAGACGAACCCATCATCCAAGCGCATGGCTGTCACCAAAAACCAGCCGTGAATGTCATCTTGGTCATAAAATAATTCATGCACAAACGGCTCGCCCGTCTCGACCACCTGCACGTAACTATCGAATAAGCCCGCCGTTTTCATATTGGGCGATACCTCTGACATGCGCTTGCCGACCAATTCATCGGGCGTATAGGCGATTTGCGCCACCGATTGGCGGTTTGCTACCGTCCATACAAAATCGACAATCTGCCCCGCCTCATCGCGGACGGCTTGAAATGCCATGATGCCAATGGCTGTCGTATCTAAAATGTTTTTCAAATAAGTTCTATCATCCATATTGTTACTCCAATGTATCGCTCTATTATAACGCATGTTATAACGCCACTCCACAAAAACCCAATTTCATCACAGCGTATCATAAGATCTATCACTTTAGCAATGCAGGTATAAGGTGTGTGGTGATTGTGACTCAATTTTGTCGTGGCAACAGGCAGACCATATTTGCCATGTTAGGCATGAGCTAACATGGGTTTGCCTGATTTTGAGGGGTAATTTTATTTTGAAGGTGCGTTTTAGCGCCTTTCGTGCGCTTGATGCACATAGCGAAGTGGATGACGTTCAGTGAGCGATTTTTCGTAGCCAGATGCACAAGGCATCTGGCTCGCTCATGGTTATCTTTTGCAAAGGCTTATCTTAATGTGCCTATCCGCCCTGTGTATGTTCTAGCGCACGGAATTCAGCAACAGCCCGCCGTCATCCGCGCCCGATAAGAAACGAGTCCCATCGAGGCTGAATTGCACCGTCCACACGCCTGTGCTATCATGCCCCGTATATGTCCCCACAGGCGTGCCATCCAGTTCCCAAATATGGACGTAGCCTGCAAAACTAGCGACCGCCACCAGGCTCATATCACGGGTGAACGCCACGTCCATGATGGCACGGTCATCGACCCCCTGATAGGCGCGAATCGGCGCAAACGTGAACGCATCCCACAAAATGGCGGTGCCGTCATGACTGCCCGATAAAATGTACGCGCCATCGGGCGACCATTCCACCGCAATCACCACGCCCTCATGGGCGCTCAGGCGGGCGACTTCGTCAAAACGGAACGCATCCCACACAATCAGCGTGCCATCACCACTCGCCGTCACGAATTGGCTCCCGCTTGGGCTAAAAGACACATCCCACACCCAATCGCTATGCCCCGTCAGCGTTTCGATGAGTTCCCAGGTGCTGGTATCGTACACCTGGATGAGGTTATCTTGCCCTGTCGAGACGAGCAAACGGGCATCTGGACTAAAGGCGACATTGGTGACATTTTCGCTGTGTTCACTCAGCGTTTGGATGGTGGTGGCGCTGGCGACATCCCACACGCGCACCGTATCATCGGCGCTGGCAGATGCCACCAGCGTGCCATCGCGGTTGAAATCGGCATTAAACACCCAATCGGTATGTCCACCGAACACGCGCACCTGTTCAAACGTTTTGGCATCATACATATACAGGTTGCCATCGAATGAACTTCCCAAGACATAAAAGCCGTTGGGCGAAAAATCGACCCCGCGCACATCATCATCGAAGCTACCGAAGCTGTGGATCACCCGATTCACGGTATCTGCGGTGGGGACGGCGTTAAATGTCGGGATGCGACTGACGGGTGTCGGCGAGAAGGGCGTTGGGGTGATGCGCGGGACGACTGTCGAAACGGTGGTGGATGGAGTCGCGCTTGGGCGCACGGGCGCTGTCGGCGACACATCGGCGTTCACACCACCAAAACACGGCATGAGCAATTGTTGGGCGGCGAACAGCAACGCATCGGCAGTTGCAATATCGCCATTATCCAACGCCGTCCGCGCTTGCGTGATGAGGCTGTTGGCAGATTCGAGCAACGAGGGCGGACAGGTAGCGCTTTGTGCCGATGCCGATAGGGTCGGCATGAGCAACACGGCGGACACGATAATCCAAATCAAACGACGCATGGGGTCTCCTTTTTATAAAAAATGACAAACGTCTGTCTCTATCATACGCCCAAATTACCCTACGTTACAACACCGCCAAACCACCTTAATATGTTCATAAATTATTCAGACAACATCATGTCCAAGTGGCTAGTCTTTTTGTAAAATGGCGCGATTTTGTGTTAAGCTAAAATTGTGAATGGCATATAAATTTGTTCTGGGTTTATCTTATATAGAGGAAAGCGTATATTAGCAATGCCCATCACCAAAACACCACTATACCTCACTCTGTGGCAAACATTTATCGTTATGGTGCGCCATCTCGCCCGACCCGCGCCGATATATGACCCGCTACCACGCGATTTGTATCGCAAAGTGCGGGCGCTCAATGCCACGTTGCTCTTGGCAATTGGCGCGTTGCTGGTGGCTACCGTTGGGTCTTTTATGCTGATGGGCGCGGTTGGGTTTCCCGAAGGGCGCATCTTCATCGGCGACACGCTGGTGTTCGTGCTTGCCTATATCATCGTCCAACGCGGGATGTGGCGGACGGTGGCGCGGGTTTTATTTCCCTGTCAATTGTTGATGATGTTCGCGTATGCTGTATACGCGGGCGCAGATGGCATGAGCATTTTATATTACATGATGTTCGCCACGATATGGGGGGCGCATTTTTTGCGCTGGAGCGAGTGGCTGATGCTGATTGCCCTGCACATCGCCCTGATCCTACTGTACGATTGGCTTGTGCCTGCTATCACCCTCGCCGAATTGTATCGGGATGTGGGGTTATTCACGCTGGTGGCGATAGGCATCGCCGTACTGGTGCGGGCGTATCAAGACCGCAGTTATATGCGCTTCGTTACCGAATTGGCACATGCCGAAGCCAATCTGCGCGTGACCATCGAAGCCAGCCACGACGGATATTATCTGATGGATGCGGTCACAGATAATCACGGCGCGGTCATCGATTTTCAGATTATCGAAATCAACACCGCCGCCTGCCAGCAATTGCACATGACCCGCGAGCAATTGGTCGGCGCTCTGATTTGCGAATTGTTCCCCATTAACCTATACGGGGGTTTTTTTGAGCAATACAAAGAGGTGTATCTGACGGGCGTGCCGATGGAACAAGAATATTTCATCCCGCAAGGCGTGCCTGGGACGGGCTGGTATTATCATCAGGTCATCAAGACCGCGAGTGGGGTGGTGATTATCAACCGCGATATCACCCAACGCAAGCAATTTGAACTGGATTTGGTCAAGCGCCAAAATCGCCTCCAGTCGCTCATCGAATCGCAGAGTACCTACCTCATCCGTACCGATTTAGAGGCGCGTTATACCTTCGCCAACCAACGCTTTTTGGAGCAGTTCGGCTACAAAGAAGCCGACATCATCGGCACAAATTCGATGGTGAGCATCCATGCCGATGACCATCCGAAAGCCTTGGATGCGGTGATGGCGTGTCTGGCGCAACCCAACACGCCCGTGCCTATCACCTTGCGGAAAATCAGCAAAGATGGTCGGATGTTATGGACAGATTGGGAATTTATGGCGATCACCAACAGCATGGGCGAGGTCATCGAAATCCAATGTGTGGGGATGGATGCCACCAGTCGCATCAATGCCGAAGAAGCCAGACTCGAAGCCGAGCGTCTGCGGATAGAACTGCGCCAACAAGCCGAACTCAACGAGACCAAAATGCGGATGATGACGCGCATCTCGCACGAATTTCGCACGCCGCTCAGCATCATCCGCTCATCTGCCGATTTGCTCACGTATTATGGCGATAAGCTGACCGCCGAAAAACGCGCCGAAAAAATCGCCAACATCAACATCGAAATCAATCGCCTGACCGAGATGCTCAACGACATGGGTTTGATTTTGCAGGGGCAAGCCAAACCACATCTGATTAAACAAATGTGTGATTTGCAAGCCATCCTCAAAGAGGTTATCGTACGCTATCAGGCGATTGAAGACCACAAGCGCGATTATATCGTCAAAATTCAGGGTAATTTTCCGCTTGTGTTGGCAGATAAAGACCAAATGGAGTTGCTGTTCACCAACCTCATCAGCAACGCCACCAAATTTTCGCCCATCACCAAGCCCGTGATGATCGATCTCAGCTATACCGACACCGAGTGGACGTTCATCGTGCGCGATGAGGGCATCGGCATTTTGGTGGATGAACAAGATAAAATCTTCGATCCGTTCTTTCGGGGGACAAATTTTGACGAGATCGGCGGGATGGGCTTGGGTCTGAGCGTGGTCAAAAGGGTGGTGAACGCCCATGACGGGCTGATTTTGGTGGATAGCACGCCGAATGTCGCCACCACCATCACCGTCACGATGCCACGCGAGTGAGATGTTTTCGGATGATTTTGCCAATCATCTTGATTGCGCGAGATGCTCAAAGCATCTCGCTACGCGCCGAAAAAGCGCCCGAAAGGCGCTCAAATCCGCCTTTATGCCGAATATGTGTCTCAAAATTAGGCAAAAACCAGCCCCTTTAGTGGGCTTCCAAAACGTTAGCCTATGGCTTTGAGCCATAGGCGGTGCTCACATACTTAACTCACATACGGCAGATACACCGTGAAGGTCGTGCCAACGCCGACCACGCTCTCGACTTCGATGCGCCCGTTGTGGCGCTCGACACATTCTTTGACGATGCTCAACCCCAGCCCCGTCCCGCCTGCGGGGCGACCTGTATCGACCCGATAAAACGGCTCGAAGATATGTGGCAGGTGTTCGGGCGCAATGCCGATGCCCTTATCGACCACGCGCAAAATCAGGTGCGACTCATCTTTATCCAATTCGAGGCGCACAGGCGCGTTGGGTGGCGAATATTTGATGGTGTTGCTGAGCAGGTTCATCAAAATGCGACTGACGAGGATGTCATCCACCACCACCTGATTCACCCCAGCCAGATTGTGGAAGTGCAAGCGATGACGGGCGTTATAACTATTCCCGACTTCGGCGATGCTCACCTCGCATAATCTGCTCAATTGGGTGGGGGTAGGGCGGAAGGGGCGCTTGCTCAATTCGCCACGCACGGTCATGACGGTATCATCAATCAATTCCATGGCGAATTCCAATTGTCTGCCGATGCTCTCTAACTTTTCGCGCCGTTTTTCTTCGGTGAGTTTATCAAAATGGCGCAGGAGCAAATCTTTGGAGGTACTCACCACTGCCAGGGGCGTGCGAATATCGTGCGCCAGCGCCGAGATGCTCCGTTGGATGAGGGCGTTATGCTCTTGCTCTTTACGAAATTGCGTTCTCAGGCGCTCTTGTTCCATCTGATAAAATTGCGCTTGTTTCTGCTCGCTGATGTCGGCGAATGTCACCACGAAGCCGTCATCCAGTTTGACGGCGGTGATATGATACCACGCGCTCGCCCCGTGATACGCATATTGTTCTTCGATATCTAGCCGATTGCCCGTCTCGACCACATCCACGTATTTATCGAACAACTTGATATTTTGAATCATTGGCATCACCTGTAATAGGCGTTTGCCCAACAAATCGGCTTGTTTATGCCCAACCATGATTTCGGAATGGGTGTTCATGAGCGTCCATTCAAAATCGATAATGTGATGATGCACATCGCGCACCGCCCGAAAACCCATAATCCCCAACGGCGAACTATCCAACACGCCTTGCAGATAGGCTTCGGTTTGGGGATGCGTCACCGTTGAGCCATCCAGCCAGTATCCCAACAGGTCGTCTACGGACATCCCTTTTTCTTGGGCGACACGGCGCAGGCGTTGAAGCACATCGGGGGAGATAGTATCGGTCATTGTTAATGCTCCAAACGAATTGAAATGTATATCTAGTATAACGCATTTTGGCAGTTTTTGTTACAACCGTGTGAAATTTGTATGAAATCTAGTGGGTATTACAAACATAATAAACAAAAAATTTACGGAATTCATAAAAAATTTCGACACAAAAGCCGATAAACGGGTTATAATCGAATCAACAGCAGATTATTCATCAGGACTTTGGTACAGCATGACATTTACCCTCACCGTTGAAAAAATTGATGCCGATAACGCGCACGCGCTCGACATTGCTCAATCGCAATTGTCACAAGCCATGACAATCGCCAAAGCCACCTACGAACAAGCCAGCGCCATCGGCTATGATCTGGGCATCGCCGATAGCCTGTTGGTGCAGGCACAGGTGAATTATTATCACACGCGCTACGAAGAGGCGTTGTTGCAATTGGGACGGGCGCTGGCGATTTATGAGAGTGGCAAGCACCACGCCAAATGTTCACGGTCGTTGTATATGATGGGCATCACGTTTCGGCAAATTGGCGATTTTTCATCGGCGATCGATGCCCTGAGCAAGGCGCTGGTGGCGGGGCGGCTGGTCAACGATACGCTCGCCGAGATGCGTGCGCTCAACGGCTTAGCCTCGATTTATGGCAATTCGCATCAGCACAGCACGGCGCTCAATTATCTACAAGAGGCGCTCAAGCTGGCGCAAGCGGGCGGGTTTATCCAACAACAAGCCACCATCTACGGCAACATGTGTCATGAATATAACAACTTGGGCAATCACGACCTCGCCTTGCGCTACGGACTCGAAAGCTGGAAGCTGTATCAGGAGATGGCAAACCCGCCCGTGGCGATTGTGAATACCTGTATGCGGATTAGCGAGGTCTATTATGAAAAGCGCGACTATCAACAAGCCTTTCATTTTGCCAATCAGGGGCTGGCGCTGGCATACGGATTTGATGCCCGCAACGAGATTGTGCAATTGCTTCACCATTTGGGCGTGTTGTATGCCGATATGGGGCGCGAAGAAGAGGCGCTCGGTTATGTGCAAGAGGCGATGAGCCAAGCCAAGATGTATAACATCGAGGCGAGCAATTATGGCGTGTTTTTGTTCGCCTCGCGCTTGTATAAAAATCGGGGCGATTATCAACAGGCATACGAGGCATTAGAGATGTATCATGAGATGCGCCTCGCCTTATATAATGAAGAGAGCGAAGCCAAACTGCACCAGCTCGAAGCGCGGTATAAGGTCGACGCCGCCCGCAAAGAAGCCGAATTCTATCAGATGCGGACGCAAGAACTGGAAAAATTGCGCGAGCAAGACCAGCAATATTACGCACGGCTCACCGCCATGAAAGATAAATTCATCCGCGAAGCCAGTCATGACCTCAAAAATCCACTCTCGATTATTTTGCTCAATGTGACTATCGCCGAGCGCATGATCCACCGCGATACGGCGCGGGTGCTGGAGGCGCTGGCGCAAATTCGGCATCAGACCATGCGGAGCAAAGAGCTGGTGGGGGAATTGCTCGATTTAGCGTGGCTCGAAACAGGTCGCGCTATTCAGGGCAACCCGATACAAATCGTGCCGATGGTCGCGGCGCATATCAATGACATGCAACCCCTGGCGACAGAAAAACATATCACCCTGACATTCGAGCCACATATCCCAACCGATACGGTCATCACGGGCGATGAAAAACAACTCAGCCGTGTGTTAGATAACCTGCTCAGCAACGCCATCAAATACACGCCCAACGGCGGCAAGGTGTGGGCAGAGGTGAACATCGAGACGAATGCAGATGGATGCAAACAGGTGGTGGTCGCCGTGGGCGATACGGGTATCGGCCTGACGACAGAACAACAACAATTGGTGTTCGAGCCGTTTTATAAGGCGCATGATGAACTCGAAAGTGATAGCACGGGTTTGGGCTTAACCATCGTCCAGACCATCATCAAACAACACGGCGGGAGCATGTTCGTCCAAAGTGAGGTGGGGAAGGGGAGCGTGTTCGGATTCCGCCTGATGCTGTGTTAGCGCCTCGATATACACATCCCACATCGCGTTCATGATGCCCCGCAACGTCAGGCTTTGGCTGGCGTATCCACATAACACCTCGTCCACCATCTCCAACACGGCGAGGATATACCCCACCGACAGGTGTGCGTAACACATGTGTTTAATCCAACGCGCCCGCGCCCACGCGCCGACCACATGCGGTTGATAGCGCCGTAGCCACATGTCTAATAGGTGGAGTTGTTGCTCATCGGGCGTGAGCCAATCCCAATAATGCCCATCGTGCAACGCCCAATTTTTGAGCATCATCCGCAACAATGCCCGCCGTTCTGTCGGGCGATTTGCCCAACCCGCCTCGTACCGATGCCACGCGATGCTCTGCCTTGCCCACCATACCTCTCTATCATAAAAATCAAACGGCGGTAGCTTCGCCATGACCGAAATATCCTTTCGATAAAAAAATGTTCTTATACCGAAAGTTTATTCTATTTGAAACGATGTTACAAGTAACAAACTGTTCTAAAATCGTTAGAGTTGGGTTGTAAAAAGCGCCCGTTACGGGGCGCTTATGACATGCACATCGGCAGGTGCGTGATTGCGCCCGCCGAGAATAAAATCATTAGCGCCCCACGCCGAGCCAATCGGGGCTATTGCCCCACGGGTAACGGGGCATATCGGGCAAGGGTGGCAAGACCGCGCCATAGCCCGCGAGCGGGTCTAAAATATCGTCACGGAAGGCGGTATCGCGCCAATCGTCCAGCGTCAGGGGTGGCAAATCGGGGATGCGAGGCAGGTGTGCCTCTAGGCGCTCATCCACCCAATCCATATTGGTCATGCGCCACATATCGGCGAGCAAATCGGCAAAATCCAACGCCGAAGCGCCGTATTGCGGATGCGCCAACGGGGTGGGCAACCACTCCAAGACGGCATCGGCGGTGATAGGGGCGGATACAGGGCGGTGTTGCCACGTTTGCATCAAGAGAGGCGTGGGCGAAAATTGGGTCTGATAAGTGGTGACGGGGGTTATCGGACGCAAGTCATCCATCAGATCGCGCAAAATGGCTTGCGATGGTTGGATGCTGGTCATGAGCAACGTATCCCAGTCGGGGATCGCCATATCAAACGGGGGTTGATAATCGCCACCGTAACCGCCTTGCGCGGGCGCATCGAGCATGGGCAGGCGCAAATAGCCATTGTCATCCCGATAGCCGTTGGGCAGGTTATAAGCCTGTTTGAGCCAATCGGCAAGGAAGAGCAACTGCTGGCTGGTACGGCGGACAGGGGTTTGAGCGCCATGTTGCGCCCGCATCAGGGGGGAGGTATCATCGGCAATGTGGGGTAAATGCGTGGCTAACACGGTTTGCGCCGATAGGTGGGCGTTGATTTGCCCGCGTTGAGTGGCATCGCGCAACAGGCGTAAGCCGTCTGTCCGATGCGCGGTCGGATATGGCACGATGTTGCCCGTCTGAGCGGTATACAGGTCGCCCAAAGCATCGACTACGTTGGCGCGTTGGGTATACAAGCCTGTTTCGGTCTCGTAGGCGCGTCCGTTTTGGATATACAAGCCCAAATTGGGCAACCACAACGCGCCATCCGCCAACGGTTGCACCGATAAGGCGGGGGTCAGATTGGCGGGTAGCCCGTTCAGGTTGCACGGATTGGCGAAATCGGGCGTGGTGAGTGGCACATAACGCCCTAGCGCATCGAACAACCAAATCTCGGTGAGCGGGTCGGTATCGGCGGTATAGGGCAACAATGTCCGTCTGCGTCCATCGTTGACGAGCCACGTCACATCGCCACCGCGCCCGACCAAGAATTGGGCGGGTTGGTTTTGCACCGCGCCGACATAATACACATCGCGCCCAACCGCCAGCGCCAAGACATCCGCGCCAGCGCCCCGATACGACACGCGCACATCGCCTGCCGAAATCAGGCGACCGTAGGCATCATACGCCAAGGGGGTTGCGCCCGCCTCGCGGGTGATGCTCACCAGCCGATTCGCGCCGTCATAACGCATGTTGGCGCATTCAACGGCGCTGGTCGTCTCTGTGATGCGCGTGATGTTGCCGTTATTATCGTATTCATAGCGATAAGCCAGCGTCCGATTTTGGTTGCCGAGGATGTTGACCGTGCGTTCTAACAGGCGGTCTGCCTCGTAACGGTAGCGGATAAACACCTGTGTGCCATCGGCATATTGCCACGTCTCGCTTTCGCGCACGCCATCGGCGTTATAGGTGATGGATTGGGCGAACAGCACCGTCAGCCCGTTAAAATCGGTGATTCGCAAGGTGACGGGGCGCTCATCATTATCGTAGCCATAAATCGCCACATAACCACCTTGTGCAAATGGCAAAATGATATTTTGCTTGCGCGTGCCACCTGTACCCGTCAGGTCATAGAACACGCTCATCTGGTTTGCGCCTTCGACAAAGATGAGGTTTTGGGTCTCGCGCCGATTATTGAGCGTATAGGCGATTTCGGTCTGATCAGTCCAAATCAGGTCTACGGCTTCTTGGATAGTCGGATAATTGACGGTCAGGATGGGCGTGTCGTTCAAGCCGATGCCGACCAGATGACCGCGCTCATCCAAACGGTACGCCAGCCGACTGGTGCTATCGGTGAAGGTCAGGGTTTGTGTTTGCTGGTCAAAATTGAGCGCCACGTTGGTGATGCGGTCATTTTGCCCCAACAAATCGCCCAGCGCGTTATAGGTGAAGCCAATATCGCCCACGCTGGCGATGCGATTGACAGAGGCATAATTAAAGGTATATTCGCCACCATTCGCCACCAACATTTGTGAGAGGAGACCCGTGTTGGGGATGTAACTGAAGGTGATATCGCCCATGCGCGTCAGTTGGCTATTGGCATTGTAGGTAAAATTGCGCGAGATGTTGCCCGATGCGCGGTTGGTCAGCCGTCCGAGCGTGTCGTAGGCATAGGTTTCGATGCTCCCGCCATTCGCCACACATTGTGAAAAATCATCGGGTTCAGAGATGCGCGTCTGGCAGATGCCGGTCATGTTGCCCAACGGGTTATAGCCCAAGAGCAATTTCACGCCCGTGGCGCTGGTGATGCGGATGAGGCGACCGCCCGCATCATAGCCATAGGCAAAATTGCGCCCGTTGGCGTTTTGATAGCCGATGAGGTTGCCCATATCATCGTAGGCGAAGGTTTCGAGTGCGCCGTCTGCATCGCTGATGCGAATCGGCAAGCCCGCCGAATTATAGGTGATGGTGGCGCGGGTTTGGTAAATCGGCGCTTCGATGATCTGGCAATCGGTCAACGTCACGGCTTGGTCATCGCTACAGGTGCGGGTGATGATGTCGCGCAGGCGACCATCACCATCGTACACATACGCCGTCTCTTGACCATGCGCCCGCATGAACACCGTTGGCGGTTCACCCGTGCGGGCATCGCCGGGCGAGAAGGCGTAATCGCGCACGCCATAAATCGGATGATTGATTTGCATGACGGGGATTCTGTTGTCGCCAACGCTGTAGGTATAGGTGATTTCGGTATTGCGTGCCGAGCGCGAAATCAGGCGGTGCATGGCATCATACGAGAGGACACTCGCGCCCGCAAACGGCTCTGTGACGTTAATCACACTGCTATTCACCCAGCCGATTGTCCATGAATCTTGCCCTTCAAGCCCAACACGCACCAAGCGCCCCAACGCATCATAACCAAACTGGACATTGCCCGATTGTGCCAACACGCCGTCATGATAAAAACTCAAATTGCGCGACCAGCCCGTGCCGTTGGGCGTGCTATCGCTCACGGTGATGGTTTGTGGGGCGGGACGTGTGAGGGTGAAGCGACGCGAGACGGCGCTGGCGCTGGTGACGTTGGTCAAGACATCGGTGATGCGCCCGCCGTCATCGTATAACACTTCGGATGAGCGCGGGGTGGGGTCATCCATGCGCCACAGTAGCCCCGTGCCGTCATACAAATAGCGCGTCTCGTTGTTGAACGGGTCGGTATACACCAGCGTATTCAGGTCATCCGCCCATCTAAAGCGATGTTGTGCGCCAGTCGGTTCGATGATGCGCGTCAGGCGGGTGGGGTTACTGCGGTCTTCATACAGATAAACCGTTGTCCCGCCGTCAGAATTGGTGACGGCGCTTATCAGCCCGTTGGGCGTATACGAATAACTAATGGCATCGGCAGTTTTCTTATCGACTTTGCTAATCACGCGCCCTTGCGGGTCATAATTATACAACCAACCGCGCCCCAACTCATCGACTTCTTCGATGAGTTGGTCGGCATGGTTATACTTGAAGGTGTAACTCATTTCGGGCATATCGGCGACCGATGTGGCGATCAAGCGCCCGCGTGTATCGTAGCGATATTCATGCACCACGCCGTTTTGGTCTACCCATTGTGTGAGGTTGCCGACCGAATCGAATTGGAGCGCCCACGTATCTTCGCCCGTGTCACTGCTCAGCGCCACCGCCACATCCCACGCGCCCAGCGCCACATTGGGCGTATAAGTCATAGAGCGTCGCCCATAGGCATCGGTCGCCTCGATGAGTCGCCCGTGAACATCATAACGAAGCGTCTGCGAAGCGGTATCTGCCGTACAATTGACCGGGGTATTGAGCGCCCCATACACCACCAACGTCCCGCCCGTGCTGACGGAACAGTAGGCGATGTTATACGCCCCTTCGCCCGTGCTGATAGAGGTGACGCGCCCCAAAAAGTCGTAGGTTGCGCCCATGGTGGGGCGTTGGTTGCTCTCGACATTAAAGTTGCTATTCAGCGCGATATTGGTGAGGCTCATATTGACCGTCGCGGGCTGACCGTTGACATAATCGCCCCATGTCACCTCGCGCAAGCCGAAAGCCCGCCCCGCCACCGAGATGTTCATCGAGCGCAGGCGGTTGGTGTTGCCGTTGAGGTTAATCGCCCATTCTTGGGCGATGGGCGTGGCATCATTTACGCCACCCACGCCCACGCGCACGCGCCGTAATTGACGGGCGGCATCGAAGAAATAATCGGCGCGGTTGCTAAACGGCGTGCCTTGCAAGGCAGTTTGTTGCGTGATTTGTAAGCCAAATGTCAGGGTGGTATCTTCGACCGCGCTGGCGCTATAGCGAAAATCTTTGACCGTGCCGTTATGGTCTACCGTGCACCGTACCCGCCCCAGCGCGTCATAAATCGTGCTGGATGCCCGCCCGTAGGGGTCTGTGATACGCACCGTCTCGCCCCGCACGACCACCTCTTGATTGGCGCTGTTGGTATAACTGGTGGTGGCGATGTAATCAGTGATGGTCTGCATGGGGATGAGTTCGGCATCGCCCATCTCGCCGAGCCATTCGGTCGTGATAATCTCGCGCCCCAAGACATCGTATTGGCGCGTGGTTTTTTGGATGACCACCCCGTCGAGTTCGACCCGCGTCTCAATCAGATTGCCCCGACTATCGAACACGCTAATCGTGTTCCCGCCGATGGGATCTATCTGATGCACCTGTGTGAAAATATTGCCGTTGTCATCCGCCACAGGCGCGGGGTATTCGATGGTATAAATCCCCAACACGCCATCGGTCACGCCGATGAGCCGCCCCAAACCATCCCACTGATAACTGACCTGATACGGCAAGGTGTCATCGGGGACGGTTTGCACCATGCTGACAATTTGCCCCACGGGGTTATATAAATAATCCCACACCGTGCCATCGTTGGCGCGGGTCATCTGTGAGAGTTGATACGGGGCGGTTTCCGTCCAGATGAGGCTATAATCTGCGCCCTGACGGTCGATATAGCGCGTGAGGAGCCCGTTTGTATCATACGTGAATTGCTCATTTGTGCCATCGGCATAATTCACACGGACGGGGCGGAAAATATCGGCATGCAATTCGGGCGGTTGGTCATAAATGATCTCCAATTTGGGCGCGTTATCGAGGCTACACGACACACAACGCAATTGCCCATTGGGCGTGTAATCGTAGATGATGCTCCCGCGTCCCTGATTCGCGCCCGTGCCACGCGCCTCGATGCGCGTCAAAAATCCCGCCACGAGCGCAGTTTGGTCACTGCCCCAGCGATAGCTGGTCGGCACATCTTCGAGCGCGTCACCCGTCCCCGCCAGTGGCGAGGTGGTCTGTGTGAGTTGATAACTCGTCCCCACCGCCCGCAAATCGCCCGCCGAGAGCGTATAGGTATGGCGCACGCGATTGCCGAGCCTGTCGGTGATGGTCGAGGTGCGCGTGTTGGCAGAAATATCCACATCTGCCTGTTGATACACAAACGGGGTACTGCCCGATTGCACTTCGGTGATAATCACCTCGCCATCGGCGTTGTACGTCATGCTCATGCTTTGGGTGATGGGCGCACGCGGGTCGTTAAACCGCACCAGCCGCCCGAATTCATCGTAACGATATTCGGCAACTGTGCCATCGGCATACGCCACGCCCGTCAACAATCCATCGGGCGAATAGGTGTAGGTGGTTTGGATGCAATTATCGGCTAAGACGCACGTTGTCTCGTCCGCGCCGATGGTCATATCGCGCATGATCGATTTGACGATGCGGTGGTCGCTATTGTAATACAATTCCAGACGGCGCGGGGCAAAATCGCCCAAATGATCGGTGATGATCACGGGCGTTTCTTGCCCAATATCCGCCGCCCCGTTCAGATTGGCGCGGGGATAATCGATTTTCACCATGCGCCCATAGGTGGGGTAGCCATAACGAATCAACCGCCCCGCACGGTCGAATTCAAAGACCTGCCCGTTATCTTGCACCAAGCGCCAAATGTCGCTGATGCTCGCCCGAAACAGTCGCCACCCGGGCATGGTGACGGCGCGGAGGGTGTTGGCATCGCCGACAAATTGATGCCTCGACCCCGTTGGCGTGATGAACGTCACCACCCCGCGTGGCGCATACGTCACATCTAAGCCGATGGCGTAACTGGCGATCGTTACTGGCGTAACGATGCGACTGTTTGTCACAGTATCGAATAATACATTGTAGTCGAGCAAAAAGACACTGCTCCACCCTTTGCCAAACGGACTATCGAGGTCGGCATAGGCGCTATTATAGTGGCGCGAGAGTTCCAAATTGAGCATCGCGCCAAAGGCGGTGGCATCGGTGATGGGTAGCCAGATGTTGCCGTTGGCGGGGTTGATATGCCCCGCGGGTGGGCAATTGGCTTGTGGGATGGCGGTATTGGTGGGGTAACATTCCGCGCCCGTGTTATTGAGCGCCCGCGCAAAATAGCCGTCCCCGCCTGCGCGGACAGTGCCATTGAACGGCGGATTGCCCGCGGGCGTGACAATTTCGAGGTAACTATCGCTGGCGGGCAACATCAGGCGTTGCTCGCCTGCGATGCCCGCTTGTTCCTTATATATCAACTGGATAATCTCGCCGATGGTCTCGATTCGGCTGATATTCGTACCATCGCGGGTGGTGGTGGTGCGCGGCGCATCGAGAAAATCAAACGTGATGAGGTTATCGCGCAGGCTGAAGGCGCGAATATTGACCCAATTCATGACAATCGTCACCGCTTGGTCGTTGAGGGTGATGGTAGAGGGGGCGATTTCGGCATCGCTGGGTTGCGATACCAGCGTCATATCGGTCGATTGCACCGTGAGTTCGCGCTCCGCCACCAAATCCAGATGATACACACCCTCGCGCAGGGTGACTTGCGAGAAGTCGCGCACGGTCGTCCAATCTAACACGGCGATATGACGGCGACTCGCGCCATCGACCAGCGTATTGACCCCCATCATCAAGCCCGTGAGCGAGCCTTCTGCCCGAATTTCGCGCCCTGTTTTGGGTGTTGGCGCGGTGAAGGTGCGTCCATCTTTGAGCTTAAAGCCCACGCAATCATCCATCACCCATATGCCAAAAATGGCACTCCAATCGGTGCGGATGATGGTGCCATCGGCGTAGGTGACATTTTGCAGGTTCAATTCGGCAGGCGTGACCCCGCTAATATTGACCCGCGGATCGAAACGGTGGTGATAGTAAATCCGCCCCTCGCCGACCGCCGCCAAATCACCCCCTAAAAATGACAATTTGTTCGCCCAATTGCCGATGTTGATGGTATGTGCCGAAAAATCGCCCCGTTCATTGGGCATGAAAATTTGGGTGGATTGCCCGCCACGCGGATGGATGCGGCGCGTGCCATCAGGATGGATGAACACGGTCGCCGCGGGCGTGCTGATGCGCCCCACGCCGTTAGACAATTCGGGCGCGGGGAAAAAATCGCGGTTGGTCGTCTCGTCACGCACAGATAGCACGGGCGCACCCACTCCATCCGACAAGAGGGTCACGCCATAACTCGCGGGGCTATCATCGGCTAAATTCACCTTCCGCACGACCAGCGTATACGTGCCTGTTTCGGCGCTGGGCGAATAGGGAATATCGCCATTGGTGACGGGTTGATAATCAATCACAGCAAACAGCCCGTTAAACAGCGCCCATTCCAACGGCACGCCACTGACATTGGTGAAGCGGATGGTGACGGGTAGCTCTTGCAGGATGTTATTCTGGTTGCGTGGACGGGTGAGCGTGAACGACCAAAAATCGGCATACGCGCCCGCCCCAATCGTGCCATTTTCAGTGTCGCCATTTTGCAACACGCCACCCGCCAACGTCATATCGTAGGGGGTGATGTTTTTGTCCATCAGGTAAGTCACATCAACGCAGACATCCGCGTTATTGGCTTGTGCCAATGCCGGTTGTCTTGCCTGCCACGTCATCCCCACAACAAGTATGACCACCAAAACGCTCACAAGGCTGATTTTTTTCCACATAATTGTATCCTACTGGTGACTTTTTTCCTAAACCACATGCCTTTATTATAACAAGACATAGCCGTTTGCGCTTGTGAATTGTGCAATCTGCGCCATAGTCCACATCACACACCATGTTGAAAGGGCATGTGAGCGCCTAGATACCCCGTCAAACGTGCCAATGCGAAACTCGTCTTGACAAATCTTTACAAATCGCCATTTTTGTATTAATAAACGCTTTTTATCCCAAATTTGGGATATTTGTAAGCGCTTTATTATACCAAAGTATGCCGAAACTCCCCCCTCTTTTTTGACGGTCATCGAGTTTCGCATTTTTGGCATGTCATGCCCATTTTGAGCCGATTTTTGGGCTTGCACGCCAAAACCCAGTTGTGTTATAATGCCCTTTAAGCGATTATTTTGATGCACAAGGGCATAAATAACCTTTTTCGCGTCAAAATCATGAGCGGTTTTCCTAATCATCGACCCGCTTGAGGGTACTGAAACAATTTTTATTAATCTTTCAGAACACGCATAATAAGCGTTTTCCTAATCATCGACCCGCTTGAGGGTACTGAAAAATCACACGGCGACCCGAACCTCCGCGAGAGGCTCAAAGCCTCTCGCTAGTCGCACCAAGCGCACTAAAGGCGCTGAAAACCACCCCCAAAATGGGATTCACCCCTCAAAATCAGAGCCTCTGGCGGGGCTGAAAACCATTACCACTATCCACAGGATTCACCCCTCAACATCAGGCAACCATAGCCCCTTTAGTGGGCTTCCAACCTGCGATTAGCCAGAGGCTTTGAGCCTCTGGCTGGCGGGGCTTCTATGCCGATTAGCCATCGGTTTTGAACCGATGGCGTGGCTTCCAAAATACGAATAGCGACTCGTTTTGAACCCCGTTGCCCATATCATAACAAACACCCGCCCATGTGCATATCACAGGCGGGTGTTTTTATTGCTACCCGATAGGGCGTATCCCCCAGCGCCGATGGCGTGGGGGATGTTGGATTTGACCCTAGCGCCGTGGTGGCAATGCCCCCATACGGCTACCATTTTCTTCGGATGGCGTATTTTGTGGGTCACGGTTGTTAAACTCGTTCTCCGTCCAGCTACGCATCCCGGTTAAATCGACGGGCGGGGCGCTCATCGGCAGGGCGTTGAGCGCATACAGGCGGTTGTTGCCACTCACATCGCTGGTGAAAATCACCGTGGTGCTGTTGCATAACCAGGTCGGGGCGACATCTTGCACATTCGCCATCTCGCCCACACTGCTGGTCAATTGGCGCGTCTCGCCCGTGAGCGTATCGTAGACGAAAATATCGTTCAGCGATTCGCCCGCTTTGCTGGCTTGATACGCGATGTAGCGGTTGCTCGTATCCCACACAGGCGTGCTGGCGCTGTATCCATCCAACGACACCTTGCGGACATCGCCACCATCGGCATCCATGATGTAAATGCCCATCTCGCCATTGCGCTCGCTACGGAAGGTGATTTGCTCGCCGTCATGACTATAAGCGGGGTCGAAATCATCGCCCAAGCCATCACTCAACAATTCCAACGCGGTTGCGCCCGCGATGGTGGTCGCACTGAAGATTTGCCATTTGCCCGTGCGGTCGCTTTGGAACAACAGGCGATCGCCATCCGGATGCCAGAACGGATTAATATCGTTGGCGGGGTGATTGGTGACGCGGAATTTTTCGCCCGTTGTCAGGTCAATCACGCGGATTTCCCAATTGCCATCGACATTCGATTCATACGCGATGAACCGTCCGCTGGGGCTGAACACAGGGTCGAGGTCGATCGCCTGCCCATTGTTGGTCAGTTGCATCGGCGCGGCATCGCTATTTTGCAAGTCGAGCAGATACAATTCCCAATCGCCATCGGCATTGCTGGCATACACCACATAGCGCCCATTCGGTGAACGGGTCGGAGCCATGCTGATGATACCTGCATCGTTGTTGCTCAGATTTTCGGCTTCCATGCCATCGGCTGTGCGCCAAATATCCCATGTCCCGCCACCGTTGCTATGATACAACGCCTCGGCAATACACACCGCGCCACCCGTCTGGATGGGGCTAAAATTGACCACCGCGCCTTCGCTATCATCGCCACACGGCGCGTTGCTCAGGTTGATGATCGGGAAGCCGTCCGATGCCAGCGTGTAATCGCCACACACACCTTCGGGCGTGGGTTCTGGCGAGGGTTGCTCGGTGGGTACGACAGGTGTTTCTGACGTGACGGGGGTCGGCTGGTCGGTCGGGACTGCCGTCACCTCTGGCGTGATGTCTTCCGTTGGGGTCACGACTGGCGTGATGTCTTCCGTGGGGGTGACTTCTGGCGTGGGTTCAACCTCTTGTGGGGCATTCATCACCACATGCAGACATTCATCGCTGTCTTCATAATATTCACCGCCTGTCGGGATGACATTGGCGTTGCCAAAGGGGGCATAGAAGCCGTTTTCAAGACATTCCTCAATGCTGAACGTGCCTGTGCCGAATAGCACCGTATAGCCCGCGGGGACATTTTCGGTGACGGTATAGCTACCGCCCGCAGGCACCCACAAGCCACTATAATAGGGCGGATAGCCCTCTGCGAGGCTGGTGATGCGACATTCCAGTTCGCCGAATGTGACATCGAAATACGCATCATAATAATCTGGCACCCAATCGCACACCAACGTGCTTACATCGCTGGTGGCAGTGATGATGTTGCGGATGAGCGTATCGGGACCCGCGCCATAGAATCCGCCGCCCAACGGCGCGTTCAGACCCGCGTTGGCGGATGCTTCATCGTATTCACATTCATCCCAATAATCATCACCACAAGCGAAGCCTTCCCAGAATTTGGCGATATACACGCGATAGGCGGGCAATTCATCGGCATTATTGTGAATCGTGTGATAACAGGTGTTGCCATTGGTATAACTTGGACATTCATTGAATGTGCCTGTGCCACTGGTGACTTCCCAACCGGCGGGCGGATTTTCGCTGACGGTATAGCTCTCGCCGACCGGCACCCATAACCCGGTTGTATCGGGCATGGTTTGACCGTCTTTGGCGCTATAGCTACACACCAAGTCGCCATCACCATAGCCATCAATCACCCAGTTACACGTCCCCGTGCCGATGCTACTGTCGAGCGTGATGAAATTGGGGATGTTCATGAACGGGTCATATCCGCCACCTGGCGCAGGGGCATCCAGACCGCCATAGTTATAATGCCAATATTTTTCGACCACCACGCGGTAGTAATCGGATGTATCTAACGCCATATTTTCGACCTCATGACGGCAAATCGGCAATTCGATATACCCTTGACCATAACCGACATCGAAGGTGTTGATGAAATCACAACTCGATTCATCAAATGTCCCCAGACCGCGCACGTTGACATACCCGTCTATCGGCGCTTCGGTGACGGTGAAGCTCTCGCCACGTCCGACCAGCAGGTAATTATAGGCGGGGAATGGCGCGTTGCCATAGGTGTCGTAATAACACGACAAGCCATACCCGCTATACCAATCGCACCACGCCTGTCCATAACTGCTATAGGCATAGATGAGCGGGTAGTAATTTTGGTTCGGTCCGTTGCCACCCGTACCCAACGCCGGGCTATTCAGACCGCGATTTTGCAGGGCGGTCTCGATGTCTTCGCTCCAGATTTTCTCGAATTGTACACCATAATAATTCTCGGTATCGATTTCCTCGGCTTGGTTGACCACCTCATGCCAACACTCAAACACGCGGATGCTTTGTTCTTCGCCATCCACCTCATAATATTCGGTATACGGATAGCCATTGACGCACGTATTGATGCTGAACGTGCCAAGACCGCGCAGGTTCGACCAGCCTTCGGGCAGATTTTCGGTGACGGTATAGCTCCCGCCTGGTGGGACGGGCAACTCATTGAATCCATCGTACCACGGCGGACGGCTGGTAAATTGCATAAAGCAATCCAGATACCCGCCAAACTCGTCGCCGTACCAATCACACGTCAGCGTGCCGTAATCGCTGGTGGCGACGATCATCTCCAAAATATCCTCGTCTGGTCCGAAACCGCCACCTTGCGCGGGCGCATTGAGACCGCCAACATTGGAAACGACCCAATCTTTGTCAATTTCGACCAACATTGCGCTCTCGCTGTCGGGGATGGTGTTGACCACGCGATGATAGCAATAACCGACAATCTCCAAAACGGGTTCATACGTATCACCGACATCGATGGTGTTCGCCTGACATTCGTCATAGGTGAATGTGCCAACGCCTTGCGCGACCACCCAGCCTTCGATGGGCGCTTCGTTCACGGTGTACGATTCACCCACAGGGACGATCAACCCCTCGATGGGGAAGGTGTTGCCGTCTATAGTCACACTATATCGACAATCCAAGAAACTGCCCGTCCAATCACAGTCGGCAGTGCCGATGCTACTGCTGGCGCTAATCAGGTTGTTGATGCGATCAACAGAGCCGATAGACCCCAGCGCGGGCGCACCCAAACCACTGCTGTTAAATTCTTGGCGGTAATCGCTCCAAATTTTATCCAATTCGATGCCATACGCCTCGATCGATTCTGGCTCTGGCGTGGTTTCGGGATCGGGTGTTTCTTCGGGTTCGGGTGTCACTTCGGGTTCGGTACAATCCAGTTCATACACAATCGTCAATTCGGGCATGAGCGCGAAACTGGCACTATATGGCACGAGCGTGAGCGTGCCTGTCGTCATGCCCGGTCCCGGTTCATACGCCAAATTGAAGGTCGTCAGGGTCGAATTCCAGATCGATGTATTCGGACCGTAGGTATAATCGCCCGATACCCATGTCGCTTGATAATACAACGGATAGTTCCCCGTCCCGTTGATGAGGACACCCAAATAGGTCAAATCGCCTTGTTCGTCGCGTTGACACCAGAAATTGGGCGTGAGTTCATAGGCGGGTTCGGCGCACATGGGGACATCGAAAGTCCACGTCTCATCGGGGATGAGCGTGGCTGTATCGTCATACGCCACCAACGTCAACGTGCCTGTGGCTTGCCCCGTCCCCAGTGGCACGGTGAAGAAGAGCGTACCCGTATCCATATTGAAGACAACCGTATTTTGGACTGTCTGATCACCCGATACCCATGTCATCTGATACGACTGGCGATAGTTGCCCGTGGCGGTGATATTCACCGCGACTTGGGCGAAGGTACGCGCATCATTGGGCAGTGGCAAACATTGCAAGTCCGCGCTCAGGTCATAAACCGATGCGGGCGTGACTTCTGGCGCGGGTTGTGGCGTGATTTCGGGTGTTTCTTCGGGTTCGCCAAAATCATCGGCAGTCACACAGAAAATTTGCGCCGAGAGTGGTTCGACCACCGAGCCAACGGGATAATCAAAAATCACCTCAATCACACCGTTTTCATCGGCGCTAGAATCGGTAAAAACAGCAAGTTGTTGATTATTGGCATCAAAAATCAACACATCACAGAAAGCGGCATCGGGCGAGAAGTCCTCTGGTGCGCGGAAGGTGAAGACTTGCAAGGCAATCGCTTCGCCAACCGCTTCAGTAATTTCTATGGGGGGTAAAAAGGGTGGCGTGCCGATGCACATGATCACGGCTTCGGGCGTATCTCCCGCGCCCAGCAAAATGCTAATTTCGCCTTGCACCACGCCATTATCATCGGGTGTGACGGGCACCATGTCGCTCAGGGTGGCGGGATCGCCATCGCCGATATTCACCACTTGCACCGAGCAGTTGTCATCTGCGCCGACATTCTCGAAGCGATACGGCATCACCGCAGGGGCGACATTCGGCACGCATCCAATTTGCGCTTCGGGGTTGATGATGACCCCTGGGTCATATTCAAACACACCAGAGGCGATACCATTAGTATCTGGCACGGCGGGGAAGCTGGCAACCGTGCTTCCGCCTTCATCCACAATCAAAATGGTACAATTGAGGTCGGGCGAAATCTCGAAACTGTAACTGATAGCCGCGATTGCCGCGGGCGGAAGGGGTGGCGGGATGATGATCGGACATCCACTGGCATCCACACCAGCGCCGAAATTGCCCTCATCGGGGCAAGAATCGACCTCATCTGGCACGCCGTCATTATCGCGGTCAAGCGGTGGCGGTAACGGAATTGGACAGCCGACGCTATCGATGCCGTTGCCCTCATCAGCATTATCGGGGCAGGTATCGTCATTATCAAAAATACCATCGCCATCGCGGTCGGTCGGCGGATTGGGACAGCCGACACCATCGATACCATAACCCAAATCGCCTTCGGTGGGGCAGGCATCTTTATTATCGGCGATACCGTCATTGTCGCTATCGGGACAACCGTCAAACGTCCCCGCGGCATCGGGACAAAAATCGCTCTCACCCAGAAATCCATCGCCATCAGGGTCTTCTTCCTCGTTGCGCGTTTGCGCTTGGGGTGTGGGCGAGGGTTGCGGTTGTGGGGTGGCGGTGGGCTGTTGGCTCACCCGTGTCGGTGAAGGCGGCGGTGTATCACTATCACCACTGCGCCCTGCGTTGCTAATCAACAGTAAGCCCGCCACGAGGACAATAGCGCCGATGATTAGCCCAATCAGAGTGCGAGAATTGGGTTGTGTTTGGTTCATAGAGATGTGTCTATCCTTCATCCAAAATAACGCAACTAAAATTATTTTTTGGGCATATGTGAAGCCTATTTGAAGAATAGGTATAATGCGCCTATAGATATGCTAACGCAAAATAACGGAAAATGCGAACAGTGTAAAAAAAGATTTATTAGGGGCATGTTGGGATATGTTATAATAGCAGTATCAAAGAGACAGGTATTTTTTATGGATGAGATAATTTCACTCAAATCGGTTATCACCCTCGCGCAACAATTATCCCCAGTGGATAAAGTGCGCTTGGTCGAGCAATTGATGACTAGCTTAGAACACGATTTACAAACCGCACTCAAAACACCCAAAGAGGATTTGTATGGGCTGTGGGCAGATATGAACATCACCATTTCGGATAATGACATCGAAGCCGTGCGCCGAGAGATGTGGCAGAACTTCCCGCGTGAGGGTTTATGATAGCCGTTGCCCCATGCTATTTTATGGTATCTGTTAAAAGATGCCCGTTTATCTTCTGGCGCACACCACGTTTTTGCACAAGCCCTTCAAAATGGTGATATGATTGGGTTATCGTCAATCACATTGGTCGAAATGGTTTATTTAATTGAACGTGGACGCATATCGGCACAAGCATTTAGTCTATTGACGAATAAATTAGACGATTCATCGAGTTTATTGCGCGAAATTCCAATTGATATGACTATTGCACGCGCCTTATCTAAAATTGATGTGGCACAAATTCCAGATATGCCCGATAGAATTATCGCCGCGAGTGCGCTTGTTCATGGTGTGCCAGTAATTAGCCGAGATGGAAAAATTCGCGCCTCATCTATTCAGACCATTTGGTAATTTATTTAATCTTCACAGTTAGGAGTGATGAAAATCCATGTCCAGTAAAATCACACCGCGCCGTCCACAACCGCCCCAATCGCTCATCGACTTTGCCCAGGAACATGAACGGGCGTGGAGCAACGAGCAATACCTCAACCGTCCGACCCTCGCCGACATCCTCAACGCGCCTGTGGTGGTGTTCTGGAAGCCGATCATCGACCCCAATGATAATCCGCGCCAAAAAAACCCGACTCCCATCCGCGAGACGGTCACGATTCACCAAAATTTGGGCGAAATCGAACAATTCATCACGCGCATGGTGTTCCGCTTGGGCGTGAATCCGCCCGATAAACAATTGGTGCGCGTGTTTCGGAATGGCAAGCGGGTGAAAATTAAGGGCGTGCGGATTATTTTTGAAGATGAAACCCCTGATGATGATGAGTTTTAATCCCCTCATGCCTGTACGGACGCGCTTCTGCCCGTCCTCGCTTCTGCCCGTCCTCGCTTCTGCGCGTCCTCGCTTCTGCGCGTCCTCGCTTCTGCCCGTCCTCGCTTCTGCGCGTCCTCTTGTGGACGACATACGCCCTACGGGCTAGTCGTCCATTACGCATCCGTCTATTTTTAGTCAGGTAATGGCGGACTAGCGAAGCGTATGTCCGCCACCCAAAAATAATAATAAGGAAGGAAGCCACAATGACTAACACAGACCTATTTTTATCTTACGCCCGTCGTGATGATGAGCCATTCGTGCAAAAATTACATGCCGATTTGCTCCGATTGGGATATACGGCGTGGTATGACCGCGAAAACATGACCGCCGATGGCTCGCCGTTCACGCAAGCCATCGGCGATGCCATCCGCGCTTGCACGCACTTCTTGTTCATCGTGGGTCCGGGCAGTGTGGCATCGAAATATTGCCGCGGCGAACTCGACCGCGCCCTGCGCGAGTGCAAGGTGATCATCCCCATCCTGCGCTTGGGCGATTATCCCCTCATCCCACCCGAAATTGCCGATTTTCACGCCATCGATTGTCGGGAGGATGCCCATTATAACGACCGAATCAACGAACTCGACCGCCTGCTCAAACATACCGTGCGCCCGTTGGTGGATATGCCTAACGTGCCAAAATTGCCCACCGTCACCCTGCCCCGCCTGAATTATCTGAACCCGCTCAAAGAGGCGATCCAGACGGGCGACCCGTTGGTGGTGACATCGCGCCAAGAGGTGGCGCATTTGGTCGGCGTGGGGGGCATCGGCAAGACCACGCTCGCCAGCCTGCTGTGTCATGATTGCGGGGTACGGCGCACCTTCACGCAAATTTTTGGGATAAATGCCGGTCCCAATCGCAAAACGCAAGCCCATGTCGCCGACCTGATGCGGAGCGCCGTCAATGGCGACCCGCGTGATTTTGATAGTTACGACAACGCCCGCACCGCCTTCGCCCGTCATCTGGTGGGGCAAAAAACGCTCATCATCTTAGACGATGTATGGGCGCACGACATCGCCAAAGGCTTTTTGTTCAGTGGTGTCGATTGTCGCTTGGTCGTCACCACGCGCCAAAAACGCCTGTCGGATTTGTTGGGCGTGGCGGTCAAAGATGTTCCCGTAGATAAACTCGATGCCGAAGATGCCAAACACCTCCTGCTCAGATTAGCCGGGCGCGATAGCCTCGATCAGCTCGATAGCATCCTCGCCCTGTTCGAGGGGCATACGCTGGCGGTGACGTTGGCGGGCTTGTGGCTGAAAAATCATCCCCACCAGACGGGCGCAGATTTGCATCGGCGCTTGCAAAGATCGTCCAAATTCGAGACGCTCAAATTAGACGCGGGCGATAAAAATCTCAACCTCGAATTGGCGTTGCGCCTGAGTTATGACGATTTGCCATCTGATGCCGATCGGCAACATTTCCGCGCCTTCGGGATTTTTGCGCCAACGGGGACGGTCGATGTGCGGGCGATCGGCGCGGTGTGGCGCATCTCCGATCCCGATGATGCCCAAGATGCGGTGGATGTGTTGGTGGGCGCGGGCTTGTTGGAGCAAACCGCCGATGGGCGTTACGAGGCGCACCCGTTGTTGCGGGCGTATGCCCGTGCGCTGGCGGATGACCACGCCGAAAATCGGATGTGGGGGGCGCGTCATTTCGAGCATTATCACGGCTTGCACAGCGATTTTGATGCCAACACCGATGAAAACCGCCACCCCACCATCACGTCCGATTTCCCAGACATCCTCACGGCGTTGGATTGGGGCTTTGCACAAGCCGATGGGCGTGCCTGCGATTGGGTGACTGCGCTGGATTATTATGTATATTTGCATAACACCCAAGAGATGCGCCAAACCTTGCGTGAGAAAGCATTGGTGTTGGCGCGAAAATTGGATGATAAAGGACGTATGGCGGATGCCCTACTCGGTCTGGGTGATGTGGCGCTGATGCGTGCCGATTATGACGGCGCGGTGACGGTTTACCAACAGGCGGCGGACTTATACGAACAGGTCAGCGCTCGGCGCGGTCGTGCCAATGCCCTATTCGGTCTGGGTGCGGTGGCGCGGATGCGGGGGGATTATGCAACCGCCAAAACGTATTATGATGAGGCGTTAGGGCTATATGTGGCGATCGATGATTTTGCGGGGCAATTGAACAGTTATATCAGCCTTGCACGCTTGGCAACCGCACAAGGCGATATCCCGTTGGCGAAACGGCATTATCAGGCGTTGTTCGCGTTGGCAGATGGGCATGAGATGTATAAAAATCATCTCCATACGATGCTATTGCGACGCGAGTACGAGGCGCTGGGGTGAGGGCGCGGGTATCGGCAGGCGGTGATGTAGGTTAGTTTATCAATACGGAATAAAACCTCACCCCTAAATCCCCATCCCCCATCCCCGACCCTTCTCCCACTGCGTAGGGGAAGGGAGAAAAGCCATTCCACCTCTCCACGAAGTGGGGAGGTGGCTAGGGGGTGAGCCACGCGAGGGGTTCAAAACCCCTCACTATTCGCAGTTGGCAAGCCCACTAAACGGGCTGTTTTTGAACCCATGTGAGGGGAATTGGGGCTCATATTCGAAATGTGATGTGATGCACGCTTGTTGTGTCGATAAATCGAAAGGGGGTATAATACAGATGTCTATTGTCAATTTATCGTGGAGAAAACCCAATGCCACACGCCTTGATTATCGATGATACGCCCGCCAACATCACCATCATGACGCGCCTACTCAGTGATGCCCATTTTAGCTATACCGCCGTGAGCGACCTCGATGCGCTCAACCAAGCCATGCAACAACGCGACCAAATCGATATTGTGTTCACCGATTTGAACCTGAATGGCATGACGGGTTACGATGTGTTGGCGCTGTTGCGCCAATATGAGGTGACGGGGCCGATTGTGGCGTGCAGTGTGTATACTGATGAAATCATCCGCGCCCGCGAGATGGGCTTTAGCAGTTTTATCGGCTACCCGCTCAAGATGGGGCAATTCATCAACCAAGTGCAACGCATCCTAGCGGGTCAGGCGGTCTGGGAGAAGTGAAGCGGTCTGGGTGATGCCATCGGGTGAGGGGATGGGGTTTTATGACGACCCTCATAGCGAAAGGGGATGAATTTCACCTGTGGAAGCGTGCAAACTGTGGTATCGTGATAAACAGGATAGACACACATATATAAGGAAGAAGCATCATGATAGACCTGACCACGACTTATCTGGGTATGACGCTCAAATCGCCATTGGTCGTCTCTGCCAACCCGCTCTCGGATGATTTAGATAACATCAAACGGATGGAAGATGCGGGTGCGGCGGCGGTTGTGTTATATTCGTTGTTTGAAGAACAAATCGAGATGGAACAACGCGAGTTGCATCATCATCTGACATATGGCACAGAGAGTTTTCATGAAGCGTTGTCGTATTTTCCAGAACCGCCACAATTTATGTCTTCGCTCGACCAATACACGGCGCTGGTGCATAACGCCCGCCGTGCGGTGGAGATTCCGATTATTGCCAGTTTGAACGGCAATCATGTCGGCGGTTGGACGCACTTCGCCCGTCAGCTCGAAAAAGCGGGCGCATCGGCGCTGGAATTGAACATCTATAACATCCCCACCGATTTCAACAAGTCGGCGCTCGACCTCGAAAATGAGTATATCGACATCCTCAAAGCGGTCAAATCGGAGGTGAAAATCCCAGTGGCGGTCAAACTATCGCCATTTTTCACCAACATGGCGCACATGGCGAAAAAACTCGCCGATGCGGGCGCGGATGGTCTGGTGCTGTTCAATCGGTTTTATCAACCCGATGTCGATTTAGAGGCGCTAGAGGTGTATCCGCATGTGCTACTCAGCACGCCCGCCGAAATGCGCCTGCCGTTGCGCTGGATTGCCATTTTGCACGGGCGGATTGATGCCGATTTAGCCGCCACAACGGGCATTCATACCAGCGAGGATGTGTTGAAGATGGTGATGGTGGGGGCGGATGTGGCGATGATGGCATCGGCGATCTTGCGTCATGGCATTGACCACCTGCGCGGGGTCGAGGCGGGGATGCGCGTGTGGATGGAAGAACACGAGTATCACTCGATTGCCCAGATGAAGGGCAGTATGAGCTACCTGAAAGGTGGCAACGGCGAGGCGTTTGAACGGGCGCAATATCTACGCGCCGTCAGCACGATGCCCAAACTGAATTTGGCATAGTTCGGACAACGCAATCGCAATATGGGACATGTGGGCTATGGCATTGCCATAGCCCCTTATCAATAATCGCCCGCTTGGTTAGTGATGTAATTGTATTCAATTTTCGCAATTGGAGATTAGACTTGTTATAATGTGTGTTGCGTACACGCTCTCATTATTAAGATAGCAAACTATTGTATAAAGCAGGCTATTATGACACCATCACAAATACAATGTAAATATTGCCAAAAAAGTTACACGAATGAATTATTTTGCCCACATTGTGGTAGCAAGTCGCCCCGAGTTTGAAAGAAATTTACAAAACAGACTCATTTCGGCAATTCTGGGAACATGCGTGGCTTTGATATTCATCGTATTTCTGGTGTTAAATAGTTATTGCGATCCCATCACCAGTGATTGCGGTATTAGCGCACGTATTGCGGCATGGCAAGCCACTCAAACCCCCAACATGACCGAAACCCAACAGGTCGAGCGCACGGCTACGGCTCAATCGAATGCCACTGCCACACAATTTGTCAACATCACCAACACAGCCGTCGTGAATGCGACCGCTACCGAAGCGCAATTTCAGCAGAATGGTACACAAACAGCCATCGCAGTAGCGACCAATTTTTTCAATAGTGTCACCGCCACAGCGCAAGCCCGAAATACGCTTTCCGCCCAAATCACCGCCACTCGTCGGGTTGAGCAAACGGCAACCGCCGTTGTTCAAAATACACTTGAACAAAGCCAAATGGGGCAGGTTGTGTTGTTCAATTCGTCTGTCAGAGCGACATTAATCGCCCAAGCAAATATGACCAATACGGCAAGTGCAAATGATTATCAGGTTGTGATTACCAGACAAGCGGCGACGCTTTCTGCATTTGAGGCGCTTCAGACACAGGTTGCACCTCTACAAGCCTCTGCGACACAAGTTCGAGAAGATTTAGGGACGGCAGTCGCCGAGTTGACCAATATCAAACCCGACCATTTCATTGCACACGGGGTTAATCAGGTGGCATATTTCACCTACGACACCTTTGGGTTGCCCGTTTTTATTGAGGACATCTTTATTGTTGCGATTATCAGTTGTTTGAGCTTTTTTCTTGCAATTCTCTTCACAATGGGTATAACATACATCTTTAAATTGCTGACACAATAGGGCATGTTTGCCATGCCCCATTTTTATCGCTTGCGAGCCACATAAGCGCGTACAACCGTCAGCCAAATCCCCAGACGGCTTTTGGGCGGGTGCTGATTTTCACCTCTGAGCAATTGGTTGACAACTTGCTCCGGATTTTGCCACCCCATCAATCCTTTCCGGCCATCCTCTTTATTAAATTCGCTCACAAGTTCGGTCAGGTGGTCTCTTAACTCATTCACGCGGTTCAAAATGGTGTTCAGTTGTGTGATATCATATTTTTGAATATTGGATTTGTTGAGTTGCTCGAATAGCAAGAATAAATCAATCTCGTTTTTCCTCAATTGGTTTTGGACAACATTTAACTGACTTACGGCTATTTCGAGTTCATTTACCCCATTGACCAGTGGCGCGAACAGATAATGGTCATTAACGATTTTATCACCTAATTCGCGTGTGGTGACAGGACGTATTAAATCACTCGCTATATTCAATTGGGGGCGTATCTTCTCAAGACTGTCTGGGTCTGTTTGTTGTCTATGTCGTCCTTCATCCATAAAGGCTCTTAAATTCTCAACGGATGACTGTTTTACCAATTGGGTGAAGTGCTTTGTCAATGTCTGATGAAAAATAGACCCTGCTTGTTGATTGGATAACACATAATTATGATAAATAACCAACCAAGCGGTGCTTGCTTCGATGTCATTGTCTTGCCACAGCACCTCGATTTGCTCAATCATCCAATTTGCCATTGTTAATTGGGTTTTTTGAGGGAGTTGTGTCGCAAAAACTTGTCTGAGAATATACATGAGTTGTCGTTGGTTCTTAACAAACCGTTGCATGACATCAGGCTGATTCAATTGGCTGACAATATGCTCAAGTGTATATGCAGACGGCGGGATTTGATGGGTCATGTATGCCGTGATAAGATCGAATTGGCGCAAAGGCAGGTGTGCGTGTTGTGTGAAGATAGCAATCGATTGTAGTTCACGTTGATTTTTGCCGATGAACTGTAAATAAGATACAAATTGGCTATCTGTCAGCAGGTTATAATAAGTCTGTGCTTCGGGCGAATTCGTCTTGATATGATATGATAGCATTTTGAATAATGCGTTATCGTCCATGTTGTTTCGTTGTTTCATACGGTTGCCAACCCATTCTAATCCTTGTTCATAAATCATGCGCGAGACGGGATTTTTCTCGGTCATCTCGATTAACAAGCCCACCACATACGGGTTTTCTAATAATTCGCTGGGTTGGTTAATCTGTAATTGCAAGATTTTATCTATTTGGGCTTCATCAAATGTGTTTAGGTTTTGGATGACGCGCTCATCGGGAAATCCAGTTTTGGGGTCGAGGAGTAGCGCATATTCTGTGGGCAACATCCCAACCCATGTGCGCCGTTGCTGAGTGATGTCTTGAATATCGGCGGTAGATAATTTGGCAAGCATGACGCGCATGATTAGAATACTGCTATTGGGGTGACCTGCTTTCATGGCAATGGATAGGATATATTTCCAATCATTGCTATTTATCAATGTACCCAGTTGCGAATCGAGAAATATAAACCAAGCCTCATGGCTTTTGCTATCATCATTTGCGAAGATAGTGCTGGTGTGTTGCAACACCAAATCGTGTAATAACTTGCGCCAGCTCCCATCTGCTTTGGGTTCTAGGATCATCATCCAACGCATTACCCATCGGATGAGATGTTCCATAAAGTTGGTATGAACCATCAAGAGTTGTTGCTGTAAGGTGGCGACAAAATTCGCATCGAGGCGTTTAATTTGGGTGCAAACAGCATCGGTAAACGACATGATGATGCGTTCATCGCGGTGCGCCAATATTTTGATGATGCTGTCATGTAGCCAATCATAGCGCGTCTGTGGGGTGACGGTGACATCGGATTGAAGGAGCTCGAACACATTATTTAGAGTGGACGGTTCGACCAGGGAGACCTTCCATTTTTGTTCTAGCTCTAACCATTTTGCCCATAGCCGAATAACCTCGCGCCAATTATAGGTTTCATGTGGCATCAACATCATGTTTAAGCGTGCCGACCACACCTCATGAAAAGCGGTGAGTGTGCCTGTTTGGGCTTCTTGTATCAGCCGTGAAGCAAGGATATGATTTGCCGATAGGTTCTGTTTGCCCGTCTCCCAATCTACCTGATACCGCGCATATGGCGTTGATTCAAAATACAAAAACAGGTCTTTGTTGCCGTTCTCGACTTGTGATAGGGCAAACGGCATAATCCCGCGCAGTGGGGGAGGCAATAGATTGATGACACTTTGGGCAATATGAATACGCTCTTGCTGTGGCACATTCACCAGCGCCACTGATGCGGTGTTATCGGTGAATAAAGTCGCCAAAATTGTTTGTGCCAAATCGGGCGAAATTTTGAGGCTTCTCACCATCGGCAATTGCGCCACACGAACCTGTATCGGGTTGAGCATGACCATTTTACCGTATTGAAATTGCGTCTCGTATTGGGCATGATGACGGCGAATCACATCTAATAAGCCCGCCCAGTTACCCGCGAATTGAAGCATTTGTTCATGGGTAAAAACCACCCAGTGATACAAAAAGCCCCCACCATCGCGGGTATCACCTTCGAGTGTTTTATACAAAAAAGTGACGATGAATTGATCCTCAAGCCGAAAAACACCCACCCCATGCTCACCCGGTGATAGGCGAACCCAATTCGCCCATAAACTATGATCGCCGAGATGATACTCTTTTTTGAGCAGATTTAGCCAAGCACTGCGATTTTTTTCTGGCATACTGCTGGCGATAACCGTCTCGCCAGGACCGAAAATATTGCCATTATATAAACTGACCAATTCAATCAATTCAGGTGCTTGGTTCATGGCAAATGTCCTAAATCATCATAAATGGCTCTTAAAATGGCTTCGTTTGTAATACGGTGTTTTTTATACCAGTGTTTTTGCATAAAATTACGCGACTTATCGTTATCCAGATTATATTTTTCGACATTATCCAGCAACCATAACAACGCATAATTCACACCGAGCGGTTTTGCCTTTTTATCGCGCAATACTTTACCCTTGCCATCAATGGGATTGAGTTGCACATTGGATACATATTCAAAATCGTCATTAGTTGCCCAACCGGTAGCCGATGTCAGGAAGACCTTAAATTTATTGCCCAACCGATTGGAAAATTGATGATACATGTCTGTATCTGTAATATCATCTAAAAGCTGTTTCAATGCGCCCTCATTATTTTGCTTGTCCGTGGCATCTGTATAACCGCGCACGGTTGTATTTTCATCCATTTGGGTGATACATAACGCCACAAACGGGGTATGCCCATCGGCACATACCCGATTGAGAAAGGATTGTATGAGTTGATTATACCCATAAACCACATCCCCGCCTTCGGTACTGGTGAAGGTGCGCTGATAGCCAATCTGACCTGTGCGCGTGTCTTTGATTTGATTATTGCCGTTGATGATGAACATAATGCCGCGGCATGCCCGTAGCCGTTGCCAATATTCATGATGGTAATCGCTCTGAAATACATGCTCACCGGGCGAGTCTATAACCTCTAAAATATGATTACGCCCGATGCGCCCGTTAAACAGAAATTTATCGCGGTTATCTCTATAGATGATTTCTAACAGGGCTTGCGTACTGCCCGATTCGCGGGTGGCGAGTGGCATCTCGCCATCGGCAAAGCGGGCGACCAACTGCTCTAAAAATTTGGCACTTTCGCTGTACATGACCGAGCCACCAGGGATTTCGCTAGGGATGCCGACTTCGTATCCCCAGCGAATATTCATCTCCCCTTTGGGGTTATCCAGCGAAACAGGCATCTTTTGGATATGATGAAAAGCAGAACATAATAGGGCGGTCTTACCCGTGCCTGGTGGACCCCATACCCCCACTGAAGGTCTCGATAAACGTCCACTACGGGGTTCATAAAAATCGTTTTGCGGTGGCGGTGGTGGGGCAATAAAATCAGAACTTTCTGTAGTGCTGTCAATACGTTTTCTAGGCGCACCAGGGTCACTCATGCTTGCGATTCTCCTTGCGTATCGGATGCGTGTTGATGTTGCTCAGATTGTAGCCGAAGTTGGCGGATAATTTTTTGAAAGACATCGGCATAGGCAAATCCGTTGATGTTCAATTCATTTGCCGAGATACGAATTTCAATCGTGTTGGTCTCTTGGGCATTCCATTGATGTTGTAATTGTTGATAACGCGGTGTGAGGCAGTGAATCGTCTGATTATCCGACCCCACCCACGGCAATGATTCGGTATAACGGGCTTGAATAAACGGACCCGCAAATAACAAATCGGTATGGGCTAATAAGGCTTGGGCATCGGGCATGGTTTGTAATTCTTCATAGGTATAACCCGAAAACACCGCGACAGATAACCCTGCTTGGCGTACTTTTTCTGCCACTCGCGCCAATGCACGCGCTTGCGCCATCGGCTCGCCACCCAAAAAAGATACCCCCTCAATATCGGGGCTGGCGATGATGCGCTCTGCCAAGTCATCTACCGATACCCACTGATTATCTATGAAGGGCAATAAGTGGGGGTTGCAACATCCCGCACACAAAATCGCGCATCCCTGCACCCATACCACGGCACGCCAACCCGGTCCTTCACTCATCGAGCGCGATAAAAAGCGCCCGACATTGACCCGTTGGTCATCTGTATAAGGGGTATAAAATTTATTCATTGGTCATCTGCCTCGTATGGTTCTCAATATGTCTTGGATACTGATATTTAATTCTTTAGCGCCATTTGGTCCGAAGTATTTGCGATAATTGGCAGGGAGTTCATCAATAAATCGTCTGTCGTTCACCTCTTGTAGCGCCAACAGCGTCATATATTCTGTCATCAGAAGATCACGACTGGGGATAAATGTATCGAAGGCTTTTTCTAAATCATCGGCTTTCACAATCCCTTTTGCAAAACGCACCGCCCGCCCCAAAATCACCTCTAGCTCCGCGCCTGTATACGCTTCTTTAGAGGCACACAACAAAATCGTTGGTTCTAAATCTTTGACGACGTTTTGGGGTTGGCTAAATTTATGTTGGAGCATTTTGCGAATAATATCGGCGCGTTGCTCTTCATTGGGTGGCAAAAACGGCAATTTATCATCAAACCGACCCGGACGGCGCATGGCGGCATCTATCAAATCGGGGCGGTTGCTGGCGGCAATCCATACCACCTGACCACGTAAAGACCCATCGCTCATAAATTGTAACAATTGCGAAAAAATTCGGCTACTGACCCCGCTATCCATATTATGTTCACTACGCCGCCCCTCGCTTTGGTCTAGTTCATCCATAAAGACGATAACAGGGGTCATGGAACGGATGATATTTAATGCGCGTTCGAGGTTGCGTTCCGATTGCCCGACATACATGCCGCGGATATTGCCCAATTTGACCAAATTGACATTGCTCTCTTTGGCGAGCGCCTCGGCAACAATCGTCTTACCCGTCCCAGGCGGTCCCAAAAATAACACACCCGATGGGACGGTTTTTTTGGTGCGCGGGTCGGTGCTGATGAGCGGTTCGATCACATCGGACATCAGGAATTTTTTGATAGCTTCTAATCCGCCGATGTCGTCTTTGAGAGAGTATTTGGGGGTCATCACATCCAAGATATCGCCCGTTTCGGTGCGGATGATTGCCTCTTTGCGTTGGCGGATGAGAGCGCCTGTAATCGGTTGCTCATCCTGAAACGACCGCTTGACAATATCGTGAATCCCAACCCGATTCAAGCCCGCCGTCAGGTTGGCAAATTGTTCCATTTGTTGGGTGATGCGTGGATATTGGGTATCTTTTGCCTTAAAATCATCGGCAGAAAAATCCATCACGGGATAATCGTTTGGGTTCTTTCCTTGTGCAATGCCTATCGCCCGAAAACGATGATATTGATAAAACAAAAAGGCAATATATTGCAGACGCTCAATAGCCGATGGAATCGGAATATCAATCAGCTCAATTTGGCTACTGGTCGAGCGCAATTCAAGGTGAATATCGGCAAGGTTGCGCGTCAGCAAGAAAAACATGTGCCAATTTTTGCGAAAATGAGGGTTAATCGCCCAGCGTTGCAAAATTTCGACTTGGAGTAGCATATTGATATCGGTATTGCCAATATCTATGGCGGGGGCTACCTTTTCTGCAAATTCGATAACCACCACTGCATTTGGCGGGGTTAGATCGGATTCTGAGTTCTCGTTCCATATTTCATCCCTAAGCAACCGTTCGAGCACCTGAAAGGCGTGATCGGGGTTTCCTAATAGGCGATGTTCCCTCTGAAATCCCAAACTTTCCATGGCTGGTCTATCCCCAGTTTAGTGGAGTAAGGGTTTCTAAGCGATACGACTAACTGGTGTGGCAAAGCCAATGCCCGAATGCAGTCGCTGACGATTGTAAAATACCTCGATATAATCAAATAATGCCA
>DAOTVP010000117.1:0-9443 GCA_034436155.1 Anaerolineae bacterium
TGAGCCGATGACATTTGACCGTTACGTTAGCCTTATCATTGAGGAAGCTCGTTCTGAGCAACGCCGATTGGCTCACAGACGACTCAGGAAACGTTGAGGTCACGATGTCTCTGAACATCCCCCGTTCACGATGTCAGTGAACAATACATGACTGGCTAACATGGCGGATATACGCACCTGACGGTGCTAATCCGCCACTACTAAAGTTTAATCATTTGTATGGTCGGATTAGCGAACATGCGACTATCCGATCTCATCTTCACGGGCGGGCATACACATCTAATGTCCCTGCGCGATAGACCAATTCCCACTCGGTCACAATGGTGTTATATAACACAACAGCTTGTGGCATATGCACATTGCCCCAATTGCGCCAAATATTATCTATCACCACGTAATCGGTATGGTCTAATGTTGGGATGAAAGCGTAACGTTCTGCTGGCACGTTATGGGGTAGGTGAATGGCATCGTAGCCGATATACGCGATGTGCATTTGCCAATCGGCGACACGGGCGGATGTATCCATTTCTAACGCCCAACCGATACTCGGCGATGCCAATATCAGCGTATCGGTTGTATTTTGCGATTGAAAATAGGCGATAACCGCCTCGCCATCGGCGCTATCCACCAAAAAGGGGTCTATCGCCGTTTGGATGCGCGTGTTGATGCCGTTGATTGTATGTTGCATGATGAAAAATAGCGGTGCGCCGATGAGCGATATGGTGATAATCCCCGCCAAAAACAGATGTAATCGCTTTGGCAGGTGTTGGATAAAACGCATCTCACCGAACATCAGTTGTAAGTGATAAATAATCCACGCGCCACCCGCCCATGTCAGGCTGGCAACACCCAGAGTGATGAGGGGAAACAATGGACTCATGTAATACAGGCTCAGGTGGAACATCGCCACCGTGCGCCCGATAATCACAATCGGCAACAAGACCAAGCATGCGCTCACTAGGCGTAATGCTAAGGGGCGAATCAGAAAAATACCCGCGATGCCCAACGGAAACCACAAATCGGTCGAGAGGAGCATGGTGAAATTTTCGGCGATGGTGTTGAGTTGGCGCGTGATCGGTATCCCGCCCAGCCGATTGAGCGTGAAATTTAGGTCGAATAAAAATGCCGATGGATGATTGAGCAGGTTGATTCCCGCATATATCGCAAATGGCAACGCCATCAGTGGGATAAGCCATATCACCATTTTGGGCGATTTGAACAGGGCAACGAGTCCGACTACGATGATGATAGCCCCCATCATAATATCGCCCAACAACCCGATTCCCGCCAAAATCCCCGCCCATGCCAAACTGTTCCAACGTCCTGATTGGATATGGCGCATGAGAAAATAGGCAATCCCGATGATCATCGGCGTGAGCAGGGCATAGCTAAATCCAAAACGGGTATAGAGGATCGCTTGGGGATAAATGGCATATAAAAATGTTGCCCAAAGCGCGAACCCCACCCCTAAATCCCCTCTCCATGAAATGGAGAGGGGATTTTCATGTGTCGGTTGGCTATATGTTTGTTCTGTGTCATGATTTTTTGGATCGTAGGGGCGGATTAGAGAAGCGTGTATCCGCCCCTGTTGCATCGTCAGGCGCACCACAATAAATACCAACAGCGTTGAGAATACGCCTAACCCCGCCGTGAATCCGCGCAGGGTGGCGATTCCTTCGCCAAACATACCGCTTATCATTGCCAAACACGCATGAAATAACGGTGGACGGGCGAATAGCAACATCGAATCGGTTACAGCGAAATATTGCACACGCCCATGCAACAGATGATGAGCAATGCTGAGATGTGTGCCTTCATCGGTATACCACGCGGGATTGTTGGGCAAATTGGTGATGCGTAAATAGGTCGCCAACACGAGGATGAGCATGAGGGTGAAGGCTGTGATGATGGTGATCGATATTTTGGGACGAGAATAGAACATATCAAATTTCCTAACGATTGCCCTACGTAGCCTTGTCAAGTGATTGGGATGTGCATTACCATGACACAGATGAACCGTAATAAGGATTATAAACGATGGTCGAAAAGAAAAACTATTACGAAGACGAATTGTTGCCCGATGAAGTAAATGGAAATGACCCCTTAGAAGATACACGCCCCACAGGGGTTTTTCCGCAAGTGCAAACAGGCGGTGGCAATCGGCTCGTGGGATTATTCCTCATTCTGATGGCGATAGGTTTCACCGTTGGCACGGTGTTGATACTCCTCAATCCGCCCCAACCAGCCCCTGTTCAGATAAACGATAACACAACCCCACAAAATGTGGCACAAATCACCGATGAACCCACCGCGACCAATACAATGCCGACAGCTACGCCCGAAATCGTCAGTAATGGCGGGGCATCGCAACCGCTACCCACGATAGATGTGGCAATCGCCCAACAATTGTTATCTCAACCCGTTTCATCACAAATCAGCGCCGTGGGTGGGCAAGTGGAACGTAATTTATTAGAACCGTTCACCATCATCCCCAACCGCCCGCGCAATGAAGTGATTCAATACACCGTCGCACAAGGCGATACCATCGAAACGATTGCCGCCCGTTTTGGATTGCAACCTGAGACCATCGCATGGTCAAATCCGCGACGAATTATCCAAGTGTTGCGTCCGGGAGATGTGTTGAATATTCCACCCGTAGATGGGGTGTATATCAAGACATTTGGCAGTTCAACCGTTGCACAAATGGTTGAACAGTATAAGTTAACCGACCCGTATATCGTGCTGGATTCGCCTTATAATCGCACCATTGTGCAAGAGCAATCGCTCACGCCCGATAGCACCCCGCGCAACGGCACGCCGTTATTCTTCCCTGGTGGTCAGGCAGAAGAAATTGTGTGGCAGGTGGCGGTCGAAATCATCGAAGGCACATCGGGTACGATCAACGCCAATAACCCGTCTGCACCACCGCCAACCCCGCGGGTGAGCTTTCAGCAAGGTGAACAAGGTTCTTGTGCGCCACAAGAAATTGTTGGCGGGGCGTTTTGGGTCAATCCATTGGATGGTGGCTATACCATCACACGCGGTTACGCCAGTTGGCATCCGGGCATTGACCTCGCCGCGCCAGTTGGCACGCCTGTCAAAGCCGCCAATAGCGGACGGGTGATTTTTTCGGGTTGGAATAGCTTCGGCTATGGTTATATGATTGCCCTCGTTCACGGACCGACCATCACCATTTACGCGCATTTGAGCGAATACTATACCAATTGTGGTCAGGATGTGGTGGCTGGGCAAGTCATTGGCGCAGTGGGGAATACGGGTAATTCATCGGGTCCGCATCTGCATTTTGAAATTCGTGGCACACGTAACAACGCCACCCAAGATCCCGCGGGGATTATCAGCTTTTAAGGATGTCGGGCGGGGCATGATACACCATCATGCCCCGCATATTTTATCGGCTCAAATGTTGCCACCGCGCTTTCGCCTCTGCGAGGCGCTCTGGGATGACCGCCACGCCGATGCCCACACCTTGTGGAACTTTTAGCGTGCTATTTTCGGGATTTAACACAAACGGCGGTTCGGTGATGTCGGGGTCGAAATAACGGTTGGTGGCAGAAATATCGCTCGGCAGGGTCACGGCGGGCAACGATGCCAACGCCACATTTTGCGCCCGTCCGATGCCCGTTTCTAACATGCCACCAATCCATAACGGCAGGTTGTTTTCGGCACAAATTTGGTACATCATCAAACTTTGGGTGAAGCCACCGACACGCGCAGGTTTGAGGTTCAGAATATCAATCGCGCCTAATTTCAGCGCCACGCGCAAATCGTGCGCCGATTTCATGCTCTCATCCAAACATATCGGCGTTTTGACAATCGCCTGTAATTGGCTATGCTCAAAAATATCATCATCGGCGAGGGGTTGTTCTATCATCAACAAATTAAATTGGTCGAGTTGTGCTAAATGGTCGGCATCGGCGAGGGTATAATCGCTATTGGCATCCAACATCAGGGTGATATTGGGCATGGCATGGCGGACACCTCGCGCTAATTCCACATCCCAACCGCGTTTGATTTTCAGTTTAATGCGCCGATACCCCTCATCATAGCGTTTTTGGATGATGGCGAGGGTATCTTCGATAGTCGGTTTTAAGCCGATACTCACACCAACAACGGCGTATCCGCGTGATGTGTGACCATCGGGTAGGCTGGCGCTGAATAAATCTGCCAGCGACATATGGTTGGATTTGGCAAACGCATCCCACACCGCGCCCTCGATGCCCGCTTTGGTGTGATGATGTCCGCGCACAGGTTTGAACAGGCGCAACACATCAGACGGGTGAGTGATGGTCTGATTCATCAGCAACGGGAGCAAAAATTCGTCTGCGATATGATAGGCGGTGGTCATCGTTTCTGAGCCATAACCAGGGCGCACATCGGCGATGATTTCGCCCCAACCGATTGCACCATCGGCGGTGTGAATCTCGACCAAAATCGCCGACTTAAATTCTTCCCCACCAAAGCTGGTATACAGTACCTCGACAAAAGGCAAAGCAATGGGGTGTAACATGATATTTTTGATAGTGATGGGGTGCATGAGATTGTATCCTAACGTGTTATTCCATTAAACGTTCCCATTCGGACATGGCGCTTTCTAAATCGGCTTCGGTTTGGGTGTATTGTGCGCCCAAATCGCTGACAGCTTTGGCATCTCCTTTGGCGCTGGCGGTTTCAATGGCGGTATGCAATTCATCGAGTTGATTTTCGAGTTGATGAATCCGATTTTCGACCTCCTCAAGCCGTTTCTTGAGCTGATATGGGTTCAATCCGTGCGATTTTTGCGCGGTGGATGATTTGGTTTCGGATGTTGGTTTGCCATTGGCTTCAGGTTTATTAGATGTTAATAAACTTTGAAAATTGTTGCGAGTAGCAACAAATTCTTGATATGTGCCGTTAAAAATCGTCATTTTGCCCGCTTCTGCCGACCAGATTTGCGTGGCGAGGGCATCTATCAGATAGCGGTCATGACTGACGAGCAAGATCGTGCCTTCAAAATTGGCTAACACCTCTTGTAACACCTCTTGGCTATCAATATCGAGGTGGTTGGTCGGTTCATCGAGGAGCAACAAATTCGCACCTGACAGCGATAATTTCGCCAATGCCAAACGTCCGCGTTCCCCGCCCGAAAGCGTGTCTACCGTGCGGAATACATCATCGCCACTGAATAAAAATCCCCCCAAATAATTGCGTGCATCGCTCACAGGCATATATTTGGTCTCGATAATTTCATCCACCAGCGTGTTTTTGGGATTCAATCGTTCATGTGCTTGGGCGAAATACCCCACCTTCACACTCGCGCCTAATGTCACTTCGCCCGATAGTGGCGGTAATTGCTGAATGATCGTTTTCAGAAATGTGCTTTTGCCCACGCCGTTGGGTCCGATGAGGGCGGCGGTCTCGCCACGATACAACGTCAATTCGGGGATGGTGAATAGTGGCGCAGGGGCATCGCTATAGCCGACTGCTAAATTTTTCGCCATCAATACTTTATCACCACTGCGAATCGCACTTTGCAGGCGCAAATTCATCTCACGGCGTTCTCCGCGTGGCTTGGCGATGATTTTGCCACGCCGTTTCATCGTCTCTAGGCGTTTTTGCCGCCCCTTCGCTTGCGCCGTGAGTTGACTTCCCATGTGTTTGCGGATGAAATCTTGCTCTTTGGCGATAAATTCTTGTTGCGCCTCATATTCTTTGAGGATGCGCTCGTGGCGCTCGGTACGTTGCGTCACGTAATGGCTATAATTGCCCCGATACGTCTCTAACGCGCCGTAATCCAATTCCCAAATCGTGCTGGCGAAGTTATCCATAAAATAACGGTCATGACTGACCGCCAACACCGAGCCCGGAAATTCTTTGAGGTAGCCTTCTAGCCATTCGACAGCGTTGATGTCGAGGTGGTTGGTCGGTTCATCCAAAATCAGCAAATCGGGTTCGGATAATAACAAGCGCCCCAGCAAAGCACGGGTTTTTTGCCCGCCCGATAGCACCGATAGCGATAGTGCAAAATCTTCTTCGTCAAATCCAACCCCTTGCAACACCATCTTGATACGGCTTGGATAGGTGTAGCCACCCAGCCGTTCAAATTGCTCTTGGAGCGTGCCATATTCTTTGAGGGCGTGGTTGTGTTTTTGGGGGTCTGACATATCGTGTTCGAGTTGTGAGAGTTGCGCTTCCATCTGACGCAGGGATGCAAAGGCAGATAACGCCTCTTCATATAGGGTATGTTCACCCGCCATTTCGGGGCGTTGGGGCAGAAATCCGATGGAGATGCCCCGCGCAGTCGTGACTGTGCCTGTGGTAGGGGTATCTATCCCCGCCAAAATGTTGAGCAAGGTGGTTTTGCCCGCGCCGTTGGGTCCGACCAACGCGATGCGCGACTGATGGGGAATATCCACGCTAATATTGGCGAATATCTCATCGGGTCCGTAAAATTTAGAGAGTTCACTTGCGACTAATAACGACATTGTGCCTACTCATATATGCTTTGTGATTTGGATTGATTAACCTGTGGCGGTTGATTGCCTCTCAGCATCCCTGCGATAGATAAATCTTCGTCTAAGTCGTGCCAGTGGATACCCGATAGCGACAATTCCACATTTTGGCGTTGTTCTGATGTAGCATGTAATAAGCGTGGATACCAAGCCAATGGGGTTGCGATTTCGCGCCCATCGGCAAGCCGTACAATGAGCATATCGTCTGTAAAATCCACATGGACAGGGCGGTCTTGTGGGCGTGGCGTATTATTCTGATTCATCGTTCACTCCAAAAAAATTATCCCAGCTTTCTATCAAATATGCCATATTATTGGCTAAATGTCGCTCAATTTGCTTGAGTTCACGCGAATTAAAGCCATAATTCCATGCAAGGTTTAATGGTTCTAACCAATATTTAGCCTCGTTTTCGGCAGATTTGATATGAATATGGCGTGGTTCATCATTTTCGTTGGAATAAAAGAAAAATCGAAACGCGCCAATTTGCATCACGGTTGGCATATTAGCTATTCCCACTCAATGGTGGCGGGGGGCTTGCTGGTGATGTCATACGTCACGCGGTTAATCCCTTTCACGCTGTTCACAATCCGACTGCTGGCACGCGCCAACACATCAAACGGGATACGCGCCCAATCTGCCGTCATAAAATCATCAGTGGTGACGGCACGCAAGACCAACACCTCTTCGTAAGTCCGATTATCACCCATCACGCCGACACTTTTCACGGGCAATAACACTGCGAAGCATTGCGATGTTTGGGCGGGGATGTCGCCGTGCGGATGCAACATATCGGCTTTGGCGAGTTCATCCAAGAAAATGGCATCGGCTTCGCGCAAGGTTTCGAGGCGTTGCCAGGTGATTTCGCCCAAGCACCGAATCGCCAAACCCGGTCCGGGAAAGGGTTGCCTCCAGATGATGCTATCGGGCAAGCCCAACGCGCTCCCGACTTTTCGCACCTCATCCTTAAATAAATCGCGCAATGGCTCGACCAATTCAAACCGTTCTTTGAAATCGGCGGGCAATCCACCCACGTTGTGATGGCTTTTAATCGTCTTGGCGGTTTTATGCCCCATGGCGCTCTCGATGACATCGGGATAAATCGTGCCTTGTGCCAAAAAGCGAATATCGGTCAATTTGTCGGCTTCAGCGCGGAATACATCGATAAACAATTTGCCGATGATTTTGCGCTTGGCTTCGGGTTCGGTCTGACCTGATAGCGCATCTAAAAATTGCTCTGTGGCATCCACCGCAATCAGATTCATGTGTTGCACATCCCGAAAAACCGATACTACCTGTTCCGATTCGCCTTTTCGCATCATGCCCGTATTGACGAACACGCACACCAATTGATCGCCGACAGCGCGGTTAATCAACGCCGCGGCGACGGCACTATCCACGCCACCACTCAACGCCAGTAACACTTTGCCGTCACCGACTTGCTCACGAATCCGTTCTGTGGCATCTTCGATGAAGGCGGTGGGTGTCCATTTGGGGGCGCATCCGCACACATCAAATACGAAATGCGATAATATGCTCATGCCATGTTCGGTATGACGGACTTCGGGATGAAATTGAACGGCGTATAAATGACGTGATACATCGCCAATGGCGGCGAGCAGTCCGTTATCCGATTGGGCGAAAATCTCGAATCCGCGAGGCGGTGTTTCTACGTGGTCGCCATGCGACATCCAGACCGTCATCTCGCGGGGTAAATCACCAAAAAGCGGATTTTGAGCCGTCTGAATCAATTTGCCACGCCCATATTCGCGGGTTGTGCCACCTGCCACTTTTCCGCCGAGCGCCTGCGCCATCAATTGCATCCCATAACATACGCCCAACATGGGCATGTCGCCGATGCGGATGGTGGGCGATAATTTGGGCGAATCGGCTTCGTAGATGCTACTCGGTCCGCCAGAGAGGATGATGCCCTTTGGCGCGTGTGCCGATAGCTCATCTGCCGAAATATCGTGTGCGAACACCTCTGCATACACGCCCAATTCGCGTATCCGCCGTGCGATGAGTTGTGTGTATTGTGACCCAAAATCGAGAATGGCGATTCCGCCCTGACGTAACGTATCGGTCATCATGTATTGTCTTATCCCTTATTTTATCCGTAGATAGCCCATTTTAATCAGATGTGCGGGGTTATGCGAGAGAGAAGGTTTAATCAGATTATCTTGGCGGTATATTATATTTCTCTTGGATACATTTGAGTTTTTTTGAATAATAGATAATGTCACTTGAATAACCATGTAATTGGGCTAAATGTAGTGCCTGTTGGTACATGTTACATAATTGACCTGGCTCATCCAGTTTCTCCTGGTGAGATATTGCCCGCTTGATATAAGTTTCAGCTAATTGGGTTTGTTTTGTCTGTGTATACACAAGAGATAAAATATGACAACAAGCGGCAATCATCTGAGGCGAAACGACTGTATTTGTATTTAGCATGTTGAGTTGTGGATGGTCATCACAAAAAACACATAGCGCATCTAAAAGACACTTTTCTGCTTCTGAATACTCCTCTAATAAGAAGTAAGAAAATCCTTCTGCATATTTTGACCTGGCGGCATCATATCTGAAACCGTACTGCATTTTTCGCTCGTATGTATCTTGAAAAAATTTAAGCGCAATATCTGGCTTTTTCAGACCAATATATGCCCACCCATAACCATACCAATCTTCTAAACTTCTAGCGGGTGTGCCAATTTGTTGAATAATATCAAAAATAGGCTGGTATGCTTCTATCGCCTTATCATATTCCCCAAATGTGTAAAATGCTGTCCCCATAACTGCATGTGCGCGGATACGCCAGAAAGGTTCTTTTGCGACATCAAATAAATCAATGGCTTTTTGGGCGTGTAGAAAGGCATCAGATTGGTTAAGCGCGAGTGTATAGGCATACGCTAAAATAAGATGATGTTGCCCTTTTAT
>DAOTVP010000118.1:0-61599 GCA_034436155.1 Anaerolineae bacterium
ATTCGTTCCCATGTTCCATCTAAACACCATTTGCGATAATGATAATACACACGATTGGGATTCGGATACTCTTTAGGCAGATTTCGCCACTGACAGCCTGTTACTAACACATACAAAATGGCATTTATCGTCTGTCGCAAATCTAATTCGATTGGGCGACCGCGTTGCGATTTGGGAAGCATCCATTTGAGTCGTTTCCATTGCTTTCTTGTGATTTCACTTGTGTATTGTCGCTTTTTGTGTGACACTTTTACTCATTCCTGTTCGGTTACTTGGCTGTTTTCTTTCATCAAGTTTACCTTACAGGAATTCCTTTTCCGAATTTTCAAACAGGTTCTCAGCAACAAAAACATGATCAAACCAATTCTCATGCGGTAGCATCCTAACACCATGAATCATCACAATTATACTACTTTCATCAGCCTCTATTGCAATAACCCACCCCAAATATGTTATAATGAAGCAAATTTAGACTTTTTATACAAGTTAAATCTGTACAAAATATACAAATAGGAGGATATGATGAGCGATACAACCATCCCCGCGTCACGCCCCATGACCGAAGAAGCCGATTTTTTGAAGATTAATTCGGTAGACCATGTACATTTTTGGGTCGGGAATGCCAAACAAACCATGTATTATTGGTGGAAGGGTTTCGGATTTAAGCCTGTGGCGTATTCCGGACTCGAAACAGGCAACCGCCGTTTTGCTTCATATGTCCTCGAAAGTGGCAAGATTCGTTTTGTCGTCTCGGCGGCGTATCGGTTTAGCGATGAAATTTCGGCACATTTCATGTTGCACGGCGATGGTGTCAAATATATCGCGCTCGGCGTGGATGATGTCGAATCGGCGCATCACGAAACCACATCTCGTGGCGCAGAGAGCGCGTGGTCGCCCCGTGAAGAACGTGATGAGCATGGCATCATCCGCACATCTGCCATCAAGACCTATGGCGAGACGGTGCATGTGTTTGTTGACCGTAGCGATTATAACGGCGTATTCATGCCCGGTTATGTCCCATTGAACGACATGCCATTCACCAGCGCGGGGCTGGTGGCGGTTGACCACATGGTCGGCAATGTCGAATTGGGCAAGATGAATCATTGGGTCAAGTTTTATCATGAGGTGATGGGCTTCCGCCAATTGTTGAGCTTTGATGATAAAGACATCAGCACCGAATATTCGGCATTGATGAGCAAGGTCATGCAAAATGGCAACGGACGGGTGAAATTCCCTATCAACGAACCCGCCGAAGGCAAACGCAAAAGCCAGATTGAAGAATATCTCGATTATTACATGACCCCTGGCGTGCAACATATCGCCATGTCTACGGGCGATATCATCCACACTATCGAAACACTCCGCGCCAACGGCATCGAATTTTTACGTGTACCTGATGCCTATTATGATATTTTGCCAGAGCGCATTAAAAATGTCGGCGTGAAAGAAGATTTAGCCAAAATTGAGGAACTGGGCATTTTAGTGGATTATGATGATGAAGGCTACCTGCTCCAAATTTTCAGCCGTCCGCTCCAAGACCGCCCCACCATGTTCATCGAAGTGATTGAACGGCACGGCTCACGCGGATTTGGCAAAGGCAACTTCAAAGCCTTATTCGAAGCGTTGGAACTCGAACAAGCACGGCGTGGGAATTTATAATTTATGATGAAATGGGTCGAATTTTCACCGCAGGGCGAAGATTATCCCCGACTGGGTGTGGTGGTAGATGAGCGCGTCATCGAAATTGGCGAGAGCGATAAAGGCACGTTGATGAGCCTCATCCAACATCCATATCAAGCCGATTTGGTGGCGGATATTCGGGCGATGGTCGCCAGTGGGGAGCCGATTCTGCGCGATAAGCAACGGCGCGTATTCCCGTTGGCGAATGTGAAATTATATCCGCCGGTTCGCAAACCGCCCACCCTGCGCGATTTTTATGCGTTTGAGGCGCACGTCAAAACAGCGAACCAAAATCGTGGGCGCGAAGTGCCACCTGTTTGGTACGAGATACCCGTTTTTTATTTTTCCAACACGGGGTCAATTTTAGGGCATGATGACCCCCTGCCCTATCCGAGAGGGGTGGAAAAGTTAGATTATGAACTCGAAATCGCGTGTATTATCGGCAAAGAGGGACGCGATATATCGGCTGATAACGCCGAAGCGTATATTTTCGGCTATACGATTATGAATGACTGGTCGGCACGCGATTTACAAGCCCAAGAAATGACGGTTGGATTAGGTCCCGCCAAGGGCAAAGATTTCGCCACCTCGTTGGGTGGGATGGTGGTCATGCCATACGACCTCGCACCTTATCAGACAGGACGTGTGGGTGTGTATGATGCCACCATGATAGCCCACGTGAACGGCGTGGAACGCTCGCGGGGTAATTGGCGCGATATTCATTACACCTTCGGCGAACTCATCGCACGCGCCTCGCAAAATGTGACGCTCTATCCGGGCGATGTCATCGGCTCTGGCACAGTCGGGACGGGATGCCTGCTCGAAATCACCCGCGCACAGGGTCCGTGGTTGCAAATCGGCGATGTGGTCGAGTTTGAGGTTGAGCATATCGGCGTGTTGAGAAATAAGATTGTATGATATGACATAGGTGGTATATACGCCTTCGGCTAATGCCACCATACAAATATATCCAGACAGTAGAGGCGGATTAGCGAAACGTATATCCGCCCACAATAGACAAATTTATATTTCATAGGAGATAAACACATGCCATTTTATCAACGAGTCGGGCAAGTCCCGCATAAACGGCATACGCAATTCCGTAAACCAGACGGCGGGTTATACCGTGAAGAGGTGATGGGGTTAGAAGGCTTTAGCGGGATTCAATCTCTGTTATATCATCATTTTTTGCCCCCACGAGTGTTGAAAACGGAATTTTTGGGTAGCACCAAAGTCGAATATGCCGATTTCGGCGCGATTCGGCATCGTGCCTTTCGGACGGCGGATGTGCCTGCGGGCGGGGATGCCGTCCAAGCCCGCCGTGTGTTGTTGGGCAACAACGATGTGACGTTGGGTATCAGCCGTCCAACCCAAAATATGGATTATTTCTATCGCAATGCGCAAGCCTATGAAGTGTGGTTTGTGCATGAGGGACAGGGCGAATTACGCTCGCAATTTGGGATTTTGCCCTACGAAGCGGGGGATTATATCGTCATCCCATTCGGCACAACATGGCAAATGACCGTGAACGGTGAATCGCGCTTTTTCGTGATTGAATCACCCTCGCAAATTGAGCCACCCAAACGCTACATCAATAAATTTGGTCAATATCTCGAAAATTCCCCGTACTGTGAACGCGATATTCGCACCCCGCAAAATTTGGTCTGTCATACCGAAACGGGCGAGTTTGAAGTGCGGATTAAAGTGCGCGATAGCATCAGTCGGCATATCCTCGACCATCATCCACACGATGTCATCGGTTGGGACGGGTGCTTGTATCCTTGGATTTTCAACGTGCGCGATTTTGAACCCATCACGGGACGCATCCATCAACCGCCCCCCGTCCATCAAACGTTTGAGGGCTGGAATTTTGTGATTTGCTCTTTCGTCCCGCGCCTGTTCGATTATCATCCGCAAGGCATCCCCGCGCCGTATAATCATAGCAATGTGAATAGCGATGAGGTGCTGTATTATTGTGACGGCAATTTTATGTCGCGCAAAGGTATCGATAAATACGACATCACACTACACCCGTTTGGCTTGCCTCATGGACCGCAACCGGGCGCAACCGAAGCCTCGATTGGCGTGGAAAAAACCGAAGAACTGGCGGTGATGGTCGATACATTCCATCCGTTGCATGTGGCGGTAGATGCGCTAGAATTAGAGAAGCCCGAATACATGAATTCATGGTTGGCGGGCGATGGATTATAAATACGCTCATCCCCTAGTCGCTGTAGGGGCGTGATATTAGTTAATCGATATGGTGTATCATTTTGGACGACATACGCCCTGCGGGCTAGTCGTCCATTACACAAAGCCCAGTTTTAAGGGTGTAATGGCGGACTAGAGGCATTAGCCTCGTATGTCCGCCACAAAAAATATACCATATTTAAGAACTAACAACCATTATCATGCTTCTATAGTTAATCAATTTGTGGGTTGAGGTTAATTAGAAGGTGAAAAATTGACCCATGACCCAACCCAAACACCTCACATGGCTTTGGATTATCCCCCTACTGCTCATTTTGTCGCTATTCGCCATGAGTCGGCTCAATGCCGATGGCTATTGGTTTGACGAGTGGTGGACACAATATGAACACCAAACAGATAAAAATATCGACACACCCCGCACACGTCATTGCGTCGCATTTATTCACCGAGAACGACGAGATTAAGTGTGCAATTTTTATGGGGCGACACACGGGGCTTTTCGGCGAACCCGAAACAATCCGCGAATTGGCAGACGAATACGGGCGTAACGAGACCGCGCTTTCATACGCGAAGGTGAAATGGATTCAGAGTGGCACTTGGGACAGGGTGCGTGCCAGCATCCTTGCCTACTTACGGGCAAACAGCGATATAGCGAATCTCGAAATCGAGTCCATGTACCCTGCCATCATTAACGAGATTAAGCGCCGTATTTTGAATCCCAAGACCAGCGATAGGGCATTCAACGAATTGACACAAACTTATCTGGCCATTCGCAACACGGTGCTTGACAAAGAGCGCGACCAAGACCGTGATGCACAGGCAGGGTATTTGGATGTGTTGATGGGAAATGCGGGGAATATTGTGGAATCAAATGTACCCCCGCCCACTGTACTAGATGCATCTAGTCGAGAAAATTCCGACGAAAAATCAGGCGGTGGCGAATAGGTCAAAAATGGTGGTCTGATGCGTCTCAATGGCTAAATTACGCCAATCCGTGGCTTTCTTGGTGGGTTTTGGTGGCGTGGGAACATGCACGGTTTGAGGTGTTCCGTTCCGATATTGAGCCAGCATTTCGGCATTTTGTTCCCATAAATCTTGATTGAGTATCGGTGCGACTATTCTGGCGACAGCAGTCGATTTAATCTCCAATTTGCCGCGCATTGCTCGAAGCAACAAGTCTTCGATGCTGTCTCCCCCATCTGCCAACGCATTGACAGGGACTAATTGCCCATCCTGTGTTTTGCCCATGAAGAAGGCAATCTGGCGCTGTTTTTCAACCTGCAATTTGAACGCCGTCTCTGCCAACGATTTCTCGTAGAACAGATAATAGACGCGACACTCATCTGCCCAGCTATTGATGCGACTGTGACGGTCATTGTATTGTGTGTGTGTGAAAGCGTTGTCGGTGATTTGATAATGAATCATGGCGCTGGTTTTGATGTTCAGGTGCTTCCAGATGAGATTCACGCCGACTTCGACTTTTTTGTGATTGGTGATAATTACACGCGCACCGTTTTTGATGGCTTGCTCAATTTTCTCGATACGGGTCTTAGGCGTATCGTCAATGCGATAGGTCTTATATCCCGCTTTTTCGATCAGGTTGACCAGCCGCCCTCGCACATCACGTTCCGCCGATGTTACCACGCCGATAACAACGATATTGGTTTCATCCGCCAGTTCGTCCGCCACAATATCCAGCAGGGCTTGTTCTTTGGGCAAAATGGCTAACCCTTCAAGCGGTTGGATAGTGCCAATATGATGTTTTTTGGCATACTCGATTCTATGAGGCATATACGGCATGTCTTGACCATAATACTGCATAAACCAGCGTTTGGCGGGGTCAAGTGCGCGGTCATTGATTGCGTGACCTTCGGCGGATTCAATCATGCCTTTCATACCTGGCGGGAAAGAGAATACATCATCATTGCTTGACAGATACGATTTGAGTATAGGTGGCATCGGTACGCCAATTTCAATGTGCTTGGTCGGGGGCATATCGGCGCGGATATTGCGTTTTTCGATGAACACCATATAGGGCATCAGCATCGACACCAGTCGTGCCGAAATGCCCGGCGCTTCCGACGGCGGACGCTCAATCAGGATTTTGTTGTACGTCATCGCGCTTTCGCGTTGCCCTGTGCGCTTAACTTGTTTCAACACCCCAAACGCCGCCACATATTGTTCCAGTGCCGTTTTCTTTGGTGATGGGTCGCCATGAACTTGTTTTTGACGCTCGCCACCACGTTCTTTGCGCTTTGCACGAGGTGAATTGCCCCAATTGTATTGCTTACGAATTTCTGGCGACAGCAGATAGGCATAATTGAACGACGACGATGCTTTACCGTTCAACGGCGTACCCGTTCCCATCACCATGTATCGGGCAATATTCCCCAGTCGAGACAACGATACACCGTTCTCGCTGAAAATATTCTGCCCATCTTGCGCCTCATCCCAGAACAGGAAAAACAGTTTGTCGGGATGTTGCAGTTTGATATAATTTGCTAGGTCAATTCGGGCAGGTCTGTTTGTGGCTGGAATTGGCTTACCCAGTTCAACCGGTGTTTCGCGGTCAAACTTGCGCGTTGCTTCATAGACTTGGAGATGCCCATCCACATAGCGCAAATGCGTGCGGGTGTCGCTACCATCTTGTACACGATGACTATATTGCCATAACGGTGTTCCGCAATCCTCACAATATAATGGTGTGCGTTTTTCGAGACGTTCTACCGTTTTGGAGTCCAATTGCGAACGGCACGATGGACAGAAATGGAGATTTTTGCTTACGCTGTGTAAACGTTGAGCCAATTTCGGGAACGCACTCCATACATGGATTTTAGGATCTCGCATTGCCACGTTTTTTGCCATGTGCATGTGGCTTTCCGTTTTACGTTTCCGATCCGCAATATCATGCTTGGATAGATATTTCATTTGCACCGTTGCCATTTGGATAGGTGAGCCTAATTTTGTGGCATTGGTGTTAACAATGATGATTTTTGGCACACCGTTTGGATTGGCTTCGTGAACGAAATCCAAGAGAATTTGAAAGGCGCGGTCTGAGTCCGACGTATCCAACACGCGAACAAGCCGATCTTCGCCTAACACATGCTCCGCTTCGCGCTCCCAGTTAGGACGAAGATGCGAGGGGCAGACGACCATCATAAATTGTTTTTGACGGTCTGCTAGAGGCAATTGTCCCCATTTGACTTTCATCATTGACAATCCCATGACTGTTTTGCCAGTGCCTTGCTCACCAATGAGCATCATCCGCCGATGTTTTTCCAACCCTTGTTGAAACGCCGCGACAATATGCGCCTGCGCGGGGTACAGATAATTGCCATTGATTTGAATCTTGGCGATTTCCTCTGCGTGACCCGCAAAGTCAAATTGGTAAATCGGGGCAGTCTTTTGAGAAATGATGTCAAAGATTTGGTCAAAGTATTGAGCAACAAACTCATTGATTTCGCTGTCCTCTTTCATGCGTTTGACTTCACCCGTTTTGAGACTCACCCACGATAGGGTAGTCACAGGCTTGACATACGTGATAATGTCTTCGCCCTGCATGTCATTTTCAATAACCTCGACTTGCTTTTCCATCCGCACCGATGCGCGAAGCAATAACGTGCCATATTCATCTGTTTCGATGGTGATATTGCCCTGATTAATCAGTTCAATGATGGCGATGGTGGCATGTTCGGGCTTGATGGGGATAAGCGTCTCAAGTTTTGGCGGGACGTAGACTTTGGGCTTCACCAATAATTTGTAGGCTGTGGTGCGATGAACACCTTGCTCTAGCGTTGCTTGGATGAGCGACTCGGTATTGGTTTTCAGTTGGCGAAAGTGGGGCAAAATTGCCATTGATGTTGTTGGCAAAGTGAGCGAATATTTGCCCTTTTCCAACGGAATCGGCTGTAATTCCATAAATTTCGCCGCTTCGTCTAGGATGTATTGCTCTGAGTTATGCTGAGAGTATGTTCCAGTTATCAATACCTGTTGATATTCGAGATGCCCACCCAAGTCATAGATTTTCAATGACCGATAGTTTGCACACAAAAACCGCGCCATATCGAATGTGATATGGTGTTTATAAATCACGTACATCAAAACGCCACTGTGTGCAACCCATTCAGTAGCGCGTTGGAGCATTTCAAACTCAATGCGTGTCCCGCCGTCGTTGCTATATGGCGGATTAAGCCATAGCCACGGTACACTGCGACGACTTACTTGCAGGGTGCGGATGTCGCCTTGTAACGCATGTTTGAATCGGGCTTGGCATAATTTAGCACGTTCAACATCCAGTTCGTTGGCATGAACGGTATAGCCTTGTTGTTGCAAATATGCCATGAAATTGCCTTCCCCCGCGCAAGGGTCAAGCACAATCCCTTTTTGGCTGATGACCATATCGGCAATTGGCTGATAATGTTTGGGGTCAATCTCGTAATATCCCATTTGGATGGTTGATTCAAGACGCGCCATCAGTATACCTTTCTTTAATCACATTGGCGATAATTTGGTCCCAACAGCCTACGGACATGAAATAGGCATGGGTGATGTTATAAGCATTAACCTTCACCAATTTTTGGTGTTTGCGACCTTGTTCCCAAATATCCTCTAGCCACTCATCCGAAAACGGCATAGTGGTCTTTGTAGACAAATGATTGAGGAAGGTCGTCCGTAGCTCGTCGTCCGTTTCGGCAATCAAAATACCCTCTGTATCTTCAGAGGGTATCATGTTTTTATGGTATGCGACAATGTTGTTAAATCGCACCCCATCCACAAAGACAGGCGTTTTTATTGAGGCGATACTGCCTTTATTTGTTCGCAAGTCAAAGATTTTTGTCCCCATGTCTACAATCAGGCTATGACAACCTGATTGCATCTGGGCGAGTAATGCCGTTGCCTGTTCCGGTGGGGCAACAAAATTCATGAAATAAAGCTGATTTTCTGTCGCCGCCATCTGTAACACAATGGCTTTCCAATTCGGAATAAAGCCGTGTTGCATGGTTATACCTCTCTACATGCTTTTTTATACGTATTGTTGTTGGCAATACGCGATTCGATTTCGTGCATAAATTCACTCGCATCAATACGAACGGGTGACTTCCCCTTATACATGAAATTTTCCAGCGCGTATTCATCGCCCGGTTCTTCATATTCTAAAATATGGGCGAACGTTCTATCCTCGAATATCTCATGCGGGTATAAGCACGAAATTATTCTTTTGGCATCGCTGATAACATAAGACCACACCACCACGTCCTGTTGTTGATATTCGGTTGGTTCGAGACGTATTGTGCCTAATTTGCGTTGCCAGTTATTATTGTTTATACGTCGAATTTCTGACTCGCTCATAAAAGCAAACGGATTCATAAATTCATATTTGGGATGATTTTGCGACATCCATTCTTTTGCTTCTTCAAAAGAGACAAAAGGACTCGGCGTATTTAACATCATTGGATGAATTGCTTCTTGGTCTTCTGGGCGCATAAGACTGATGAAAAACTTGTCTGTATGCTGGGTAGGGGGTCTCCATTTAAGGTGTAATTCACCAGCCGAATAAAGATTACCGTCAATTTGTGCTTGTGTGAGTTCTAATGGCATGGTTACACTGTCCCTTCTTTCATCACCTCAATGCTATAGCGTTTTTTTTGTACTCCCCCTCGTGCTTGCCTGTAACCATTAAGTCGGCGAGGATACGCATTGATAGTTAGTTTGTTTAGCCATCTTTAAGCCAACCCCCCTCTGATTCTGGTAATTGGCGCATTGCAATTACCCACTCGTGATGGAGTTGCCCGCGCAATTCATTTTCAGCAAGTATCTTTTTTATCCCAACATGAATTGCATCGGGAAGTTCTCGTTTAACGGCTTCTAGTGCCGATTCTCGGCTACGAAAATAAAGGTCTCCGTTATCGGTCAGATATGACCAATACGCCACAAGAGGAATCATATAAATCACTTCATAATCGGCAGTAACACAATAAATTGTGACACCGCGTTCTTGATATGGGGTTAGTTTATGATGTACCATATTTAGCCTTCTCTCTCGCTAAGATTTTGCGTGCTTCGGCGACTAATTCTCGCAAATGGTCGTTTTCATATCCGTCAGCGCCGTATTTGTTAGCACATTCTTTACACATGGCATCGCCACGTTGATAAAAGAGTTCTTCGTCAGCGTCTCCCTCATCCTCGCTGTATCCAATTTCCCATCTCAGTTCACCCGACGCGCCACATCCACACAGGTTGTACATCTTGTGATGTTCGCGCCATTCGTCAACAGAGATTGCGAGTGTCTCTAATTTCACGCGCAATTCTTCCCATTGCTCGTCTGTGAGTAGTTGGAACGGATGAGAATCCTCATCCCCGTCATCGCAGAAGCGCACACAAAGCAAGCCGTCCCAGTTATCAAACGTATTGTTGGGGTAGCCCAAGAATATATGTGTTTCGGTGCCGGGTAGCATTGATTCGTAATCATCGGGCGCTTGACCCAAAATGAACAGAATGTCGCCCTCTTTGCCAGCGTGCGGCTTGATAAAGTCGAAAGCCTCATCAACGGTTTTGAATTGGTCAGTCATTGGGGCTTCCTTTCTGCACCTCATCGAAATTCTTCCGGCGGCGGGAAATTTCTGCCAGCATTTCATCTGGCGTGACACGCACTTTATTGTGCGCCATGACATAGGTTGCGGTCGATTCGACAATCGCCTTGCTCCGACCACGCGCATCCACAACGTAGTCGAGCGCGTGTGGGTACAGGACGACCAGTTCCCATCGCGTGCGTTTTTCAACGGCACGGACGGTATATAGGGTCGTGTTGTTGAGTTGATAGTTGGTAAGTTTCATCGGTTCATCGACTCCCATAACAATGTTTGATATGTTGTTTCTTCAAACCATTCGCCATCACTAGCGATAATGCCTTCCTTTGCCCACTGGCGGATTTTGCCCAGTGGGACACCTCTATGGACGCGAGAGCGCCAAAACTCTGTGATAGTTCGGCTATCTGTGTCCAAAAAATAGCCGATACTTACACCACGCTCACCAAATGGTGGAGTCTGAAACGCCACTAGCGTCTTCTTCACCCTCACGCTCCATGATTTCTTTAGCAAATTCATAGAACTCAATGCGGTTTTCTGGCTCATCGCCGAGTTCCGCTTGCATATCGTAGATGTCAGACGCGCAACCGTAACATAGCGGGTCAAAGGGACAATCTTCGGCAAAGTCGGACATATCACTCGCATCGCAATTGGCGCAACATGAGTATTGCTTGAAAAATCTGCGCCAATCCTCATGCGATACTGCAACATCATTCAGCATATATTCGAGCGTCTCCCAATCGACATCCGTGAGTTTGTTCATTTGGAATCCAAGTGGGAGCGCCGTCGGGTTGTCGCTCAAAAGATAATAGCCGAATAGCGCCGATTTCCATTGCGGGTCATCAAGGATGATATACCACTGATTTTCAACCGCATCATCCCTCCAATCGGGCGGCGCTGTCTTGAGGAACACAATTCCTTCAGTTTCGGCGGTGGTCGGTGCATCATCCCCATAACGGATGATGTCTTGTTTAATCCGTTCAAATATCTCGACGACGGTCATGGCTTCTCACCCTTCAGAATCTTCACGCGCAAAAAGCCTTCGCCCCACTTATGAAGCGGATAGGTTGTCTCGGCGGGTAATACAGGTGCACCGACCTCAAAGCGGTCAGTACGTCTTAAAATTTCGAGACGTTGTTGCAAAGTGATGCGATAAACATCTCCAGTATCGCTAATCATGACACCTTGAAAGGCGTTGCCGCCTCTGCCGATATAGATTTCCACAATCCCCGCCAATTTCAGTGTGCGCGGGGTGATGTCTGCTAGAACGCCGACGGTGTTCATGGTTTCACTCCATATACCCACACGTTGGGATTATTTGTTGCGCCACGGATGAGGTCGCTGGTCTTGACCAGCCGAATTTGAACATCGGTTAGCATCAGTACAGATGATTGGTTATCGTTGATGGCGATACCCGCAAAAAATGAATTGGGGGTATCGTCAATTTGAAAGTGGTAGCCACGTTCAAGAAAATCCTGAAGCGACCACCTATGGGACATATCTAAATAAGCGTTGTTTCGCATGGGTTATTCCTTTGCTTCTAAAGATAAAATAGGACGAATTTTGTTGATAAGTGTGCGGATTTGGTCTGCGGTTTCACGACTAATGCGGAAACGCTCCCCCTGAACAAACAAAAATGGAATAGCAGGCTCACGATTTTCTAGTAATACAATGTCTTTTATTGGCATTGTCACAATCTGGTTGCCCGATGTAGGAATCTCCACATGGCATTCATGGGCAATACTTTGAGTTAAATGTGTATCAAATGACATTATTTGCTCCATCCTTCCAATTCTTTGATTCTTCGCAAAATACAATCCCAACGGACGCAGAATTGTCCCCACGTAATGAGGTTGTCCGCATCGCTATCGCTAAAATAGCGCCAGTAGTCAGTGAGAATGCCCGACATATCATGGTTGGGTTCAAAATAGCCGATGTTGACAATCATCTTTTCGTGTTTGTATTCTGTGGCGATGGGGTCATTCTCCAGACATTCATCCCTGAAGGTACTGATACCTGTACCGTCATAACCCGTGACAAAATAGAAATCCAAATCGGGGCGATCCACAAAAATCCAATCTTTGACAATATCCCAAACTTTTTGCGTCTCGTAATTGGGCATGATGTCTTCGATGGCTGTGCCGCGTTTCAGTTCCCCGTGAATGTGAGCAGGGGAGATGTAGGTGCGGTTGGCGACAAGCCATTCAAGCACCGATGTTTCGACAGCCAGGGTTTTTGGCAGAAATCGATCCCAAAAATAAGAACGTGTTGGCTGAAGACCATATCTTGGTTCATAAAAGAGGGTTGAAACAAGATAAGATGGCATAACAGGCTCTTGGTTAGATTGTTCAATTAGAATGGCTTCGAGGTGTGGAGTACGTCCATCAAACCCCATATCGTTTGCGCGAACAGTAAAAAGATTCTGGTGTAACCATCGCTCGGTTTTTTCGTCATAAGTTCCAAATTTCAACATATATGATTTTGTCATTCGAGATTCTTCTTCTTGATTTCCCATATCGGTCTCCATGGAGACGGGAATCGGTATCCGCCATATACCTTGCCTGTGGCACGGTCAATCAACACAAAACTATAGCCCTCGCTGATATGCCCGTTGATGGTCTCTAAATCAAGTGATGTCAATTCGGCTAAAGTCCCCGAATCGTATCCTTCAATAATTTCCCCTTCTGGAAAGTCTTCTACAAAAACCATCCTTTCTAAAATAGTGTGCTTTGTTCGGGCTTAGGTGGTGGTGGTGGCATGAGGAAGGTTTGATAGTCGCCCCACTCGTGCATAAGCGAAAAGTAAATCTTCAACAATTCAGGAGTGCGTTTGTGTGGCTCGATGTAGGGTAGCCCTAGCATACGAAACCATGCCTGTTCCGATGGTACGCGAATTTTCCTGCCAACGCCGTCAATGGGTTGCCACGACCATCCCTCTTTGTCGTAGACTTTTTCACACGTCTCTTTGAGCCAAAGATAGCCACCTGCCAAAACGAATGGCGCGTGATATTTGAGATGTCCCATGAGGGCGTGGTTGAATTGGCAACGTGGAATAAGAGAGGGTTTATCGGGCAGATTGTCTGGACCCGTACGAATCTGCATAATCAGTCCCCAGTTGTCGCGGTCAGCACCAAAAATGTCATATTTGATGCCTTCCGACTCGACAATCCAATGCTTTTCGCCTGTCATTGAAGCGGTCAATACACCACGCTTTTTCAGGTCATATAAAGCCAGCAGCGTAGATGAATTGAGTTCGCACACGATTTCGACATCGTGAAGGTTGTATAACCATTCACCTGTGTAATATCCTGCCGATGTATGCCGACGGACACTACCCGCGATGATTTTATTAGGCGAGTTCCTCACCCACAATGCCAGAAAATGGGCTATTTTGTCCCATATTTGCGCCGATTTTTGGTCTTTGATACCTTCGGTCGGGTTGTTCAAAAAATCGTCAGAAATTTTCACTAGACGCATCTCGTTTCGTAAAAATAGACGTGCAACCATTCGCTACACGTCTATCTAGTATACTACTTTTTGGTCTTTATGTCTACTACTTAGTCGTTTTCGCCCGACTCAATAATATTGATGAGGTTGGTAATATTGTTTCGCGCAACCTGAAATTCAGGGACATCACGAAAATGAATCGACAAGGCGTTGATGAGGTTTTGCGCTTCAGGCAATCCCCACTCACTCATCATTTCGCCACCATCAACATCCCAATCATCGGCATAGTCTGGATGGAATATATCCGCCAGCATCAGGGCGTAATATTTGGCAAGTTCTGGTGGCAGTTCTGTTCGGGCGGCGCGGATTTGGTGTGTGATTTCATCAAACGACCCGTTGCCATCATTCGTATCCACCCAAAACTCGTCACGATTACCGCGCATCCATTTCCACATGAGCCAGAGAGTGGTCATGCTACGTGGCGGCATGGATGTATCAAATATGTCATCGCGGATTTCCAGCAGATTCCAAATCATCAGTTGGTCATCAAGACTGTATTGGCTATTCCACTGAGGAATGTTGTCGATGATTGGCGTATAGTACAAAATGCCTTTGCCGTTTTCGCCGATAAGGTATTCCCCGCCAAAACCAGTAATAGGTCGCCCTATCCAGCTTTCGGACGTTTGGATGAGTTTGCCAGCGAACGCCTTTTTGACTTGTTTAGCGAGGTGTTGAGTGAGCGTGGTCATGGTTTCAACACCGTCACATATTCTCCATCTTCAAGGTCATCAAGCGATTGTATAACCTCGTTTCGCATCGCTTTTTTGCTTGAATCCCCAGAGGCGCGAATTATAGCCCACCATCTGTTGCTGTCTGGGCTATCGATAGGGTGGGTTAAAACCACGTACATGCCATATAACCCAAACTCTAAATACCGCGCATGGACATGAATAATCCGTTTGCGGTCAGCAGATAAAACACAGTAATCACCATCGAAGTCGGGCAATAGGTCGCCGTTCATGGCGCTGAATTGGCTTTCGCGCACCAACAAGATTGCGGTGTCTCGCAGACCAGTTTCATTGCTTCGAGGATACGCCCAACGGAGTTTGTGTTTGAATACATTATTTGAGATGGCTCTGTGTGGGTGATGGTGGGTTTATTCAAGGGTGGATGCTCCATAGCTCACGCCACCACGTAAATCGTCGAATGTTTTTGCTGTGGCATCCATAATTGCGAACTCGGCTTTCCCATCATCATTTACTCGCGTGATGATATAACGTCCCGTCCAAGAAAGCGTAGTCTCTAATTCACGGACGACATAAACTTTCCGATTGCCTGCATAAAACCAATCAGCAAACGCAAAGAAATAGTCACTAATACCGTTCCGTTTGGGTATCGACTGCCAACGACCTACGTTCCATGTTAGACATGCGTAATTTGCGTGTGGTTTGACCATGTTTTCAGGGATGTTATTCATCATCCACCACCCATTCGACCTCTGTGCCACGCGCATAAGCTAAAAGCCCATCGCGCAGAGAATCGCGGTATTGGTGATGCCCTGTGACGCAGATATAGTTATCAGCCATATCCAGCATCAAATATGAGCCGTGCCATTGTTCGGCGAGGCGTTGTTCACGAATGACATAAACGGTAAACTCGCCTGCATAAAACTTTTCGAGTTGCTCGGTCACGAACCGATAAAACAGGGTGGCTTCAAGCCCATCAAATACATCCTCATCAATGGCTTTTGCTTGATTTGTGATCCAATATTGATATGCCATTATTCATCCTCGCTTTCATCTTGATTAGGATTGCAAAACTCATCGAACAGGGTATATTTACCACCTGCCGACGTTACCTCCACAGAAAAATCTGTGCCGAATGTGCCGACCATGCTCCGTGCATCTTTTAACGCACTGGCGATGTTGTTGTAGAATTTAGACCGCAAAACATCCGCATTCCATTCTGTGTGATACCACAATTGGAGTTCAATTGGCGCGTGTTTTTCGGTGAGGGTAGACGTGTCAAACCCTTTGGGGAGTTCGACAAGCACTCTGCCTAATTCGGCATGGCTTTGCTGTGTCTGATGGGTTGTCGTTGGGTCTGCCAAACTATAAAACCTCTTATCGTGGGATGTTGTTTCCCATTGAACAATATACCGATTGGTTATATTGCGCCAATGCTTCGGCAATTTCCACGAATCATCGCGCTCAACAATCGCGCCATCGGGATAGATGGTGATTGTGCCGTCTTCGTGAATAAATGTTGGACAGGTCATGACCTGCTCCATTCTTTGCACGCCCCGTACCCATCGTAGATACTGGCTTCGGATATTTGGTTATTGCTCAAATATTGCTCGACTGTTGACCAAGCGGTCAAGGTTTGCTCCACACCATCGGCAACCACGCGAAATGGGGAATACTTGCCCCATTGCCCAAACGGGTTACGCAATTTTTCGGGGATGCTCCAAACAAGGCACATCTTGGAGTCTCGGATATAACTCATTCCGTTTGCGTCGTCGAATATGACCCATTGGGTAACATCGTTGACAAATTCGAGGTTGGAAATGCGATAAATTCCCTCTGGGATTTCATCCCAATCGCTGATTTTGCCTTTGGTCGGTAAGGCTTGATATTGGTTTGGGATGATAATCTCGCCACCACGATAAAAGTGATGTTCGACGCTTTCACCTGTAATACGAACTAACCGATCCACAGTCAGAATAGCCATTCCAAGTCCTTCTCTCGCATTTTTCTAGCGCGTGCGAGTGCGCCTTTTCGCCCGATTTCGCGGAAGTATTCGCTACCCCGCGTGCGTTTCAGTGTCGCGCCACCTTTTTTGCCACCCCGTACCGCGATGGCTTTCATGTGACGGTTGCCATGTTTCCACACGGTAGTGAGTCCGCCTATCATGCCCCAACGGGCAAAATCGCCATTGTATTTGTGATAGTGTCGATGGCAGACAACACAGATATTTTCCAGATTGTCTGGGTCGTCTGTGCCACCAGCGTAACGGGGAACTTTGTGATGAATTTGCGTTGCTTCACGTTCCCCGCACCAACGGCATTTCATCGGGACACCCAGTATTGGTAAATTACCGATTTGAGAAGCGCCTTACTGATTTTGCTGAAGGCTACTTTGTCGGGTTTTTGCCCAATTGCACCGACATACAGTTTCCCGTTTATGCCACGCACTATCGGGTGGTAGCGCAGACGGTTGTCGTGGCTGTATATGATTTCATTTGCGTCGGCGTTGTACCAGACATTAACATGAGGATCTTTTGTGCGGTTGACGGTTGTGAAACTGGCGGCGTGGTCGCGTGCGCGTTCATGACGAAATTCATCACGCTTGCGCTCGGCGACATTTTTCTTAATGAGGGATTCGATAAATTCTGGTGTGATAGTCATGGTGTTACTCTTTGTCTATAATAATCAGGTCGTTTTCGCCGATAAAAATCGTTAATTGCGTCTTGGTCGATTCCCAAGACAATGCAGGGAATCTGGTGTAAGCACCATACCGATTGAGCGCATTTTGTGGTGTACACGCGCCTTCACAAATCGGAACTTCGGATGCTTCTCGCTGGAGCAATTTGTTGAACAAACGCTTCTTTGAGTCTGGTGCGGAATCGTCATTATTTTGCCAGAGACTATATATCCTCTGGATTTTTTCTGTCAGGCTCATAGTCCTACTCCTTTTTAGCTAATTTGACGGCGGTTTCGTGTGTGACCATTGACAAGACATCCATATTTCTTGGATTGTCAAACTCTGATAACATCCAGTTATCGTATTTTTCGATGAAGAAGCCATTGGATGTCATATCGCGAATCCAGATGTAACCCGAATCTGGATCTGTCATGAGTTTGCGTGCGTGTTGACACAGTTCGTCAACACGGTTGTTATGGCTATTGTTTGCATGTCCGCGTGTCCACTCGAACCGAATGGTATGTCGTCCAAGCAATATCAGGTCGTCAAGCTGTTGCCACAAGTCTTTATTCAAGACAGGCTTTTTGCTCGACGAACGCCAACCGTTTGATTTCCACTTTGGCAACCACTCATTCATCCCTTTAACCACATACTCGCTGTCCGAGATGACTGAGGCTTCTGTTGACCGGGTGAGCGCCTGTAATGCCGTGATAACGGCGGTTAGCTCCATGCGCTGGTTTGTGGAAAAGGGATGAGCGCCGAAGTGTTCACAGGTTTTCAGTATTTTGCCATTTGACTCTGCAATCATGAGCCAAGCGTATGTGCCTAAACCCGGATTAGGACTACATCCACCGTCGGTATAGATGGTTATGTCCATTTTCCCATTCATAGTCTTTGCTCCCCGTATATGCTAATTTGCGGAATGTACCCGCCGTACAGGGGTACAAGTATTTTTTGGATGAAATTTACTATCATATTTGATGGCGCGTTTAGCTTTATACCGTGTCCGTACAACCGGTATGAATTACTGGTTTCAAAATCAATCTCGATTTCAAACCAGTTGCCATTTTCAAACAGCAAGGCTATGAACGATCCCAACCCTTTAAGGTTTTTGATGTATTCATAAATCACTAAATTGGGATATATATCAATCCTCATATCCGCCTCGCTGACGATTCTATGATGTGAAGTATTTTTTGTTTTTTCGGCGCTTTCATCTTTGGCAGATTGCGCTCTGGAACGAAACGCCGATCATGGAATTTGCGGTCAATGCGTGTCGTCGCACGCTCGTACCGCCCTTTCGCATCTAGCTTTTCCAAAAATGTTTCACGGCGACGACGGACATATCTGCGTTCTCGAAAATCAATATCCCATATATATTCATATACTGGCCATATGATTAGTTCCTTATCTGCTAAAAATTTTTTGCCGTGATACTCATCACACCGAAGCATGACAAATATCACGGCAAATTTTTAGAACGGAATGTCCGACATATTGGTAGGCGGTGGGGCAAAATCGTCAGCGTTTTGGCTGTTGTAGCCACTTTCAGATTTTGGCGGTTTGTTTAGCGACAAAATCTCATCGGCGGTAATGGTCATATTGTGGAACGTGCGACCATCTTTTTCTGTGGTGTCATAGAATAACTCTCCAGTCACCTGCACCAATGAACCTTTGTTTAACAATTCCGCTTCCCGCACCCCCGCTTCGCCGTAACGGAAAACCGTGTACCACATAGGCTCACGGTCTACCCATTCATCACCTTGTTTACGGCGAAGGGTCACACCGACAGTCATTCGCACATAGGGCGTACCAGAACTGGTTGTACCTTTGGCGGTTTCTTTGCCGATGTGTCCTCTAATTGTGATTTTCGACATATTGTATTGCATTGTGTTCTCCTTATTCTGGCGACTGCCAGCTATAGAATAGATGTTGTTATTATACATCAAAGTAGTATACTATACAACTACTTGGATGTATTGAATAACCAAAATAAAAATGCCGTTAGGCAAGCACCCAACGGCAGAAACGAGACGCATCTATTTTGTCAAAAGCCTAATTTCTCGGCATAGATGCGTCTTGGGTCAAATACTATTCGAGAGGCGCTAAAAACGCCTCTTAAACAATAATTCAGGGCATTTATACGCTATGCCCAAACGTCACCGCGTCTATCTCGGCTTTTCTACAGACTATCCAGATTCCGCACGAACAATTACGGCTTAACGAATCTCCGTCTGGATGGCGGTTAATCCACTGAACGATGCAAAAGTATGACGTTCTCCTATTGTGGACATAGGGGATAACTACTCCCACCAAGACAACAGCGTTAGCTGGTATCCTAGTGGCAGGAGTTACCCTGCTTATTTCTTGGCTGGTGCGGTTTGGCGATTTTGCCATGTCAATTTAATGGCATTCACAATATCATCACCGTAGTTTCTGATTACGGTGAACAGGATATTGAAAACGATGAGGAAGCCAAGCATTTGAATCCCTGCCATGTCATTCATACCTGAAATCAGGTAATAAAAGTTCAACCCAACTTCATAGACTACATGAGGCAACACATAAGCCATCACCACCGAAATCAAAAATGTCAAGCCAAGCGCCCATCTGAGGGGCACTACAATAACAACACCTTTATCTGTATTTTTCATATTGCCCTCCTTATGGGCTTTGATTAACCGACACGCCCGATGCGTGCCGTATAATTCACAAGAGTAGGGACGTTAGTCCCTTTTGAACAACCGTTTGCGTTTCGGTTGTGGTCGCATTGCCCGTTTTTCAGCAACGCGATAGGTTGTTTTGAACGGCACAACAGATGTATGTTGTAGCCATTCACGTTGCAGTTGGGTCATCAGCATGCCCTTTCTACAAAAACAAAAATCCCCCGTCAGATAGGTAACGGGGGAGGTGTTCTGCCAGAGTTTAGGGATGAGAGGTCTGGCATTGCTGGCGATAATGGTCTTGCACCACTCTCATGCAGGGTACGCGATACCCACATGCGGTCTTTATCCCTCGCCAATATCGCTTTTGAATAATCAGACCAGTAAATACCCCCGCCGATGAGCAGGGGCAGGCATCACTGATGGTATGTTTTCGCTTTGGAGACACGAAATGCGCTCCGTAGAATGTCGCACAGTGGCAAGTCAGATGGTAGAATCTTGGCTGTGAGGCACTCTGCGGAACTCACTTGGAGTTCCTATTGCATCGGGGATGTTTCACCCCTTCAACCAATGTACTGCGCGGCTTATTGCCCGCCCAATTGCGGTTGTACACCCGCTTAATTTCGCCGATAAAGGGGCAAATTAGCGACTTTTATAGCCTGTGCCACCATTTGCCCAAAAGGTATAATTTTCGGCGAAATTTATAAAACTAGATGCGTCTAGTCCGTTACGGGATAGGCAACCTTATAGGTGGCACGCCGCACACTGTTAGACACATCTAGTAGAATTTAAGCATTTGTCTACGCTAGGGTATTTGCCCCGTCAGACTGCGTAGAACTAGGTGGGTCTGCAAATACTTAGAAGCGGATTGCACTTATCCACTCCGGACGATGCACCATGAGTCGAAACCAACTAACCACTCATCATACACCGTCCACAGGGGATAAACCTGTGGTCTTGCTTTACTCAATATGGTGTTACATCAAAAGTCGTTGATCATGGAACTTTGCATATATCTCGCCATTTGCAGGGATGCAACCATTTTGGCGAGAGCATAATCCACTCTTCTTTCCTGTGATTGTAAGAACCAATGTCTGTGAGAGGAATTGAACCTCTGTCTCGTTTTCACCTAAGCAGGGCTAAACGCGCTACCTCTAAGCTACACAGACTACCATTCGGCTAATTGCTAGAGTCTTTACGGACTTGCCGACTTACACTCTTAGTCTATAACGGCGCTTATCTCGTTTAAGCGTGGCTTCCACACCACGCTGACACAATTAGCTAGAGGAATGAGAGGGACTCGAACCCCCATGCGATGTCTCCGCCGCACCAACTGTTTTCAAGACAGCGACAATTCCAATTCTGTCATCATTCCATAACCCCTAGAAATTTCCGTAGGGGCTAAATAGTAACTACGCCACAACCCTCTGAGAGCAGAGATTACATTGGTTGTGGCAATACCCGTTGCGGAATCGAACCGCCTTTCAAACCGCGTACCTCACGGACGGGCATCGCAACGAATCCTCACGTTGCCACTCTGTCGCAATACATTATTCCCCTACTGAGCTACTTGGGGTGTGTCTCTACATTTCTACAGGCGTAGACACAGGCAATCCCGTCACCTACTCACATAGAGCGCATAGATATTTCTCGGTGCTAATCTATGCTTTGGGGGCTATCAGGGAATCGAACCCTGCATGTGTTTCCGCGTCTGCTCTACAGGCAGATGTCTCACCATTGAGACGTATAGCCCTAACACTGATTAGTATACTACTGGTTAGTACGCCTGCCAACTAATTAGACGTAAACCAACGCATCAAAATAGACACCCACGACGGCACACCCAATTCAGGGTCGGGGTCGCACGTATCGAGGTTGATGATAACCGCGTCCGTTGTTTCGTATGTCTCTCCACAGCTATTATTCTGTGGGGCGGTGACGGCGCTGATAACGATTGCCAATGCCAACAATGTGTATATGATGTCACGCATACCTATTCCACCACCACATAACTATAAGATGCAAACCGATAATCTCCTGCCTCGTATCTTTCTGCAATGAGGGCGTGTGCTTCTTCAACGGATGTGCGCTCTGCATAAACACGTCCACAACCTTCTGCATCGTGAATTAGTACATATACTTTCATATGATTGCCTTTCTTAATGTGGGATAACTACGAACATTATGTGGGTTAATGCGGGATAACGCCGATAATAGGCGCTACATACCCCATTATAACGCATCAAACACACACCAGAGGGGAGGTATAATGTGCATTTCATACGCTATAAGGGGGCATTTAGCCCCGTTTAGGCTAGTTTTTTGCCACCAATGGACGTGCCTTCACGTAATTTATTGACGGTTTCGGCGAAAGTGTCCATTTGCTTACCCATGCGGCGTGTGATTTGGCGTAATTCCCGCATTTGACGGGCTACCCATTCATCTGCATTGCCTTGCACATCGGTACTGTGGTGAGTCGAGCCTTTTGTTTTAGCCATGTTGGTTTCTCCTATGGGCTAAAATGCCGATAAAATCATTAATCAGCGTATCGGCAACGCTGAGAATAATTGCGAAAAAATTGAGAAATGTTGATAAGTGCCAAAATCCGCAAAAATGAGGCAAAAAATTTTCGGGGTTTGGCAAAGAAGAATTAAAAAAGAATTGTTTTTCAAAATAAAATGCCCCGACACCGTACCCTACTTAATTTTCGGCGTGTTGGTATCGGGGCAAATAGCTGAATAGAGGGATTACCTCTTGTATCAAACGCGCACACCTATGGCACAGCTACCACTTGGGGATTATGCGGTGCGATGATGTGCGACATACCCTGTTGGAAAGGGCATAAAGCGCCAGTCAGTGAGACGATGCCCCTAGGCTAACGGAATCAGCAAATTTTTTACCACAGAAACAGTGTCGTTAGACACTATCCTGTGGTCGAATAGAAAGCCGATAGGATACTTAGGTGAGCAGAATCCCACCATAGTCTTCACGGAATAGGCATAATCCGCTTGATATAGGACTTATTCAGCGCCTACCGCCCCGCCACAGGCTTCTATACCCTATCGGCTATTTTGTAGCCAAATTGAAAAACTAGACGCATCTAGGCAATAACCAAGTGCGTCTAGGTGGTGCAATTATGCTCCCCCTTATAGGATGGGAACAATGTATCCCTTGCTCACCAAATGCGAACAAATATCACTAAAACAAGCCGTTAGGCTCTGTCTCCAACGATTGAAAACAGAGATGAGCGACACGACAGACCATTCCTCTTCCCAACCACACCTGAATACAGGCAATGACTGGTATAGAGAAACAATCAGCATGTCGCTGGCGATCCAACGGCTTATCAAACATTATTCAAAGAACGCTTGCGCTTGCGCCAACGCATCGGCATTAGTACGTGCGCGGAATGTGAATGTCATACCCATATAATGGGCAGTGGCAACCTTATTTTTCACCTCAATACGCGGGGCATACATTTGCTCGGCTTCGATATACCAATCGATGTCCGCTTTTGCGTCTTCTACAGTTTGATATGCTTCATCCCAGTATCCCTCTGGAACGATTGCATTATTGACGATGGGGGAACACACCACCCACATCACATCTCGATTGTCGAAGTAGTGCGCGAATGACACGCGCCCTTCATATACACCATCTGGGACGGTAGCCATCCCTACGCACAAACCGTTCCAGAATACGAAACCGTTGTTAAATGTGAGAGTTTCGTCTACCCATGTGTTGCGTAGGGCATCATGTTTCACGCTTTCCAACAGACCTCGTTCGGGATTGGTCAATTCCGATGGCTTTTTTGCTTTCAACACACCTGATGAAATTGCCCAATTGTGAGCAAAGAAGCGAATTGCAAAACCGAAGTCCCAATTGCCCCAATTGTAGGGCGTGGCGTTGTAGCCCACTTTAACAATCTGGCTCACGCCAAATTCTTTGGTGGTTGACGATACGCCAGTCCACGCAGAGTTGCCCTCGAAAAGCGACAATACGGTGTGTTGGTACAACCGCATTTCCAACGCACCTATATTTTCAAATATGCGGTAGCCCGATTGAATATCACGGCGAAATTCATTGATTGCGCGTTGAATTTGGTCTTTATTTTCGGCATTTTGAAGGCGTTTGCCATAAGCTACGCCCAATTGTCCCTTATTATCAATATACGGCGCACATTCTACCCATTGGCGCGGAGGTAGCGCGTATGGAACAACATTACGCTCTACCCATTCCATGAATTGCGCTGATAAAACACGCGCTAATCCAAGTAGCGAATCCTCGAATGATGGAATAATGTTGCGTTTAGATGGCTTCCATTCACCTTTGTTTTCCATCACCAATTTGCCCCAGTAAAACTCTGAAACAAACTCCGCCATTTGCTTAATGTATTGACCAGTAACACGCATCCAATCGTGCAACGTTTGAGTAAATTGCCCTTTACCTTTATTCTGCACGCCAATAATCCCTTCTAGCGAGGGGATAGTCTTGGGATACCGCCCCATAATATCCTTCAGTAGTGCAATGGTATTCACCACTATGCCAATAGCGCCCTTGCTTTTAACTGCTATAGCATACGCCTCTGGTAGTGTAGTGGGCATAGGACTATCATCTACTGTGGGAATAGTAACCATCTTATCTTGTTCATCCTCTACCCACACATGAGGGTGTATGTATTGAGCAGGCAGTCTATTAAACAGGCTACCTAACACATACTCGTATGGAGCATTAGGTTGTCTCCATATTACCACTTGACTAGCTGTATCAACAAAGGCTATAGCATTATCGTCATAATCACCACCACCCATACGAGCGAGGTTATTACCTGCTATATCTGCTGAATACTCAATGAGTATCAATGCAGGATGACCTTTATACATACGGTCAGAGATGGTGATTTGAATCTCATCATTCTTCAAATCGAACGATGGACGATAATATCCCCGTAGCAGGGGTGCTTTAATACGTAATGTAGCATCTTCAAGAATACCTGACACCAATGTACGTGCGTGTTTGCGTACCATAGATGGCACATTTGCCCCATTCATCCACTCTGGTACAGGTTGCTTCACCTCACCCTTAAGTGATTCAAACTGGTCAATGAGCCACCCTGCCAGATGTGGATGCAGGGCTTCGATATTTTGCAGGCTTTGATTGTCAATCTCTACCTCTGTATGGCAATGCCCTGCTGACACTGCCATAGTGCCATCCATACCCATGACCATTACACCTTTAGGGTCTTTAGGCAGGATAAAGTCTGCGCCAAATGTTTCGCCTACAACGGCTAACCCTTTGGTCAACGCACCATCACCGAGATAGGTGTAGTAAACCGCTTCGGGATATTCATCCCCATAGGTACGTTGCAGAAAAGACCGTGACACAATTCCACCACCATCATTGAGTGCCATATCCAGTGTCATATATGACACCGAGACACTCTCAATAACATGGTCTGCGTTATTGAACAGACGGCCAATGTACTTGCCCCATTTCAGTGGGTTGGTTTCAGAGAGATGAATCATATCACCAATCATAGGGATACCGAACTTGCCGTTACGCCATACGATGTTGATTTCTCCGTCATGGATATACACATCCACGCCATATTTAGTACACAAACCAAACACCTCTTTATCAGAGGCTTGCATAACCAATTGCACAAACGCTTGTGCTTTTTCTTCTACTTCGCCAATGATGATGCTATTATCGCCATCCCACTTGATACGGGTAACAGGAATAAGGGCTTCACCCCACACAGGGGCTTGGTATTTAGATTGCGCGGAAACGGTAGATGATGTATTATTGTTTTTAGACATGATGACCTCCCAGTCATGGTGTTGCATAGTTTTATGTGAAAGAACGTACCCTTACAGGTACAAGCGGTATCAATCACACCCTTGCTAGAGGGTGTTTTTGATTTTAGTTGTGCTATCGCACATCTTTTTGTGGTATACTAGATACATAAAAAGGAGAACTGATTATGTTGAGGCTGATGAAACACTTCCCCCGTAAATGGAGACCATTCACCTATTACGATAGAGACAATGATGATTTGTATCAGGGATGGTGGGGATGGGGTTATGGAATGAGTATTCATCTTAAAAACGGGAAGGTGTTGGTTTTCAAGACACCCGACCCTATCAGTAGACGTATGGTACGATTACTCCGTCGTATTCTGGAGTAATTTACGTAGATAGACTTGAGCTATCTTGTGATTTTTATTTTCATTGCCTACTCCTTTGCTGAATACAAAATAGATTATGCTGTTAATGGCATATCCTCTCATATCTGCATAAACACCATCTTCATCAAATGACCATGCTACATGCACACTTTCAATTGTGTGTTGTTGCCCGTCAATGCCGAGACTGAATACCTCAGTGTGCCAATCTCTTTTTACAATCCTTAAAAATTCTGGCACTCTATCAACCTCACCCTGTCCATAAATACGACGGAGGGCAGGCTTAATTTCGGATGGCAAATCACATTGATAAACATCGAATTGCGGGTGGGGTTTGTACATGATATTTACTCCTTATTTTGGGTCATTCCCGCTATACCCATCACGAATGCAGACAAACTGCTGAATGTGCGCGGGTAACGCATCCACGTTACCAAGCGTCTCCCACGCCTGACGGGGAGCAATTGTTTCAGGTGTGTTTATTTCGGGACAGTACACAATACCATCCTCAAACAAACAAATACCCGTAACACCCGATGGTGCTTGTTCGGGTTCTTGTGCCGAAACAAAGCTGGCTATTGCCAGCACCAATAAAACGAGTACAATCTTTTTAGCCATGTTGACCTCCTAATGTCTGCTGGCTATCGAATAAAAAATCCCCTGCGCTAACAGGGGATTTGTATATAGAGGGGGTAGGTTCAAAATCTGTCTTTTCACTTACCCTTATTTAACCAACATCCACCCCAGACCCCAAAAAAGCCAAATCTACTATGCGACTAACTTGTCGTATACCCGTCTATGGCATATACTGTGGATAAAGACGTGAGCAAAGGAATAGTAATGGATATACCACACGAGATGACGGCGGATGAGTTATTGAAGCGAGTGTTGGCAAATGGTGGCGAGGTGTTCTTAACAATTGGGGTACAGATATATCGGATATGCTTTGCCGATGAGGGATACGCCTTACAAGAAGGTGTGCTGGAATCCCGAACTGCCAAATGACCAAGAGGTGACTAGGGTAGAGATTGCGCGACACAAGTCATTCTATGCGTTGTACGAGAAATTTGTCGTGCCGATTATCACGGCTAATTAGTTGACACCCAATCTAACTGGTTGTATACTACTTTTTGAAATGAAGGAGTATAGAAATGCCAACAACAAGACGATATGTACTATCTGATGCGGGGCGTGAGCGCCTTCGCGCAGGACGAACAAAAGCTGTAGAGCGCGTCGACGAAAAAGGGAATGTCACGCGCTATGAATCCATGACCGAAGCGGGTGATGCGAACAATATATTGGTAACAAGTATCTCGGCTTGTTGCCGTGGTGTTGTGAAGCGTGCAGGTGGCTATTATTGGAGATTTGCGGAAAATGTCTCAACCAAATCGTAAGGTCGTGTCCGTTCATACGACCACCAATATCGCGCTCAAAGAACGCATGTGGGAACTCGAAAGAGAGGTTGAGCGCCCAGTAACAGTCAATGATATTGTGGTGGCAATGCTTGAAGCCACCAATGGGATGAATCTTGTCGAATATTTACCATCAAAGGAGTAATGCAAAATGAAGATTAATCTCGGCAATGTGATGGCATTACTCGAAAATCGCCACGCCAGCGAGGACAGTAATCGGCTGTTTGAGCAACGTATTGAGTCAGAACGTGAACGGAAGAACATCCACGGGATAGAGTCGATGGGATGGGTAAAACCATGCGAATTAAAAGACAAATTGCGCTTGCGCTGATTATTCTGCTGGTCGGGCTTACTGCCTGCCAGCAGGATTGCCTTACCACCACATCCACGAGGGGAGAAACTGTCCAACACGAAAGAATATGCCCGTGAGATACCTCTTATTGCTCATTATCCTTGCAGGATGCACCTATGAATTGCCAATACCTGCCCCGTCCGAAACGCCGACAATGGTCGCCTCTACGCCGACGGCTACCGATACGGCGACCCCCACGCCCACGAAAACCAACACCATGACCATGACCCCAACGGCTACCATGACCGTATCGCCAAGCCCCACCCCGACGGCTACCATCACACCGACACCCTTTCCAACCAACACTCCTGAAGACCCTACGCCTACCCGTGAGTCATGGACGCTTACACCATCAGCAACGCCTACCAGCAATGTCAGTTATTCGTTCTCCCCCACTCCAGAACGGTTTACATTGGCTATTCCAACCTATTTTTATGCTTGCGCGGATAAAATATGTAGCCGTTATTTATTTCCATCAGGAACAGTATATGAAATATGGGACAAAGATACAAATATTGGTTGGTTAGGAATTGCAATCCCTATAACAGATTATTTGTATACAACTTTTTGGATGGAAATAAATGGGCGCTAAGGTTACATCAATCTATCGTTTGCGATGCCCAACAACAGGCGAAACGCGGTATGTTGGGAAAACAGTAAATCTGTTAAAACAACGACTATCGGAGCATTTACATGATAAAAGACTCAATCATCGTTGCAATTGGATACAATCGCTTATTCGACAAGGCTTAGAGCCAGTTATCGAACTGATTGAAGTCGTGCCAGCAGGCGAGGATTGGCAGACTAGAGAACGCTATTGGATTGCCTATTACCGTGAGCAAGGTTGTGACTTAACCAACGCGACTGACGGTGGCGAAGGTTTAACAGGTTATGCTCCATCGGAAGAAACCCGAAAGAAATTAAGTCAGGCGAAAAAAGGCAAAAAACATTCACCTGAGCATATTGAAAAAATTCGGCAAGCTAATCTTGGCAAAAATCCATCGCCCCAAACTATAAAAAGTGTTAGACTAGCTAATACTGGCAAAAAACACTCACCTGAACACCGTGAGAAATTACGACAAGCCAATTTAGGCAGAAAACTTTCACCAGAACACCGCGAGAAGGTACGCCAGTCTAAGCTAGGCAAACCACGTTCACAAAAGACCCGTGAGAAATTACGACAAGCTAATTTAGGCAAGAAAATGTCGCCTGAAGCACGCAAGAAGATTGGGCAATCCCAAATTGGAAAAACAATATCGCCTAAACATATTGAAAAAATACGGCAAGTCAGCATGAAACCCATAGCGCAATACACGCTTGATGGTGAGTTTATCCGTGAATGGGAATCTGCTACCACTGCTGGTAGAGAATTGGGAATTAGTAATGGCAGTATTACCGCATGTTGTAAGAAAAGGCAAAAATCAGCCGGTGGGTACATGTGGTTTTATTCACCGGTAAATTTCGGAACACCTTGCCCATCTTCATGAATGTGATTTATCATCTGGATAGACTAATTAGTATGCTAGGAGACTATCCAGATGGAAAACAAAGTAATTTGGGAAGCTGACAAACCCGGTTTATGGCGCAGGATTAACGAAGCACGGCTGTTTATGGCTGTGTATATGGGTATTTTCCAATTTGAAGGGCGGAATTACAAGATCTATGAGCATGGTGGGAAAGTCGGATTTATGCCGATGACCACTGGCGCAGAAGACATGATTCCCGCTATGTATAGCGCGAACTCATTCCAGAACATGGGCAGTAGTGGCGCAAAGCCCCTGTTAGCGCCAACCCCTGAAAACATCCCCGCGACAGAAGCACAAATCGAAGAAGCCCAAGAAGAAACGCTCAAAATGGCGACCAAAAAGGCCAAGAAAGCGGCTGAATAATGCTCACCGATTTAGATGTCGCTATCATCCAGCAAACCAAACAGAAGAATGACCCTAGCATATTTACGAATTGGTACATGCGTCGTAAATATGACACGGGTACGTATTATGAGGCTGGTGATACGCGGGAATATTGGGCAGGGCGCTATGAGGGCATTTGGAACAAATGGAATGACTTAGGTCGCCCTGACCACTTTGGGGAGATTAATGGCGTTTGGCAAGCGTTCAAACTCCCCGAATTTGAAGAAGCACGCGCTCAATTGCGGAATGTGTACGAAGTTCAAGAGAACGAGACATTTTTCCAGCATCACGGCTATCGGTTTTTACCGTGGCAAGCGCAGATGTATCAAGCCAAACAAGGGACGGTAGTGTGCGTCGGCGGGATGTCATCAGGTAAAACAACCGCCGCCATTAATACCGTGTTGGTGTATGCGGCAACCCTGCCATTTTTCTACGCCATTTGCCCTGCCCCATCGCATGATCAAGCGGCGGAAATGTTCGACAACAAAATTATTCCCCATCTCGAAGGCACAGAGTACCAGAAGGTATTCAATGTGCAATTCAAGAAATCGCCTCGTTTGCACATCGAACTCGAAACGCTGAACGGTGCAAAATCCTACATCTTTTTTCGGACGCTTGGCGATAAGCAAAAACTCAAAAATCTTGAGGTGGATATGTTCTATGTTGAGCAAGCCGAAGATTTTCAAGATTTGGTCTCTGGCCCAGACAACATTTACAGCATTATCCAAACGCGCTTGCGTGGACGTATTAAAGGTCGTCCCCGTTTGGCAAAATCGCTATGGATTGCTAACGCATCGTACAACATGGAGATTTATGCCCTTCGTGACCGCGCCATAGATGACCCGCAAAATTATCTGTCTATTCAAACCAGCACCTATGACAACCCGCACATCTCGCAACAAAACGTGTCGCAGCTTGAGGCGATTGTCGGTGACGATGAAGACCAAAAACGATATTTATTGTATGGGGATAAACCGATGTCGGGTGGTGAGCATTTCCCGCAACATTCGTTGGCAAAGGTGTTTGATAGCCAATTGGATGATGCTATGCGTCACCACCAAGCAAATCACACCATGGGGTGGGAAGTTAAAACGGCGCGGGGCGGTGTGGGCGTTTATCACTGGCGCAGACCCTATGAACCCGATGGGCAATACATTGTGTTCGCCGACCCCGGTCAGGGCAACCCGCCGAAGCGAAACAGCGCCGCGGTGATGGTCTTCCGCGTGGATGGCTTTCCGCTTGTGCCTGCCTCTCTGTATATGTTTGATTGGGTGTATGGCAATGGCTCACCCGAACCATGGATTGCGTCGTTTGTCAACGCAGTAAAGGACTACCGCGCCATCGGCTCATGCGCTTATGACGCAACGGGGTTACAGGCAGGGTATGAACGCATGGAGAAAAAGCTCTATGAGTGTATGCCCGTACGGGTGAACCTCAACCTCATCAACAAAAACAAAAATCTCAACGCGCTAAAGATGATGTTTGCGCGGGGGCATTTGCAAATGCCGATGATAGAGGGGCTTTATAGCCAATTGATGCTATATACCATCCCTGAGCCAAGCGACTTGCGCCAAGACTTGGTGATGACGCTGGTGGTCGGGGCAGAATTACTCGCGCCAATTTATAACGAGCATGTGTGGCGCACAGAAAAAAGAAAAATCGAAATCCCTGAATATGACCGTTTTGAACGTCCTGTACAAAAAGTGTCTGTCGATAGATGGGCTAGACGGAGAATGACACGATGACTGAAAAAGATAAACGCTGGACTAGACGCATCTCGGCAGAAGAAATTGCCGATAAAAAACCAAAAAGAGAGCCATATACCTACGCATTTGAAATTCGCGTGCCAAACGCCTATTTGTTTGTTTTAGGGGCAATGTACGGCGCGTTTATGATGCTTCTATTGACAATCTTTTTAACTCTCATCTAATATCCGATTATACGTCCAATTAGATGGGTACAAAATTAGGTGGTTTTATGGTTGTTCAACGAATAGCGTCTGCGTTCAGCGATTTTCCCAAATTGAATTTCAGTAGGAATGAAATCCCTTTTCAACCAAGTGAGGTTGCAAAGCGGAGAAGTGGTTATATTGACCCTGATACCAAATCGGGACTGCCTGACTGGTTTCCTGCGGAAAGTTATTTTGAACGCCAACGCATTTACGACCATTATTGGCGCTGGTACACAGGTGAAGCCCTCACCGATATGACCAATGAAAAGTATGGCGACCCCATACCGAAATACCCATTGGCAGTAAATCTCATCCCAAACATTGCCGAAAAACGGGCAATGGTGATGGCAGGCGAAGCATTAGACACCGCGCAACCCATTGTCACGCCAACTATTACGCCTCGCCCCACAGCCAAGTTAATTACCGATGCTGACCGCGAACTCGCCTTTAATTTGCAACGCGACCTTATTCAAGTCTGGATGCAAAACAACGCACGCGCAATCCAGATGGAAAACATGAAGACGGGGCAATTTCTAGGTGGCGCGGTATTCCAAGTGACGTGGAATCCTGACGAACTACCTGATGAAATAATCCCCATCCGAATCAAGCGCGTCCCTGTCGATTTTTTTGTGCCTCAATATCGTTATGACGATATGTGGAATCTCATCGAAGCCCACATTGCCTACAAGATAACGCTTACTGAAGCAAAAGACCGCTTCGGTGAAGTGTTTGATGTCGCGCCAATTTATATTGAACGATGGACAAAAACCACATACGAAGTGTGGGTTAATGATAAAAAAGTTCAGTCGGGCAAAAATGAATTTGGCTTTGTCCCATTCGTTTACATTCCGACTGACAGGGCTGGGTCATTTTTTGGCGAGTCTTTCATCCCTTATATTGAAAATCTCATCAAAGAGTACAACGGGCGGATGGCAGATATTGGCGACAGCATTGCCGAAAATGCCCACCCCACTCGATATGCGCGAAATGTCGATGGCGTTAGTCCTATCCCGTTAGATGATGGGCGTGTGCTAATTGACATCGGCGAGGTAAAGCCTCATTCCGAACGCGCTATCCCCGAAGTAATTACCGAACCCGTAACAGCAATCCCTGATTCTCTGGTGAACTGGCCGCCTTATCTTCACCAAGAGATATTACGCCTCGTATCGCTTTCCAAAATCGCCTATGGCGAGGATGAAGGCTCTCAACGTTCTGCGTTGACGATGGCTTTCCGCATGTGGCCGTTGACCGCAAAGGTCAATTTGATGCGGACGCAATGGGACGTTGGTTTAACGCTCATTGCGAAAATGATCATAAAGATAATGATTGCCAAACAATCTTCTATCGAATTGGGTTACACAATTCCCCGTGATGTGTTGAAAAGTATCCAAATCGGGCAAGCGTGGAACCCAATGATCCCCCGCGACCGCGAGCAAATTGTGAACGAAATCATTCTGCTATCACAAGCAAATCGAATGTCGCTTCATGACGCACTGACAAAACGTGGGGATGTGTCCGATATAGACGATGAGATGAATCGGATATTTGAGGACTTAAAGAAAATGGCAGAACTGGCCTCGCTTGGGCAACCGCAAAAAACTGAAGCGCCCCCAACCGATGTTTCAGAACCCGTAGCAAGCACAGGAGTAGAAGAATAAATTATGGAACTTGATACCGAATTAGACGGAGTACCAACCAGCAATTCCCCAACCCAATCCCTGTCAACAGGCAATTCGGATGGCGTTTTGTATGAGGGTAAAACGGCTCAACAATGGGCGCAAATTGCACAGTCTTGGAAAGGACGTGCTGAAAAAGGCGCAACCGAACTCACGACACTCAAAAAGCAAGTGGCAGATTTGTTCGTTGAAAATGACACCCTGAAAATACAGGCGGAAACAACCAGCACTCGCGCTACCCAGCTTGAAAGTGAATTGACCCAAACGAAAAAAACTCTCGAAAGCCAACTCGCAAAATTGACATTGCAACAACAAGTGCGTGGTGTCATTGCTGAAAAGTACCCTGAGTTACTCGCATTTGAGGCACAGGGGCTTATTCAACCGGGCGACAAACAGGGCGAAGAACTCGATGCGTATTTATCCACATTTGCAAAAAATGTGAACGCATTGAAACAAGGCGCGGTAGAACAATTCCGCGCAGGGACACCTCCCCCTCCGCCAAATCCAATGCAAACACTGGGACAACCCAACGCCAAACGCGGCGCTGGTGAAATTACCGAAGAATTGCGGAAAACGCCTGCAAATGACCCGCGCCATGCGGAGTTAGTCCGAGAACGGCTGGAGGCTATCACAGAAGGTAGAGCATAATCATGGCTATTGATATGAATCTGTATCATGTGTCGCCATTCCAAACGCACATGACAGAACAAACAGATACCTTGTACACCTACTACGATTTGGAAAAAATCTATAATCGTAGAGCCGTGTACTCGCCATTGGTGCGCGTGTTAGACACTGGCACGCCAACCAACGCGGAATCGGTTGAATTTTCAGACTTGATTCCACCCAAACCGGACATTTCCAGCTTGAACCCATATACGCTGATGATTCCGTCAAGTCGATTTAACTCGGCTCGTATTCGGGTCGATTTCGACAATTACGGTGGTAAATTGTCATTCCACAAAGAAGATAATCAATTTGTCGCGTGGAAACGAAATAATGTTGCTGGCTTGTTGGCGATTGTTCAGCAAGGTCTTGGGCAGATGGCGGTTGACCAAATGGATTTACTGGCGCGTAACGCATTTTTGCAAAATCCTGTGAAATCGTTCGGTGATAACAAAACCAGCTTTGCGGGGCTTACCACAACCGACACACTTAACGCCAAAGTCACCCGTAACATCGGCTTGGATTTGAAAGAGCGTCATGCGTTCTGGCAAAACATCGCCACCGATATGTCGCCCAACAACATGATTTGCATCACAACGCACGGCGCTATCTTGGACATGATTGATGACCTGCATACCCAAACAGGTAACATCGACCCGATTCCCGTCGAAAGATACACCCTGCCCCCATTACCGGGCGAGGTGTTTACCTACAACGGCGTACGCTTTATCGAAAGCAACATGGGCGTGTTGTGGAACTCTGGACCAATTGCCCAACGCAAAACCATCACCGCTCCTCAAATGAGTGGGGACGGTACGCCTGACCCGAATACCACAACTGTTGACGGCAAACGCTATATCGGGCAACGTGGCGTGGTCGGGCAAAAGCACTATATCCAATTGGATACCGTAACTGGGCTTGCCGTTGGCGACAAAATCACCATCCATAAAGCCGTTACCAGCGCCTTTGGTGTGACCGATGGCGTGGATTGGCGCGATAACTATACCTTTAATGTCAACATTGTTGGTATCGATGCGCCAAATAACCGTATTACTATCGCTCTCCCCTTGCCCGACGACTATACAACCGATTTGGGTGGTGGTGTCTATGGTTATTTAACCAAAGGTCGCCATGTCCACTCTAGCGTGTTCATCGGCGGGAATGAAGGTATCGTTTTGGCTCTGGCGCGTGCGATTCAATTCTACACGCCCCCAAGCATTGACGATTTCGACTCAATGAAACGTTTCACCTTTGACTGGCGTGGTAAATATAACGTGTTCTATCCAGAAGATGTCCACGTTCATTTCCATGCAGGCTCGAACTCTGTTAACGGCGTGCCGGTGGTGAGCTAATGACGACTTGGGGAGATTTGCTTGAGCGTACCCGCAGTCTGTTGAAAGACACGGACGCAGGCGGGTACAAATACACCGAAACTGTATTGCGACACTTTTGCGCGATGGCATTAGACGAACTGTGTCATCACACTGCAAAAGAGGTAGAAGTGCGGTTTAACAACCAAAGTGTAAAAGTGGACTCCCCCACTGTCGTTTATTACAACCTATTGGCAGATTGTGTTTATAAACTGCCTGTTCGTCCGTTTGGCAATTTCTCGGCGGAGTCGGCAGTGATGGGCGTGGTCGGCAATGAGGTCGCCTATTATCAACCAAACCCAAATCGGCGCATGGGGCAAAAGGGTTATTATACGTTCCCAGAGGATACGTTGCATGTAAACCCCGCACCACAGGCAGATGAATTGGTTGTGCGTTACTTTGGGTATTGGACACATCCCGACAACTTATCGTCTGTGTTGGAAATACCAGCATGGGCGGAAGGTGTCATATCGTATCGAATTGCCATTCATGCGCTGTCCTCTATTGGGATACAGATTGCAGGGATTAAGCAATGGGATAAAAAGGGCAACATCGAAGCCAACCCGATTCGAGAGCAACAAAACTGGTTGCTGAAGATGTATAACGACATGCTCAATTGGCAACCGAGACAGAATCGAGGGTTATTGTATGCCTCTGGCAAATGACATTGTACTCGCAATCGAAAATGCGTTACGGGCTGAATTTAGCGAAGAAACAACGCATATCGGCTTTGGCGAAAAACAAGATGACCCCGAATTAGACATTACCGTGCATTGGGGCGGTGAGAAGTATATGGATAAGCTGAACACCACCAAGCGCGACGAAACAGGTAGTTTTACAACACACACGTATGATTTTGGCGGGTTTCATATTTGGCGGACGTTTCGCGTTGAATATGCTTTCCATCGGACGGGTGATAAGGCAGATGCCCGAATCAAAATGATGGACATCGAATCGCGTTCTATTCGTCTGTTAAGCAACTTGCGCGTAGCAAGCGCAGACCCGCATGAAAACTGTGTGACATCGGAATATGTGACATCCTACTTTGAGCCTTCGGGCGGGGATGGAACATGGATATGGTCTGGGCAAATTATTGTCCGTTTCTTGACCTATATTAAAAAGAATTGAGGAAAACTCATGAGTGTTGCAGGAACTGATGTAAGGGTCGAGTTTGCCCTTCAAAAACAAAAATTCTTGGATGACCCATTCAATCCCAACCAACTGACTTGGTATCGCTATCCCGCCATTCAAGCCAACATTGCACCTGCCCAAAGTTTCCAACCTTTCCAACCAGAAGTCGGTTTAGGGGGGTTGCCAATCGGCAAGTATAAAGCGTCGGCGATGTTTGCTGGTGAGATGACGTTATCCCCGCGCCTCAAAGGTGAATTGCCGTGGCTTTTGCTTGCCGCACTTGGCAAAGTGACGACCACTGCTGATACACCCGTGACAGGCGCATATCGCCACCGCTTCACCTTCCCCACCAACGTCCTTGACTTGCCGTGGTGTGCTGTTCGTCGTTTGTTGCCCGGTGCTGATGGCAGTACCTACGGGCAGTATGGGTATGATGGCTTTATTACCGATTTGACATTGGTCGCTTCGGCGAATGGGCAAATCACCGCCAGTATGACCATGATGATGCGCGAGCCCGGCTCGGCACACAATCCATCGTGGACATCACAAAACACAACCTTTGCTGTTGAAACAACCATCCCGCTTGCCCAAGATGGCACATTGAAGCTGGCTGGCGAATCATTCCGTACCACCAGCGTATCTGTGTCGCTTCGGAATCAAATCTCTGGCGTGCAAGACGAACAAACGATTGGTCGTTTGACGGCTGGTGACTTGACCGTGTTGAGCCGTATGGCAGAAGTGCGTTTCAATGTTGTATATGAAAATGGGTCTATTTTAAGCCGCGTGTTTAGTGGTAGCCCTGTTGGAACAACACTTGCGCCAGATGTGTTCGAGACGCTCACAGGCTCATCGCCAGCGTTTGAAGCCGTGTTCAACGCGCAAAAGAATATCGTTGGCACAACTCCGTTTAGCTTGGCACTCGCCGCCAATGCGGTCACATGGGAAATCACCCGTGAACCCATTGCTCAAGCAAATCAGTTGATGAATATTGAAATCACTGGCATGGTCAAAGTCCCAGTGAGTGGCGAATATTTCTGGATTGACGTGTTTAGTGACGACACCGCATTTGTCAAACCTGCCGCCAATGTCTTGACTGGTATCACCACGCCGATTCTGTATGAGGATAATTGGTCGGCTGTGACATTGGATAACGCAATGGTGTTTACATCGGGTCTGACAAACCTCAATGGCGGGCGTATCCGCATTGAATATCTCGCAAATGGCCCCGCCGATGGTGTACTGGCAATGACAGAAGGCACTATCGGAACAGTGGATGGAACGAATGATGGCACAGGTGGTAAGCCTTATTGGATTGCTTTAGATGCCGATGCCACCCCTACGGCTGTTCAAACCGCGCTCCGCACCATCAGCTTTGTATCGGCTACGCATCCTGTCGGGTGGACAACCATTCGCGTCACCGTTGAAGACGGTGCGGGTGGCGTGAACCGCAAAGATTTCCACATCAACACAACCGCGTAATTTTCACTCTACGGGGCGCAGAGATGCGTCTCGCAGAAATTTTAGCAACGTTTTTTCGATAAAGGAGTATTTATATGATTATCGCCTCAAAACCCCTTGTAAAACGCTTTAATTTGCAATCTGACCCCTCTGGTAAAGCGTGGGTCGAAATCCGCCAACCAACCGCCAAAGACCTCGCCGATAGAAACGATACGCGCATTATCCGACGGACTGATGCGAACGGTAATATTGTTGTGGAGCAACCATTCAATTTTTTCCAACAACAACTCATCGACATTTATTACACCCTTGCTGATATTGGGGGGCTGGAAACTGTCGAATATGGCGAAGACAGCGATGGCAACCAGACTGAAATTGTCAAAGATTTTCACCCATTCAAGTTTTATGAAAAAAATGGCGTGCGCCGTCTGAATCACCGCCTCGAAGAATATATGCAAATCATGGCGACGTTGGTATTCCCCCAAGAAGTTATCGATGAAATTGCGGGATATGTGGATGAGATGAGTGGTGATTTTTTGAATCAAACGACATCTTAACGCATTTTTCCGAACTTGAAAAAGCGTGTTGGGATTATTTGGTCGTGGAATATGGCATTGAAGAAGACCGCCCCACATCCGCCGATTCAAAGATTGATAAGCTGTTGGCGTTGTCTGCCCCAAAGAAAGAAGCGCCACCCATACCTGAACCTTTATCATTGATGTTTACTTTGGAAGCCATGAACATGACGCTGACAGGGCATACATCATATTTGGATACATACGCTATTCATCTGCGGGAACAAATTATATGTCGAAATCAAGTGTCACTCGCACGCGCCAAAGCACTAAACAAGCAAAAATAATCGCCGGTACTTATTAAGTACCGGTATATTTCCATATAAATCCCCCGGCTGATTTTAGTTCTTTTCGACAACAAGCACTAATACTGTTTTTATGAATCCCAGTTTCTTTGCTTGCATCCTTTGCCGATTCCCATTCGCGGATGTACTTATCGTCAAGTGTGTATTGGGTTACGGGTTTCATTCGGGCTTTGCTCATGTTTTCGCGTGCTTCTGGTGTCGCTCTTTTGCCTAATCGTGCTTGTCGCAATTTCTCTCGTGTTTCATCTGAGAGGGTTCTGCCTAACCGTGCTTGGCGTATTTTTTCTTTAGTTTCAGACGATTGCCTTTTGCCTAAATGCGACTGCTGTAATTTTTTGCGTGTTTCAGATGTTGCCTTTCTCCCTAACCGCTTTTTCCGTCCTTTCTCTATTGATTCGGGCGACTGTTTTCTGCCTAATTCTGCCCGACTTATTTTAGCACGGGATTCATTCGTATGCCTTAGCCCCGTCACTCCCTCACCACCATCAGTCGCATTGGTCAAATTAGCGCCGATGGAACGATAGTACGCTATCCAGTATTTCTCACGTTCTGCCCAATCTCCACCTACTGGTACTGTTTCTATCAATTTGATAACTGGTTCTATCCCCTGTTGAATAAGAGATTGTATCCAATATCCGCGATAATTGTTTTCTTTTGTTCGCAAATGAGATGTCAATCGATATTGTAGTTTTAGCACCGTTTTGCCAACATATCTGCTCTCCCCATCACGCGGGTCAATGAGAACATAAATATAGGTTGGTCTATCATCATCATTCATGGTATAATCCTTTTGAACGTTTTCCCGACGTTTTGCAGATAGCCCTTTCGCAAGAAGGGCTTTTTGCGTTTATACCCCTTTATTATACCACAAAATAGCCCAATTATGGTATCATATAGAAAAGACATTCTTGTAGCGTATGCTTGTGAATATATGCTATAATGAACGATGTCAAATAAAGGAGTTAGAAAATGAATAATATTGTTGTTAAGCACCTTCTCAATGGTGATGAAGACAAGTCGCAGGTTTGGTTTACTGTTGCTCAAAAACCGTTGTTAGATTTTTTAGACTCGGTTTTGTTGTTTGCAAACAATAATGGGAATTTTTCGCTGATGACACCTTATTTAATTGTTCGGCACACAATGATTTTAGCCGAACTATATACAAGTGACAATCAACCAGTATTCCCGCCAAAACAAGTTTTCCCTGACGCAAATATTCCTTCTGGATTTGTATCATCTTTAACAAATGATGAATATCGTGAGAGATGGAATAAATTGCCTACAAATCTAAAAAAGGCACTTTTTGAACTTGCGCTTGAGGCTAATCCGCAAGTAAGAGAATTGGTAGATAAATATGGCGAATCTCAATTGGGACTGGGGGGCAATCCCGTCTCAGACTGACCAAGAACTTCAATATGCACGGGGCGCGGAAAGTATCCATTCGGCTTTATCCGACTCCGATTTATTTGATTTAGAATATCGCCCTTTCGATTATAGTAAGCCTCTACCTGATCGTAGTAATCTCAAAAAGATTGTCACTCAAAATTCAGACTCTTTAATTATTCATTATGAAACGCCCGACGGAAAACAAATCCAAAGATTTAGCTCTGACGATATTACGCCTATTACCGAAGGCGATATGGGCAAAGCTAATTTAATATTAAACGCACTTGCTGATGCTTTTGAAAATCAAAATTATCATCCATCTGTTAAACTTTCTCCCGATGTTAAAAAAGCACACACCAATTTTTCTCGCACTACTTATAGAAAACACTCAACATCGCTTGTTTTGCCGATGGATATTTTACGTCAGGCATTTGGCGAGGAAGCTGTTGGCAAAGACACCAAAGGCTTATATACATGGGGTGTTCCTCAAGCAATCTTTTATGACAACGAAGCATCTGTTGACGAATATATTCCTTCACACATTCGTAATGCGCTTGAACAAACTACAGGGCGCACTTGGCAATCTCTAAGCGAAAAAGAAAAACAGGCATTTGCGCTATTCCACGAAGAAGGACATCGCAGAACTTATGATTTGTTAAACAAAGATTATCCAGATCAAGAAACAGATTATGTGCAAGGGCGTGAAGAAGCAGATGCTAATGCTATAGCTATTCGTGGTATGGAAACGCTTTGGACTAATTCCAGTTCTCCTAGCCAAAATCGCGCAATTGACCCAAATTGGTTTAAGACAAAAACTCAACCGTGGCGTGCTTTGCGTAAAACGAACAACGACCATCAAAACCTCGCGACAATCCGTAACTGGGTACAGTCGCGGAACACGGGCAATAGTGAGCAATCTGTGGCGCAGTTGGAAAAGATTGAGTCGCAGTTAAAGAAAGCACGTCTTGACCCACGTTACCTGTCTCCCGAAATTGTGGACACGGGCGGTTTATTTGGCTCAAAAGCCATCCAAGTAGTAGACCGAGAAACTAACTTGCCTGTCAATGTGCGGATGGTCGGTGGTCGTCCGATGGTACAACGGCGTGGTAATCGGGGCGGTGGCTTTACCATGTTGCCCGAAGCTGGCTCAAATCAAACCAACGCCGATTTAGTTACGGGCATGTTCCAAAACAAGCGCGGTATCCATTCTTACCTCACCCGTGTCGCGCATCGCGGTTTTGGTGGCGATAATGGCGATATGAGAGCCCAATGGGGGGGCGTATACAATACGCCTATGCAACAACGACGCATGGAACATTCTCGGATTATCCCACGCATAAGCGGTATGCAACGGTTGAATTTTCTGAAGAACAACCGCTTATTCGGTGGAGCGCGTAGCCGTGTCGGGCTGGACGCGCAAGGCTTTATGAATGACTTTGCTGGTTGGGGCGGCTCAAACGCCGATGTATTGCGGAGTATCAACCAGCCGTATAATATGGTGGGCGAAGCGCCGAATTATCCTGCGGTTGGCAAAGTGCAAAAGCGTATTGCCAACATGAATCGCTTTGATGAACAAGTGGGTATCACCACTTATCGCGGGTCTGCCCTACCAACACGTCCTAACCCTTTCCAGCAAGGCGCACACTCAAATGTGTTGCTGGAAGCCTCATATATGATGGGTGTCCCATTCGCCGCAGGTGAGTCCGAAAAGATTGCGGGGCTTGGCATTGTTACTCCACAGGAATATGAGGTTGATTCAAGTTTGGTGTCTGGTTTGCAAACCGGTGCATACTATGGGCGCAAAGCACCAAAGGGAATGAATAAATCAGGCAAATTATCTGACCTGCGGCGAATGGGGTTGGATATATCCTCATCGGCAGATGGCTACGAGATATTGAGTATCGAGGACGCTGGCAACGGCAAATCATTTGTCGCGCTTGGTCGTCATGTTTCATCCACCAAAGAGAAATCAGGCGTAAAACCCGCGCACGTTGCGCGTAATGCAAGTTTGATGTATCAGTTAGGCGATGCGCCAAGTGCCATGCAAAATTTGAGCATTGGCGGACGTGTTCACCTACAACGGCGAATGACCGATGACCCATTACTCAACGCACGTCGAGCAATGGAAGGTTTTCGCATTGCTTTTGGCGATGATGAGTATCACAACCAATTGGCGCAATTTGTTGCCGAAAAAGGCAAAGACCTTGAAGGGCAACATATTGCCGATGCGTTTGCTATCAAATATTTTTATGAGGGCTTGTTGGTAGAGGGCAAAAAAGTCGGCGGGTTTGAATGGACACGCGGACGGGCGCTGGTGAGTGCTTCACGCCTCAATAACTACATGACCTTTGAAGACCCACAAGACGCAACGGGTTACACCAAAATGCAAGCCGATAACGGACGGGCATTTTGGGCAAGGAACATCACATTTAACGGCGAGGTGCGACCTGTGGTTGAAAATATTGAGCCGTCCGAAAACGGGTATATGGTCACATTCAATGACCTTGTAAATGTCTCCCCTGTCGTGGCTGATATGTCGGCTTCATTCGGCAAAGGCGTGGCACGGGTCAAAGCGCCATCATTTGAAGCACGGTCTATGACTGACGCGACTTTTGCCAGAGCAATCGATAATATGGCACGAGCGCATGTTGGTACATTGCCAGAGATGTATGTTGTGCAAGCCGATATTGCCAACCGTTCCGAAAACCCACGCGGGTATCTAACTGGATTGGGACAGCAAGTTATTGACATTAAAGACCTTGATTTTGAAGCGTTGGAAAAACAATACCAAGCGCGTGTTACGCCTGAAATGACGTTAGAAGACCGCGCCAAGCTGAAAATGAACATGCTTGGGGCGCAATACAAAAATGCGTTTTTAAGCGTGAATTTAGACGGCAGAGAGCATATCATTGCGCCAATTAACCAGATGGCAAAATCACTGACCGCCGATAAAGATAAAGGTGGCTTTGTTGATAACCTGTCTAAGTCGGTAATGGGTTTGATTTCCAACGCCGAATTAGCTACCGTTGCGCCATCGGACGAATCCGAAAATGATTTGAAGCAATCCCTCATTGATGTCATCAATGGACAGTCTAGTCTCGCCAAAACACCCAATGCCACTGCGAAAGCAATGAGTACCTATTTGCCAGCGTTTACAGGTCATGCGTCATCGGCGCGGGGCTTGAAAGACAATGAGGTTGTGGTTTGGAGAAGCAAATATAAAGCCCTGACGGGTTTATCGGATGAAGATATAGACCAACTTGCCGCCGAAGGCAAACTGGGGATGATGGTCACACGCTACCCTGAAACCGATGCGTCAAATGCCAGCATTGGTGCAAAGATTCGATTTGCCGATGAGTTAACCGAAAAAGAGCTAAAGCGGATGGGTATCACCAAAGACCCTGACCAAATGCTTTTAAGTGAAACGATGTGGCAAGCGATGGTTGGCGACTTTGATGCTGACCAAGTATCGGCTATCCCCAATTATATGAAAGCGGATGGCAAAATTGTCGGCGGAGACATCAACATTCACAGCGAGAGCGACATTCGCAAAATTGCCGAATCACGCTTTGGTAGTGAAGTCGCCGCCAATATGGATAAAGCGACGAAACGCGCAAATGCTGATAAGGTCATCCAAGAACAAATGCGGATGGGGACTGCGCGTACCAGTTTGCAAACCATCGAAGACCAAGTGCGAAGCGGTATCTCCGCCAAAGGCATGATTGGTATGGCGTACAATTTTGGTGTGCGTGGTATTGCAGAACACGTTAAGTCGATGTTCAAAGGCAAAACAGACGCGCATTATAATGTGTTGGGCAAAGTCGCAACGGGCTTGGCGCAAGGCATTTACCAACCATTTCTCGACGCTAAAGATGTACCGGGCGCACGCGAATTATTCATGAGCGCCTTTGGGTATTACAATATCGGCAAACACACTGTCGGGTTGCATGAAATCGGCAAAGAAGGACGTACCGAGATGTCCTATGCCGACGCGAACAAACACGTTATGGGTTTGGTGTCGAATTTCGTACAGAACTATCCCGAAGAAGAACGCGCACAAATGGCGCGGTACATGGCTACCATGCTGATGTCGCCCGACCAATTTAAGGCAACTACAACCAGCCTAGATGCGTCTAGTAAAACGCCAAGCTACGAAAATCCAGTCGTTGACCAATTAGCCAGCGAATTGCAAAATAACGCCGATTTGACCCCTTTACGCATGAAAGAGATGATGCGTATGATGGTAGGCGATGAGGAATTTGGGCAACGTGGGGTCTACGGAATTTTCTCCAGCCAAGACCGTCCACTGGATTTGAATAAAGACTCGATGATTGGGTCGTTTATATCTGGAGCGGTTGCCCAACGGACGTATGAGAACTCGCTCAAATATGGTCATCCGTTTAGCGCCTTGTCGAAACGCGCTCAACAAATGGCGGGATTTGTCGGTAGCACTTTCCAACGTGTGAAATCCATCATCCCAGAGAAAAACTTCCGACGGATGGATAAAATAGGCATTGAAGATGTTGCCGCATTAAATCGTGGAACTGCCATCGGCAACCAAGTAATGAGTCGTATCGGTAGCCCTACAGGATTGGCATCTATCCCCGACATTAGCCATATTGCGGGGTCAATGCCCGGTGTCGTCCGTTTGGGCGATAACATGCTCAATGTAAACGGGGAATTGTGGAATACTGGCTACGGTGGCGATTTGTCGATGGTGGATAATGAGGTTCGACGCTTTACATCCGACAATTATATCTCTGGGTCGGCACTCAATCCTGAATGGGGTGTTAGCGAAACACCACAACAACGCGAGATGCGCTTACTAGCCATGCGTGCGATGCCCAAAGAACTGATTAGTGGGCCTCATTCGGATGCTATGGGGAATTATAGCGAACGCCAACAACGGATGTTGGAAAATGCGATGAACCTTGTGCGTGGCGGACTCGGCTTGAGCAGAAAGAGATTAACCAGCACCGAAGAATCGTTGGCAGGCACGCAAATTCATGAACAAATTCAACGGGCATTACTGGGTGATGCCGCCGATATTCAACACATCACCTACGATACCGAAGAACGGAATGGGCGCAAGTTCACCGTTCCAACCATTGACAACCGCGCACGCGCCGAAGTTCGGATTGTTGACCAAAATACAGGCATTTCTGGAACATTGGATGTCATTTACAACAATACGGTTTTAGACATCAAATCGAAAAAGACCTTTGACACCCTTGCCAAACAAACAAGCATGGGTGGTTATATGCACCAATTATCGGCGTATCACATGATGACCGTCGAAGGGCAGGGCGAGGTCAACGGCGAGAAACTATTGCAATCGGGTATCGTCCCTGTCAGTCAACGTGAGGGCTTATCAGCACAGGAACGCCTTGCCGAGTCGGTAGGTGTGGTTAAAGAGTTTGTGAGCGCGTTGGAAAAAGCGCGTGAGAATAAAAATGTCGAAGCGTTCAAGTCAATTATTGAAGGTGCTTACGGCAGAGAATATGTGGACGAAGCCGGTTTCCACATGGGCAAAACCATCGAGTACATCAAGACTGTCAATAACCGCCTGAACAAAGGCGGGGATTGGCAAATTGGCATGTTGCCGATATTTGGGCAAGAAGCGATGGACTCTGGAGCAATAACAGAAAACCTCGCCAAACGCATGTATGACCAAGACTCTGCCCTACTGTCACAGGTTGACCGTGTTCACTTTGATGCGACTGTCGCCCGTAAGAACTTGCCCGATATTGCTTCACGTATTTTGCGTAGCGGGAACTCGGTGCTTGAACAATTACAACGCTTCCGCGCTAACAAATCTGGCTCGGTATTGTTGGCAAATTATTCTGGTGGGTATGAAGATGACGACATACAAGCCCATGAAGATGAGATGGCTTGGTTTAACGATGGCACAAAAGGCAGAATAACATCACAGGGGACTTTGCCTAAAGCCACAGTCGAAAAAATTGAATCCGTGCCAGAGGGGACACGGAAATCATCACCAAACATCCCGAATCAAAATCCGATGGCGATGCTCCCGCGCTTGCGTGACAGAGATTTTGAAGCGTTCCAAAACGCCATGTCGCGGGTGTTTGGTTACGATTCAACCGCTATGTCATTTGACGAAGATGGCAATCGGATGGCTAATGCCTACGAAGCGGTTGTTAGCCCAGCGCGCATGAGAGCGATGGGTATGAGCGATGATGATATTGATGCGCTCGGCCCAGTGACACCGCAAGAACTGGTGCAATCGCCAGAATATTTAGGGTTAAGAGACCGCAAGTTATCACGTACTCAACGCGCACAATACAAACAGTTTTCGCGTGGCGTGTACGATTTGGCACGCATTGGCGAGTCGGTGGGGATGAGTATCTCACGTAACCAAAAGATGGGTTTCCATATCCCTGCCGTTGTGGGCAAGATTAACGAAGCCATGTTGGCAATGCCTAATATGTTACGTGACCAATTGACCAACATCACCGCGCAAAAAGGCGCATTGGAATCTCTATATGGTGGTCGTGGTGGTGATAAGTCTCTGAATGAAGGTGTAGATGCACTCGGCGCATTTGTAGACGCGCTTGGGAATGGCACAGAGAAATTTATCACGTCTATCACCGATATGGCAAAAGGTATTGACGCGGGTGGCGCGACTGCTGAAAAAGCATTGCAACAATTTGAAGCGTGGGCAGGCGCGTTTGAAAAGTTCAACAAAGCTATCAAACCTGCCGAACACATGCAGGAAACACTTGGCGGAATCACGCCAGAGATGTACGAATCATTGCGGAATGTGCGCGGTACAGACGCAATGGGTCGTGATGGTGGTTTGCTTGCCAATAGAACGACTACAGGGTATGCCTTAAATCAAGAATTATTGGACACCACACGGCAATATATTCAAGGCAATTTGCAAACGGCAAATGAAGCCTATCAGAAATCGGCTAACCGTCGCTCCCAGCGTTCATGGCAGGAAATGGTGGGCTTGTCGCACGAGGGTGCGGGTATCACTCGCAAACTAAGCGAAGCATGGGGCGCTCCAACACAAGACGGCGTATTCACTGAAGGCGCGTTTGCGGGTCAAGCTAAAGGCAGATTATTCGGTGCGCGTGTATCGGGTATGTCGGCATTAGGGGCGGCGTTGAATCCATACAATATGTTCGCCGCGCAACGGGTCTGGCGCTTGACCGGTGGCAATGCGTTTGGTGCGATGAATGAGTATCAACAATATGCCGTGCAACAACAATCCCTTTCCTACTACGGCGGGTTGATTAATGCAGACGATTTGATAGGTGGTCAATATGGCACAATTATGGGTCGCCGTGGTCGTCAAGCTGAAGCCACATTAGGGCTAGGCAAAGTTACAGACCGTGCTTATGGCTGGATGCGCGATTTAATTGTAAACCCCGAAGGCGCTGGCGCACTTGCAGGCGTAGGCTTGCCGTCAATTGGCGCTGGGCTTGGTGCGGCGGCGTTATTCAAAGGGGCTTCTGCTTTGAATATTATGGCGGGTGGCGCAGGTTTCGCAGGATTGGCAAACCCCATTGGGTGGGGTGTTGCCGCACTTGTGGCCGGTGCTGGCGCATTTGGTTATATGTCAAGTGGAGCAAAAGACCTAGATGCGTTGGCGGGGGGTGATATTCTCGCAATACTTGGCGCGGCACTTGGACTGGGGGGCGATAATCAACTGCAACGCGGCTCGGCTTATGGGCGTATTTCAAAACTTGCGTCATCGGGATTTCGGCGTGGGGGATTTGATTCAGAGGCTTTAGAAACAAGTGGTTATGTCGCAGGGCTAACAGCCGATGAAATCCAACAAGGTATCCAACGCGGGTTCAAAGAGGTTTATAAAGACCGCGCACAAAAACTGTATGGTGAAAATTATGAAACCGAACTGATGGGAACATATCGGCTTGGTCAATTAGCCGATCCGAAATTCACCATGCTTGCCAACGAACAACTCACAAACCGCATTATGGATTTAGGTGCTAAATATGGCGGTGTTGAAGACGTTAGTAAAATGATGGTTGGGTATGGACGCGCAATGGGTGTTGATTCACCTACCGTTTCGATGGTCAACCAAGCATCGTCGTATCTGGAAAATCTAGGCGATCCGTTGGTGGGGATGCCTAAATTCCAATCCATGCTCGATACAATGGCGCAAAGCAACCAATACCGCACATTACAGGGACAATCGGCACTTGGGCTTGATTATTTCTCGCAGTTCAATATCGCACAAATGCCATTTGTTGGGCAAATGCAAGCCCAAATTGCACAAACACAATTTAACTCGCGGTATCAAACTGGCTATAACATCCCTGACCAGATTAATGCGGCATTGCAATCTGGGGATTTTAAAACAGCAAACAGATTGACTAGCGAATACTCTTTGGCATCTAATTTGTCAAACATTGCCCAACAACAAATCCAGTTTATGGGCGGGAGCGAATCTCAACAAAGAGTCGCAGATATATTGTCTTCGCAAGCGGCAACATATTATGGTGAAACTGGCAGTCAATACCTACAAGGGATAACACCTGCATTAACCGCTTATGCTACGCGCAATACAAATATATCGGGATATAGCGCCGATTTAGATTTGATTGAAAAAGCGCGTAATGGGGATTCTGAAGCGATAGGGCAACTGCAACAGAAATTCCCATTAGCCATGATTTCTGGGGCAAATAATTTTGGGGATGCGCTTTCGTCATTTTTGAATAATGCCGAACTAGGTGTCACTGGCTCATTAGAATCGGAAATGTCCGCGTTATTTGCATCCACTTCTAATTTCCAAGCGCAAGGCGGGAATTTGGATGCCCTTATTCAACGGCGTATGATTCAGGGTGGTCAGGGCATGGGTTATGGTTCGTATGCCAGCGCCAGCGAGAATGTTATTGATTCATTACGGAATGCGTCGCCCGACCAACTGCAAAGCATTATCGCCGAATCGATGTCCGCCGATTTTCTCAACCAATCCGACCAATTCTACGGCGGGTGGTTTGGTGCGGATACGCAGGGACGTACAGGATTATCAGATTTTACCAACCCGTTATTACAAGGCAATATGCGCCAAGCACAGCAAAGTCTGGATCGCTTCTATCGGGGTGCATCAGGACTATCGGCGGGTGGTCGTAGTAACCTAGAAATAATGGCGCGTGAGCGTGGTTTAGGGAGCGAGTTTGCCGATATAAATCTTGCGGGGTCAATGTGGTTTGACCAAACTGTAGGCGGATTTAACATCCTAGAGCAACAAGGCTTTATGGGTCAAGATGCGATGTTGAAAAGCGTTGCAAATATCAATGCCTCACAGACGCAATATCCGTTGGTCAATCGGATGTTAGGTATGACTGGCAATGCCTTAAACGCGAGTCTTTACCGTACTAATCGTGCTGACCTAAACGCCGTAAATGCGGCAGAGGCTGGAATATTGCAGGGTGTTTCGGGGTTAGATTGGTCTAATCCTACCCAAGTGCAAAATCTGATGGCACAATATGGCACAGAGCAATTCCGCCTACAAGCGGGTATCATGGGGCGCACAACAGGAATGGGTGAGACCGCTTTCCTAGATGCGTCTAGTCTCACAAATAACGATTTAATGACGCAAAGCATCCAAAGTAACGCCCAACAACTTTTCGAGGCATTTTCGGGCGTTTTAATCGAAAATGCGTCACTCTCAAAGCAATCCCAACAAGCCATCGCCGATATGACGTTAGGCGGGTTGGATTATAACGATGAATACGCGGTACAGGGTCGCGTGCGTGGGTTGGGTCGTTATAGCTCGGCGATGAACATGCTTGGTCGTTACATGGCGACAGGCACATCGGTAGACCAACTTTCTGCGGTTGCTATGCAAACGATGGGTATGGACAGCCAACAATTTGCCCAATGGCAGGGGATGGAAAGCCAAAACCCCTACGTGATGAGCCAAAACCTTGCAGGCGCACAGGCGCGATGGGGTGCTGGCGCTGTGCCGATTGCACCGATTAATCTGCAAACAGGTCAAGCGACCACCCTCACCCAACTGGCACCGGGTGGGAATATGGGGTTTGTCAACGCGCTACGTGGGCAAAACAGTTTGTTCAAAGGCGCGTTCCTTGCTGATTACATGACGGATGATTGGCTTGCCAACATCGGCGGTACGGCAGGTATTCAGGGCGAGATTATGAATTTGCAGATGTCTACGCAAGGCGCATCGGCGGGTCATGGTCGACGCATGTTGAATCTGCGGAATATGCTCAATAGAGGCGGAGGTACACTCGACGCACAAGGTTATGTCGTGGGTGGCAGTTTGCAACCTTTCCAACAACAAATGCAGGCGGCAGGTTATAACATCAACATCGGCAACGGTATGTCTATGTGGCAAATCCAAGACCGTAGAGACCAGATGAGCCGTGAAATGCAAATGTGGGACATGGCTCGTCAGGGACGCGACAAAGATATGCAACGTCGCCATTTCTATGACAACTGGAATCTCGGCTATCGCCAATGGGATTATCAGAACACGTTCCAATGGGATAATATGCAAATTGCCCGTCAACAACAACTCACTCAACGGGCATGGACGCAGGATGATATGGCGTTCTCGCGCAATCAACAGGTGACGCAATTCGCATGGCAACGTGAAGACATGGCATTTGGTCGCGCTCGTAACGCGCTCGAATTTGGTTGGCAAACTGAGGATTTTGAACGCAACAAACGCTATGCGCGTGGTCGTGACCGCATTAATTTGCTCCGCGAACAAGAACGTGCCAATATCCGTTACAACATGGATGTTGGGCAAGCGGACAAACAAGAGGCTCGTCAACAACAACAAGCGCAATGGGCGCAGGAACAGTTCGACAAACAACAAGCGCGATTCGCTCAACAGGTCATCTGGGAAGAAGAACGTTACGCCAGAGAATCAGACCATTTCCATGTGATGAAAGCCTTCGAGCTAGAAAAAATGGAAATGGAAAAACGCCATTTTGAAGAACGTATGGGATTGGCGGATGAGGACTTTGAAAAGAAAAAAGCCCATGCGCTGGAAATGATGGCACTCGAAGACCAAGAACGGTTAATGAGTCGCCAAACCAGCGAAGCATTTGCCGATATGGATCAGAGATTCAGTGAGGCGATGGCGGGTGCGCAAAAGAAGATTGCGGAACTTTCCAACCTGCTCACAGGCATCGGACAAACCGATAACGCTACATCGGCATTGTTAAAACTCAAAGATGTAATTGATGCCCCTGCGCCTACATGGATGGAATCGCTTTGGATGAACGTTCAAGATGAACGCGGTATGGAAGTCTTTGTACCAAAAGGTAAAGATGAGCAGTTAGAAACATCCGACGGCGGATTCATTGGCGACCTCGAAGGTATGCGTGCGGAATTTGATAAATTGCGTGGCAGTGTTGACCCATTGAGCAAAGGGGTCAGTACACTTGGCAATCACTCGACCAAAACAATGAATCAGCTTGAAGAACTGATTAAACGGGTCGAGTTTGTTGGCGGGTCATCGCAAAAATACGCGCAATCACTTTCGATTGTGAATACACAGATGGCACATGCTTCGGCAGGGTTTGATAACCTTGTCAACTCTTTGTCGCGCATGGCGGGTGTGGGTGGCGCTGGCAATATTGATATGCTTCGGGATTCGTTTGAGCGCCTTACGGGAGTTACGCCAACACTCAATTCTGCCATCATGTCAACACATGATGTATTGGGTACATTTGGTGGGCGGATTAAAGATCTCGCCAATGCGGTATCGCAATCCATTGCCCAATTGAATAGCGCCATCAATAATGTGCCAAGCGGTACAAAGGGATACGCCGAAGGCGGGTACACGGGCGATGGTGGCAAATATCAAGTCGCTGGCATCGTCCACAAAGGCGAGTATGTTGTGCCACGCGAGGGCGTACCTGTTATTCGAGATGGCGATAGCCAAAAAGAGATGATAATGCTTCTCAAAGGAATTTTGCGCGAATTGTCCGAAATCCGCAAGCTAGGGCCTGGGAGAATAAACATGAATCTTGTATCGCCCAATCCAGAGGTTATGCAACGGTTGATAACAGATGAAAGTAGAGTAAGGGCAATTCGATGAGTACAAAAGACCATATTCATTTATATCCCGCCGATGACAGTACCCCGCAATGGCAATGGCATGTGGTGGATTATAGCCCAACGCCAGAGTTTTATCAGACTGTGACTATCACCCAAACAGGTGAGATTGTCATCCATACGCTGAAAAACGCGGGTGTTCCTGTGATTAACTATTCACTGGAACACGTCATTATATTGCGTGCCGAATATGGCAAAACGGTAACGGAACGGCTTATCGATATATTGTCGATGGTTGGAAAGCCGTTGAAATATGTAGGGTTTGAACATACCGAATCGCCGTTAGCGCCTATTGAATACGCAGTCATTGATGAAGGCGGAATTGGCACAATAAAATTTATCACACCCGATTTATCCTATGGATATATCCCTATCAAATTGAAGAAAGGTAGCGTTGTATTATGATTAGCCTTGCTGAATCAGGATTGCCCGAAGCGGTATATGATGCCATCAACGAAGGTGGCAAATCACTTGAATTGCGCGTCACCCGTTATGCACCTGAACTGTTGCCACAAGATACAACATTTACATTACACAACAACGCAAAACCGACAAAGATTCAGGAAATAAGTGCTGGCGAATATCTTGTTATTGACGAAAGTGGTTATGGTTTACACGTTATCACAAATACCACCACAACCACATATCACGTATCGATATTTGATTTCTACTTTGATGGAACGCATATTTATGGGTTTAGAAATAATGCGGGGACTATTTATAGAGAAAAATATGTACCCGGCAATACCACATCAATTGAAACATTAAATGTGGGGTCATTCGCTTGGCAAAATACATTTGGTATTAAATGCGCCGACCAAAACACATTATTTTACTTTCGCACAACTCGAAATAATGCTAATTTATATCGGCGTGTTTATAGTGGGTCATGGACGGAAACAGCGTCCGAAATATGGTTATTTGATTCTCAATCTAATCTAAATAAGTTTTATGTGCAAAAAATGGATGATGGTCGCTCGTTAATTGTTGCGAGATTTATGTTGCCCGGAGAAATTTATAGTGATGTATCTGGCGCATCAACGACTTATCAAGTCGAGAGAAACCCTCACATTTTTTCCTACATTTGGGGTGAGACCGAACTTAATGTCATTTACCAAGAGGTTTTGAAGGACGACATTGAAAACTATGCAAAAATCTTATTTTCGCTAAATAAGTATGGCGATTATTATGTAGCGGGAATTGGTACTTTTTCAACCCAAACGATAAATAGCATCGGTGATAATATAGCAAAAACTGTTTCTGTCACAATTAGCAAGGATGGCAAGAACTGGAGCGAGATCATCCCGCTAAACGAAACACATACGATTGGTTTTTCTTGGTTTTGGACTGGGGGAATATACCCAGAACCTTTACGACGAACTTACTTTTTAGAAGGCTATATTACATTTGGCATAGGGTTGGACGGAGAGCCATTAATTGTAAAAAACAATTCTTCTCAAATAAAAAGATTCGGAAAGTCGGCACGGTTATACGGATTTGATAACTGCGACCCCGGCGAGGACATCACAAGCTGGATAGATAAAGACCGATGGGAATTTGAAATGTCAGGGGTGATGCAAATCAATATGGCAGGTTGGCAAGATTTTGGCAATGCATTGTTTCGCCATGAATTGGGATATTGGGATGGAACAGAACTGTATTGGCATCAATACGCAGTGACCATGACCGATACCACCTCCGAAGAATACGAGCCGTCGACGGGTAAGACCATCTACCGCGTATCCACCCGCGACCTCACCTCATGGATGATGGACAGATTCCAGTCGTATACATCCCGCGAGTGGCATGGGCATCATGTATCCGTAGAGGTTTTTGATGGCAAATCTACAAAGCTAGCGGCAATATTTGGTAGCATTGAATATCTTACGTCGCCCAATCGAGGAAAGGTGATCCCATCAGCTGCACCAACTTATCGCGCCATATTTAATCATACAGGGCAACCTGATAAAAGAAATCACTGCATAACTGCATATTTTGAACCACAGGGCGGAGCAACTGCTCATATTGTAGCGGGGTGGTATCCGCATTATAACAACGTTTTTGGCATGTGGATTAATGTCACAACCTCAAATATGCAAGCACGCGCTTTTCATAATGGGGTTGATCTTGGAACCGCGGCAGGGATGACAGTCATTGCTGCCGCAGGTATCAAATATATTCGTTCGCAAATTCATTATGGGCTGTGGACAATATATTACAGCACCAATAACACCACATGGAACAAAGTAAGTTATCCTATCCCGTACGATTATTTAGTTTTAGATGAATATAAAGATAGGGACGTCGCATCTGCGCCTTTCGCTCTTGCTTATCCCGGTATTGGTAACTATAGCACATCTAACGAAACTACCAACTTTCATTATGTTATAAACACCAACCGCAATCGCCCTATTCAGTTAGATAATGTTCTGCAAATTGGTGGTGCGTTTTCATTACTGTTTGACGTAAAGCCTCACGAGTCGGATGTTTCAGAAACATCGGGCAGTGGCTTGTACGCCGAAGGTGATAATTTAGGTAGTCACAATATCGGCTTTGGATTTGATATATTAGATACAATAAACACAGATGAATCAGGCGGTAAAGTTCGTCTGAAGTGGGGAACTACACCAGTGCTTCAAACATCTTATCTATCACCTCAAAGCAGGTTAGCAGTTATGATTACCGCGCAATATCTGACTTCTGGTGGTTATCGATATGTTGCCACATTATGGCAGGGGAATGAAATATTTACGGGTTATTTTGATACGAGTTCTTTTGCTGATGCTGTTTACTTTTTCCCCCATTTTAACAACTTCGATACAACGGTTGTAGCAGAACCCGCTTTTGTGGATATTTTGACCATTGATGTCGGCGAATCGCCAATACAGGGCATTAAACGCGCTTTAGAGGGGCGTGAACACCTGAACTTTTTCCTACGACGTACAGGGGAACTCTGGTTGCGCCCTGTCACCAAAAATCCGAATTACACTGATGACACCAATTTGATTACCTACTGGACATCGCGCAAGTACGAACAGGACTACACCCGTATGCCTATGCTTCGGCGAAAAATCGTCGCCAATGTCGATACGGAAATTGTAAACCCGAATGGCTTTGAAGGGCAATTTGGCGTGGAGCAAAATACGATGATTGAAAATCCGATTGAGCCAGTGTATATCCCTGTCATCGGGAAACAAAAGCGCATATCGTACCAATGTGAGATACCCCTATTTCAAGAGTTATATGATGCCGTGGTCGACGGATACCGCATCCAGTCTATATCAGGGCGGCTACTGAACGGCAAGTTAGATGGCGAAATTACCATCGGAAATGAGGAACTGTTATGAGCAACATCCCAGTGATTCAGAGCGTGGTTAACCAAATGCTGACTGAATACATTGTCGAAGGCGTTATACTCAACAATGGCGCGGTAAGTTATAAGGGTGGTATTGTTCCCGCAATCTTTATGAATGGAACATACGCTATCCCAACCGCAAGGGTATTGATGACCAAAGTGAATAATCAGTGGTACGTTATTGCCGTTGAAAATGTTGTCCACAAGCCAAGAACATTTATATTAGCCAATGATTTTGTCTCAATATCTGGGAGCGGATTTACAACCTTTTTCTTATCAACAGCGTGGTTTGGAATACACAATTATCAAAGTACGCCTGCCATAGGCAACTCCGCCAGCACAATTTGTTTACTGGCAAAAGGAACATATGTATTCAAACTGTTTTGTGGTAAGGGTACAGACAGAGGGATTGTTGAGTGGTACGTCAACGATGTTCTTATAGGCACAGAAGACACCTATTCAAATACTGTGACAAGGGTAATTGCCTCGTATGTATTTAATGTTCCTCAAACCGGGAGCTACAACATAAGATACGTTGTTACAGGCAAAAATGGCGCGTCGTCGAATTTTTACTTTGCGTTTAGTGCCATATCCATTGTCCCTGCGTAATTGACAATCCTTATGTGTTTATACGACAATTTAGACGTGCAAGCATCTAATTTGTTGCATAAACTCCTTTTTTATTTGGCGATGGTGGTAGAGATAACTCTGCCACCTAAAAATAGGTTTGCGATGGATGGAATAATTGATGTAGTACCACTAAAAGATGCTGTTAATTCTGGCGACCCAAGTGTATTGATTGTGGTTGCAATGATATTTATGGTGGTATTGGTACTTGGTGCGCTTTGGCAACAGGGTAAATGGGGACTGCGATTAATAGATGGACAGGATAAAAGGCACAACGAAGCGTGGAAAAGTGTATCACCGTCTATTGATAAAATGGCAGAATCGAACTCTAAACTGGCAGACAACGACCAAAAGCGAACAGAGTCACTAATAGAGGCAATCTCTAAAATAGTCGATACCCAAAAAGATACGGCAACCGCACAAAACGAAACAGCCAAAATCTTAAACACATTGAATGACCGCATTGGGAAGTTGGAAATCTCTGTTGATGGTACTCGCACGGACATAACCATTTTGAAAAATGATCACCGCGAAGATATGAGGGCTATTCAGGGCGTGGTGTCGGCTCTCCAAAAAACCAATCAAGAAATCTTGAAAACCAATCAAGAAATGCTTGTTGGTATACAGACCTCAAATGAAAAGAACCGCGCATCACAAGATGCAATTATGGCGCAAAATCGCCAAATCCTTGAAAAATTTATCCAAACAATGGTAGATATGTTGAAAAAGGAAAAATCTAATGACGGAATTGCTTAATCAAGCACAAGGACTTATGTTTGAAATCCTCGAATTCGCGCTATTTGTCATTGTGGCATACGCCGCCAAAATGGGGCGCGAGATATTGCTCGATGTGCGTGCGCGTATCAAAGCCAAGCTAGGTGATGAAACATTTGGTGTACTTGAACGGCTCGCTATCACGGGGATTCAATTTGCCGAGCAAGAAGGCATTAAACAAGCTACTGACGACTTTTTCTTGAGCGCAAAGCAAAAGTACGAGATGGCATTTACATACGTGCAGGACGGGTTAGATAAACTCGGTATTACAGGCTTTACCGCCTTGCAAATTAAGGGCGCAATTGAGGCGGCAGTCCGACAGGGCTTCCATAAAGACACGATTGAGGTCATTGTATCTGGGGGAGATAAATAATGGCGACTCCGATACTTTTGACAACCGACCCGACGCTTACCGTTGGGATGGGGCAACAATTTTTGTTGACCTCGACACAACTGAACACACATGAGCCAACGGCGCAACCGTATGACATTATCATCACCACCCTACCGACCAGAGGGACGCTTTACAATAAAGGCGTTCCGATAACCGAAGTGCCTTATTCTTTCCAACAAACGGACATCAATAACGGATATATCGTGTATGAGTCGGATGGTCTGAATGGCATTGTCGCCGATTCGTTTGTGTTCAAATTGTCTGATCGTGAAGCCGCCCCCAATCAAACCAGCACCACGACATTTGATATTGTGGTCAACGATGAAAACAAAGGGTTTTTGGTAGCGATGCGCCCCGTCCAAGCTGGCACAACATTTTGGCGTTTTTCGCGTAAGTCGGTTGCCGATGCCTACGCCAATGGTTGGCGAGTCGCACACAACGGAACTATCACGGTTACGAAAGTCGCCACCGATGTGACAACATGGGATAACGATGTGCCACTTAATCAGGTGGATACGGAATATGCGCTCACCGACCCCGATGAATATTTGGATACCAATGCCGTGAAAAACGCAGTGGGGCAGGCGCTTGTGATGCTCCCTGCCAAATCCAGTATATTGACGCATTTGATTCGGATGTACGGTAGCACGTTGGAAACGACCAATACCAAATTTATCACCGCGCTCACCGGTACAGACAAGACCGATTGGGATAACGTGCGCTCGACAATGCTTGTCAATTATCTTGCCAACCGCTTCCATAATTGGATAGCGGCACTCGACCTACTACAAGCGATACTCAAAGCCCCTTAAAGGAGATATATCATGGCTACTGTAACTGCATTTTTGTATGAATGGAATAATCGTAATGGTCTTGTTCCTAATGGGACAACGACGTTTGACGATACCGACCTTGCCGCCAAACTCACAGCAATGGGATATGGCACAACCGCTTCATCGGTGTTTGGGAAGTCGGGTAACGCCGAATTATCAGTTTATCCTGCAACTTCAGGGATTGCGCGTCTGGGTGTTTTGAAGACTGTCAACACATGGGATTTTATCCGATTCGACAATCTTGTTGAACAAGTCGCGTTTATTGATTTGACTAAACCCATTCTTGGCGACCCGTTAGCAGAACGTCACGGGAATGTCAAAATGAATCGCACGGCTATCACTGCCGATGGCGCAATTATCCAGCGCGAAGGTATGTTGGATGTGACCAAAGCCAGCTTGTGCGCGATGACCATCGCCGACCCCACCACTGAGCAAAACGGCAACATTTTGGTGATTACGTCACGTACCGCGTTTGCACATACACTTACGTATACGGGTGGGTTCTTTGGGGCAGGCACGTCTTATGACGCAGCAACGTGGGCGACCACTGGAGGAAGCATAACCCTGCAAGCCGTAAACGGCAAATGGCATATTTTAGCCCTATATGGCGTAACTATAGCGTAGTTTTGTTGTTACAAGTTCTCAATATTTATCAACAAGTATTGAGGACTTGTAACACGCCTAGACGCATCTAGGCGAGAAAAATGCCGCTTAAAAATTGGATGAGGTGCAAATAACCGTGGAGTTTAGCAACGAAGCTAAAAGAGCCGTAAATCAAGGTAATAGGGCAACCTATATCTACGTCCTAATTGACCCTAGAGATGGTGAGATCAGATATGTCGGTAAAACGGTGTTTATGTTAGAAGATCGCCTAAATAAACATCTTCGAGATAAACATAATAATTACCGCACCCGTTGGATACAGTCACTTGTTCGACAAGGCTTAAAACCCATTATCAAACTCATCGAGACCGTGCCACCTGATGAAGACTGGGCAGAACGTGAACGGTATTGGATAGCCTATTACCGCTCTATCGGTGCTAATTTGACCAATTTCACTGATGGCGGTGAGGGCGTTCCGGGGTGGATTCCATTAAAAGAAACACGCAGAAGAATGAGTAACGGGCAAAGAAACAGAAAACCAATAACACAAATTACCCGTCAAAAACTTTCTATTGCAAATAAAGGCAGAAAATCGCCTATGATTGGCAAAAGACATAGCAATGCGTCAAAAGAAAAAATGTGTCAAGCCCATTTAGGCAAAAAACATTCGCCTGAAACACGCGAGAAAGTGCGTCAAGCTAGATTAGGAAAACCTTTATCATTTGAACACCGCGAGAAATTAGCGCAAGCTAAATTAGGCAAAGAACAATCGCCTGAACATATTGAAAAATCGCGTCGCGGAAGGATGAAACCCGTAGTTCAATACATGATGGACGGTAAGACTCTCGTCCGTGTGTGGGAGTCGGCCAAAACAGCAGGTGAAGCGTTGGGAATTCGTAGTTCTCATATTAGCACATGCTGTCTTAGCAAACAAAAGTCGACAGGCGGATTTATTTGGCGACATAGATTGAATAAGTCCCTTGAGGTTGAGTAATGTATACAAACGAGGAAATATACGCTCAATTCGTGGCTTCTGGGCTATCTATAAAAGCCTTTCATGCGCGATATTATCAGCATGTGGAATTTGAAGCCTTCCGACATCGGATGAAACGAGTCAAACAGAAACAACGCGAGGTGGAACGCTTTGGTGAGGTGTATGATAAGCCGCTCATTGATAAGGCTCTCGCAGGTATCAAAGACCGTTGGGTAAAAATTGCAGTCTTGAGCGACATCCATTTTGGCGACCACGACGGACAGGCGCTAGAACTTGCCTATAAAGCCATCGAACTTTTCCAACCACATATTGTAACCTTTGGCGGTGATGAGGTAAATTTTCCTGCTTTTAGCCAAGGGCTTTTGCAAAGTCAGCTAGCGAAAAAGAGAGAAACCGAGTAATGTGGATTTATCACATAAACACAGACACGGAGACTCTCTTATGCTTAAATGTACCACAGAAACAACACCAGTTCCACCAACCAGCACCGGAAAATTGTTTGATGTTAGCAGTTTGATGGCAGTGTTACATCAAATTCACGACCCACGACAGGCTCGTGGGGTGCGTTATTCACTAGCGAACTTGCTGGTGCTGTTAATTCTGGCAAAATTGGCAGGTGAAGATGAGATGAAAGGAATCAGTGAATGGGTTCGGTTAAGAGGCAAGTCATTAGCCCGTTTACTGAACTTACCCCGTCAGACGATGCCTCACCAAACCACCTATGAACGTGTGCTTGCCGCACTAGATGAAATCGAAGTCGCCCAAAAACTAGGACAATTCTTTAGTCAACAACAAGATGAAAATATCACCATTAGCATTGATGGCAAAGTATTGCGCGGGACAATTCCAACTGGACAAACGCAAGGCACACACTTACTTGCCGCTTATGTGCCTGAAACAGGGGTGGTGTTGATGCAAATTGCGGTTGGGTGTAAAGCCAATGAAATTGCGGTTGCCCCGCAATTGCTCGATTATCTGGATTTAAGCGGGTGTGTGGTGACGGGTGATGCCATGTTCACCCAACGCGAGTTGTGTATTCAGATTGTCCAAGCTGGTGGACACTTCGTTTTACCCGTCAAAGCCAACCACAAAACCTTACAACACGCCATTGCGGATGCCTTCATGCCCGCACAGGTTGCGAAAGGACATCAGCCGATTGGGTTAGAAGAAACAAGTGTGTCAGAGGTATCACATGGACATGGACGGATTGAAACCCGCTATTTGAGCGTGACTTCGGCACTGAATGACTATCTTGATTTTCCGCACATTCAGCAAGTTTTTCGTCTTCAACGGGTCATTCAACACCAAGCCACGGGAAAAATCACTTACCAAGTCGTTTTTGGTATGACCAGTTTGTCCCAACACCAGTGTCCTGCTGACAAACTCATGGCATTAATCCGTTCTCATTGGCATATCGAAAATCGGTTGCATTACGTGCGCGATGTGACTTTCCGCGAAGATGCCTCACGCATTCGTCATGCAAAACGACAACGCTTACTGGCGACTCTCAATAATCTCGTGATTGGTCTCATCCGACACTGTGGACAGTT
>DAOTVP010000119.1:0-48588 GCA_034436155.1 Anaerolineae bacterium
TTTGTTCGCAAAACGTTATCATTTTCTAAATCGGACGATTATCATTATTGGATGACCTTATGGTTTATCATTGATTACAACTTAGAGGTCTCATCACTTACTATGTGACCACTATCAGTGATATTAATGCTAATTTTTTAGTCATTTTTTAATTCTCCTGTGCTTGAAGCGGCTTAAAAATAACAAAGTCCACCACATGTATTGATTTGTGTGATGGACTTCTGATTATGGCGCAATTGATTACAAATTGCAATATTTTTTAATCTAGTCTAACGAGCGTCTAACGTTTGCGACTATTGGCTTCGCGCAAGACCCGCGCCCCAAAGATGATGCCAATCAGACCAAATGCCATGAGCGCGATGAGCGCCATGTTGCTCGTGCCATTCAGGTCATCGAACAAGCCCGAATCGGGCATATCAGGCGTGGGGATAGCCGTTGGTCGGGGTGTACCGATGCCACCACCAATCGGCGTGCTGACCTCTTGAGTCGGTTGATTGCGGAGCGCATTGGCAATTGCGGTAGCTGTTAGCGCCACATCGCCAATATTCGGATTCGGTTGTGGCAGATTTGTGCCTGCGATCGCTGTCAATGTAGCGTTGATATTTTGGGCTTGTGCGGTTTGCGTGGCGGCGAGAATTTCGGCTTGTTGGGCGTTAATATCAAACGTTGGTGTGAGTGCTTGTTGTGTGAGTTCAAATTCTGCCGTTTGCGTTTGGGATAAGAACAACGCCTCTTGCGTGAGCGCGTTGGCGGTTTCGGTGGCGCTCATGGCTTGCATCGTGCCAGCATCGGATGTAGCAATCGCATTCGCTGTTGCCGTTTGGACGCTTTGCGTGCCAACCGCCTCGAATGTTTGGGTCACATCAAGGGCTTTGGCAGTGCTGGTCGCGCCAAAAGCGACTAAGGTCTGATTATTTTCTAGGGCGATTTGCGTCCCCGTGAGTTGGATCGGCGTGGGACCTTGTGGGCGGGTCGCCAAAATGACCACCACAACCAAGCCCGCGATGAACATCAGCACCATCAACAACGCGAGGATGATGAAAGTACGGCTGGGACCGCTCGATTCTTCTTCTGTTGCCGCCAATTCATCGGCGCTGAAATCCTCTTCAATTTCATCAAAATCGCCGAATTCATCAAAATCATCAAAACTGGTGGTGTCTTCTTCAAATGAAAAATCAGACCCACTGCCGAAACTGCTGGTCGATTCTTCTTCTAAGCCCCCGCCACTGCCATCATCAAAGGGGTCATCATCAAAATCAAAAAAGTCTCTATCATTGTTGCCCATTGGCATCACTCCTCAGAAAACGCAGGCGGTTGGATTATGCCCAAACGCGGAGACGCATGAATAACCTATCGTCAATATTTTCACCAAGCCCCTACCCTAGCACTTCTAAATTAGCGCGGGGGATATATAGGGTTTCACCTATGGTTAATTCTACTCTAGCGCACAATATACGCAAGCCATTATCCAATAAAACTGGTGCAGGGGGCAATTCGATGATTTTGCCCGTCTGCCCTTCGTAGGGTGCGCGTGTGACTTTGACCGTCATCCCCATGCGAAAGCCCAAATTCACATTTGGACGCGATGGATTTTGCCCTTCGCGCATTTTGACATTAATAATAACCTCTGGACGGCGATTTGACCACCGATTATCTGAAAAAGCGTCTACGGTAATCGGAACACCTTCGTATTGCGCCATCAATTGATACACGGCGCTGGTCATCCGCAGGTTGCCGAAACCATCGGTGAGCAAAATCGGGAAATCCAGTTTGCGGGCATACGGAATCAGATGAGCATCCATGCTGGGGGCAATCACCCCTGCCACATTTTGCTCGGTCAAAATACGGAATGCGTTCAGATTCAGGGCTTTGCGGGTGAGCAAAATAGACCCCATATAGCGCGTTTCGAGCGAACTGCTACTCGCGATCGCATCTAAACCCGCTTCGGGTTCAATCCGCAAACTGGCGATGCTCAATCTGCCATTGCCCCATACACCTTGCACTTGTGCGCCGACCGCCTCTATGACGGCGCTCTGTCCTGCTTCGATGCTAATCACACGACCACGCACACCCGCTTCAATATCCACCACTTCGGGCATGGCTTGAAGGATGATGCGACCATCAGCGATTTGCGCCACCATGCCACGCACTTCGGCAAATAAACGCTTACCCCGTTTGGGGTCTTTACCCGCCAAAACATGATTTTCATCCACTACATCCCCCTCTTCGACTTGTAAGAGAGGGGTGAGGGCTTCTGGCTTGCGAAGTTTGAAGAATTGCATGGCGTTGATGATGATATAGCGTGATGGAATCACGCCATGCGCCACCACATCGCGGACTTCGACCCGTTTGCCTTCGGTGACGTTAACAGTGCCAACAGCACCATCTGGCAGACGACATTCACGACGGATAACCGTCAATTCGGAGAGGTATCGTTGTTCAGGATAAAGCATTTCGCAACGCTCCTAATTCATCTGGTTCTTCATCTTCGAGCAACGAGTCGAGGTCTGTGCCACCCAATAATTCGTCAAATTCATCTTGAGTAACCGATTTTTTGCCCTTTTTATCCGATTTTCTGCCTTTACCCTGATTTTTATCATTGCCTGTTTTATCGGCTTTGGTGGGTTTTTGGCGTTTATTATCGGCACGCCGTTTGGCAATTTTGGGCATCGCCTCTTGGTCATCATCAATCGGTTGCAACCAACGGGCATCCATCTCTTGCAAGGGGTCGCCTGTGGCTTCGTGAACCCATTTGGGCATCATCAGGGCGCGATTGGCGACATCACCTAGCTGTAACGGTCTGGGACGGGCATCTATCATCAAGCCCATGGCGCTACCCTCAATTTTGATCTTCAAACGTCGCTTGCCGTTGATGGTGATACCCCCCGCACAACGCAATCGGACTTCGATAGTCTGCCCGATTTGAACAGGATAGACAAACACATGTCCACCATCTACCGAATAACGTAGGCGTTGACCATCTTCGATGATGGTGATATTGACGGCGGTGCGGTCTTTGCGGATATTGCCCGTGGGGATGATTGCCGTCCCCAAATTGAACAAATTATCGTTATCCAACAATTGGACAACCGCATCTGGGGCATAAGGCGCGATTGCACCCATAGCAGGGATGAGCGCAAACGGGTCTTGCAATAATTCGACTACGCCAACGGGTTGCAACGCATCCAACGCCAGCAACGCATCGTAAGCGGGATGTCCTGTTTTGGTGAGCGCCGCCCCGCCCATCACCAAGCGCGAAATCGTCATGGGTGAAAATTCCCATTCGGGATTGGCACGGATAATCATGGCGCGAATCCCCGCCCGCAAAAAGGCATGTTCGATATACAATTCGCGCAACGACTGCGGGATGGTCTGTGGGCGGAGCAATTTGTTATAGGCGTAATTGGTCAATTCTGTGGTGCTGATATAAAACGGCAACCAATCCCGAATCGCATCTGCACCCAATTCGGCTAACAATTCAGGGGCGCTATGTCCTAATCCTAAATCGGCGCGGATACTCGAAATGAGTTCGCCCTTGCCCGATGAATAGGCAAAGGTGCTATTGGCACTACCCATATCCACCAATGCGATACCACCCGCTTGGGTCTTGCCTAAATAATCGGCGAGGATGGTATATCCTTGTGCCGTTGGCAAAACCCCTGTTTGGCTCATGTTGCTGAGGGCGGTAAAGGCTTTATCTCGGCTTTCTTTGTATTCGTTAAACGCATCCCCCAATTTGAGGCGTGCCGAATCGAGCCGTTCCTCTTTGAGCGAGGGGCGGATATTTTCTGCGACAATAAAGGTAGTCAGATTGCCAAAAATCGCCTCAAGCGGTTGACGTAAGGCGCTATTGCCCGCGTAAATCACGATCGGACGGCGCGATTTGTTGATGAGGCTCACCGAAAGGCGTACCACTTCTGCAAGGCGCATGAGAGAGCGTTCCGCCCCTTTTTCTGTGCCACCCACGATGAAAATCACATCCGGATAACTGAGCGCAATGGCGTTCACCTGTTCTTCTTGGTCGCGCTTATCATCCAGTGTGAGCATGGCACGGACTTCGATATACGTGCCAGAGATGGCGCGTAAGGCGCTGGCGATGCTCACATCGGGGACTAACCCGACAATCACGGCTTGTAACGGTTTACCCAAACTGGCGGTGATAGCGAATAAATCCACGCCAGAACGATCTGGACGCTCTGGCGAGATCATCACACCCGTTTCATCTCGAAAACGCCGTCCGGTAATTTCTGTCAATTGACGCAACACACGGTCTAGTCCGACATCTAAATCGAAAGCGGGAAAGCCGTCTGTGGTGCGTTCTTCGGCGCGGGCAATCATCCGATACGCCCCGTCCACCACATCAATCAACACGGCGCGGGTGGTGACACTGCCAAAATCGACTGCAAGGATAGAGCCAACATCTTGTACCATCTGCTTATCCCCCAAAAATTGGCGCGAGTAAATATTGTATGCGGTCAGTAAAAATCGTGAGGCTGGTTAAAATCGCGGTGGCATACATCGCGCCGAGTGTAACCACGATGAAGCCCTGCCCCACGAGGCTGAATAATTGTATCGGACGGGCGCGGACAACTTCGCCCGTTGGTTTTTGGCGGGCGGTATATTGAAAATACACCAACGAACACGCCACACCCACCAATAAAATGATGGCATTGGGTAGCGTTTGGGTTTGAATATCTACGGTATCCAAAATGAACGGGATTATCGTCCCGACCAGCGCCGCGACCAACGCCACCGCCGTCCCAACGCCGATAATCAACGCCATGCCATAATTACCGAGCCGTCCGAGTCGTTGTGTCGTCTTGAATAGGAGCAGTAACGCGATCACAATCGGGATAAAGCCCAAACCGATGCGCGGTGCTTCGCCAGAGAACAGCGTGGTATCAAACCACGGGATAATCACACTCTCAATAGTGACGATGGTGATAAACCCCGCCGTGAAGCCCACGAATACATACACCGCCAGTCGATAGAGAAAATTATCGCCAAGCAAATAACTGAATATCATCAGGGTGAATACAAAGCCGATGATAAGCCCAATATCATCCATGATTTAGCGCCTCCGTTTGCGGAAAATGACCCGCACAAGGTTGAATAAATTGCCCGCCGCAATCACCATTACCGCCACCAAAATCCCTAGCGCCAAACTATCCCACCGCGCTTGACGATCGGTGATGTCCATCGGCGCGATTGTGCGCGGGGCGGCGGATAATTGTGGGATGTTGGGTATCTCGATGATCACGGTAGGCATTGGCGGAATCACCACTTCGGTCGTCACTTCTGCCGTGATTTCGGCGGATGCGGTCGTCTCTGCGGTGACTTCTGGGTTTGGTGTTGTTTCTGGTGTCACCTCTTGGGCGTTGCGCGGTGAGGATACCCGCGCAAATACGCGCATATCGGTTTTACCATTGCTGGCGGATTGTGTCGCCGTCGGTGTTGGGGTGATGAATGGCGTGGGTGTGACAATCACCTCTTCGAGGCGCACCAAATCTTGGCGTACCCAACCGATAATGGTCTGACCCGCGTTGTTTTGGAAGGTGATGTTATACCAAATTTGTAAATCTGCACCCGTCACTTCGCCAAGAATCAGGGCGCGTTCTTCTGGACGCAACACGCCGACAGGCGGATTATTGGTGCTGGGGTCTGGTCGGATATTAATCGGCGTGGATGCCGTGATAATCGCAAATCGTTGCACAATCGGCGTGGACGATGGTGTCGGCGTGAAGGTCGGTGACGGGGTGGATGTTGGTGTGGATGTCGCCACCGGTGTTTCGATAGTCGGTGTCATTTGAGGCGCGGTTGGTGTTGCGATTGGTGCTTGTGTTGCAGACTCAATCGCCGTCACCGAAGCAGTATTTTCTATGCTCGGTGTCACAACCGATGTCAATTCGACCGCGCTCGTTGCTTCGGGCGTGATTTCTGGTGGGATAACCACAGGTGTTTCGGTGGTGGGGGTCACATCCTCTGTCGGTTCGTTGGTTGGGGTGATACTCGGCGGGATGATACCGATCGTATCGTCGCCCAACATCCGATTCACCATCGTCTGATAGGTGAAGGCATCGCTATAACCCGTCAGGTATGCGCCAGAACGGGTATTGAGATACGGTTCAGATAACGGCGCGGCGCTATAACTCGTCACCGCCACAAACGGATTGGTCATCAGGGGCAAAATTTGTTCACCCCACAGGCGCAAATTATCGGCGCTCTCGGTGATAATCACCACGCGGGCGAAGTCATTGAGATTGTCGATGCGTAAGCGTGTCGGGTTGCCATCCACATCAAACGTCAAGTAACGGTCTATATTTTGGCTAAAATCGCGCAAGCCGACCACATCCGTGACCAGATAACGCACAACCACATAATCACGGTTGGGGATGAGCGCATTTTCTTGAGCGATGGCGGTCATCATATTGGCAACGCGCACCAAACCAACGGCATCCGAACTGATGATGATGGGTGTTGCGCCATGCGCCAAAACATGCCGTAAGACCGATTCGGTGGCGATATCGAGTTCGCCAGCGCCCATCGCGCCATATTCGGCGGCGATGAGGACATATTCACCCGCCGAAACGCTATCCAAGACCTGATAAAACGCCCATTGGCGCGAACCAAATGCGAATTGTGGCGGGGGCGGTGTGCCAATCGCCAAATTATCGATAAAGAATGGCGCAAGGATGGCGAGCAATAAAATGGCAGTGATGAACACGCGCTCAATCGGCAAGCGCACAGCACGCCGTTTTTTCTCACGCGATTCATCCGCTTCGAGGGCGTTGCCGACAAGCGTCCGCAACAATTCCGCCCGTTGCACCTGCCCCGCCGTGAGCGTGACGGTGGCGATTGCCGAATCGGTCATATCGGTCATGGTGACGGGCGAGGTGGGCATAATCGCCGATAGCACTTCGTCATCGGTCTTGGTCTTCGATTGCACCTCAAACCCACGTTCCCGCAAGGCTTTCATGCGGTCTGGCAAATCCTCTGCGGGACGATCTTTTTGGGCGCTGATAATCGCCGCCGCCGAATTTTCGCCTGCCGCAACCGCCGACAAATCGGTCAACCATGATGGTGCATCGGGTGATAAACCAGCAATGCCGACTTGGGCATCTTCCTCAAAGAATGATTCAAAATCGAGTTCACCCGCTTCTAAATCGGTCTCTGGGATGATGTCATCGAGCGATACATCATCCAAACTCGCCAAGAAATCATCGACATCAGCTTCTGGCTGGGGTTGCGATTGTGGCAATTGCGATGATAATTTTTGGCGCATATCAGGCGAAAAAAGCGGTTCTGGTTGGGTATCTTGAAACGGCACATTGCTGATGTCTTCTAGCCAACTCAGATCGTCTTGAACAGGGGCTTCGGATGCCGTCTCGAATTCACGGAAGGGGTCTTCTTCTTCGCCCAACAGCGCACTAATATCCACCTCATCATCTGCGCCGAAAATATCATCATCATTTTGTGCATATTTTGCCATGAATTGTTCATCATTCGCCAGCGCATCGGCAATCGGTGTTTGGGGTTCATCACTCAATTGACTTAACAAATCAAATTCATCGCCGACTTTATCATCAGCCAATTCACCCAACAGATCAAAATCATCACTGCCGAGCAAATTTTCAATATCGCTTGGCGTAGTACCGAGCAGATCGAATGTTTCTTCGCTATCCAGTGAAAAATCATCTTCGCCAAACAACATGCCCGTTGTAGGGAGGTCGGCAGGATTAAAATCGGTGATGGGCGCAGATTCACCGAATAAATCGGCAAAATCTTCTTCGACAGACGGGGTTTCGGTCTCGTGTATCCACGAGTCATCGGTGAAGGCAGAGGTTTGTTGGTCATCGTCATACGATGTGGTGGTATCGCCACCTTGCCAATCGCCCCAACTGCTCATATCGGTCGTATCGGCAAAAATATCGCCCGCTTGTTGAGTCGATGAGGAATCGTCCATCAACCACGCGGGGATTTCATCGCTATCCGATTGTTGGTCATCATCCAAAAAATCCACCACCGTCATTTCATCGGTCATGGTGAATTGTTGTTGCGGTGATAAGCGTTCCGATTCTAAATCATCTGCATCTAACCAATCGGGCAACCCCTTGTTATCATCGTCATTGGATGCAGTGAGCCAATCGGGAAGTTGGTCGCTATCGCCTTCGGTGGCATCATCCAGAAAATCGGCGCTATCATCCTGATTCCACGACAATTCACCCGTTAATCCCGTCGAGACGCGCCCTTTTGGGGTATTCTCGGTCGGATTATCGCCTTGCATCCACGACAATTCGCCCGTCAATCCCGTAGAAGCACGCCCTTTTTTGTTGGTATCATCCGCAGATATATCTTGCATCCACGAGAGTTCACCCGTCATACCCGTTTTGTTGGATGATTGTGGCGAATCGTCATCATCGGCATCTTTGAGCCAATCGGGTAAATCATTCTCGTCCGATTCATCATCGGCGTTATCGCTCAACCAAGGTGGCAGTTTATCATCTGTCATGCAAACACTCCTCAATCCCGATAAGAACGGTCAACGCCGATGAGTACGCGCACACCCGCCACCACAGTGGCGAGTGCGATGCCCAACAACAACCCGCGCGCCCCCGCGCTGACGGGGATGGTGAGCAACCACGCCCGAAAATCTTGGAGGGCGGGAATATCGAAGGGCAAGGCGGCGACCAACACAATCAAGACGACCAAGATAAATAACACATGCGCCCATGTGACACGATGACGCATGAGGCGATACGCACCATACACCAGCGCGAAGAAAATCAGCCCCGCGAGTGCCGATTCGACCGTGCGTTGGACATTTTCGAGCAACAACGTGTTCACATCACGCGCAAAAAAGTAGGTGATAATCACCGCGCCAAAACTGATAATCAGCACAAGGCTATAGAGTAAGCCCCGTTCCCGCCGAAAAATGCGCGAGAGATGCACCAGCAATAAGTTAAAAATCCCCACCAAGATGGCGAGGGCGGCGGTGATAGTCGTCAGTTGTAATAACATACCGGTTACATTGCGTATCAACCCGCCCCATGTGGCGGGCAAAATACCATCGGGCAACAACAAGCCCAAAATGACCACCAAGCCAATCGCAAATGTGATTGCCGAAGCAAGTGCCGCGCCTAACCGTATCCGCATCGCTCATGCTCCTCGATGATTGATAATCGAAATAATAAACCCGCCCAGCAAAGCGAGGATGACCAACCAGCGCACCAAATCCAACGCCAAAATGTCGGATGGTGTGGCAACAGAATCGCTCAGATAGGCATTCGAGACGAATATCTCTTCGCCGATGAGCGGATTTTCTGCCATGACGTAGGCGATTGCCTGCCCATCGAGTTGGTCACTGGCGGCGATGGTGGTGATTCGTCTCCGATTCGCGCCCATCAATATCAACGCCAATTCGATGCCATAACTGCCGACCAGCACATGCGCCGCGGGGCGTTCTACGCCAGACATGGCGCTCACACCCGCCGCAAATGCGAGCGAGCGTTCTCCATTCGGATACCACCGTCCCGCTAATCCCGAAAAACGATTGCCTAATCCACGCGATTGATAAGCACGGCGCAACGTATCTTGTGCCAATGGCAACGCCAGCGGATTCGAGACGGTGATAATGGGCGATGTATCGCCAATTGTGGCGCGTTGGGCAACATAATAGGCAAGTTCGGCGCTGGTGAGCGCCAACACGGTGCGTTCCCCGCCAACACCCGCCCCACCGAGCGAGAGGTGAATCATCCTATCGGCTTCGATGGCATCGCCGACCATCGCGGGGATGGTCTCGTATGCCACAATTCGGCGTAGGGGGCGCTTGATGCGCGGGCGTGGGACACCTACCACCGCGACAAATACGATAATCAGGATAACAATGGCAACAATTTGCGTGTTCTCTTGGCTCACAATCAGTCCCCTATCGATTGGTCATCAGACGATTGATTAGCATCTAAATGGGCGCGTAAATCGCGCAATGAATTTGGGTCTTCGAGCCATGTGGCGAAATCGCCCATGGCTTGCCCTTTGCCAAATAGTGTAGCAACGGGTTGCATAATCCACAACACTTGTGCGCCAATAACGCCAAACGGCGCGGCAATATCGAGCAATAAACGGGCAAACCCGCCCATGCCACGCGCCTCTAACTGGTCTATCCATGTGGTGTGGTGTTTATTTTTCTCTGTCATGCCCATGAGTATAACACACAGGGCAAATATCCGAAACTGATTGGTGAAAAAAAGGGGAATTTGGGATATGAGAAAATGGGGCTATAACCCATATAGCCCCGCGACCACCTCATCAATCGTGGTATCCGTTTTGGCGATGCGTTCTTGAATATCCTGACGCGCCTCGAATTGTAGCTCATCTAACCGCGCTAAATCGGCGTGGAGCGTCATCTGTTTTTGGGCGAGTTTGGCGAGATCGGCGCGTTGGGTATCGGTCATGGGCGGGATTTGCACCTGACGCAAATATTTCCAGATCAGTTGATAGCCGTTTTGAATTTGGGTACAGGTATGCTGAATCTGAAACCAGCCCCATTTTGAATTTAGGATTGCCAACAACGCCTCATCTTCTAAGCCGATTGTCCAGATGGCATTATTGACATAGGCGTGTTGCTTATCCAACATAAAAGCAGGTTTGACCTGAAAAACTTGATACACAATTTTGGGTTTTTCAAATTCGGCATAATAATCAACAGCATCTTGAATCTCATACCATTCATAATGTCCCGATTTACGTCCACGCCATTCACCTGTATATCCTTGTGGTTTTGGCATAAGACGAGTTTTATATTTTTCGAGATATGCTAAAATGGCAGGATATTGAGTCATATCAATGCCACGCCGTGTAAAAATGAGGTATTGATTTAGAGTTGGGGATGTATATCGTTTCACCTCGCGCCCGCTCAAAAAGGGCTTAATCACATCGGCACTACGGGGGTCTTGTGCAATCAATTGACGGCGCGTTTTATCATCAATCACAAATGCCGCGTTATACCCCGTCTTGATGCCATAATACACCCGTTCCCCAACATAATCCCCCAAACTCATACCTGCGCCACGCATTTTATCGAGCATCATCTGGTCGGTGTTTTTCGCCAAAGTCCACCCGCTCGGTTTGAGGTTGGCGCGTTGTACGGGGTATTGGTTGGCGCTGGCATAAGTGATGAGGTCGGTGGCGTGGTCGTAATGACTGGCATCTACCGCCCAAAAAGTGGGCGTGGGGTCGCTTTTTTGGATGTGCAAAATACACGGGTAGGTGGTGGCATCTTTGAAAATGGGCAAATCGCCAAAATCTAAAATCGAGTGGATAGTGATGGATGAGAGCAATGCGCGTAAGCCTTTGCCATACCCCGCTCGCATCCATTTATTGGGGAAGATGAACCCCAGTTGCCCATCAGGTTTGAGCAACGCTAACCCGCGCTCGACAAAATAGACATATAAATCGGCAGTGCCAGAATAAGTGGTATAGTGCGCCTGTGCATACGCCTTAAAATCGGCGGTGAGCGTCTCTTGACGGACATAGGGCGGGTTGCCGATGATGACATCAAAACCGCCATCGGCAAAGACATCATCGAACACATCGTGCCAATCGAATTGTGACGAGACGAGGCTGTCACCATGTTTGATATGTGTGAGGGGTGGCAACAACCGCCGTTGGTACGCCGCCCGCAAAAGCAAATTGAGTTTGGTGACTTCAACGGCTTGCACATCCAAATCCACACCATATAAATTATGTTTCAAGATATGTTCACGCCGTTCTGGTGGGTTGGGGATATGGGTTTCTAATGCCCTGTCCAAAAAGTCGAAGGCTTCGATGAGGAAAGAGCCACTGCCACAAGCGGGGTCTAAAACACGGATATGCAACGGATGAACACCGCTTGCGAGGGCGCGTCCGATGGCATGTTGGACGATATAACGCACAATGACTTGCGGGGTGTAATAAATCCCTTGCGATTTGCGCTTCTGACTTTTGACAGTCAGTTGGGCGGACGGGTCTTGTGCCTTAAAACTGAGGTATTGCTCGTATACCGCGCCCAAAATATCAGCGCTGATGGCATTAAAATCGTATTTGACCCACCGATTGCCATATAAGCCATTGATAATTTCGGCGATGAGCAAATCGTCATTGAGGGGCAACAGGTCAACATCGGATTTTGCGAATAAACTCGAATTATAATACTCGTCAAACGTGCGGAAGAGGGCTTGTAAATCGGGATAAATACCCCCTTTGCGCCGTTCTTTTTGGGCGACTCGTAATAGGGTTTGTAATTCGTTCTTCTCGACATTGCGATCTTCTAGTGAACGGATGAAAATCAGGCGATCTAACAGGCGTTGGACGGCGTTATCTACCAAGACATTATCTTTAGCTTTGTCGCCACCGAGTTGCCGATACACCTCGAACAATTGCTTGCGCCACGCGATAAATTGGCGAAATAAAACGGTGGTGACCGGTTCGCGCTTGGATTTTTTGCCATATTTTTCGGCGCGGGCATCTAATAGGCGTGTGGTGAACGCCTCTTTCGAGAGCAACCATAAATCTTCAAAATCGTCATTGTCGTAACGACTAAAATGGAGTGATAAAAAACGGGCTTGTAATAATTTTTCGTCATCGGCGGTTTCCCATTCGATATAATCGGCATTATAAACCGCCACATGGGTAAAATCACATAAGACTGCCCATGTCACCCCGCGCAAATAGGCATAATTAATGGCTTGGCGGATGGTATCGGGTTTATCGATGCGTTCAGAAACACGCTTGGTCTCTAAATAAAAAACAGGGATGCCATGCAGATAAAAGCCAAAATCGACAAACCCCTTCGAGACGTGTTCTTCTGCGGTGAATTCCGATGGCGATTCAGTATCCCATCCCAACGCCCGAAACAGAGGCAAAATATAATATTCGCGGGCTTTTTGCTCATTATAGGTGGTGCGGTTAGGGTCATGGGTGAATTTCTGAACCAGTTGTTTAACTTTTTCGTGAACAATGGGTTTGGTGGTCATGTTTAATTCCCCTAAAAATTTTTTTGTAACACAGATATGATTTGGGGCAAATGTGCTAGGACGCGCAAAAGCGCGTCCGTACATAGAAAATGTTATTCACTTTTTTCGGGATTATCAATTTTGACGGCGGGCATTTCTTCGGTCTTGATTTTAATATCGGGCGAAGGTTGTGTTTCATCACCATCATCCCAACTGACAATCCAAATACACGCGCCCGCCACCAACACAGTAGCGATGATGAGCGCAATCCAATTGCCTGCTTGCAAACCGACATCCCGCGCTTCTATCACCAACAAGGCGACCATCCCCACCGATAAAACCGCCCAGGCGGCGAGGCGCGGATGCCGTAATGCCCATTTGATGGGCGGAAACTGATTGATTCGTTCCATGTGCTTGATTATCCTTTGTTATTGGCTATCGGGTGGCGGGCAAGGCAAAGCATCAATGGCAACATCTTTCCATTTTTCCCCTTCTTCAATCAACATGACGGGAATGCCGTTGCGAATGGGATATTTATACCCACTATCGGCACACACCAACCAATAATCACGGACGAGTTCCAATTTTCCGGGGTCTGCGCCTTTGTCTTTATAATGCACCGCCACAGGACAGCGCAAAATGGCGATTAAATCGGGTGATGGGGTTTTTATGTCGCTCATGAGTCCTCTTTTGTAATCTCTATTGTTCCTATGGTATAAACACCATCAGGTGATGGTGGATTTAACACGGCTAATCGGTCTAAACTAGGGTACACATACCAACCGAGTGAAACAGGATATGTACCATTGGGTAAATCGGGTGGTAGAGATAATATCACACCATCCGCCCAAGTGCTATTATTGGGTATCACCGCCATTATACCATCATTTTGGGCGACAAGTGACCCTGTAGAATCGGTGATATGGATGAAGCGCAAAATGTTATCGGCTATCCCCTGCGAGGCATACCAATATGTGCCTACCCACACCGTATCGTCTTGGATAGATATGTGCGAACTCAGCAATTCGATGCCAGTCGAAAATGTGACGGGGGCATCGATATGTGCCGAAAATTCGCCGAATGCCAATTGATGAATCGCCAACCCCACGCATCGGTCAATATCGCTCATGGGCGCGGGGCATGGCGGATTTAACGATAGGCGCAAGGTATGAAATCCAGCGTTATCAAACACCAACGGCAAGCGCACAGTCGTCATATCGCGCACAGTGAGATGATGAATCGGGACATGATTCAGACTGAGCATCACTTGGCGTTCTTGTTGAGGATACGCCTCCAGTGCTATATCCACCCATGTGTGACCGACTTGTGGCGTATAGACATACGTCTCGATAGCGTCATAGGTTGTTTGTGGTGTGAACGGTGTGGTGACGAATGTGGGTGATTGAGCGGGAATCGGCACATCAAAAATAGAGATCGTTGCGTCTTCATACGTGGGTGCGCCCAGTTGTGATAGCGCCCGTTGATATAAAGTATCATCGGCTGTTTTTTGCAAAATGACGACATCCGCGCCCGCTTCATCTAATAATGCGGGATCGAGTGTGGCTTGTAGCAGGGCTAATTTGGCGGGATTCACGGGCGTATCGCGGTACATCATCCCCGCCAAAATCGGATGTTGATGCGCCACTTGCATATACAACGCCTGTTTGACCAGCACCCGATCGTTATACGGGATGTTGAACACGGCGCGAATATCGTCACGGTCTGCGAGGTCGTACAGGGCTTGGGGCAATTCAGCCGATACTTGTGGCATGGGATAAAACATCGGATAATCCCACAAAATGCCCAACACGGCAACTATCACCATACCCCAGCGCCACAAGCGGGTTTTTGGCGACCATCGGATGAGGGCTAACATGCCATACCCCGCCATCATCGCCACACAAAACGCCAATAATAAGCCCCAACGGGCGGGTGCGCGGGTGGATGAGATGAATGGGAGTTGTTCAAATAATGCCCATGGCAGGGGGATATACGTTTCGTAGATACCTAAACGCACCACCACAGGCGAATCGAACAATTTGAGCAACGGACCGAGCGAGAACACCCACGCAATCATCCCCAACCATAACCACGATCGCGCCCATACATTTCGCAAGATGCCGATGAGCGCCAATAATCCGCCTACGATGCCGATATAAGTCGCGCCCTCGATCAAATTCGCGCCCAATACTTGCGCGGGATAGTCGAGCAAGTCGTTCCATGTGGGATGAAAAGGCGATGGCGAAATGATACTCAGTAAATCGGCACTATACAACACATGCCCCCCGCCCTGCTCCAATTCTGGATTTTGGGGCAATTCGCTGAATAGTGGGATGAATAAAATCGCCCATATCGGCAGGCTCATCACCAAAACGCGCATCGTCCGAGCCAACCACGCCCATTGTCGTGACCAGATTCGCATCACGATGAACCACGCCAACAACGGCGCGATATAAAACACGACCAGCGTCAGGCTTCCACCTGCGGATAACCCGATACCTATCGCGCCAAAAACTGCCCATCGCCAGCGCCAACGGTCTTTGAGTTGATAGAGGGCATATAACCCCAAGAGGATTATCCACAACACAATCAACGCATGACCAACATAAATCCGTCCTTGCAATGCGGGCGCAATGGCGAATACAGTGCCTGCTACCAGACCTGCAAGATGTTGACGTGTGAGGTGCGTTGCAAGCACATACACCACCCAACCATTGAGCGTGATGTGAATAAGCAATTGCAAATTCGAGGCGGCGGGCAATGGCATGAACAAGGCGAATAGCCACGCGGGGAAATATTCAAACGGTGTCCCCCATAAATATGCCCCACCTAACCCGTCTGGATACGCGAGGAGAGATTGAAAAAACGGGTTTTGACCCGTCTGAATAGCATGACCTATCCACCACACATGACGGTTGGTCATGAATAAGTCACTGATGTAATCACCATTAAAATGCGTACTGAATACGCGGATGAGGGGCGCTGTGATGAAAATGGCGAGCGCCACAAAATAGAGGAACGCCAAAAATCCCACACGGGGAATTTTGAAATCGGCGGAAGAAGCCGATTTGGCTGTCTGTTTGGCGGATGTATCAGATAAATGTTGCGGGCTAACATGACGCATCTTGGAACTTGGGTTTGTACTCATCGCGTAATTTTTCTATGACCGTATCGAGTGTCTCTTTATCGGCTAATGCACGTACTTCTGCATAGGCATCACCGAGTTTTGTTTGTAATTCTGCAATATCTTTCTCCGATTGGTCAACCGGGTAATTACGCGAAACGCGGTCTTGATACAACGCCACCACCACAATTAAGGCTTTGGCATGATCACCGATATGCTTAAAAATATCACGCGCCGCGAGGATAATATCCTTTTTCATGAAGAAGGTATCTTGATTTTGTGGGTCTAGCATATCGAGCAATTTCTCGAACCAATCCCACGTGCCGATGGGGTTATCTTCTTTGAGTTCTAATTGGATGAGCAATTCATAGCTTTTGACGATGCCGTGTTTATCTTGTGTCTGTTGGCGGATTTTTAAGCTCTCTAGTTGCCATTTGCGTGATTCAGCCAATTGACCGATTTTCATGTTCAAATCGCCGATGGCGCTGGCATTGGTGGCGATGCTGATTTTCTCACCGATAGCCAGCATGTATTTCCGCGCTTCCATCAGATAATTGATGGCTTCATCGTAGCGTCCCAAATCGGTCAAGACCGCGCCGATATTATTGAGGCTATAACTAATACCCGCACGGTCATTAATACGACGGCGCATGGTGAGGCTTTCATGATAGATCTCTAACGCGCCTTCTAAATCACCCGACATATCGATCGAAATGGCATAATTATTCAGAGCGCGTGCAATCGCCACTTCATCGCCAGTAGTACGCATAATGTCTAAACTTTGGCGCATGAATTGTTGCATCTCTTGGTTAGATGCGTTCAGCCGACTCTGCATCATGGCAATGCTGGATAGGCAATAAGCAAATTGTTTGTGTTCTTTCAGTTGTTCATATTTTTCTTTGCTCGCTTGTATCAGCGATATAGCAGATTCAAAATTGCCCTGGCGCATATCGACCTCGCCAAGTGCATATTCTGCATGTGCAATCAGGCGCAAATCATTCGCCTCGTGTGCCTTTTCGAGGGCTTTTTTCTGCCACTGACGCACTCCGTCATAATCACTCACGCCATAATAAGCCCGTCCTATGCCATAAAACACCTTCGCCAGATAAAGCGTGGGGTTATCTGAAAATTGTACGGCGTGCATGGCTAATAGGCGTTCATATAAACGGCGTGCTTCGAGGTGATCGTAGGCATTTTCGGCTTGTTCGGCGGCGATGAGCGTGTAATGTGCCTCTTTTTGTGGATTTTGTGCTTTATAGTAATGTTGCGCCAACACACCTGCAAAATTTTCGATGGTATCGGCATACACTGTTTCGATAGCCGATGCCACCTGTGCGTTATACTGGCGGGATTGGTCATCGGTGAGGTGTAATAACACCCCCTCGCGCAATTTGTCGTGGGCAAAGCGATACTCACCATCTGCCACATTCAACACGGCGGCGTTCACACACTCGGTCAACCACGCCTCAATATCCACATCTGGCGCAAGGACGGCGATGATTTTGCGGTCGATTTGTCTGCCTGCGACTGCAACCCGATTGAGCAATGCTCGCGCCGATTCTGAAATCCGATTCAAGCGATACTCCACAATTCGTTTAATCCCACCCGCAAAAATTTGGCTGGGGAGTGTGGCTGTGCCAATATCGGCGAGGCTACCCGCATCTTCCGCCAATGCCCGCACAACCTCGACCAAGAAAAACACATTGCCTTCGGTCTCGCGTTCTAACAGGTCTATCACCTGTGGACGTTCCCCCATATCACCCAAAATCGATTGGCTCAGGCGTGTGATTTCGGTGGTATTCAGACGTTTAAGCGCGATATGATTAAAATCGGGCAGTTCCGATGGCAAATTGGGGCGTTCATCATCTCGGTATACACCAATCACCATCAGGGGATGGTCAAAAGCCAGTTGCGATACCTCTTTGAGCAACATCAAACTTTCAGATGCCCATTGCAAATCTTCGGCGATGAGCAACACAGGCATGACCGACAGCGTTTTGCGGAATAATGCTTCTATGGCGCTGAATAGCCGTTTCTGAAAGGTGATTCGGTCATCGGCATTGGGATAATCGGCGATGTCGCGTTCTAAGAGCGTGGGCAAATCGGGGATAATGTGTTTGAGGATGCTCAGATTTTGGTCGTCTAAATCAACGACTAATACCATGCGCTTGAGCAATTCGCGCCACAGATGATACGGCAACCCGCCTTCGGCAACGGCTTGACCACGCACCACCATCACCCCTTGCACCAGCGCCCGAATACGAATTTCCTCGACAAGGCGCGATTTTCCCACCCCGCTTTCACCACCGATCAACCACCGTGCGCCGACCGCTTGGTCTGTATCGCTACGCAGGGGGAATTTTGAGGCTTCGACAATTTTATCAAGCGACATGCGTAATTGTGCCAGTTCGGTCTCGCGCCCGACAAAACGGGCGGCTTGGATAAAACTCTCGCGGATGTCGCTGGTCTCTGTGGATAGCGGAATTTCGATGGCTTCACTCAGGGCTTGGATAACTTCTGTTGCGGTCTGATAGCGGTCTGCGGGCGATTTTTCGAGCAGGCGTTGAATCACCATCACCAAATCGAGGCTCACATCGAGCGCATCCCACGATGGGTCTTGCGATAAAATAGCGGTGATGGTCTCGGTGATGTTATCTTTGACAAACGGATGCTTGCCACTGATGATTTCATATAACATCACCCCAAGCGCGAATAAATCAGAGGCTTTCGAGGGTGGGTCACCCATCAATACTTCGGGCGACATATACGCCAATGTGCCAGCGATACCCGCATGGGCATCATCTGGTGTTTGTGCCAAACCAAAATCGGCAACACGAGCATGACCATCTTTGACTAAGACATTACTCGGCTTCAGGTCGCGGTGCAAAATATCGCGCCGATGAATATACGCGAGGGCTTGTAACACTTGTATCGTCAATTCGACTTTGGTCTGAAGGCTCTGGTTATGCGCCGCTTGCAAAAATGTCTGGGCGTTTTCGAGCAAGGTCATGGTGAAAAACGGTTGACTATCGCGCCCGAAGCCGTAATCCAACACGGTGACGATGTGTGGATGCCGTAACGATGCCATCATCTGAAATTCGTGCGCCAACGAAAGGCGCGGATCATTGGATGGATTGCTCGACCGCGAATTGGTATGCAAATTGACCGGATTGGCGTTCACCAACTTGAGCGCCACCGCTTGACCTGTCAGGCGGTCATGAGCATGATAAACTGTCCCCATACCCCCCTCGCCTAATTTTTGGGTAAGATGATAGCGTTTTGAGATGGTGTTTTGTTGCATGATGGTTGCCTAGCCACTCTTTGTCATATATCCCTCATTGTATGCAACAATTATGACACATCCAATACAAGGTTACAAAATTTTCATATTGAATTTATCAGTGGCATATAATCTAGCATCTCGTAGGCATCGCGGTTTGATATATGGCGGTTTTTGGGCTATGATAAAGATGAATGATTCATGAGTGAAAGGAAATACCCCGCAATGTTGCGTCAGTTTGTTGTTATGTGTTGTATTGCTTTGAGTTTTATTATCAGCTCATCGTTAATTGCCCAAGAATCCAATGAAGATCTCGATGCCGAATTTGCCGTAGCCGATGAAATCATCCAAAATTATGCGCCAGCAGGGGTTGAGGAATTGCTCCATAATCCGCGTGCTATGTATCGGATAGATTACCGTCAGGTTATCACCGAAGTGAATGTACTCGATGCGCCGAATGGCAATGTGTTGTATCACCGCGCCCGCGCCGAATATTATGTCAGTGTGATTCGTATTGAGGGCGATTGGGCAGAGATTAATCCGGGTGAATGGATTCCCGCGTCATCTTTAGGTCCCGCCTATTATTCGCGCTTGGGTGGGGTGTTATTCCACGAAGGCAATACGATGGAATACCCGATGGGTTGGAACAGAAAAATCGTGTTCATCAGCAAAGCGCCCGGTGTCGCCCCGCGTGAAGCCAATGATAATGCGCTCGGCAAATACGAATTGCTCACGTTTTTCGCCCGTGTCGAAGTGGATGGACAAGAATGGGTGCAAATTGGGATTGACCAATGGCTTCCCGCCGATAGTGTGAATGTGATTGAACCGATTGAGATGCCCGAAGGCGTAGATAGCGCCCGTTGGGTGGCGGTGGATGTCGCCAACCAAGTGGTGATGGCATACGAAGGCGACAAATTGGTGTTCGCCACACTCACGTCTACGGGCGAACCGTGGAGTCCGACCGAACCTGGGTTGTATCATGTGTATGCCGAATTCGATCCGCGCCTGATGACTCGTGGTAATCCGAATAATGATTGGTTTTACTATATGGAAGATGTCCCCTACACTTTCTATTTCAATGGCGATCGCGCCCTACACGGTGCGTTCTGGCACGATAATTTCGGCACAGTGCAAAGTCATGGATGCGTGAATATGTCCCTGACCGCCGCCCATTGGATTTATCGCTGGGGGCGTGAATATATGGATAACCGCGCCGAAGGTGAACCCAATATGGTGGTGTTCGTGTACGATAAAAACCTGCCCGATTGGGGTCTCGTCCCTGCCGATACAGAAGCCTAGAACTATCAAAAATCCCCTCCGATGTAGAGGGGATTTTTAATCGTGCGTGGTATAAATTTACACCCGTTCTACGCAGAATTCGCCCACGCCACCATTATAATGAATGGTCACTTTTTGCGGGGCATTGGCATAATCGGAGGATTGCCACACGCCTGTTTTGCCAACCGCACCACCCCGCCCACTGAGGCGTTCTAAATCATCGGGAATCCGCATATCGCCCAAACCATGCGAAGCGGTCAGGTGAACGGCTGTGCCTTCGGGGACAAATACCACCGTCTCGCCGACACCACCGCGTATTTGTAAATTGACTGATGTATTCTGCGGGATGTGAATATGCGTTTTGCCGACCCCCGTATTGACATTGGCATGATACGGTGCTGTGCTATGCGCTAAGGTCAAGGTATGTTCACCGACACCGCCCTTATAAGTCAATTCGGCGATATTCAATCCGCTCAAATCCATCGCAGATTCGCCGACAGGGGTGTTGATGTTCAGCATCAACGGAATATCAGGCGTGAGTCGGACTTCCCAACGGACTTTATCGCGCTTATTATTTTTGATGACGCGCCCCAGTTTGACATCCTTTTGCCCCAATTTGATGGTGCGCTCTGCATCACCCGATACTTCAAATTCGACATCACCAAAATAGGTCAAATCGGCTTCGAGCAAATTATCCGACCCGTTGAGCGCCTTGAGCGTGCAGATGCCCGCCCCAAAATTCAGGGTGATATTGGCGCTGGTCGCACCGCGAATTTCTTCGCTCAGGCTGGTTATCTGGATGGGTTCATCATCCTTAAAGCTGTTCACAAATTGCGATACACCATTATTGACCTGTTCAGCGATTTTCTCAAACGAAAAAGACCATTCGGTTTCATAATTCTTCGATTTTTGTGGCATGAGATTGCCTCCTCTTATCTAAAACTGTCGTGTCTATTTTGTAATACGCAAAAGGGGCATGAGATGTTCTAATTTGGTCAAAATCGTTATAATCAACATAGATAACATCACAAATTAGAGAGGATTTATTTTGATGACTTACGATTTAGACCCCCAAACCGCCGAAAATATTCATAAAGCTCAACACACAGATGGACTCCCGCCAGAAAAACGGCGTGTGCCATTTCGCAACATACGCCATGTATTATCGATTCACGCCAAAACCGCGCCCGATAAACCGTATCTGATTCATCTGGATAAAGATGGAAACCGCGAAATGCTCACCTACGCCGAATTTAACGCACGGGTGCATCAGACGGCGAATTTTTTGTATGATGATTGCGGTGTGCGCCGTGGCGATAGGGTGGCAACCATCGCCTATAATCATAGCGAGACGGTGATTATCTACATGGCGTGTTGGATATTGGGCGCGGCAGTCGCCCCGCAGAATGTCACCGAAGATGACCGCCGAATCGCGTTTATTTTGCGAAATAGCGAGGCGGTGATTTGCCTCGTGCGTCATGATTATTTAGACCGTGCCGAAAAAATCATCTACGGGAGCGCCGATGACGAACTCGGTGCGCCCAACATCCGCGAAATTATCACCTTCGGCGGTACAGATACGGGCAAATACAAGCATTTTAATACCCTCGTCCAAAGCCTGCCGACTACTTTTTTGGGAGATGGTGCGCCTGTCAAATCGAATGACGACACGCTCAAAAAAGCCGATGAAAATGTCGCACAGTTGGATGATGAAGCCCTTTTGGTATATACCAGTGGCACAACGGGCGCACCCAAAGGGGTGGTGCTGACGCAATATCATCTGTTGGTGGATGCGTATGGCATCGCGCACGCCCAACATATCACAGGCAGTCAACGGACGATGTGCGTGTTGCCGATTCATCACGTCAACGGCATTGTGGTGACGCTCATCACACCGTTATTGGTGGGTGGCTCAACCGTATTGACACGCGCTTTTTCTGCCAGTCATTTTTGGCGCACGCTCATCGAAGAAAAGGTGAATATCGTCTCGGTTGTACCGACCCTGCTCCAATTTTTGCTCGAATATGCCCGTCAACAAGAACAGGCGGGGCATGGTCTATTCGGCGAAAATATCAATCGGCGCGGATTAACCCATTTCCGTCATTTTATATGCGGGGCTGGCACATTGTCGGTGGCGCTGGTGCGCGATTTTGAGGATACATTTGGATTTCCGATTTTACACGGTTACGGCTTGAGCGAAACGACGTGTTACAGTTGTTATTTGCCCCTCGATTTGACATGGGAAGAACGCCAATCGTGGTTGCTGGATTATGGCTATCCGAGCATCGGCACGCCGATTATCACCAACGAAATGGCGATTTTCAGCGCCGATGGGTCTGGGCAACAATTGGGCGCGGGTGAACGCGGTGAAATTTGTATTCGCGGGCATAACGTCATGAAATATTATTTCAAACGTCCCGATGCCAACGCCGAAACGTTCAAATTCGGTTGGTTCAGAAGCGGGGATGAAGGGTTCTATCAAGAAGATGAACGGGGACGTAAATTTTTCTTCATCACGGGGCGCATCAAAGAATTAATTAATCGCGGTGGCGTGAAATTTAGCCCCTTCGATATTGAAGAAATTTTGTTGGAGGTGAAGGGTGTGAAGGTCGGGTTAGCTATCGCCTTCAAAAATGATTATTATGGCGAAGAAGTCGGCGCGTATGTCGTGTTACAAGACGGCGCAAGCGTCACGGCGGATGAGATTATCGCCCATTGCCGTAGTCGGATGAGTTTTGAAAAATCGCCCAAAGTGGTGATATTCGGCACAGACATCCCCGTCACCACCACAGGCAAATATCAACGCCTCAAATTACAAGACCTATTCGCCGAATGGGAACATACGCAGTTCAAGAAATAAACATTTTTCAGGGCATGGCGCGGTGGTCATGCCCTGTTTTCAAAAATTTTGAGATGGATTGGCGCAATTTTGGTTTCCCATTGACAGACAGGGTGCTGAATTAGCAAGCAAAGCCTCGCTAATGACAATCGTTCACCAACCCCCTGTAAAAGGATAGATTTATCACCCCAGCTAGTCAGGTCACAGAGAACCATTCTTCACTTCACTAAACTAGGGTATATCAGATGTGTGTGAGCGTGGCAGATTAACCCCGTTCACACCCTGTATAATCTGCGCCGACATTCAGATTAGCTTCTGTCCATATCAGAATGTCCTCGCCGACCACAGGCACGACAACATCGCGTAAAAAGCGAGTTTCGGGCAGTGGTCGGTCGAATGGACAACCGTTATAAACGGAGTCGCGGAACGTGACCAATAATTGCACAATTTGCCCGATTGCCTCGTCACCATACGTTGTGCGAATATGTTCCCAAAAGCACGCCGCCGTCCAATAATAATAAATTCCTGGTACCGATGCGTCATAATCGGCATTTTGCAGGCTCAAGAATGGCACTTCTTGAGGTGTGCCATAATACATACTCACAAATGCCCCATCTAAACACGTTGTCGGCATCACCTCTCTAGCATTGGTACGTGATGTGTCTTCCATGAAAGTAGCTAGTCCTTCGTTGAACCAACCGGGTATCGGGGTGTTATACACAAAAATATGCGTGGTCTCATGCGGATCGAGACAACCATTATTATTCAATGCCCACCACCATTCGCCCAAATTTGAACGCATCAGGCTAAAGGTTGTGCTAGGCGCAAAGGTCATGATGAAATTATCGCCCGCAGAACTGCCAGAGCGCGTCTCGTCCATCAACAAACGGCGCGAAAGTGTTTGGACGGGCAAATCTACACCCAAATAGGCGCTCACATTTTTTGTACATTGGGCTAGATCACGCACATATAACGGCGCGAGTCGTTCATGTTCGAGCGGAACGATGACGAAAAATCGCCCATATTGAATTTTGACTTCCGCGGGGTTATCCAACGGTGTGTCGTATACATCCATAAAACAACCGATATGATCGCTGTACCGCAAACACGATTGATAATTTTCAAGCGATGTTTGTGCGCCTAATGTCACCAGTTGTGGAATCTCTACATCGAATGACTGCGATTCATCATTGAGCATGGCGGTGACGGGGATAACCCCCGCCTCACTAATGCCGAAAGTGGCGAAATCACTATCGGCATTAAAATAGTGCATACACTCGTATGGATTTAACACCTCGCTCGCGCTCACATCCACCGTTACACCGTTGGCTTCGATGCTCATGGTGCTGTTGGATAGGCGCACAGGGCGGTTAGATGTGTTGCAGACCACCAGCGCCAACGTACCGAATTCATCCCCGCCCGCATAACGCAACACCACATCGCGCATCATCAAATTGGTATCTTGGGATTGTATCGGTATCACAAGGCACATCATACCAATGACCATCATCCATACCCTGAATGTTTTCATCATGATTCACAACCTGTATACAATTCGCCCACACCGAGCGCATTTTCTGACCAACTTAAAATATCGCGCCCGATGACGGGGATGACAATATCACGCATAAAATATACCGTCTGGTTCGAGATGCACTGCCCAAGCCTATTGGGTATTGCGCCAACGGTTAATAATCGTTGGACGATGTGCTGAACCGCTTCATCACCGTGATTTTGGCGGATATAATCCCAAAAACACGCGCCCGAATAATAATATTTGACATCCAAAATATTGGGGTCAAATTTATCTCCTCGCAGATTTAACAGGCGCTCTTGTGTGCGCTGTCCAGTATAATAACTGACAAACCCATCGCCGACACACTCAACAGGCATTGGCAGAAGATACCAGTAGCGTGTCCTGCTAACATCTTCCATGTAAGTCGCCAATCCTTCATTCAACCAATGGGGGATGACGCTGTTATTGACAAAAATATGCGTCATTTCATGCGGATCGGCGCAATGATTATCACTAATCCGAGACCACCAATCGTCTAATTCAGTCACGAAAGTGCGGATAGTTTCATTGGGCAGATGCGTGAGGATGAATCCCTGATTCCACGCTTCGCTACCCGACCATTCGTCATTGATGATAATGCGTCGTGAAATACTGTTTGGTATATCGACACCCAAATAGGTGCTAATATTGCTGGCGCAGTTTTGTAAATCAACCATGTAAAACGGGATTAAATCTTCAAACATACGTGGCGCGATGATGAAATAATCCTCTGTGCCGACCTTGACTTCTTGTGGGTCAGATAGGGGCGTATCGATGGCATGTAAGACACAATACCGTAGATCGTATTGTTGACGACATTGTTCATATTCGACCAGCGATGTGCGCGTTCCAACCGTACCCAGTGAGCCAATAGTCACATCGCTATCGACTTGTTGCTCATTTAATCTCGCCGTGACCGTCACCTCTTGCGCTTCTGTGATGCCAAATGTCTGAAATGTCGTCTCTGGATTGAAGTAATAATCGCATTGTCGGCGCGATAAAAACTCACCGCCACTGATGGTGATTTCGACACCATTGGCGCGTAAAGTCATATCGGGAATGCGCGTTGGTCTGGTCGAGATATTACACACAAAAATCGCCAACGTGCCAAATTCCTGAGCGCCATCGTAACGCATAACAATATCTTGAATGACCAACCGTTGCTCTTGAGCGTAACCGACGCTGATGTGTGCCACAATAATCAGGATAAGCATCATGATTTTTTTCATAATTTTCACCACCTTTCTACCAATCATATCCATATTCATAGTCCCACTCCACCGTATAGCCAGCATCCATGTTATAGATAATCGCCATCATCGTTTCGTGTTCCATCGCAGATAATTCCGACATATATTCATAATATGCCCAATCATCAGCTTGATAATTATTCGATTGCACCGCTTGTTGATATTGTTGCGCCAATTGGGCTTGGATGCGTTGTTGTTCTGCCACCCATGCCTCGTCAAAGCGCAAGGTGTTGAGCGATTGTAATAAAATTGCCGCGCATAAATCGGCTTTGCTTTGTTCAGCTAAAAAACCATATGTATCGCGGATGAGCCACGACTCGCCATAATAATTATCTACAGTGGCGTAGGTGGTGGCTTGGAAATAACCGACCAGTGTAAATCCGCCGATGGTGCAAGTGAACGCCACTTCGCCCACACTGGTGAATGCTGTTTGCGCCTCGTTATACCCGCTTAAATCATCGCGATCATTTTCTTGGACGAAGGTTAAGCGTGTACATATTGATGCAAAGGCATTCTCGATGAGCGTCCGCGCCGCTTGTGCGCCCGTCTGATAGCTGGCAACTTTGATGATGTAATTGCCCTCATCCAAGACGATAGCCCCTTCGGTATAACCCTGTTGGGCGAGATTATCATTCGGTTGTAGGTTGTGAATCACCTGCGATTGCCCTGCGATGATGATGGCATCGCCTTCGGGCGACATCATCGAATAATTCAGATATTTTTGTCCGCGAATATCATTCATCCCGCCTTCAATAATCCATCCCTCTGGTACAAGGATGGTGAAGGCTTCTTCGTTGGGGTCTGTCCATTCGATAAAAATCGTATCACCCAAAAAGTCATCAGGGGATGGAGTTTGTGCCATGATGGGCAAAGCCAACAAGAAGATGAATAAGCTGATAAATAGTCGTTTCATCATAATTCTGCTCCTTATCTAATTACCATAGTTAAAATAACGCCAATCGCTGGGCATTCCCTGATTGTTATTGGCATCCAATGGCACAACGCGCCAACGGAACTGACCAAACCCGAATTGTGTAATATCCACGGCGTACGATGTGAGTGGGGTATAAAACACGATGACCCATTCACATGACCCCATACACCGTTGAAATTCGAGCGCATATTGGCTGGCGCTTGCCACACCAACCCATTCAAAAATCGGTGGCAAAACCACATTGCCAGAGCGCAGGGTGAAATCTGCAAAATAATCATTGTCTTGTGGGCTAAGCAAGCTAGGAGCAGATGCAGATACCGACTGGGTTGGGTTAACGGGTGGTGGCATAACTGGCGGATTGCCCAATGTGGCGGGCAAAACTTCTTGCCACGAATTGGGATTTGGCGCAACGCGATTGGTGATATCCCATGCCCATACTACCCGTGCTGATGTTCCCGCCAGACCCGTATATACAAGCCGTCCCACGTTGCCGTCTATGCCGTTAATGGTTTCTACGACTATCACGGCGGTGCTATTGCGCGGTTGAATTTGTGGGAAGTAAGTGGCTAATTCATCGGTTGTGGCGCTGAATACAAAGCCTTCACCCACACTGAACACAGGGTATATCCACATGCCATAATATGGCAATGTCCCGCGCCGATTGCCCATGCGGTCTATCACGATATAGTTGCCATAACTATCCCCGTCAATTTCGCTGACACGGAGCATGATTAACTCGCCATTTTGGATGAAATAGGCGCTGTCAATCGTATTGACCTCATCCACATAAAACGGAAACGGATTATTCCGCATACGCGACACATAAACTTGCACGCTGTTCAAATGTGCGCCGATGCCCTGCATGTGTTGGCTACGATTGGTAAACCGATTATCTAACGAGGCAAAAATCACCTCACCAAAACGGGGTTCGATGCTGGCGATTGGAGTGGGGAAGTGCGTGGTGGTTATTATGACTCCCGTCAGATAATTTAGTCCGTAACTCGGTTGCCCAATGCCACTATCCCCAATGGTCGTCTGAATCGTGAAATGCAGAGTATCGTTGGTCAGATACATCGGCACAGGTAACTCAAACTGGCTGATGATAGGCGCATTGGGTGATGTATTAAACAGGCTATACATCGCCACGCCGTTGGTTTGGGTATCGAATACATACATGCCCCAATTGCTATCAACACGATAGGCAAACCCCAAATAACGCCCATCAGATGTAAAAATATGGGGCATGGCGTTGTAATTTAGGCTGTGTTCCACATAGCTCCCGCCAAACGGTACAGGCAAGGAATAGGTCATCATCACATAATCATTCATGAGATGATACACCACCAATATCACTTCGCCATTTTGCCCCGCCAATGTATAGGCTACACGGTCGCCTGTGGGTGCAACCGCCACCTGATAAGTATAGTCATACATTTCGTAGCCCATTGGTTTGGGCAAAATCACACTTTTGCGCGTGAATCCGTTAGAATCGAGCCAAATCATCTCGCCATTACGCTCATCATACGTCCATGCCCACCATGTTTCGACTTGCGATTGAGCGTGGCTCATCGAAACACCAAATCCCCATAAGGCAATAAGTGTAACTATCAATCTTTGTTTGATGCGATGTGTCATGATTGTTTTCCTCATGATAATCGGTGGAGAGGTAACAAAGGAATACGCCTTTGCTACCCAAGCCTATCTATATTATTGTTCAAATGAGGTATATGCGCGACTCGTCAGCGAGGCGAAGAACAAGTAGTATGTTTTCGAGGCATCCAACGCGGGGGCGGTCATCTTAAAGCCACACGATGCGGTACGATACAATTTCACATTCCCTTTTTCGGCGATGAGCGCCTCACCTGTGGCGGGACACCCGACATCGGCGATTTGCTTGGCGGTTACATCGAATAGCATAGCCCCTTGTGGTGAATAAAATTGCAATCCACCCGCTACGGCGAAGACCACCACAGGCGCGTTGTTATCTGGGTTAATTCGACCATCGCTCGGCGTGGCAGGGGGCAAAATCAGGGATAAACCCGCGCAGGCGCTGGTATAATCGGCGGGATCTATCACATATTTGGCGATAATGGGCGCGTTTTCATTCACGATACCATCAAAAATGATTTGCGTATTGATTCCCATTCCTAAATTGAGGGTGGTATCATAAAAGGTGATGGTCAACGGTCGGGCGGTGATAGAGTTAATCACGCTGGTATCGCCAAATAGACGGGCAAAATTATATGTTCCCGATCCGACTGCCCAACCATCCCACATCGCCCCAACTGCCACGCCGTTAGCATCGACAATCGTGATACCAAACAGGTCATACCCACTCCAATCATCCACAACAGGTGATTCATCAAAATTCAACTGAAAAATGACATCCTCACAAACCGCGGCATTGGTATTCACTGAGAAGACCAAATTGCTGATGATGCCACCCGTTGCCGATGTAGACCCAATTGCCAACCCCATCATGCCGATGATGACCAATAATAATGCGAAAGTGATGCGTTTCATGGTATTATTTCCTCATATGCAATCAGTAGGCAAGGCATGATCATGCCCCACCTAATCGAATAAACCTAAACGGATATGCTAAGCATATCTATTCACCGTTGCAAAACCATTGCAAATATTAGGTTGTGTAAGATAAACGAGACAATATCATGCTGAAAGTATTTTTATTTGGCACGCCGCGCTTGACGCAAGCTGACCAACCTGTCAAATTGGCACGCCGAAAATCGTTGGCACTGTTATGTTATTTGGTCATGCACCCCCATCCGTTGGGGCGTGATACCCTAGCGACCCTCTTATGGGGCGAACTCGACCAAGAACGGTCTCGGAGCGAATTGCGCGTCTCATTGTGGGACATCAACAAAATCATTGGCGAAGATTGGCTCATCAACACCCGCGATATGGTGCAACTCAACCCCGATAAATCGCTCTGGACAGATGTGAGCGCATTTGAAGAAGCCATCCACGCACCCAAAACGCATTCCCATCACGCCGATGAGGTGTGTGTGATGTGTTTGCCTCATTACGAAAGCGCGGTCTCCTTATATACACACGATTTTCTGGCGGGGTTTGGCATTTCTAACGCGCCCGAATTTGATGATTGGGTGATGCACACCGCCGAATCGTTGCGGATAGGATACATCCATGCCCTAAAAAAATTGGTCATTGGTTATAGCGCCCAAAGCCAATTCGAGACATCGTTCCGTTATGCCCAACGCTGGATAGCACTCGACCCATTCAATGAAGAGGCACATCGCTGGATGATGTGTTTACAAATCTGGTCGGGCAACAAAACAGGTGCGCTAGGGGCATATAGCGCCTGTGTGAAAATTTTAGCCGATGAATTGGATGTTGAACCCTCATCCGAGACGACACACCTGTATCACGACATCAAAGCAGGACACACGCCCGATTTACCGCCGATTTATTACGACTTGCCCGACCCCCTGGCGCATATCCCGAATAACTTACCCCTACAACCCAATCCATTTCGCGGGCGTAGTGCAGAAATCGCCCATATCACACGCCAATTATCAGACCCCGATTGTCGGTTGGTAACGATTGTTGGTTTGGGCGGGGCGGGTAAAACCCGCCTCGCGCTACATATTGCCCGACAGGTGCTATCACAATTTGCCGATGGGGTGTATGTGTTGCCGTTGATGGGTGTGGGTGATGCCAACGGGATTATCACCGCCGTTGCCGATGCGCTCGGCTTTCAATTTTCTAAACCCACCGATTTAATTGGGCAACTATCCGCCTATCTTGCGCCCCAAAAATTGTTGTTGGTACTCGATAATTTTGAACATCTGTTAGACCATATCAGCGTGATAGACCATCTCCTCAGCACCGCACCACACCTCAAAATCATGGTTACATCACGCTTGATGTTGAACCTGAAGAGTGAATGGGTGTTCAACCTCGACCAGATGACCGATGGCGCAGAGCAATTATTTATTGATACGGCAACACGGGTAGATAATCAATTCGCGCCTTCAGATGATGACCGCCAACTTATCCGACACATCTGCGACCAACTGGCGGGGATACCGTTGGCGATAGAATTGGCATCCACATGGGTGCGCGTGTTATCTATCCGCCAAATTTCGGATGAAATCCGCACGAATTTAGCCGACCTCGCCACCGATTGGGCAGACATGCCCGACCGCCATCGTAGCCTGAGCGCGACATTCGATTATTCGTGGCGCTTATTATCATCGGCACAACAAACATCGTTGGCAAAACTCGCCATTTTCCCCGCCCAATTCAATTACGAGAGCGCCAAATTTGTGACGCACATCGCCTTGCCGATGGTATCATCGCTCATGGGGCATGGGCTACTCAAGCGTAACGCCAACGGTTGGTACGAATTACATCCGCTCATTCGCCAATTCGCCTACGATAAATTACGCGACATGCCCACCAATTTTGAGGATATGACACGCGGTATCATCGGGTATGTCAATCAACGCCTGATGGGGCATGAAGCCACGCTCAAGGGGACAAAATTATTAGAGGCACGCCATCACATCATGCAAGAAATAGATACTATCCGTTTCGCCTTCAATTTGGCATTAGAGAATGGCTTTATCGATATGCTGACAGATGCGCTGAATAGTTTGGCGTTGTTTTATGATTATCAGGCGTGGTATAGCGAAGGGGTGATGCTATTTAAGCGTATGGCGGATGTGATACCGCCCGATATGCTCACAGGGTTACGCGCAAAAATTCAGCTGGCAAAATTTTATCATCGCATGGGTGATTATCCCCAAGCCGAACACGTCTTACAGCATATTTTGGCGCACCACCCGCCGTATCCGCATGAAATCGGGCAGACCTATCTGCAATTTTCTGAACTGAAGTTTAGCCAAAATGTAGATATGGCGATAGACTATGCCCAAAAAGCCTATGAGGTGTATGATGAATTACGTGATACATTGGAGCAGGGCAAGGCATTACGGGCATTATCCGAAGCCCATAGTAACAAAGGGGATATCCCGCTCTCATTAGAGATGGGCAAACGCGCCTTAGCTTTGCTTATCTCATGGGGCGATATTTTGGAACTCGCACCTGTATATCGGGTACTATCACGCGCATATATGAATATGGGTGATGCACAAAACGCCCTCGTACATGCCCAGAAATCGGTTGATTTATACGAGCGTTATGATGCCAAAGACCAACTCATCCGCACCCAAGCCATGCTGACGGCGATTCAAGATAATATGGGTGATTATCTGACCGCCAAATCTATTTTAGAAGATGCCATTGAGATGGCAAAACGTTTTGGCATGGATGAATCGCTGGTCTATGTGTTGATGGAATATGGCACAAATGCCCATCGTCGCCAAGATTATCCCGCCGCGATTCACGCTTTAGAACAGGCGATAGCCCTCACGCAACGGCTTCAACTCTCGATTATCAACAATTATGTGCGCTCTAATTTGGCGATGATTCTGACCGATACAGGTGATTTTGTCCGTGCCGAGAGCCTTTCATGCGATGTCTTAGCCGATTTTCGAGCGCGGGGCGATGCCTATGGCATTGTCGGTAGTGCCAGTACCTTATGCGGGGCATATATCAGCATGGGACGCTATCACGATGCGATACCGTTGCTCAAAGAATGGGTCAAATTGGCGCATGATAACCAACTCATCACCTTTTGGACATATGGCTTGCTCCAATTGGGGATATGTCACTTTCATCTGGGAGATATGCCCACCGCCACAACGCTCATTATGTTTGTGCATGGTCATGATGGGATTAGCAACGAGACCCAACTCTTGGCAGATGAATATCATGCCAAATTGGTCACACAACTCGGCAATGGCGAAATTCAAAAATTAGCCAAGCCAATAGGTGATATTCAAGATTGGATGCGTCAAAAAAAATCTCATCGCCTAAGAACCTGTTTGAAAATCATGGAGCGATATCCACATCATCGTCACCCATGCGGTTGGGTTCAAACGATTCGGAACGGATATACGGCAAGATGCTGATGCGCGGTCGGCGGTCAGTCGGGAAGCGTCCTTCTAACGGGAATAATGGCAGGGTATTGGTGGTCATATCCGACTCGCGGATGACGGGCGAGCGACTAATGCGATTATCTTCCATCGGCACGACAGAGCTACCGCCATTTGCGGTGTCACCTGTGGCAACCGTCTGGGGCGGGGTGGATGTATCAGTAACGCGATTATCTTCTGGATAGGTGAAATACACACCTTCATCGTGTAAATTCGGCGGGAAATCCTCGCGTGTTTCAAACGGTGGGGTGGTCGGCGGATTGGCTGGTGGCACAACAATATTCACCACAGGCGGGATTTGTGTCACTACCACACCTGTTTCGGCAATCGTGAACGTGACGATTTTGTCCGCTTCGATGTTGCCTGCGAAGTCAATGGTATAGAATTGCACCCAACATTCACCCGTTTCGGTGACAGTCACAGGGGCATGATAATCTGTCCAAACACAACCATCTTGTGTTTTATCCACGCTAAAATATGAAGACGTGGATACATTAGCATAGAATGAATAGCGTGTCTATTCCACTTCTCGCCAAACACACGCAGATATGTTACGATTATCCGTACCCTATTTGGGGCAATATTAAATATATTTTAGATACTTTTGGAGATTTTGGATATGCGTCAAAAAATATTGTTTCTGTTATTGTGCGGTATCATCGGCATATTCGCCATCCCTGCCCTCGCCCAAGAGGACACGATGCCCGATATGCCCGCCTTCGCCGATTTACCCGCAGGCGAATGGACACAAATCGAGACGGGTGGCGATACCATCTGCATGTATGATACCCCGTATAGCTTTTTCGTGCGTCCTGCCTCTGAACCCACCGACAAATTGATGATCTACTTTGAAGGCGGTGGCGCGTGTTGGGATGGATTCACCTGTGGCGCGATTGGTCAATTCGCCTCGCAATATGAAGTCGGCGAAGAACCGCCCGCCAGCTTCGGCATATTCGATTTTGAAAACGAAGCCAACCCCGTCACCGATTATAACACCGTGTTCGTCCCCTATTGCACAGGCGATATTCACGGCGGGGATGAGGTGGTCACGTTTGATGTCCCCAAAGAACAGCTTGGGGTGGATTTTGACCAAATCACGGTGCATTTTAACGGACGCAAAAATTCGCAAGCCGTTTTGGATTGGGTGTATGAAAATTTTGTGCAACCAGAACAAGTCTTTGTGACGGGTTGTAGCGCGGGTGGATATGGCGCAACGGTCAACGCACCATTCATCATGGAGCATTACGCCGATGTGCCTGTCGTTCACTTGGCGGATGCGGCGGTCGGTGTCGCACCCGATTACTGGGATGGATTAACCACCTGGGGCTTCGGCAAACTCGGATTTTTGGATGAGGTCAACCCCGATACATTCAACACCGAATACATGCTCAAATTGGCGGAGATGTATCCGAATAACATCATCTCGCAATACACCACCTATATGGATCAAGTTCAAGTGGCATTTTACGGCATCCAAACAGGCGTGTTCGTCAATGCGAGCAATTTCTTGACGGTCTCTGTGGATTGGAGCGCAGGCGCAGAAGCACGCCTAAACACCCTCAATGATGCCAACGAAAACTTTTATAGCTATTTGGCAGGTGGCATGGTGCATTGCATCACCACACTCCCTCAATTTTATCAATTCCAAGTGGATGATGTCCCTGTAACAGCGTGGGTCGCCGATTTACTCGATGGTGGCACAGCGCAAGATGTAAGTTGCGATTTGTCTCGTGGGCAATGCCACCTCGAACCCGATGTCGTGAAATAATAAATGAACACAGAGGGCGCAATCATGCGCCCTTAAAAAATCTTTACCAACCTCTGCGCCCATGTCGTTGTTCTTTGAACGGGTCGCCATAATTATGATAGCCTACTTGTTCCCAAAATCCGGGTTTATCCACAGGACTAAATTCTAAGGCGCGTAAAAATTTGGCGCTCTTCCAGAAATACAGATGTGGCACCAGCGTGCGTACAGGTGCGCCGTGATCGGGTTCTAACAATTGACCATCATATTTATACGCCAACAACACATTATCGCGCATCATGTCTTCGACAGGCACATTGGTGGTGTATCCCAAGTCGCAATGGGCGATGATATGCTGGGTGGTCGGTTTCATGCCCGCTAATTCTGCGATGTGCTTAAATTGCACCCCTTCCCAAACCGTATCAAATTTGCTCCAACGGGTGACGCAGTGAATATCACAGGTGATTTGAACGGTGGGTAATTTGAGGAACTCTTCCCATGTCCACGACAATTCATTTTCGACTTCGCCGAATACACGGAATGTCCATGTGTCGGGGTCGAAACGCGGATTCGGTCCGTAGGTCAAGACGGGGAATTTGGTGGTTAATGATTGACCGGGTGGTAGCCGTCCCGATTCTTTCATCGCTTCTTCTTGTTTGCGCCGTCCCATTAAATCATCAAACAGGCTCATGATTTTTCCTTTACACACGCTAAATAATACTGATAAGGGATATGATATACATCATATTCTGATTGCACTCTTATATCATACCACCAGATGATGACATCCACATTAACCCGATTAGAGAGTGCTTTCTCCAAAACGGTATTCATCCACATCAGAAATCGGCTGATAGCCAATGTCCTGATAAATCCGATTTGAGGTCGGATTATCGAGATCGGTAAATAAAAAGCAAAATTGCTTGCCCATGTTCAAGATGTTTTGGCTCAGATGCGCCACACACGCGCTGGCATACCCTTTTTTGCGATATTCAGGCGGAGTATAAACCGCGCCAATCCGCATCCCATTGGGCGTAGACCCCATATAACCCGCCATCGAAACAGGCAAACCATCCACTTCCCAAATGGCTAACCGCCGTTCTTTGGGGTCAGAATCTAAAAATCGGCGTATAATCATTGGGGCGCGATCTGGCGTGGTGATAGTTAAACCGACATCGGTGATGAAACCGATATACCAATCCACCAGCATCTCAAAATCTGCTTCTCGCGCCCAACGCATTTGCCCTACCACATTTTGCGGGAATATGACTTCAGTTAATTTATAAATCCGCAACTTCACAGACAATTGAAACGGTTGCCCAGTGGCGGCTTCCCATGCTTCGGCAAATAACCGCGCATCTAATTTCGCACCACTCACCCCAACCAGTGACGTATATTCATGGCGTATATCTTCTACAATCATGGGGATAACATGTTGCGGGTCATCTATCAGAGAAAGTAACACGTTATGGGGTGGTGTGCGGACGATAACCGCCACCACCCGATTATCATGTTCAACACACGCCAAATACGGCGGATGCTCGTTATATTCCCCAATTTGCACACCGCGAATAACCCCCAAGACCAGATTATGTTCGGCTTCACGGGCGGTCAAAAACGCAGATACATGGTTATAAAATTGATGAACATCATCAAAACGGGTCAATTGCATCAGTTGCCACCTGTTAACACTATCACGAGGACGATGAGCGCCAATAAAACCACTGTGCCGATAACCCCATAAATAATCAGATTGCTATTATCTTTTTTGGGTTGAGGCGGGGTATATGGATAGCCCATATTCATCGGCGGTTGGTTGGGCATATTCGGCGTGAAATTGGCAGGGCGCTGATGATGTGTTTGTGGACGTTGGTCTGGAATGGGCATATTGGCGGGGAAATTTTCTGGGCGACGCAACGCCGTTGGCGGTTTGGTCTCTGTCTGTGGACGATTAGGCGAGGCGGGATTGGGTCGTTTGGGGTCTACGATGACCACCGTTTGCTCATAGCCTGCAATGGCATGACGAAACGCCGTAGCAAAATCACTGGCACGTTGATAACGGTCTTGGGCGCGTTTTGCCAAACACATAAATAGCACCCCGTCGAGTGCCTGTGGCAATTGTGGATTCGCCCGCGTGGGTTGCGGTAATTGCAGGGTCAGGTGTTGTTCTAAAATAGCAGGTTCATTTTTACCGTCATACGGATAAAATCCGGTCGCTAAAATGTATGCCACCACGCCAAAGGCGTAAATATCGCTCAGATGATTCACATTCGGTTCACCACGCGCTTGTTCTGGCGACATATAGCGCACAGTGCCGGGCATCGGCATCCCTGGCATCGTCAGACGCACAGCTTCTAACACACGGGCAATACCAAAATCGGTCAGATAGGCATTTTGGTTTCTATCTAACAAAATATTACCGGGCTTCAAATCCCGATGAATGATCCCGCGTTGGTGGGCATAATCGAGCGCCATAGCAATTTGTGACAACCATTCGGCAGTCCGCCAAAGGGGAATTGGTGCGCCCCCTTTTTTGAATAAATCGGCAATGCTCCCGCCTTCGATATAGGGCATGGCTAAATACGACATGCCATTCACCTCGCCCGAATCGAGGCAATCCACAATATGTGGATGTTTGAGCGTAGCGGCGACCTCTGCCTCGCGCTTGAATCGCTCGACCACATCGGCTTCGCGTTGATAATTGCTCTTCAGGATTTTGAGCGCCACGACAAAACCGCGACTTTGATTGGTGGCACGATACACGGTTGCCATCCCACCCGATTGGATTTGTTGCTCGATAAAATATTGCCCAAATTGGGTGTTCACTAATGGGTCATTGCTCATAAAAAGTCCTCTATTGATATATTGAATTATCTATCGAATATCTTAACCCATTTTGGTGATAAATGCCCGCACTTGGTCTCGATTCGGCAACGATGGAATCGCACCGCGCCCTGTTGCCGTGATTGCCCCGACCGCATTGGCGAATGCCAGTATCTCGGCGAGATGTTGCGGATACACATCCCCATGTTCGAGTATCCCGACCAACACCCCCGCCATGAATGAATCCCCCGCGCCTGTAGTATCTACGGCTTGAACAGGATACCCTTTTTGATACACCGATTGACCATCGCGGGTATAGGCTGTCGCGCCATTCGCGCCGTGCGTCACCAAGATGAGTTTAAGTGTCTCATTCCACAGAGGTTTCACGTCATCGCCACCCGTCAGAAAGACCAATTCTTCATCACTAATTTTAAGGATGTCGGCATAGCCCATGCCCAAAAACATCCCCGCTTTGGCGCTATCGGGCGAATCCCATAAGGCGAGGCGTAAATTGGGGTCATACGATACCATCGCGCCATTCTCACGGGCGAGTGAGGCGGCTTGGAGCGTGGCGGAACGGCTCGGCTCGGTGATGAGGGTGATGCTCCCGAAGTGAAAAATTTTGGCGGTGGATAAAATAGGCATATCAATATCTTGCGGTTGATAGAGCATATCGGCGCTCGGATGCCGATAAAACACAAAACTGCGTTCCCCATCATCCGCCAACGACACAAACGCCAACGCGGTACGGGCAACACCACTAAACCGTAATCCATCGACATTCACACCATCGGCGTGCAACACATCCGCCAGATAATGCCCAAACGGGTCATCACCCACCTGCCCCAAAAAGGCGCTAGGATGTCCTAATCGGCGCACAGCAACAGCGACATTAGCAGGCGCACCACCCGCCGCTTTCTGAAACCCGTTCACATCACCAACGCGCTTACCCGTCTCTTGCGCCACAAAATCGATCAATAATTCGCCCAAACAAACCACTGTCATGCCCCATGCTCCTTATGATTCTCGGATAAAATCGAATGTCCCTGCAATTTGTTTGAGTACAGGCTCGTATAAACTAATCTGACCGACAGGTGCGCCGATGAGCATCGAGGCGTAACCATAATCATCGGCATCATACACCACAATGATGATGACCTCTACGATTTGTTCCTCGCGAGTGAGCGTGCCGTTGGTGATGAGCGCATCGCGTCCATTGACAGAGAAGGCTTCGTTACCCGTGAATTGCGCCCGCAAATCACGATAGCGTGTCATCTGAGCGCGACTATTCGCCATAACCGCTTCGAGGTTGCGTTCCCACGAATTGGCGATGCTATTTTCATCGATGGCGGCAATCACGCCCGCCATTTCGCCATGTCGCAAATTGAAAATATCAATATCCCATGCGCCAAGCGCATTCTGACGATTTGCCAGCACAATCTCGCCATTATTACCGACCCGCGCCAACCATGTTTCGGGATAGCTGAATTGCATCACACGACCCTGAAAATCGGTGGCGCTCACCTGTTGAGATGGTTCCATATTGGGTATGATAATCGGCTCTGGCGTAGCTGGCGGGACATCACACCCAACCAGCATCAACAACAGGGTTATCATCATCACAATACAACGCATAATTTATCCTTGATTGAGCGGGATGAAATTAATCGTCCCTGCCATGCGACGAATCGTATTCAGGGGATTATTCACCTTGCCAACGGCGGTATAATACACCACCACGCCGTAAGCCTCGCCAATATCCACCACCACCACGCCAATATCCACCTGAATTTCGCGCACGGTTGTCACACCTGTGCCACTGATGCCAGAACGCCCATTTTCAGTGAAGGTTTCACGGTTGCCAAGTGATACGACCAGCGTCTCTTGATAATTATCGAGCATGGCTTCGGCGCTCTCTATGCCCTGCCCTTTCGGGAACACAAACACCCCGCCCGCCACCGATTCGCCTGTCATGGGGCTGTTACGCAGATAAGATTCTATCCCTTGCTCACTATTCGAGAAGGCAATCCTGCCCAATTCTTGGTGGATAAACCATTTATCGGAATAGGCAACGGTGTATTGTCCGTATAAATTTGAGGTCTGGGTGGTCTTATTCAAATTGAGCGGTGGCGCACATGCACCCAGTAACAGTATCATGACCCACGCGAGTATCAATCGTTTCATGGTCTCTCTATCCTTTAGATATGTCAGTTGTGTGCATAGTGTACTTGACTTGGGTGTGTGTGGCAATATTTGGGTGATGTTGGTCATTCCTATCGAGATACGGTATAATCAGAATGGTTTAATTTGATATAAAATCCAAAGGTTTGCTATGGCAAAAACAGAAAAATTATCAGTACGATTTGCGCGAGGGGTTATTAATATTATCCCACGCCAAAAAATCTTACATGACTTAGCCAATATGTATATCAACAAATATCATAATTCTGGCAATATTGATATGCAGACCAATGGCGAATATCGGTGGTTAGCCCAAAATCTACAATCACAACGCACGCCGATAGTGTTTGATGTGGGCGCAAATATCGGCAAATGGTCACAAGCCGTCTTAAATATTAACCCTAGTGCGGTTATTCATGCCTTTGAACCCTCCCCTACATCATATCCTTTAATTGCAAAAAATAATTTTCCAGAAAATGTATATATCAACAATCTTGGTCTTGGCGATAAAACAGGTGAACTGACTTTTTATGAATATGGGGATGCACATTCACATAATTCGCTTTATCCCCGTCATGACAAACCCTATGTGAGCAAAACAACTATCCAAGTGGATACACTTGAAAATTATTGCCAAACACACCACATTGACCATATCAATTATCTGAAAATTGATACGGAAGGGCATGATTATTACGTCCTCATGGGCGCGAAATCGCTTTTAGAACAAGAAAAAATTGATGTCATTCAATTTGAATATGGCAACAACTACTTGGATGCGCGGTTGTTCCTAAAAGATATGTTCGATTTGATACAAGACATGAATTACTCCATCTATCGTATCATGCCCAAAGGGTTACATTTCATCCCCAAATATCATGAAGTTCATGAGCGGTTCACATATACCAATTACACGATTGTGAATCATCAGATAGCCCAAAGGTTACAATTAAAACACCGATGAACACAAAATTAAAAATCTATAGTGATAAATCATATATCTTGCCCGATGTTCCCCATACCATTATGCTTTTCCCGTTTTGGGGGATAAGTTCTGATGTGATGCGCTATGCGATAACGTATCAAAAATATGCCGAAATTGGGACTAATTTTTTTGATTTAACGACATTAGAAAATGCTGATTTGATAGTCGCACCTGTCGCCTGGGAAAAAAGCATTGAAAATCGGGAACTGATTTTACAATTGGCACAGCAAGCCAGCGATGATAAGCCAATTGTTGTTTTTTTCTGGTATCCATCAGAAGAAGAGGTCCTTGTACCAAATAGTATAATCTTTCGGACATCATTTTATAAATCCACCCAAAAACCGACAGAATTTGCTATGCCAGCATGGAGTGATTTGCAAGTTGGTCAAGAACCGCTTGAACCCCGTACAAAATCAGAAATTCCAGTTGTTGGTTTTTGTGGTTATATTTATACACGTCAGATGCAGACCTATCAAGCAGGTAAGGATATTTTAAGATATATCAAAGATGGTGTAGCAAAAACACGTCAAAAACAACTTAAACGCAAATACCATATCTTTCGTAGAAAAGTATTACACAAACTTTCAAAAAGCAAATTAATCGAGACGAACTTTATCATCAGAAAGCAATTTCATGGCAAGGTACAAGGCGAACAGAAAAAGATAGAACAGCAAGAATATATAGATAATATTCGCAATAGCGATTATGGTTTATGTATTCGTGGGGCGGCAAATGTCTCTTTTAGGTTATATGAAATTTTATATTTTGGTCGTATACCCGTTTTTATCAATACAGATTGTGTGCTACCTTACGATTTTGAAATTGACTGGAAGCAATATTGTGTATGGATAGAAGAGCATGAATTAGACCAAATGGATAAAAAAATCCGAGAATTTCATGATAATTTGTCGCCAGAAGAATTTGTTAATCTTCAAAAAAAATGTCGTCAAATTTGGGAGGAATATCTCTCACCAGAAGGTTTTTTTAAACATCTTCACAAGCATTTTGAGTAAATCATCATGTATCAACTCAACACACCTGTCGTCTTTTTAATCTTTCGCCGACCCGATACCACCCAGCGCGTCTTTGAGCGCATCGCACAAGCCAAGCCCAAACAATTATTCGTGGTGGCGGACGGTCCCAGAAGTCTCGATGAAGCCGAAAAATGCCAAGCAACTCGCGCCATTATCAATCAGGTAGATTGGGATTGCGAAGTTCAGACCAATTACGCCGACCAAAATATGGGCTTACGGATGCGTATTTCCAGTGGGTTGAATTGGGTGTTTGAACAGGTTGAGCAAGCCATCATCTTAGAGGATGATTGCCTACCTCATCCGACATTTTTCCGTTACTGTGAAGAATTACTCGAAAAATACAAAGACGATGAGCGCGTGATGCACATCAGTGGCGATAATTTTGGGTATCAACGCCCTGCTGGTGTTGTGGACAGTTATTATTTTTCAATGTTCGCGCATATTTGGGGATGGGCAACATGGCGACGCGCATGGGCAAAATATGATGTGAATATGACCTCTTGGGGCGATAGTGCCTTTCGGGAAAAGGTTTTATCAAAGTTTTTGTCGCCTAGCCAAAAACGTCACTGGCGTTTTATTTGGGATAAAACGTATAAACACGAGATTCAAACGTGGGGTTATCAATGGATGTATACTTGCATATCACATGATGCTTTATGTGTTATGCCCTATGAAAATCAGATTTCCAACATTGGCATTGGTGCAGAAGGCACAAATACCCAAAATATAGCATCTCCTGTAGCTAATTTACCAACATTTGATATTAGTTTTCCATTAAATCATCCTACAAATTTTGTATTCAACAAAGAAGGCATTTTGCAAACTGTAAAGATGTTTTCATTAGAAAGACCTGTGTTGCCTGTATATCTGCTCAAAAAGATTATCCGAAAGCTAAAAAAGATAGTATCATCATAGAATTCAAAACAATCAATTATGGGGGAAACGAGATGACAATTGGTAAAAAACTGACAACCATGCAAAAAGGGATACGTGAAAGAGGTTTTATCGGCTTCTTTCGATATTTTTTCTTTCAATCTGATAATAACTTCATCGGACGTTACGTTGAAATCGTTAGGAGAAATCGGGTTAAAATTGAAGGATTAACCATCAGGACAGATTCATCAGCAGTTCCCCGTCATCATAAAAGCCAACTACTTCAAGGACGGTATGAGCGTCCAGAACGTAATGCGATTAAACAATATTTGGATGTAACATTACCCGTTGTTGAACTTGGCGGTAGTATTGGTGTGGTTGCATGTATGACCAATAAAATGCTCAAAAACCCGAAAGCGCATATTGTTGTTGAAGCCAATCCCAATATGGCAGTCACACTCCATCAGAACAAAGCACTTAATCATTGCGAATTTGACATTGTTGAACGTGCTATCGCTTATGGTAGTGAAGAAATCAGTTTTTATCAAATGGGATTTTCGAGTAGTATTGTGCCTGTATCCTCGCACGAGATGCGTGTTAAAACCACAACACTATCGAACATAATAAGCGAAAGAAATTGGCAAAGATTTTCTATTGTTTGTGATATTGAAGGTGCAGAAGTTGACCTTGTAGCCAACGAGATGACTATCTTGAAAAATAGAGTTCCATTATTGATAGTAGAATTACATGATTTCATTGTTGGAGAAAACCGTATACAAGAAATGATGTCTCACTTAAACTCAATCGGGTTTGAGAAACTTTCTCAAGAGAAAAATGTCTATGTTTTCAAAAACAATAACTTATCCTAAATCACGCATTGCCATTATCACACCAATTTATCAGACACGCCTACTGGATGAAGAAAAGTATGCTATTCGGCACATGATTCGGTATTTATCAGATTACACACGTTATATCATTGCACCAGATACCCTAGACATCAGCATCAATGGTTTTGAAACGATTCACTTTCCTGCACACTATTTTTCAGGGCTTGCAGGATATAATCAGCTCCTACTTTCAAAAGAATTCTACGAGCGATTCGCACAATTCGATTATATGTTGATTTATCAACTAGATGCGCTGGTATTTTCTGACCGCCTACAAGAATTTTGTCATCTCGGTTATGACTATATCGGTTCACCTTGGTTTGCATCCACACAAAATCCTTATGAGGGTTTTATTGGTTGTGGCAATGGGGGATTATCGCTTCGGCATGTTCAACATTGTTTAGATGTTATCTATTCGACTACATTTGACAATATGACATTATTACACAAGTTTAGTCACATCATGACACACCCATTTGGGGACATCTCGCACAATCCATTACCAACACGAATATTCAAAAAGCTCAACATCTTTCGTCATAGTCGCCACGGATTAGCCGAATATATCCGTACCTATAAATGGAATGAAGACCGTTTTTGGGGGTTACGTGTTCCGATGATGTATCCAGATTTCAAAATATCTCCCCCAGATGTTGGTCTCGATTTTGCCTTCGAGATGTTCCCAGAATATAGTTTAGAAAAAAATGGCTATAAACCACCATTTGGATGTCATGCCTGGTGGCGTTATGGTGCAGATTTCTGGAAACCTTATTTGATTGAAGATGTAGATTTTACCTTTTATGCACATGAGCGTAACCCAAAATGAACAATACTCACCTACCCCTTGTGACGGTTGTATCGCCTGTGTATAACAGCGCGACATATCTTGAAGATTGTATTCTGTCGGTGTTAAATCAGACCTACCCCAACATCGAATACATCATTATGGACGGCGGGTCTACCGATAACACACGGGCGATTGTCGAAAAATATGCCGATAAACTCACCTTCATCAGCGAAAAAGATAACGGTCAAAGCGATGCCATTAACAAAGGCTGGCGACGCGCCAAAGGCGAAATCGTCGCGTGGTTGAATGGAGATGATATTTACGCGCCTGATGCTGTCGAAAAAGCAGTGAACTATCTGGTGGCTCATCCTGATACGATGTGGGTGTACGGTTGTGCGACATTTGTGGATGAAAACGGGCAACCGAATAATTATCGCTATCCGATTTTGGATTGGAGCTACGAAAAACTGGCTACTTTCGGCTGTTATATCGTTCAGCCTACCGTCTTTTTGCGCCGTCAGGTGATCGATGCCTGCGGTTATATTGATGAAAATCTGCATTTCGGCATGGATTATGAATATTGGTTGCGAATCGGCAAGCAGTATCCGCCAAAATTTGTATCCGATATTCGGGTGACGGTCAAAATTTTTCAGGAGACGAAATCGCGCAGTGGCGGTTATAAACGCCTGCAAGAAATCGGCGCGATGTTAGCCCGATACGGCTACCATGATTTACCCAGCACCATGCACCATCAATGGGTGGATGCCGTTTTGGATAACATGCTCATCCATCTGCGAAAAGGACAATGGGGCGCATTGCGAACCGATTTCAAGGAATTAAGGCGCTATCCCGCGCATATTATACGCGGGACAGGCAAATGGATACTGCGAAAATTCATGCCAACATCGGTCGAAAAACGCTTACGGCGCTGGTTTGTGCGTCCAGCAAAATCACATCCCGATGCGGTATGTGGATAAGGGCGCAATCCGATGCGTTTAATACGCCATCATCAATTTTTCGAGGCGTGGGATATAGGTTTCATCGGTCATGGGGTCATAATTCGGGCGCAGATGCTTGTTGATGAAATACGTGATGACATCGGGTTTAATCGTCTTAACGCCGTGTTCGACTTCGCGTTGCGCCTCGACCAATAACATCACTGCCTGCGAAATTTGTGCCAACAGATGAATCAATCGGCGAGCATGGGCATTTTGATACGCCGAATCTGCCCCGCCAATTTTGCCAAGCATGGTCACAAAACGGGCAATCGCCAATTCAACCGCCTCGACATCTGCCTTAAAACGGTCATCGCGCACGGTTGCCAAATGGGTATGCAGATATTTCAAAAACGGCTCATGCAGATTATACCGTCCAAAATCACGCAATACCTGTAGGCATAACACATTATGCGTGCCTTCCCAACTTTCGAGAACCACCATATCCCGATAGAGACGGGGCAAAATGCTGAACGATTCAATCGCGCCATTGCCACCGAAGACTTCTATCGCCCGATGCACCGATTCGCTCCCCTGCACGCTGGTGATATATTTGTTGATGTTGACAAAGACCCGATAAATCGCCTCATCTTCTTGATCCCCTATGCCCGTTTCGATGATGTCTAATAACGATGCCACCGCAAAACTCGATGCGACAGCGGCATAACTTTCTGCCAAAATATCCACCACCGCCTCTTGTACAAGTGGATAATTGGCGATTGTCGTCCCAAATGCCGAGCGTTCACAGGCATAACTAGCGGCTTCGATATACGCCCGACGGATGAATCCCGCGCACGAAACGGCGTTCATCAACCGTGAGGTATTCAACACCTGCTCCACTACGATTTTGAAGCCATTTTCAAGTGCGCCGACAGGATACGCCACCGCATCTACAAAATCCACTTCGGCGCTGGCTAAGACCCGCGTGCCAAGTTTATCTTTGAGCCGTCGCAGATAAAAGGTGTTGGTCGTACCATCATCGAGTGTGCGCGGTATCAAAAATAACCCTAGCCCTTTCGTGCCAGAAGCCGCGCCGACAGGTCGCGCCATCACCAAAAATTGATGCGCGTTGATATTGGAGCAGAACCATTTTTCGCCCGTGATGCGCCATGTGCCATCTTCGTGTTTATAGGCTTCGATGCCATTCGCGCCGACATCGCTCCCGCCTTGCACTTCGGTGAGGAATTGCGCCCCGTGTTGCATGGTATCATAATTCGGGTCGAGCAGTGGCGCGAGGAATTTTTCTTGCAATTCTTCACTACCTGCGGTCTGTAAGGCGCGGATCAGTCCACTGGTACAGGCTAAACCGCACGAATGACCATCTGCCGTGTGATTGAGCAAGTAAAATAATGCCATCTGATGCACCGTGTTGCCCGGTCGCGCTTGCATCGCCATGATGCCCGTCTTCCAGATGAGCCTACCTACGAGGTCGTGGTTGGGATGAAATTCGATTTGTTCCAATCGTTCCCCAATGCCGTTATAGCGATACAAACGTGGATGATTGCCGATTCGGTCTTCGATTTTGACGGCTTCGTCTATGATGGTGGCACATTCCCCGCCAAACCGCGATAACTGATATTCCAGTTGGTTATATTCCGCTTCACCGAGATGATGACGCAAAACGGCTTGTAAATTTTTATCCGATGTAAAAAAATTAGTCGGTTTATTTTTTTCCCATGCCGATAAACTGGCACGTCCCTGTTGGGCATTTTTTTGGATGTTCATCAATGTTGCTCCTTGCTTTTCAGTGATTTATATTTTATCACATCTGTGGTAATGAATAGCACACTGGTAAGGGCGCAACATGTTGCGCCCTTACACACCCCATATAACCGATGTTATATCCTACTTCTGATATAGTGAGTCAATTTCCCACTTAGCAGGATTATAAAGGATATATTCGCGTATAGAATTGAGTGATTTTTCATCACGGATAATATGTTCATAGTAATTTCGGTGCCATATTGGGAGTTCATAACCCATCTGATGTGTTAGCCGTGTAACTGTACCCTTAAATGAGCGTATAATTGCACCTAATGAGCCAGACGCGACATTATTGGGTGTAATACCTTTGGGTTTAGAGGTATGTGCTAAAGGTGCTTGTAAGGGCGCAACATGTTGCGCCCTTACCGAGATGTTTAGACTGTCAGAGCTATCCGAACCTGCGGGATTATCTGTAATAATGAGAATGCCATGAAAATGATTGGGCATAATCACAAAAAAGTCTAAATCTACATAGACAAAATGTGATGGAATTTGCTCCCATACTTGTTTAACAATCTTACCTAATTCACTCAAAACAACATCTTCACGATATACATCGCCTAGTGTATTCATCCGTTTATAAGTCAGTATTGTCACGAAATAAGCCCCACTCTGACGATAATCATATCCCTGTAATCGAATAGACTTGCGTTGATAGAGTGGCATAATACATCCTTTTTATCACTTTATATTTGACGGAAAAGAGAAAGGGGTATCATCAATTGACGCATATTCAGTTTTCAGTTGCTCATAAAGTATTTTGGCTTCATCTATATTACCTGCATTATAAGCAACAATGTATTTGAAAAAAGACGGGTATCGAGTATTAATAAATACAACCACCTCATCTACTTCCTTCATCTCACGATGAATGAGTTCAATAGAAGCCTTTGCCAACTCCTCATAAATATTATCTACATTTTCTTCCATGTTAATGATGCCTTTCTTAAATTAATCTGATTGGTTTTATTATAGCATAGCAGGTAGTGGTTGAAAAGTAAGTGATGAGAGATGATAAGGGCTTTTGCAAAGTCGTCAAAGGAGTAATTGAAGCGCCTGCTCATAATTGGCATTGAAATACCGTCTGGCTTCAGGAATATAGTCAAACTGTCCACAGTGTCGGATGAGACCAATCACGAGATTATTGAGAGTCGCCAGTAAGCGTTGTCGTTTTGCATGACGAATGCGTGAGGCATCTTCGCGGAAAGTCACATCGCGCACG